>JBEKFX010000015.1:0-125573 GCA_050013115.1 Polyangiaceae bacterium
TTGCTCCAGCGAATCATGCTCGTCGTTAAAGAACGCGCTCGTATAAACCATCCGATCGCCGAGGAAGGCCTCGAAGAAATCGTCGCCTCGGTCGTAATGCTCGCGGACGATGCGCTTGTCCTGCTCCTTCGAATGGATCGTCACTTCTGGAATGAACCGCGTGACGAAAAACTCGAGGTGGTGCTTCGTCAGCGTGTAGCTCACCAAGTCGCGGCGTGCGTCCAGGAAAGCGTCGATGTCCGGGATGTCGACGTCGCCGTCGAGATAGGCCTCGAACAGCGTCGTCATCGGAATTTTGCCGTTCGCGTAGCGGACGGCCATGTTTGGGTCACGGAAAACGACGAGGTCTGTCAGCTTGGTCACGGGGCCCCTCTCGAAGGCGCGCGATGCGTCGACGCAAGGGACCACAAGGCGCTCCGCGGTTCAATATGGATGCGACCGCCTGACGGTAGATTCTCTCCGTGTGCTACGAAGTAGGTGCCGTTTCGATGGGAAGCATTCCGAAAGGCCTCACGCTCATTCTTTCGCTTGCATTCGCGCTCGTGGCGCGATCGGCGCTCCCGCAAGAATCCGAGGTCCAGGCCTTTCGGAGCGGCTCGGCATCCGCAGCGCGATCCTGGGAGACAGCGTTCGCGCTCGGCCGTGCTCTTCGCCGCGCGGGCCACCTCGACGACGCAGACGCGACACTTCGTCGGGGGTTGACGGCCTTCGGTGGCCAGCCTCGCGCCCTGGTTGCCCTGACGAAGGAGCTCGCCAACGTCTACATGGATCGACACAACGTCGCAGGGGCCTTCGGAACATGCAAGCGTCTCGGCGATCTGCCCGGCGAAGGCGCGGACGGGCATGCGTGCACCGCACGGGTTCATCTCGTCTCGCAGCGCGCGTCTTTGGCTCTCGACGAAGTGGCCGAGGCTCTTGCGATCGACGCCAGCTGCTTCGACGCCAAGTTGGCCGAGGGGCGCGCTTACCAACTCGAACTCGACGAGCGGAACGCCGAAAGAGCACTCCGTCAAGCCCTCGCGCTCCGGCCCGACGACTCAGAGGCGCATCTTGCGCTCGGTAGCGTTCTCTGGAACGGCGACCGACGCGATGAGGGCCTGGGCGAGCTTCGGAAGGCCGTTCAACTCGACCCGGCCGGTCCCGATGGACTCTTTCGATTGGCCCAAGCTCTGTCGCCGGGCGCGGAGTCGCTCGGTCTCCTTGACCGGGTCACCCGGGAGCGGCCGACGTGGACGCCCGCTTGGGTGGCACTCGGGACCCAGCAGCTTTCGTTCGGACGCCCGGAGGAGGCCAAAGTCGACGCCGATCGTGCGATGAGGCTCGATCCGGCCAACGCGGACGCGCGCATCCTCTTGGGCCGAGTGGCTCTCCTCGATGGGCGCGCCGACGACGCAATCAAGGCCGGGCAAGCCGTCCACGCAATCCTTCCGAACAGCGCGTCCGCCGAGCTCCTCATCGCCGATGGCAACGCCAAAAAAGGCGAGACGGCCCTTGCAGTCGAGGCTTATGAGGTCGCGTGGAGCCTCGACCACCACGATCCGACGCCCCTCGTTCGGGCAAGCCAAGTGTATCACGCGTCCGGCCGCGACACGAGCGCCCGCGCCTTCGGTCTCAAGGCAACGAAGGAGGCACCCCGCTGGGCGCCGGGTTGGGAAGCGTTGGGCGACGCGCTGGCGGCCCAGGGGGACCGCGCGGCAGCGCGCGATGCCTACTCGAGGGCGCTTGCCGCAAGCGACGGGGCAGTCGACCGTGCCTCGATTCGGTCGAAACTCGCCGCAATTCCACGATGAACGACCTAGTCGACGGGGTTCTGGCGCGGGAGACGCGCGCCGTCGCGCGCACCTTGCGGGTCGTAGACGACCGCCGTCCAGGATATTCCGATGTACTCAAGCGCCTTTGGCCCCACACGGGCGGCGCCTGGGTCCTCGGCGTCACCGGCAATCCGGGAGCCGGCAAATCGACACTCTGTGATCGGCTTATCGAAGCCTATCGTCAGCGTGGGCAGCGCGTGGGGGTCATTGCCGTCGACCCTTCGAGCCCATTTTCCGGCGGGGCCATTCTCGGCGACCGGGTCCGCATGTCCCGTCACGCGCTCGACGATGGCGTCTTCATCCGGTCCCTCGCGACACGAGGGCATCTCGGAGGTCTCTCGCGGAGCACGCGTGACCTCGTTCGGGTGCTCGACGCTGCGGGCTATGAAGTCGTGATGGTGGAGACAGTCGGCGTCGGTCAGGACGAGCTCGATGTGACGCGAACGGCGCACTCGACGCTCGTCGTCATGGCGCCCGGTCTCGGCGACGAAGTGCAAGCAGCCAAGGCGGGTCTCCTTGAGTGCGCCGATGTCTTTGCCGTGAACAAGGCAGACCGAGAGGGTGCGGACGTGACGGTCGGCGATCTCGAGCTGATGATCGCGCTCGGTCACGAGGGCGGAAGGATCTCAAGCCCGCGCCGGCCGCCCGCAGCCCGCAGCGGTGCAATGACCGAGCTGGCGCAAGCTCGGCTCACCCCGACCACGGAATCGACCGATGCCGGTGGCAAGAGGACCCTCGGGGCCGCAGCCGAACCCGTCGTCGCCGAGGGGGACGGCCCTCCTTGGACTCCCCCCATCTTGAAGTGCGTGGCCCTTCGCGGCGAGGGAGTGTCCGCGGTCGTGAGCGCGCTCGATGGGCACGCGAGGTGGAGTCGCGAGACGTCGGCCGGCCGGCGGCGTCGCCGAGAACGACTGACGGACGAAGTCCGCGATGGGCTGCGCGAAGCGTTGATGGAGGCAGCGGTCGAGGATCTCGGCGCGCGGATCGACGAGGCGGCACGCGACGTCGAGTCCATGGTCACCGATCCGTACACGGCGACCGAACGGCTCGTCGCAGCCTTTCGCTCCCGATCGAACCCCGATCAATCGACGACGCCGCCCTTACGGGGATCGCTTCGGTGAGGCTTTCTTTGGTCTCGCCTGACGTACCCGTTTCGATGCTGGTTTCTCGACGGGCGTCGAGGTCGCGCTCGAGCCGCGTTTCGAGGCCGCTCGGTGGCGCACCGGCGCCCGCCCCTTGTCCTTGCCGCGAGGTGTGGACCCGTTGAGCAAGCCGGGACGCGTTTTTCGGCCGACATGGTCGGCGTCGAAAGCTGACGGGCAGACGTCGCTTACAGAGCATTGTTCGCACCCCGGCTTCCGTGCGTAGCAGCAATAGCGGCCGTGAAAAATGAGTACGTGGCTCGCGCGGTCCCAGTCTTCGCGCGGAAGGATCGCACAAAGATCGCGCTCGATCGCCTCGGGCACTGCGTTCTTGCTCCACCCGAGCCGCTGGCTGATCCGCATGACATGCGTGTCGACCACGACCCCTTCGGGCTGATTCCAAAGGACCCCGAGGACCACGTTGGCCGTCTTGCGTCCGACGCCGGGCAGCGCGACGAGCTCCGCAAGCGAGCGGGGAACTTCGCCATGGTGCTTCTCCACGAGCGCACGGGCCAGCCCCACGATCGCTTTCGATTTCATTCGGTAAAAGCCGAGCGACGCGACATACGGCTCGACCTCGGCGGGCTCCGCGATGGCAAGCGATCGGGCGTCTGGGAACTGGGCGAAGAGCTTGGGAGTGGCCTTGTTGACCGCCACGTCCGTCGTCTGGGCCGAAAGGACCACGGAGACGACCAGCTCGAACGGGGACCGGTGATGGAGCTCGCAGTGCGCCGACGGGTGCTGTAGCGCGAGGCGCGCGAGCGTGTGCGGAGCGAGCGAAGGAGCGCGCTTTGCGCGCTCCCGACGTTCCGCGGCGCCGACCGTCGTCCCCGCCGTCCTAGTTGAGTTCGCTGGGCGGGGGACCATGGTCGCTCGGGGGAAGGATCGATCCGCCATCATCGCCCTCTGATTCCGCAAGACGCTCGACGGCGACGATCCGCTCGCCGTCTCCCAAGGTCATGAGCTTCACGCCCTGTGCATTCCGGCCCGTTTCGCGGATCTCGTCGACGCGCGTGCGCAGCGTCTGACCGCGATCGGTGATCAGCATCACCTCGTCGCCGTCCTTGACGAGCTTGATTCCGACGACCGGGCCGTTGCGCTCGCTCGCGTCGATGAGGATGATTCCCTTGCCGCCCCGGTTCTGGGTCCGAAACTCGTCGATGTGCGTTCGTTTGCCGAACCCGTGCCCGCAGACGGCGAGGACCAGCGGTCGGGCCGAGTCGCTCACGACGAGGCCGACGACCTCGTCGTCCTGGGCGAGGTCGATACCCTTAACCCCGTGCGTCGCCCGCCCCATCGAGCGCACCTGATCCTCGGGAAAGCGAATGCTCTGCCCACCCTTGGTCGCGATGAGCAAGTCCCTCGTTCCGTCCGTGAGCGAGGCACTGAGGAGCTGATCCCCGTCGTCCACCTTCAGTCCGATGATGCCTCGTTCACGGAAGTTCTCGTACTCATCGAGCTCGGTCTTCTTGATCTGCCCTTTCCTTGTCAGCGTCACTACGAATTTGCCCTTCTCGATCTTCGGCACTTCGACGATGGCGGCGATCGTCTCGCCGCTCTCCATGCCCACGAAATTGACGATCGCTCGCCCCTTGCTTGTGCGGGCCGCGGGTGGAATCTCGTAGACCTTCTTGACGTAGACCTTGCCCTTGTCGCTGAAGAAAAAGACGTAAGCATGCGTCGAGGCGGCGAAGAGCTGCGTGACCCAGTCTTCTTCGCGCGCATCCATGCCGATGCGGCCCCGACCGCCTCTTTTTTGCGCACGATAATCCTTCGGACTCGTGCGTTTGATGTATCCGGCGTGCGAGATCGTGACGATCATGTCCTCCTCCTGGATGAGATCCTCCTCCAGAATTTCGGCATCATTCGCCACGATCTCGGTGCGCCGCTTGTCGGCGTACTTCGTCCGAATGTCTTCGAGCTCCATCGCGATGACGTCGTCGAGCAGCTTCGGACTCGCGAGAATTGCACGATATTTCGCGATGGCCTCGCAAAGCTCCGCATAGTCCTTCGCGAGTTTCTCCTGCTCGAGCCCCGTCAGTCGCGAAAGCCGCATCTCGAGGATCGCCTTGGCTTGACGCTCCGAGAGGGTGTAGGGGCTTCGCCTCTTGGCTTCTTCGATCTCGCTCTCCGGTCTCCCGGCACGTCTTACGAACGGCTCCAGGCCGGCAAGGGGGAGAGCCATCAGTGCGGATCGTGCGGCGTCGGCATCGGCCGATTCACGGATCGTCTTCACGACGAGGTCCACCTCTGCAACGGCGACTCCAAGGCCCTCGATGACTTCGCGCTGGGCTTCGGCTTGCCGAAGCTCGTAACGGGTCCGGCGCGTGACGACGTCTCGTCGATGCGCGATGAACGCCTGGAGTGTTTCTTTGAGGTTGAGCACCTCGGGCCGGCCCTGCACGATCGCCAGGTTGATGACCCCGTAGCTCGTCTGAAGATCCGTCTGACGATAAAGCTGGTTGATGACGACCTGCGGGATGACATCCTTCTTGAGCTCGATGACGAGTCGGATACCCTCGCGGTCACTCTCGTCGCGGACCTCTCCGACCCCTTCCAGTTTCTTCTCTCGTACGAGCTCCGCGATGCGTGCTGCGACGCGTGCCTTGTTGACCTGATAGGGAATCTCGGTGACGACGATTTGCTCGCGCTCTCCGCGTCCGGCGGACTTTTCGACCTCCATCCGGGCGCGCATGACGATCGCCCCGCGGCCCGTTCGATAGGCGGATTCGATGCCCGAGCGTCCAAAGATGAGGCCTGCGGTCGGAAAGTCCGGTCCCGGGATGAATCGAATGAGATCGTCGATGGTCGTCTCCTCGTTACGAAGGAGATGGACCGTTGCGTCGATCACTTCACCGAGGTTGTGCGGGGGGATGTTGGTCGCCATTCCCACTGCGATCCCATTCGTCCCGTTGATGAGCAAATTGGGGACGCGCGCGGGCAGGACGAGCGGCTCCTGCTGGCTGTCATCGAAGTTTGGAGCGAAATCGACGCACTCCTTGTCGATGTCGGAAAGAAGCTCGACGGCGAGCTTCGTCAGGCGTGCTTCTGTGTACCGGTACGCGGCAGCCGGATCCCCGTCGATCGACCCGTAATTGCCTTGACCGTCGATGAGCTCGTAGCGCATCGAAAAATCCTGCGCGAGGCGCACCATCGCGTCGTACACCGCGGAGTCGCCATGCGGGTGGTACTTGCCCAGCACGTTGCCGACGATGGTCGCGCTCTTGCGGTACGCCGCAGTTGGCAGCAGTCCTTGCTCGTAGGCGCTGTAGAGGATGCGCCTATGAACGGGCTTGAGTCCATCCCGAACGTCCGGGATGGCGCGCCCGATGATCACGCTCATCGCGTAGTCGAGATAGGAGATGCGCATCTCCTCTTGGATGGATACGGGGACCTTCTGCGAGCTCGGCGGAGACGGAGGGGTGGGCGGGCTGGGCGGTGTATCGGGCATTCGACCCAGCAAGGACTAGCATGGCTCGGGAGCCGAGTGGCCTGCGCCCGCGAGGTCGATTTGGAGCTGCCGACCCGGTGCCGCCAAGTTCGAACCCCGAACGGATCCTCCGGCGAAAACAGCCGAGCCGCTTCGGCAGCCTTTGCGCAGTCTGGACGAGCGTTCGGCCGTGACCCGACGCCGCCCGTCAATCATCGGTCGCGAGCCTGTGGCTGCCAGACAGGGGTCGGTTCGGCTCGAATCAGAAGAAGTTTCCGATCGTGAACTCGAAGTCGCTGTGGTTTTCGTACGGAAGGGGGGCGAGCGGGAAGCCCCATTCGAAGCGGAGGGGGCCGAGGGGCGAGAACCACCGCAGTCCGAAGCCGGTAGACGTGCGGAGATAGCCGAGACTTCCCGGGAAGGAGAAGCATGGCTGAACGACCTTGTCGAACTGGGGCGCGGGCGTTGTCTTGCAGAATTGGTCTTCCAGGTTCCACGCGTTGCCGGCATCGAAGAACACGACGCCGCGAATGCCAACCGCGTCAAGGATCGGGAATTCGAGCTCCAGATTTTCGTACCCCTGCATGTTGCCGCCGATGGTCGCGCCGTTCGGGATGGGCGGCGCGTTCGGGTCACGAGTCGAGGTGAGAGGCAGGCGCGGGCCGATGCTGCGGAGATAGAAGCCACGGATGTCGAGGATACCGCCGAGGAAGTAGCGTTGAAAAATCGGGACGCCTTCGGGGTCCGGACTCGTGATGATTCCGAACTCCGTGTTGAGCTTCAGCACGAACCCGGAACCGGGTTTGCCGACGGTCTGTCCGCCGAGCGGGTAATAGAAGCGGCCGGTCAAGCGGTGGCGGAGGTAATTGAACTGGCTCCCGAAGGCTTCCGACGCGAGCTCCGTCGATGCCTGGAGAAAGATGCCGGAGGAAGGGAAGAGGCGGTTGTCCCGTGTGTCGTAGGTGAGCGTCGGTCGGAGTGAAAAGACGCGTCCGGCGTTGAAAAGATTGGCGAGCGGCAGCGACTGAAAGACGCTCGTGAAACCGGGGGTTGCGGTTCCGAAGAATGTCGTCGTCGCAGAGGTATCGACCGAATCCCACTCGGCGGTTGCCGTGAGAGACAAGCGGAGCCAAGGCTGGATCAGCGCGTAGCCGAACGTGAGCGAACCTCCGGCGGATCGGCGTGCGAAATTCGGAAAAACATAAAGAGTATCATATAGTTCTAGGCTCGAGTTCCAGTCGCTATCCAAGAAGTACGGTTCGAAGAAGCGCAGCGTCACGAGCTGCCGAAGGCCCGACACCTGCGCTTGCAGCGCGAGCGACTGGCCGTTGCCGAAGAGATTCGCCTGCTGGACTTGAGCCGTTGCGATGAAGCTCTCGATGGAGCTGAAGCCCGCTCCGACCTGGAATGTCCCGGTCGATTTCTCGGTGACCTCGATGTTGACGATGAGTTTGTCGGGTCCCGATCCTTGCTCGGTCGAAACGTCGACTCGCTCGAAATATCCGAGGGCCGTGATGCGTCGTTTGCTGTTCTCGATGCCGCTTTCGCTGAAGAGCTGTCCTTCCTGAATTTCCAGTTCCCGCCGAATCACCTTGTCGCGCGTCTTGGTGTTCCCCTTCACTTCGATTCGCTCGATGCGTACCGGCGGCCCGCGCTTGATGGGCACGACGATGTCGACCTCGGCGTGGACCGGATCGAGCTCCGTCTCGGGCTCGGCCTCGACGTTGGCGAAGCCCGCATCCCGGTAAAGGCTCCGGACAGTCTGGAGATCCTTGATGAGCTGCGCGCGGTTGAAGTAGTCGCCGGAATGCGCCCCCACCATTTGCTGCAGGGCCCGACGACCGCCGAGAGGCTCGACCTCCCTCGTCACATCGTCTGGGTCTCGTTCGTAGACGCGTAGCTGCCGGATCCTGTAGCGCGGACCTTCGTGGATGACGATCGCGATGTCGATGCCTTGCCGATCGGGCGTCAGCATGACGCGCGGCGTTCCGATCTGCACGCTGAGGTAACCCTTGTCGTAATAGAGAGCGCTCAGCATGAGGACGTCGCGCTCGAAAACGTCTTGTCGGTAAGGACCTCCTGAGCCGAAGGAGAGAAATCCTCCGTTGCCGGTTTGCATCAAGTCCCGGAGGTCGGAGTCGTTGACGTGATCGTTTCCTATGAACGTGACGTGCCGCACCGTCACCGGCTGGTGCTCCACGATGCGAAACTTGACGTTGACTTCGTTTTCGCGCTGAGGTTCGAGCTCATACGAAACGTCCGCGAGAAAAAAGCCCTTCTCGGCATAGGCGTCCTTGATCTTCTGGACGCTGCGGCGCACGGCGGGGAGGCTCAAGATGGTGTTCGGCTTGATCTCGACCGCCTCGTTCAGCTTGTCGTTCTCGATTTCGTCGTTTCCTTGATAGGCGACCTCTCGAATGTTCGGGCGCTCGCGGACGATGAAGCGGAGGACGACCCCGCGATCCGTTGTGGCGAGATCGACCTGGATGTCCTCGAAAAAGCCGGAATCCCACAGGGCGTGAACGTCGCTTGTGAGGTTCTCGGTCTTGAACAGCTGTCCCGCTTTTTCGCGGACGTACGACAAGATGTCGTCCCGGGCGACCCGTCGATTGCCGACAATCTCGAGGGCGGCGATGGGCAGCCCCTCGGCCTGCTCCGCCGCCGTGGGCGGCAACCGCACGGTGGGTTCGGCGCCCATCGTCGACGCCGGTCCCGCGTCGCCCGTCGGAGCCAGCACGTCGGAGCTTGCCCCGCGTCCGGCGTCGAATGCGTCGACGATGCCTCCATCGGATGCGCGAGCCGCCGGATCGGCGGCCGGTGAGCCGGCCGTTCCACCGTCCGGCGCGGCGTTGGTGGCGGAATTGGCCCTGCCGGGATCTGCGGCGGGCGCCGTGCGCACGCAGAGCATCGTGGAGAGCACTGCAGCCAGGACGGCGAGCAAGCGAGATGTTCGCATCGGGGTCGCGTGCCCACGACATCGCCGGGGGCCCGCAAAAAGTCTTCGCTGCCTAGCGCACGCGAACGCCTTAGGTCAACCAGCCGGATGCTCGGGTGGTGCGTCCCCAGACGAATGCGGCTGCGCAGAAGACGAGCGGTACGGCGTACATGGCGGTTTGCATGGGTGCGTGGTCGGCCACGAGACCAATCGCGGGAGGCGACCATAGGTCGCCGAGGGCGTGAATCGCAAAAATGGCCACGGCCATGGCCGTGGCGCGTAACCCGGGCGACGCGCTCCGCAGGAGCGCAACGTTGATCGGTCCGCTGACGGCAAAGAGCGCGATCTGACACGGAAGCGCATAGGCGAAGAACGCAGGAGCCGTCGCCGCCCCAATGGCTGCAGCCGCAAGGGGCGCCCCCAAAGCCGTCCCGATGGCGCAAAGGAGCATGTTGGCCCTGGCGAGCGCCTCGTCCGTCCCGCGCGCGTCGGCCTGTTCGCGCAGGCGCTTCCGTGCGAACCGGTCGGCGAGCCACCCTCCGGCCACCGTTCCGGCCGCGCCTCCGACCACGGTGACGAGCCCAAAAAGTTGGCTTGCCCGCCCGGCCTCGAGAGCGTAACGAACGTGCAGGTACTTTGGTGCCCAGTAGGCGAATCCCCCGATGGCGAACGTGTAGAAGCAGTACCCGAGCGCGGCTCCGCGATAGAGGGGCACCCTCAAGAGCGATGACGCTGCGTGTGCGATGTCGACGTGGGCTGGCCGGCGCCTGCGACGAGGTTCCTTGATGAGCAGGCATAGCAAAGCCAGGAAAAAGCCCGGTCCGCCCGCGACGAAGAACGCGGATCGCCACCCATTCGACGCGGTGACCGCCCCGCCGACGATGTAGCCGAGGGCGGAGCCCACCGGGGTTGCGGCCGAGAAAATGGCCATCCACCGCGCCGCCCCGGCGGCTGGCGCGAGGTCGTCGATGAGGGTGGGGGCCAGGGTGGCGTAGCTGGCTTCCCCGACGCCGACGATCGAGCGAGCGGCAAGGAGGGAGGTGGCGTCAGTTGCCAGGCCGGAAGCGATCGTGGCGCCGCTCCAAACGGTGATGCCGATGGCCATCAGCACTTTGCGGACGCCAGACCCGTCCGCTCTCCCCCGGTCCGCCAGCCCGCCGAAAACTGGGCTCGTCGCGAAATAGCCGATTAGAAAGACGGTGGAGAGCAGGCCTGCCGCCAAGCCCGACAAGCGAAGCTCCTCCTGGAGGGGCCCTAGCACGGCGGAAAGGACGTACCTGTCGAGGTAGTTGAGGAGGTTCAGCGTGGTGAGGAGTGCAAGGATGAGCTTGGGTCGGTGAAGCACGAGGGCGGTACGATACAGGGCGCCCCGCCTGAACGCTCTGCTTGACACCTGTTCATAGGAGCCGCTAGCGGCAAGCAGCCGAGGCGCAGCGAGGCCCAGAGACGATCCGATGCCGAAGTCGAAGACCGAAGACGATCCCCGCCCGGGTCAAAGCGAATCGATCGACGAACCGAAACGGCGGGCCACCGCCGAATCGATGGCGGCGAAGCAACGGGAGATTTCGGTCAGCGAATTCTTCACAAAAAACCGGCACCTCCTCGGATTCGACAATCCCGCAAAGGCGCTTCTGACGACGGTGAAGGAGGCCGTCGACAACTCGCTCGACGCCTGCGAGGAAGCGGGGATTTTGCCTGAGATTCTCGTTGAAATCAATGAAGTGCAAGGCCCCCCCGTCGCCCCGATCCAGCGGGCGACGGGAAGGAGAGAGGCAACGGGACCGAAGGAATCGAAGGGCGGCGACGGGCCCGACCGATCGGCGTCGGGGCCATCTCGTTTCCGCGTGGTTGTGGAAGACAACGGACCCGGCATCGTGAAGCCACAGATCCCGAAAGTCTTCGCTAAGCTTCTCTACGGCTCGAAGTTTCACCGACTGAAGCAGTCTCGGGGACAGCAGGGCATCGGGATCAGTGCGGCCGGTCTCTACGGGCAGCTGACAACCGGAAAACCGGTCGTCATCACGAGCCGTACGGGGAGGGGACGTCCCGCGTTTCAGATTCACTTGCGAATCGATACGAAACGCAACCAGCCCGACATCGTGCACGAAGAGACCGTCCCATGGGCACCGGAACACGGCACGCGCGTGGAGATTGAGCTCGTTGCGAGTTATCGAGGCGGCCGCACGGGGGTACAGGAATACTTGGAGCAAACGGTCATCGCGAACCCCCACTTGGCGCTCACCTTCGTTTCTCCGAGGGGCGAGCGGCTCGCATTTCCCCGCGTGACCGACGAGCTTCCGCGCGAGGCTCAGGAAATCAAGCCGCATCCCCACGGCGTCGAGCTCGGCATGCTCCAGACGATGCTCTCGGATTCACCTGGCAAGACCGTCAAGCAGGTGTTGGTGGACGATTTTTCTCGGGTTTCGCCTGCCGTCGCCCAAGCGGTTTGCTCTCGTGCCAAGGTCAGTCCGAAATCACCGGCCGAGCGAATCCATGGGGAAGAGCTCGAGAGGCTACACAGGGCGCTCGGCGAAGTGCACGTGATGGCACCGCCCGCGACGGCGGTCGTACCGATCGGCGAAGCGCTCCTTGTAGAGGGCCTGAAGCGGCGTTTTCCGCGCGCGGAATTTTATGCGTCGACGACGAGACCACCGGCCGTGTACCGGGGCAATCCATTCGTCGTCGAGGCGGGCCTGGCTTTCGGCGGCGATCTGGCCCCCGACGAGCCCGCCGACATCATGCGCTTTGCCAACCGGGTACCGCTTCAGTACCAGCCGAAGGCGTGCGCGATCAGTGAGGCGGTCTACCTCACCAATTGGCGGGGCTACGAACTGCAGCAGCCGAAGGGCAGTCTGCCCGTCGCTCCGATGGCGATCGCGGTACACTTGGCCAGCGTTTGGGTGCCCTTCACGAGCGAGGCGAAGGAGGCGGTGGCTCACTACGACGAACTTCTGTCGGAGATGAAGCGCGCCATCCAGGAATGCGGTCGCAAGCTCGCCGCGCACATACGCGCCCGGGCGTTTGCGGCGCGCGAGCAAAACCGCCGGAGTCTCTTTGAACGGTACATCCCCGAAGTGGCGCAAGCCCTTTCGGAGATCCTGGGTGTTTCGAAGGAACACGCAGAGGAGCCGTTCTTCCGCGCGCTGCCGAGGTTTGTGCGTGTGGCCGACGAGGACGGCGGCCCGAAGGACGGCGGCCCGAAGGACGGCGGCCCGAAGGACGGCGGCCCGAAGGACGGCGAAACGCGGGGACCAAAGGGGCGCGTCGTGAGCAAGCCGCCGCGTGCACTGCCTGAAAAGCGTGCAAAGAAAAGCCGTGACGGGCTCGAACTCCTGGAATAATCGATGGCTGCCAAGAAAAAGTCTCTGCCCAAACGTGCCGAGGAAAAGGGCCCCGAAAGCCCCCGGCAAAGCAACCGGGATACGCAAACGCTCTCGAAAATCGACAGGCTTGCACGCCAGACGTTGGCACAAGCCGCGAAGGGAACGAATCCTGCTCTCGACATCCGGACGAGAACGCTGTCGAATATCGCATTCAACGAAAAGAAAAAGATCATCGAGCTCGGAGACAAGATCCAGTCGCGTGAATTTTTCAATACCGCGATGGCACGGAAGTTCATGCAAACCATGCTCATCGCGAGCAAATGCAAATCGCTCATCGATGAAAGCAAAACGGTCAGCATTCGGCAGATGTTTTACATGACGAAGCACACGCTCGAAGGCACCAATGAGAATACCTTCGAGGATCAGAGCGAGAGCGATCCCATCATCGAGGACTTGGAGGTTGGAATCGACGCACTTCGCGAGGAGCTGCACCTCTTTGCAAATCGACGGGGACTTTTGGTCGGTAAGCTGACGGTTAACGATTCGGGCGACGTGATCGATCTCTCCCGAATGGGAAGTGGGGGCTGGGGTATTCCCAGTATTTGTGAACCCGATAGTATCAAGTTCATAAAAAATTCAGCCGAATTCATCTTGCTTGTCGAAAAGCAGGCAGTGTGGCACCGGCTCCATGAAGACCGGTTCTGGCTCAAGCACAACTGCATCCTAATGACGAGCGACGGCCAAGCGGCTCGCGGCGCCCGTCGGCTCTTGCAAAGAATGGCGCTCGAGCTGAAATTGCCGATTTATGCCCTCGTCGATAACGATCCATGGGGCCTCTACATCTATTCGGTCTTGAAACAGGGGAGCATCAACCTTGCCTATGAATCGATGAGGATGGCCGTCCCGAACGTTCGATTTCTTGGGATGAGTGCGTCTGACTACAAAAAATTTCAGATGCCTCGGGCTGCGGAAATTAAGCTGACCAAGGAGGACTTCGTCCGCGCGGAGCAGATGAAGGCGTATCCATGGTTCAAGGACCACAAATGGCAAAATGAAATTCAGGGCATCGTGGACAATGGATTTAAGATGGAAGTCGATTCCCTCTTGACGAAGAGAATTTCCTTCATCACGGAAGAGTACATTCCGAAAAAGCTCAGAGACCGCGATTATCTGCAGTGACGCACGGCCGCTCGTTGCATCGCGCCGCGGGTGGTCGCTTGACCCATCGCGGCCGCTCCGAGCGGACCGTCTTCCGTCCGGCCGCTCTCACGAAGGGGTTGAAGCGACAATTTCGCTGGGATTATCGTAACGCCAGACTCTCTTCATCTTCCCAGCCTGGACCTCGACGACGTCGACGACGTGAATTCGTATCGCCTTGTCGTGTTCGAAGGGCAGCCAACCGATGGGCCCGAGCTCTTCGCCTGCGACCGTATACTCGAGAACGACGTATGTCCCCACGCCCCACGAATCGGTCACCGTCGTATCGAGCTGTCCGATTGCTTTGTGCATCGCTTTGAAGAAGGCCCTGAGATCCCCTTTGCCCCGCATGGGCTGGGCTCGGCCAGCCGTACGGACCTCAGCATCGTCGGCGAACGCTTGAAGGTACGCTGTTTCGTCGTTCCCCTCGAGAGCATCGAGTGACGCGCGGACCGCGGCGACGTTGCTCGCTTCGGCGGTCGAGCCGGTCTGTTCGAAAATGGCCGGGCCAGCGGCGGCCTCGACGGGGGGTGATGCCGATGTGGCCCCGCCGTCGGGCTGAAGGCCTAAAATGAGCCCCTTCGGCCCGACCCCGAGCTGGGCCTTCACCGCAGCGACGTCAAAGTAAAGATGGACATCGCTAATCGTTCCGTCGTCCTTCGTCCAAAGAAGGGAGAGCCCCTTGAAGGTCACGGCCTTATGGGTAGGCGCAACCCCCATCCAATCCCGGGCATGCGTGGCGGTCATCGACCACTCGACCGTCTGTTCACTGCTCGTTCGCCAAATGCGCGTTGCAATCACCTTGCGAGCATCGAATGCCCCGAGAATCGAGTCGTGGGCTCGGACGATCGGCTCCCGTCCGTGCACGTCATCGAGGCCGGGAAAAGCAAAACGCGCGTCGTCGTCCAAATGTGTCCCGAGCTGTGCAAAACCGACCGAGTCGAGCGCCTCGACGTACGATTCGGCCACGGCCTGCTCCCGAGCGGTCGGACCCGGCGGACCGGCGTCACGCGTCGATCCCACTTCGAAGGAGTGCCAGTTGACGGGGGGCGCAGGCGGTGGCCCCATGTTTTCGCTGGAGCACCCGCCCATAAGACCGACTGTCATGATCATCCAATGAACTCGCATCCGTTGCCGTCTCCTGCACATGCGCGATTGATTTGAGAGATGTGAGCGCGCCCCTTTTTTGGACGTGGGTGGCTCGGTATGATGCTGAACGATCCTCTTATTACGCCGGCGAGCCCCCGCTCGGTTCGAGTCGCGGCGGGCCCTGGGACGAGCCATGACGTTCTCGTGTCGGCCGGATGGAAAGTCGAGCCGTCGGGCGACGGCCACCCCTTGAGGGGCTCTCGGCGACTGGCGTGGGCGAAGGGTTCTCGAAATCCATCGTGCCCGCGCTTGGCAAGGTCCGTGCTCAGGCCGGGGGCCTTGCTTGCGAACTGCGTGCTCGGTGCGTCATCAGGCGATGCATCGAGCGATCCGGCCTCCCTCATCCTGGGCGCCGGAGGCCTGGGGGATAGCCTCGGCCATCGAAGTGTTACGCCAGGCGGCGCGGTCCCCAGGCACCCGCAAGGTGACAGGGACATCCAAAGCACGCGGTGTCTCTTGGCGCGGTGTTCCAGGGAGCAAAGCCGTTCCTTCGGGACGGTTCGTTCGGGCGTTGGGCCGATGTCCGACGCGGGACCATCTGTCGCGCGGGTTGGGGCGGCGCGGAGCACCTCCAGCATGACAGGACATCCGGCACGGCCCCGGCTCATGGCGCTCCGATGGCATCCGCACCGGGCGGTCGCAGCGGTCCGCTTGGTCGCCGTGAAGTTTGAGAGGATGGGATCGTATGCCGCGATGCGGGGTGCCGAGCGCGAAGGAATGTCCCGCACGAACGACCCAACGCGTCGATGGCCGTTAACATGTCGCGCCCCCGCTCGTCTTACACGCGTTGTCCGAGAGCCGAGGCTGCCTGGTTCAACTGTTGCTATGCAGCCGCCGGCGATGCGGATTTCGACAGTTGTCATGGTGTGCATGGGCTTCGTCGCCGGGGCCCTGGCGGCGAGGAGCGCGCGTGCAGAAGAGGTTGTGCCCTCGCCCACTGAATTGCCGCAGACGTTGAGTCTCGACGATGCGCTCCGCATCTTTCGATCCCGGGGCCTCGATTTGCTGATCGCCCAGGCGGCCGTGAAGACCGCGGAAGGCCAGGTCAATATCGCTGGAGCCGTACCCAACCCCGTGGGCAGCGGCGGGTGGGGACGAGTCCTCAGCTACGATCCCTGCAGCGGGTGTTCGCCCACGTATTGGTCCGCGGGCCTTTCGGATTCGGCGGCGATCGAAGACGCGTTATCGGGCAAACGCGATCTGCGGTTGCGGGTGACTCGAAATGCGCTGGCGGCGGCGAAGCTCTCGCGCGTCGATGCCGAGCGGACCATCGGTTTCCAGGTTCAGTCGGCGTATCTGCAGGTCGCTCAAGCCGTGCTGACCCTCAAGTTCGCGAAGCAGGTCAGTGAAAGCAACGCACGAACGCTGCAGCTCTTTCAGACGCGTTTTCGGAGCGGAGCCATCAACGAGGGCGATCTGGCGCGCATCGTCACGCAGAAGCTCGAGTCGGATCAAGCGCTTGATCAAGCGGCGCAGGCGCTTCGGCAGGCGCGGGTTGCCCTTGCATTCCTCATCGGCGTCCGAGGCGTCGTCCCGGATTTCGACGTCGAAACCAAAGTTTTGGACTTCACGGTTCCGGCGGGTCTTGGGGACGCGAGCGAGGATCGCCTGCTTCGAGTGGCCTTTGCGCACCGTCCCGATTTGGGGGCGGCCGGTTATCAGAAAGCGTCGGCCGAAGCGCAGATCGCCCTTTCGAAGCGTCAGCGCTTTCCGGACATCACCCTCAGCGTCAACTACTCACAAATCGGAACGAGCGGAAACTCGATCTCGCCTCCGACCATCACGGTTGGGGTCTCGGCGCCGCTTCCAGTCTTCTATCAAATGCAGGGCGAAGTGAAACAGGCCGAAGCGCTTTACGAGACGAACTCTCTGCAGCATGCGAAGACGACCGCACAGGTCGTCAATGATGTTCTGACGGCTTACGCGGCGTATGTTGCAAATCGGCAGCTCGTCGCGCGAATGGAAACCGGCGGTCTCTTGCAGAGCGCCAAGACGGCGCGCGACATCACGAGGCTTCAATACGAGAAGGGAGCCGCGAGCTTGACGGACTTTCTCGATGCGCAGCGCACGTACATCGCAACCTACGTCGAGTACTTTCAAGATCTGACCAACTACTGGACGGCCGTTTTCCAATTGGAACAAGCGGTCGGGATGGAGCTCCGCCAATGAATGCAAAAGCGCTCCGTTTGAGGGGGTCCGTGAGCCTCTCTTTCTTGCTCATGGGAGTCGCGCCTTTCGAGATGTCATGCCGACAGTCGAACGCCGCGGCCGAGGGGGCGGGCCAGCAGTCCCAGTCAGGTGAAGTCTGGCTGTCGGAGGCTCAGGTCAAAGACGCTCACATCGAAGTCGCGCCGGTGACCGAACAGAACGTCGAGGATACGATCGTGACGAGCGGAACCGTGGCCCTCGAGGACACGCTCACCGGACATGTGTTCTCGCCGGTCACCGGCCGGGTGGTCAAGATCACGGCTGCTCTCGGGGCTCGGGTCAAAAAGGGGGATCCCCTGGCTGTCATCGAGTCACCCGACATAGGAAGCGCGGTCAGCGATGTCCACAAGGCCGAAGCCGACCTTATCGCTGCGCAGCACGATCTGCGCAGAAAGAAGGACCTCTTCGAGCAGAAGGCGGCCTCGGCCGCGGACGTCGAGACGTCCGAGGATACCTACCGCACCGCCAAGGCCGAGATCCAGCGGGCGCGTCAGAAGCAATACCTACTTCATGTCGGCAACGTCGACTCAGTGACGCAAACGTACACCCTAACCTCGCCGGTCGATGGCGAGATTTTGATGCGCAACATCAACCCCGGCATCGAGGTTCAGGGCCAATACAGCGGTGGATCGCAAGAACTCGTGACCGTTGGAGAGTTGGATCGTGTCTGGGTCTTTGGCGATATTTATGAAATCGACCTCGGGCGCGTGCACATGGGAGCGGACGCCGAGGTGGTCACGTTATCTCAGCCTGGCAAGGTGTTTAAAGGAAAGGTGGATTGGGTCAGCGGGATGCTCGACCCAGTGATGCGCACAGCGAAAGTGCGTTGCACGTTCGAAAACCCTGATCATGCGCTGAGGCCACAGATGTATGCTACCGTGCGAGTGGCGGTGGATGAACGGAGGGCGCTCGCCATTCCGCGAGAGGCTCTGGTGCGCTTGGGCGAGTATAAGCTCGCGTTCGTCCAGACCGGAGAGGCCGACGGTCGTTCGAGTTTCGAACGACTTCCCGTCGACGTCGATGACCGTGACGGCCGAGTATGGCTGGAGGTCAAGCACGGGCTCGACGCAGGCCAAAAGGTCGTCGTGAAAGGGACCGCGGCGCTGTCGCAGAAGCTATGAACGGCGAGTCGTCGACGAGGAGGTGATCGTATGAAGTCGATGGGGTCTCGCATGGCTCTTACGTTGGCGCTCGCGGCGCCGTGGCTCGTCTCGTGCCATGCCGAGGCGGAGGCGACAGCGCCGCTCGGCCCACAACCGCCGCCGGGGCAGGTCTGGCTGACGGCGGCCCAGGTGAAAGACGGCAAGATCGACACGATCGTCGTTGGCCAAAAGGACCTCGACGACCAGATTCTCACGAGCGGTACCGTGACGCTCGACGACCTACGCACGGGGCACGTGCTGTCACCGGTGACCGGGCGGGTCGTCCAAATCATGGCGCAGCTCGGCTCGCGCGTCCTCAAGGGACAAGCTCTGGCCGTCATCGAATCGCCGGACGTGGGCAGCGCGGTCAGCGATACCCACAAGGCGGAGGCCGACCTCATTGCGGCCGAGCACGACGTCAAGCGAAAAAAGGACCTGTACGAGCAGAAGGCCGGCTCAGCCTCGGATCTCGAAGCCGCCGAAGATGCCTATCGACGTGCGCGCGCCGAGCTCGAGCGAGCGCACCAGAAAGAACTCCTTCTTCGGGTCGGGAGCGTCGATGCCGTCACCCAGACCTACACCCTGCCGTCTCCGGTCGATGGCGAAGTCCTCGCGCGCAACATTAACCCTGGAATCGAAGTTCAGGGTCAATACACCGGCGGCGCGAGCCAGGAGCTTTTCACAATCGGGGAGCTCGATCACGTCTGGGTGCTCGGCAACGTCTACGAGATGGACCTGACGCGCGTACACGTCGGCACGCCCGCCTCTGTCACCGTCGTAGCGTACCCTGGACGATCGTTCGACGGCGTGGTGGATTGGGTGAGCGGGGCGATCGATCCGAGCACGCGCACGGCCACCGTCCGCTGCTCATTTGACAATCCTCAGAGATTTCTTCGTCCGATGATGTACGCAACCGTGCAAATTTCCGTCGATCAGAAGAAGGCGCTGGCCATTCCGCGCAACGCGGTGCTGCGCCTGGGTGATGAGAAGGTGGTCTTTACGGAGGTGGGCGACGCGGACGGGCGCGTGCGCTTCGAGCGCGTGGTCGTCGACGTCGACGAGGGGGAGTCGAGCCCGTGGCTCGAGGTGAAGCGAGGCTTGCGCGAGGGCCAGAAAGTCGTCGTGAACGGCGCGATTCTCCTCTCGGCCATGCTCTCACGCTAGGCGGTCCCCCCGTCCGTCCTGTGAACGACGCGGTGTGCGGGGGCCGGCTTCAGACGCCGGCTGAAAGGCGCGTTCTCTAGGCCGTGCGCCAAGGATGGCGCCCGATTCCGATCGGCCGGGCTCGGTGCCGCGGGCTCGAACCAGCAGGGCCCGGCACGGGGCTCGCCGCACGTCTCGTGCGACTTCGATCGAAGAGGCCGGGAGGCTAGGCGTCTGCTATCGGCGTAGAAGATGGGAATTCCTTTCGACAAGGTGTTGGTGGCGAATCGGGGCGAGATCGCTCGGCGTGTGATCCGGACCTGCCGACGACTCGGAATTCGGACGGTTGCCGTGTACTCGGAAGGAGACCGCAACGCGCTTCACGTGACCGAGGCCGACGAGGCGGAGTTGCTCGGGCCGTCCCCAGCCAAGGACTCGTACTTGAATGCGATGGCTGTGGTCGCCGCGATGCGCAGGACCGGAGCGCAAGCGGTTCATCCCGGCTACGGGTTTTTGAGCGAAAAGGCGTCCTTCGCGCGAGCCGTTGCGTCCGCCGGTGGAGTGTTCATCGGGCCGCCACCCGAGGTCTTGGAGGCATTCGGCGACAAGATGAAAGCTCGGCACGTGGCCATGGCCGCGGGCACCGCGCCGGTTCCGGGATCCGATCAGCCCTTTTCGATCGAGAGTGCGGACGCCATCGAGCAGGCGAAACGGGTGGCGCGCGGCGTCGGCTACCCCGTCATCATCAAGGCGGTTGCTGGCGGTGGAGGCATCGGCATGCAAGTCGTGTCTGCCGAAGAAGGAATCGAGCGCGCGCTCCGGACGTGCTCCGACCGCGGACGTGCTGCATTCGCCGACGCTCGCGTCTACCTTGAGCGTTACATGGAGGAGCCTCGGCACATCGAGGTGCAGGTTTTCTGCGACTCCCAGGGCCACGCATACTCTCTGGGCGAGCGCGAATGCAGTCTGCAGCGGCGTCATCAGAAGTTGCTCGAAGAGACGCCGTCTGCGGCTCCGTTCCTCGCCGGCGCAGAAGGCGCCGAGCGGCGTCGAGCGCTCCTGGCTTCGGCCCTCCGGGTCGTCACCCACGCCGGATACGTGGGCGCCGGAACTTGTGAGTTCATTGCCGACGCCGCAGGCAACTTCTTCTTCCTGGAAGTCAACGCGCGCTTGCAGGTGGAGCACACGGTGACGGAGATGGTCACGGGCCTGGACATGGTCGAGCTGCAGCTGCGCGTCGCGGCTGGCGAAGAACTCCCGGACTTGTCCGCCGTCGTCGCGGCCGGGCACGCCATTGAAACGAGAATCTGTGCCGAGGATCCGGAGAGGGGTTTTATTCCGCGGCCCGGACGGATCGACACGCTCACCTGGGCCGGAACGGACGGCGAACCGCAGTCGGCTCGCCTCCGGGTGGAGTCGGGCATCCGCGCCGGGGACACAGTGACACCATTCTACGACCCCATGATCGCGAAGGTCGTCGCCTGGGCGGAGACCCGGGCGGGCGCCATCGACGAGCTCGAGCGGGCGCTCCGAGCGACCACGATCGCCCCGTGTCAGACGAACCTCGGGTTTCTGCGCCGGGTTTTGGGCGACAGCGACTTTCGAAGCGGCCGCTACGACACACGATTCGCAGAGACATTTGCAAAACGTGCCTGAGTGCGCGATCCGATCATGGGGTGGCGCCGGCCTTTATTCGGCATCGAACGGAACGACGGTCGTCTCGGCGAGGCCAGGTACTGCGTCCCTCACCGGCTCGAGAATTTCCGACGCCGTTCCCACGACCACCGCGATCAAGTCGCGGGGGTGGATGCGCTCGCGGACGGCTGCACTCGCCGCTTCCGGCGTGACGGATCGAACGCGTTCGATCCACCCCGAGTAGTAGTCCTGCGGTAGCGCGAGGAGTTCGACGTCGAGGGCTTGGTGGAGCCGCTTTGCGGCCGTGTCGACTTCGAAGGCGTGCGATCGCACCAGATAGCGCTTGATGAACCCCGCTTCGCTCGAGGTAATTCCGCCCTCGACCCAGAGTTCGAGTAACGCGATCGAAAGCTTCAGACAAGGCGCGGCGTCCGCCGCGGCCGGGAACGTCCACAGGATCCAGCCTTGCCGTTTGCGGTCGATCGATGCGCGGGCGCTCGCACCGTACGACCACCCGCGCTTGGAGCGAATTTCGCGCATGAGGCGAGACGTGAATGTGCCCCCGAATACCGCCGTCGAGACGAAGAGGGCGGCATGATCGGCGTCGTGAGGCGATGTTCCGAGCGTCCCAACCAGAATCTGTGTTTGGGTTCGTTCCGGCTTGTCGACGACCAAGAGGTGGCGCCCAGCCCGCACCGATGGCTCCGGCACGAAGTCTGCGGCGGCCTCGCCGGCGGGCAGATCGGCCACCAGCCGCTTTGCGAGCACGGTGGCCCGCTCGGCGCTCACGTCGCCTGCCATTCCGACGACGACATTCGCCCGTACGACGTAACGTCGATAGAAGTCGACGACATCGCTGCGCTCGATGGCGGCCACCGTCCGGCTGGTCCCGCCGGAGCTCCGGCCATAGGGATGTCCGTCGAACAACGTCCGCTGCATCGCCTTTTGGGCGACGACTCGATCGTTGTCTCGTGCGTCGACGATCTCCGCGATGCTCTCGCGCTTCAATCGCTCGACCTCGTGCTCCGGAAATGTCGGCGAGCGAAGCATACGCGCGAGCAGTTCGATGAACGCGTCGAGATTGCGAGCAATGACCTGCGCGTGCACCCCCACGGTCGCCGTCGACGTATCGACCGCCACCTCGGCGCCCAGCGCATCAATGTTGAAGTCGATTTGTTCGGAGTTGAGCCCCTCACAACCTCGACGCAGCATGCGCATCGCGATGCGCGCCAGCCCGGATTTGTCGGACGGATCCGCCGCGGAACCGCACCGCAGGGCCACCACGATCGACACGAGGGGCACGTCATGGGAGGGCTCGAGCAGACCCAGTGATCCTCCGCCGAGGTCGAACCGGTGGACCTGGTCCGACGAAATTCGGGTTCGGGCCGCACTCATTGTGCGGCCTCTTCCGATGCCCGGCCCCGCTCGGGAATCACCCGCAGCAGGGTGCGCGCCGAGTCGGAAAGATAACGGCGAGCGGCGCGCCGTACGTCGCCGACTGTGGTCCGGCGATACGCTTCCACCCGGCGAAAGGCGTGGGCTGGATCGCCGAGGACGGTCTCGAAGAAGCCGATCTGTTCGGCCTTCCCCGAGACGGTCTCGAGCTGTTGAAGCGATCCGAGCTCGAGGCGCGCCTTGGCTCGAGCGAGCTCGTCCTCGCTTACGACGTCCGAGCGAATACGGCTGAACGCTTCGTCCAAAAGTGGCAAAATATCGTTGGCCGTGTGCTGCGCGCGCGCCGTGACCCAGCACTCGAACAGGCCGGGATCGCGGTACGTGGAGACCCACCCGCGAAGATCGGTCGCCAGCTCGCGCTCGACGACGAGCGTGCGATAGAGACGCGACGCACGACCCCCGAAGAGGACCTCGCTGAGGATCGTCATCGCGGCATGGTCGGCGTCCCCGAGCGCGGGGCCCTTGAACGCCAAGAGCAATTTTTCGCTGACAGTCGGCTTGTGCAGCTCAAGACGCCTCTCCTCGATCTGGGGAGGCTCAGGGACGATGTCTTCCGGCGGGATCGGCTGAGCCGCGATGGGCCCATAGGCGTCACGAATCGCCATGAGCAAATCGCGTTCGCGGATGTCGCCCACGGCGACGATCGTCGCGTTGTTCGGCGCGTAGTAGGTGCGATAGAAGGCAAGGCAATCGTCCGGCGAGAAGGCTTGAATGTCTTCCATCCAACCGATCGTCGGCCAACGGTACGGATGGCGAACGAACGCGGTCTTATAGAGGAGCTCGTTTGCGAGGCCCTCGACATCGTCGTCCACGCGGTAGCGTCGTTCGTTGGCGACGACCTCCTTTTCACTGGCAATCTGCGGATCGCGGAGAACGAGCCGATGCATTCGTTCGGCCTCGAGCTTGACGGCGAGCTTCACCCGATCGGCCGGCAATAGCTCGTGATAGTACGTCCAGTCAACCCATGTCGCCGCGTTCGTTTCGGCGCCGCTCTCCTCCAGTTTGCGATCGAATGCACCAGCTCGAAGGCTCTCGGTCTCCCCGAACATGAGGTGCTCGAAGAGGTGCGCGAGTCCCGTCTTGCCTGGACGCTCGTGTCTCGAACCGACGTTGAACCACGTGTGGTAGGCGACGACGGGAGCTACGGCGTCGACAAGCAGCAGAATGGCGAGGCCATTTTTGAGGCGCCAGCGATGCAGTGTTTCGCCGCCGAATGGATGCTCGCCCTCGTAAACGAGGCGCGCTCCATCCGTTTCGGCCGTTGCGTTGAGTGCCTCGGCCCACTCGCGCCGGGCCGAGAGGGGGAACCGCGTCGTGCTTCGTGTCGCCATCGGAGCAGGAGCGTCTAGCACGGCGGCTTCTCCGGCGGAGTGTCCAGCAGCCGCCTAGGGTCGACGCGGACCGATCCATCGGCCCCACGGATACGGCCGTCGGTCAAGACTTCTTCGGCTGAACGACGATCTCCACGCGCCGGTTCGCCGCACGACCCTCAATCGAGCCGTTGTCCGAGATGGGGCTATCGGGCCCTTTGCCTTGGGCGCTGATGAGATCCTGAGGGATCCCCTTGCTGACGAGGTAGTCGCGGACGGAGTTCGCCCGCTTTTGCGACAAATCCATGTTGTAATCGTGCGTTCCCACATTGTCGGTGTACCCGTACACGACCATCGGTTGCTCTTTGCCGCGAAGGGCGTCGGCAATCTGGTCGAGCTTGGCCATGGCGCCGGGCTTCAAGTCCCACTTGTTGGTCATAAACAGCACTTCGCCCTGCAGGGTGATGACCATGCCCCGGTCGTCGTCCTTGACGGCCGCGATCTTGGCGATCGTATCCCGTGCATCCTTCAGCTTTCCTTCGAGGTCGGCGAGCTTTTGTCGCTGCTCGGCGGCAGCCTGCTGCTCGGCTTGAAGTTGCTCCTGGGTTTTGTTAAGCGCGAGCTTCGTTTGGTCGAGCTGCCCGCGCGCGGCGCGCAGTTGCGTCGACATGAATTCGGTGAGCTGCCGCTTGGCATCGTCGGCGTCTTGCTGGCTTTTCAGTGCCGCGGCCTCCGCTTCAGCGATTTGCGATTTGCGCTGGGCGAGGATGGCCAGGTCGATCGTGTTGGGGTCGTCGGGGGAATCGTTCCACGACGCCTCGGCGCGCTGCAGTGCCAGATCGGCTTCGTGCACGTCCGTTGGGTCCAGTTGGATTGTGATGCCGCCCTTGGCCCGAACGAACTCCTCGCGCGCATCGACCAGCGCTTTTGGAGGGATGCGTTCGCCTCCGCAAGCGGCGAGCAGCGCGACCGGAGTCACGACGACCGCAAACATACTCCACCTCATGGCATGCCTCCGCTCGAGCCTTTTGCTTTTTGTAGGTCCTGCTGCGCCTGCTGTGCCGTCGACTGCGCTTGAGAGGCCTTTGCTAGGCTGAGCGCGAGCTGTGCTTCGCTCCTCGCCAAGTTGATCAAGCTCCCAGCCCGGCGATTGTCTTGGCCCATCAGGTCTTTGGACTTTTGAAGGTCTTCAGCGGCAAGCTGGAGGTGCAGTTTGGCGTCGGGGACTCCAGGCGCCCCTCCTGCTTCGGCGCGACCGAGGTCGGCTTGGGCCTGGGCCCACTCGTCGTTTGGTGCCGGAAGACTGCCCCCGCATGCCAGTCCGAAGGCCGAAAGCAGCGTGATCGTGGCGATCCGCATCTTCAATGCTCCTTGTGACCGCCGAGGGTACTTTCGGAGCAGCCTGTCCATCAAGAGCATTTGCCTCGGTAGGAGCATTCCTTCCCTCTGCGCGGGCGCGCCCCCTCGACCGCTTATTCGACCTTCAGGATCGCGAGAAACGCCTGCTGGGGGATCTCGACTGTGCCCACCTGCTTCATACGCTTCTTGCCTTCCTTTTGCTTCTCAAGGAGCTTGCGTTTTCGGCTGATGTCACCCCCATAGCACTTGGCCGTCACGTCCTTGCGAAGCGCTTTCACCGTTTCGCGAGCGATGATCTTGCCACCAATCGCAGCCTGAATCGCGACTTCGTATTGCTGGCGCGGGACGAATTCCTTGAGCTTCTCCGCCAGGGACCGACCGCGGGGGTAGCTCTTCTCCTTGTGGACGATGATCGAAAGCGCGTCGAGGGGGTCACCGTTGACGAGGATGTCGACTTTCACGAGTTCGTCGGCGCGGTAGCCGACGAATTCGTAGTCCATCGAGGCGTAGCCGCGTGAAATACTCTTCAGACGATCGTGGAAGTCGAAGAGAACTTCGGCGAAGGGGAGCTCGTACGTGACGATCACCCGATCGGCCGAAGCATATTGGATCCCTTTTTGAGCTCCGCGTCGCTCCTGACAGAGCGCGAGGACGGGCCCGACGTACTCCGTCGGGACGTGGATCGTCATGGTGACGAGGGGCTCTTCAATGCGATCGATGCGTGAGACGGCCGGAAGCTTCGCCGGATTTTCGACCCGGACTTTCTCGCCGGTCGTGAGAAACACGTTGTAAACCACGCTGGGGGCGGTCGTGATGAGGTCGAGGTCGAACTCTCGCTCCAGTCGCTCTTGGATGATCTCCATGTGCAGCAGACCGAGAAAGCCGCAGCGGAAGCCGAAGCCCAGCGCTTCGCTCGTATCGGGCTCGAACGTGAATGCGGCGTCGTTGAGGTGGAGCTTCTCCATGGCGTCGCGAAGCTGTGGGTAGTCGGCGCCTTCCGTGGGATACACGCCGGCGAAGACCATCGGCTTGACCTCTTTGAAGCCGGGCAGTGGCTCTGTCGTCGGACCGAGGTGATGGGGACCGCGCCCCGGTGCGCTGACGGCGTGGGTCACAGTGTCGCCCAGTTTGACGTCGTGGACGCTCTTGATGTTGGCGGCGAAGAATCCGACCTCGCCAGGGCCGAGGTCCTCGATGGCCGCCGCGAAGGGCTGAAACACGCCCATCTCTGTGACCTCGTGGTCGGTCCCCGCGGCCAAGAATCGAATCTTGTCGCCCTTCTTGAGGGCACCGTCGATGACGCGCACCATCACCACGGCCCCCCGGTAACTGTCGTACCAAGAATCGAAGATGAGCGCCCGCAACGGAGCGCTCTCGCGGCCTTTTGGCGGCGGGACCTTGCGAACGATTTGTTCGAGGATGTCGGCCACACCGACGCCGGTCTTACCGCTGGCCGCAATCGCCTCGGCGCAGTCCAGACCGACGATCTGTTCGATTTGTGACCTTGTGCCTTCGACGTCCGAGCTCGGAAGATCGACCTTGTTGAGAACGGGGAGAATCTCGAGGCCCTGTTCGAGGGCGAGGTAGACATTCGCAAGGGTTTGCGCTTCGACCCCCTGCGTCGAGTCGACGACGAGGACGGCGCCCTCGCACGCGGCGAGGCTCCGGGAAACCTCGTAGTTGAAGTCGACGTGACCCGGCGTGTCGATCAGGTTGAGCTCGTACTCCTTTCCGTCCGCCGCCGTGAACGACAAGCGAACCGTCTGAGCTTTGATCGTGATCCCCCGCTCGCGCTCGATGTCCATCTTGTCGAGGAACTGAGCGCGCATTTCGCGCTGGGTCAGCGCTCCGGTCAGCTCCAAAATTCGGTCCGCCAGCGTCGACTTGCCGTGATCGATGTGGGCGATGATGGAGAAGTTGCGGATGAGTGCGAGGGGGGCGGACATTGGAATGGTCGTCGGGCAGCTCGAAGTCGGGACGAACGCGGCTGCCTTGGCAGATCAGGACTTGCCGCTTGCCCCGCCGGCAGCGCGCTCCGGCTCGCCGGCGCTCGCCGTCGCACGTTCGGTGCGCTCGACGCGATCCGGCCGCTGCCCAGCCTTGGGCTCGACTGTCAGCACCGAAGGAGGCGAGGGGTCTGCAAGAGGCAACTGTCCCGGCAAAAGGTGCCCGTATTGCCGCAACACGAGATCGATGCCCTCGCGGATGTATACGGCCACGGGCACCTTCGTCCGCTCATGGAGCAAACGGAGGCGCTCGCTTTGCTCCGGCGTCACGTAGATCGTTGTGGAGATCTTCTTGCGCGACATGAACCGCGGGCCGCTGAACGAGGGGTGAAACGCCGTGAAGCCGATGATTTGCGCATTGGGGGCCTGCGGCCGCTGCATCGGCCATCTAGCCGAGTGTGCACCGCCTGACCAGGGGTTGACTTGAGCACGCGTGACCAACGTACACTACGTGAACATATGTGGCCGTTCAAGGCTCGTGCTGGTTCCCGCATCCCGCCCTCGGTCCCACCCCGAGCCGCCTCGTGCGCCACGCGCGGGACTGTCATGGCCTCCTTGCCCACGCGCGGTCGGCACGCGTATTGTCGCAGGCGACCCGGCGAAACGCCGAGGCGCCTCGGGGCCCCATTGGGAAGATCACGATGAACGACTCGCGCGGTGATTGGCGTGGCCTCCGTTTGCTGCGCCCGCTCGTGGCAGCTTTGGTCGCCACGGCGCTTTACGTCAGCGGCTGTGCCGGGGACGAGGGCCAGCCGCAGGCGAAGGCTCCGGAAACGGGCCGTTCCGGATCGCTGGCCCACGAGCCGTGTGGCGGGTCCGGGGGCAGCGTCGAAAGCCAGGACACGAACGGGGACGGCAAGCCCGACATCCGGCGCTATTTTGACCGAGGCGGGCAAGAACGCTGCCGCGTAGTCGATCTAAACCACGATGGGCGACCCGATCTCTACGAATACTTCGACGCGGCCGGCGCCGTGCGGAGAAGAGAATTTTGCTACGACGATACCGGCCTCGTGAATGCTGTCGAGTACTACGAGGCCGGGAAGCTCGTGCGCCGCGAATACGACATCAGTGGTCAACACCGGGTCGACACCTGGGACTGGTTCGACCCGAACGCGCCTGTCGATCCGACGACGGGTCGGCCTCGGCATCCGACGCGCCGCGAGCGCGACACGAAGGGGAGCGGCTACATCGACCAGTGGTGGACATGGAACGGCGATACCCTGTCGATTGCAGTCGACAAAAATGGGGACGGCAAGCCGGATCCTGAGACGGCCATCCTGCTTGGTGGTGACGCCGGCACATCGGCGCCAGCGGCGAGCGCGTCACCGGCGGACGGCGGTTTCGCCGGTACGATCCAGAATGGGGGCGCGGAGGCCGGGGGATCGTCGATCATGACGACCGGTGACGGAGGAAGATGATGGCGGGCAGACGGACGGGGACTGCGATGGCCTTCGCGTGCCTGGCGTGTTCGTGCGGGGGTGGATCCCACAGCGCCGCCTTCGCACCGGATCGCTTGAACGACGAGGCTCATTGGCCTTCAGACGACCAGTCGCTGTGCAATCGCTTCGTGCACTGGCGCAATAACGCCAGCTTGGAAGTGAGCGAGACGGCCGGGCCAGGTTCGCTCAAGCCGAACATCCGTCGGGTCTTCAAGACGGTCGGTGACGCCGACAGCCGCCATACGGTGCTTCTTTGCCGCGAAATGGACACCAATCTGGATGGAATCAAGGACGTCGTTCGTACCTTCAACGAGAAGGGAGAGCCCCTTCACGAGGAAGCCGACACGAACTACGACATGAAAATCGACGTTTGGCTGAACTTTGCCCAGGGGCGCATCGAGGAGGAGGATGTCGATACGACTTACGCGGTCGGCCGTCCGAACGTGTGGAAGTTCTACGTCGATGGTCAGCTGTCGCGGGTGCGCCGAAACACGCATTGTCCGGGCGGCCAGGCCGATACCTGGGAAATTTACTACAAGGATCGTCTTGAACGGGTGGGTACGGATGCCACGTGCGACGGTCACGTCGACCGGTGGGATCGGGACGCTCAATTGTTGGCCGCGGAGGACGCTGCACAAGAGAAGCTTGCGCTCGCGGCCGGTGAAGACGCAGGCCCTGGCGCTGCCCCGATGACCGTTGGGTCATCGGTCGAGGTCCCCGACGGGGGGCCCACCGCCGCGAAACGGTCGGCGCGTCGAAGTCCGTAGAGCGCCGAACATATGGGTCTCCTCTCATTTCTCTGCGGGTTTCGGCACCCTCGCTCCGTCATGCCTTCTCGAACCGGGGCGGGCATTCTTCGTCGCGTCTTGCGATGAGGCCAAAAGTTTTGAAACCGTCGCTCGGGCAACATGGTCGGCGTCTAAGAAGATCGCTTCCTCCTCGTTGCGCCGGGAGACGCCCTCACGTTCATGAAGTATCAGGCCTGTGATGACGATGGTGCGGTTGCAGAAGGTTCTCGCGCGCGCAGGCGTGGCTTCGCGGCGGGCCGCCGAGGACATGATCGTCTCGGGCCGGGTCCGTGTCGACGGACGGGTCGTTACGCAGCTTGGCACGAGAGTCGATGGACGCCAAAGCCGCGTAGAGCTCGACGGTCAGCGGATCGTCAGGGAGTCACCGGTCTACGTGATGCTCCACAAGCCGCGCGGCGTCGTGTCGACGATGCACGATCCGCAAGGACGGCCGAGCGTACGCGAGCTCCTGGGGGACGTGCCAGCTCGGGTCTTTCCCCTCGGACGTCTCGATTTCAACACGAGCGGGGTACTCCTGGCGACAAATGACGGAGAATTCGCGGACGGCCTCCTGCATCCGAAGCGCAGCGTCCCAAAAAGCTACGTCATCAAGGTCCAAGGCCTGATGAAGCCAGGAGACCTCGACCGATGGCGTCAAGGCGTCGAGCTCGAGGACGGAAAGACGGCTCCAGCTAAGGTCAAGCTTCTTAGGCACGAGGCAAACAAGACCTGGCTCGAGCTCACGATCACCGAAGGCCGCAATCAGCAGATCCGTAGGATGGGCGATGCCACGGGCTTCCGGGTGATGCGCCTGGCGCGTACGTCCTTCGCCGGGATCGACTCGGAGGGAGTGCTGCCGGGTCGGTGGCGTTATCTCAAGGCCGATGAGCTGAGTGCGCTGAAGAAGGAGTACGGCGTGCCGCGTCGCGTCGTTTCGCCGCCGGTCGAGATCGTCCGTCGTCCTCCGCCACGTGCTGCCCCGCGGAGCGAGCCACAAGGCGCCCCCCATTCTCGTTATGGCGCGGGGGGCCCGGCCCGTCGTGCCCCAGGCGGCCCGAGCGACGAACGGGGAGCAAGAATCCATCGAGGGTCGACCCGTGGCGGCCCCGGCTCCGAGGACAGGCCGCCTCGGGCCGAAGTGGGAGGCCGTGGCTCGCGAACGCGCACGACCGGTACGGGGGGGGGAGTCGGCGCGGGCGAGGGTACATTCCGCGTTCGCGCACGACGTGGCGATCGATGAGCCAAGGGCCGGCGGCCCGTCAGTGCGACAGGCTCCAGTCCTGTCCGAAGAAGCCACCGGCCCGTAGCGTCCCCGCTCCGAGCACGAGCTCTCCACGAGCCGCCGTGACTTGCTCGTCATAGACGGCGTAGTCCGGCAACATGTCGGGCAGCGACAGCGAGCGCCAAGTGCCGAGCGCGCTGACGCCCTCGACGACGACGACGTAGCGGTCGGGACGACGCGGGTTCGGGCGAATGAACACGACCCCGAGCTGCGCCGGTGCCCCTTCGTCTTTCTTCGGAGGAAAAGAGGTGGCGCCGACGAGGACGCTCCCATCTTGAATGCGAATGGGAAAGTCCGGTTCGAGCTCGCGCGTTACTCGGTTCGACTCCGCGTTGCCGACCAGAAATAGGGCCCGGTCGTTGCCGAGCGGCTCACCCCGTTCGAAGAATTGATCGTCGCTCAAGACGGGATAATCGACCCGAACACCCCATCGAACGGTCGCCCAAGCGTGCGCGACTTCTTCGTTGGCGCGAGCCTGAGCGGGGTCGCTCGCGCCCCATACGAACAAGATAGGCTCGTGGAAGACATCGCGGATCGGACCGGTCACCGCACCGTGCTTGAAGGGTCCCTCGTGCACGCCGCTGCCGGCTTTCCAGAGGGCCTTGCCGCCCTCGGCGGCAGGAATCTGGTGGAGATCGAGGGGCTCGCCGGCCTGGAACGCGACCTTGTTTCCATCGATGTTCACTGTCACCGGAAGGGTGTCGTCGACGAGCTTGGGGTCTCGGTCGAAAGTCAGCGCGCGAACGTCGCGGGTTGCGGCGAAAATGGTGTTTTGCCCCTCGACGCTGGCTGAAATCTCACCCCACGAAACGCTGGAGGCGAGCTCGCGAACATGAACCCAAGCATCGTCGGCCCAGCGCGTGCTTGGGGTCTTGAATCGGACGGCTCGCGGGTGGAGAGGCCGGCGGTGCGCCACCAGCCACCGTGCACCCTTCAGGTCCTCGTAGGTTGGCTGCCACACGTTGTGGCCCAGATCGGGGTGTTCGTGCTCGACGTCGTAGTGGAGTTCTTCGTAACGGTCGATGAGCACCCCGCTATTTTCCTCGGGCAAGTCCTTCGTGCCGTGCACGATGTAAAGTGGTATGTGAAGGCCGTTCTCCGCCCAAAAAACGTTTGAACGACGCTCGGCGATGAATCGCTCCCACGGACGCAGCGACCGCCCGGCAATGTCGCTTCGCACGAAATAACTCTGATACCCGCAGAGAGGCTCGGCGGCTGCAAACCGATCCGGATGGTGCAGAGCGCACGCAGCGGCACCGATGCCGCCCATCGACGGGCCGGTGACTGAGACGCGAGCCGGATCGATCGGATAGGTCGCGATGGCCCAGTCGACCACGCGCATGACGTCGTCTTCTCCGAGCTCACGGTACATAGAATTGAAGTGACCGTCCGGCGCGACGACCACGGCCTCGAGCGGTTCGAGATCGCGCAGCGGATGACGATCCTCCCACGCGCCATCGTGCGTTGGATCGTCGTGGCCGAAGAGCCACATCAACATCTGCATCGGGTATCCGTTCATCCCGTGGAGGGCGACGATGAGCGGGTACGTCCGCTTCGGATCGAAGTCCGGCGGGACGTACACCGCGAACTCCGAGGGGTGTCCGTCGACGGGTGAGCGATAGGCACGGCGCATGGGCCCCGTGCGCCATCGGCGCCGGACGTCCCCAGGCTCTCGACCGCCATCGGCCGAATTCGGCACGTAAGGGTCGACACCTTGGTCGAGCCACGTGCTGAGCTCGTCGAGCTCTCGTGCGTCGTTGAGCTGTGCGCTGACGTCACCGTCACCTCTCGCGGCGAAGGAAGCCAATCGATCCCTTAGAAAGCTGACGCTTTCGAGCGATTCGGTCGACGCTCCTGACGCGCTTCCGGCCGATGCGAGCGCGACCGTCGTGTGCTCGAGTGCTTCGCGGACTGCACGTCGAGGGTGAAACGGGAAGTCGACTGTGCGTGCTCCGAGAACGACTTGCACCGTCCAATCATGGTCCTCGACTTCGGCCGCCCGAAGAGTCGGAAGCGACAACGGAGCCGGAGGAAAGGGGTCGTTCGGCCGGCCTGAGATTCGGCCGATGTCGACGTCGAACACGGGATCATGGCCGCCGCCGGCCGGGACAAGCCTGGCGCGCACCTCCAGCGCTACGCCCAGAGGAAAGCCCTCGCCGAGGCCCACCGTCAGCGTCGGCCGGTAGTCCGCCGGCCCCACCCCACGATCGAGTGAAACTTTGACCATCTCCGGCGCAGCGTCTCGTGCTTCGACCGCGTTCGTCCCCGGCAGCGACCAGCCGCCGACCGGAGCGTTCGAAGTCGCATCGAGAATCCGAGCGCGAAGCCCCCAATGCCGTCCGAACCGTTGGAGGGCGAGCACGAGCACGTGCTTCCCCGCGCTCAAGTCGAGCTCGACCAAGTCCTCGTCGTCGCGGCGGACCCGCGCCTGCTCTCGCTCGAAGACTCGCTTGCCGTCGACGAGAACCGTCACCGCATCGTCGACCCCGAGCAAGAGGACGTGCTTGCCTGGTCTATCGACGTGAAGCACGCCGCCGGCTAACGCCAGGCAGGGAGGTCCAGCACGCACGTCGAGCGCGGCAGCGAGGTCGAGCACGCCGGCGTGGCTCGTCGCCATCCGCCAAACGGGTGCCCCCGCATCGCCTGCGAGTGGTTTGTCCAGGCGAGGAACCAAGGATGCATCGTCCGGCCCACGTCCACGCTGCAGAGGCCCGGCGACGAGCCAGCTGCCGATCACGCCGTTTGGCGGCAGCGCGAGGATCACTTCGGAGGCCGCCGCGACCGGCGCGTCCGTCCTCTCCGGCTGGGCTTGGACGGACGGTTGCGCGAGTGAGGTCGATAACTCGATGCCCGCAACCCGCGCCGGGCAAGCAGACGGCGGAACGACGGCGCGGCGCCCCGCCAATGCCCCCGCGCAGGCCGCGAGGCATAGAGCGCCGAACCCGCCGAGAGGCCAGCTTCGCATCTACGGGCGCACCCTATCGCGCACGCTGGCCGGGTCAAGCTAGGTGCATCATGCACATCAGCTCATGCCTTGCGCCAAAGTTCGAGCCTCGTCGCGGAAGAGCACCTCGACTTTGTGACCGTCGATGACCCGTGTCACCACCCCGTCGCCGAACTTCTTGTGTCGTAGGAGATCGCCCTCGTTGAACACCGCCGCAACCGAGTAGGTTTTGAAGTCCGTCACGGCCTTTCCGGCGATGGCCTTCTCCCACTGCTGTTCGTGGCGAAGTGCGGCTCCGCGGGAACCACGGGCACCGGTCGATGCGGGGGGGGCCGACCGATTGCGCTCGCCGCCGGCCGCCGAAGCCGACTTCTCGGCGGGAGAACCGGGAGAATGCGGCCGCCACAAATGCTGCGATCGACACGTCAGGCACTCCACCTGGTGGGGCTTTGCGTCCTTCATCGAAACGATGCGGTGGTTCAGGACGAGGCGGCAGCGCGTACACCAACTGTCCACCTCCCCCGCAACACGTAGGGCCTTCGGCATTTCGTCTTGTCCGGTCTCACTCTCGGTTTCGGCGGCGTTCGCGGGGACGGTCGTCCGGCATTCCGACCGGTCCTGCGACCGGCGATGCTTCGACGCGGTCCGGTATCCGTGGGCCGCGCTTCACTTGGACGTCGGTCTTCACTTCGGGCTTTGGCAGCTTGGAGTCGTTTGCAGCCCCGGTGGTCTCGTTCGGCTTGAAGCGAATGGTCGTGCTGATTTCGAACTGGACCGTGGTCAACATTTTCTGCATTTCGCCCGCGACGTTCGTGTGCTCGAGAAACTCGCGAACTTCTTTGGCGACCACCCGGAAGAGGCCAGTCTTGGTCTCCTCCACTTGGGCAAGGACATAGTTCGCGACGTCCCTCGGCATCTTCATCCCGCCGACGAATTCCTTCAAATTGTCGGGTGCCTCGGCCGCCTTTTCGACGCCGATTTCCACTGCGCGCTTGATGAGCTCGGGGATGACGCTGTCGAGCCTCCGACGGCGATCCCCGGACTCTTTCTCGCTCATGGGCCCCGCGCGACTCTTAGCGTGTTTCGGCCGTCTCGTCACGAGCCCTGTTGCCGGCGGGCGGCATCGAACACAAGGCCGAGGCCATGGGCGGAGCGCGGGCTCATGCAGGCAACTTGGCCCCAAGGAACGCGGCGCGGAACAATTCGGTGATGACTGCCGTTCCCGAAGAGCGCCGCCGCAATCGGAGCGCCGATCCGCTCGTCGCGCTCCACTATCAGCTCGCTCGGACGCGCCAGGAGGGGCGGCTCGACGCTTTGGTGGTCGCAGACGATTCGGGGGTGGTCGTTGCTGCCGCTGGCTCATGGGCTGTCTGCGAAGAGCTTGCCGCCTACGCTCCGCTGCTGGTCCGGGGTGTATGGACCGATCCTGAAATCAGCGGCCGGTCGCGGATTGCCGAGATGCGGGCCGAGGTCGACGTCCAATCGATAGAAGTCGAGGGTCAGACCGTGCTGGTTTGTGCCCGTGGCGGCTGTCGGCGGACGGCCGCACTCAGGCAAGCCGCTCAAGGAGTCGCCCGAATTCTTGATCGTGCCGCGCTCCCGTGCACGCCATCGATCTCGGACCGATCCCCGTGCGGAGCGGTACACGAGCAAGCGCGTGGGGGCGAGTTCGGAGTGCATGTGCCCCCGCACGCGGGTCCTGCCTCGAGCACCGGGCCCTCGTAAAATCCTTCGTTCCGTCCGCATCGCACCCGTACGAGCACGCTCCTTCGTTGGCGTCCGTGCCACCGTGGGCGGAAGCGCGCTATTGTTCGATGGAGGTCACAATGATCACCTACGAGCGGCGCAGGACGGACTTTCTGCAGGCGATGACCTCTCAATGCGGCTCGGGCGTTGCCCTCTTTCCCGCTGCTCCCGTCTTTCTTCGGAACGGCGACGTGGAGCACGATTACCGGCAGGATTCGGACTTCTTTTATCTGACCGGCTTCGACGAACCGGAGAGCGTGCTTTTCCTCGATGGGTGTGAGCGCAAGACGACTTTGTTCGTTCGACCGCGCGACCGTGATCGCGAAGTGTGGGACGGACCTCGAGCCGGCATCGAGGGCGCAAAGGAACGCTACGGAGCGGCCGAGGCGTTCGTCATCGGCGAACTCGACGATCGGCTGCCCGACCTTCTGCAGAATCGACGGCGCCTTCATTATCGGCTCGGCAAAAATCGGAGCTTCGACGACCGCGTGCTTGCAGCCGTCGACCGTGTAAGGGCTCGGCAGCGCACGGGCGTGACCCCGCCGACCGAGATCGTCGATCCGGGCCCTCTTCTTCATGAGATGCGCCTCCGCAAATCGGCCGACGAAGTCGAGGTCATGGTGCGGGCAGCGCAAATTACGCGCGAAGCACACGAGCTGGCGATGTCGAAGGCCCGGCCCGGCATGTACGAATACGAAGTCGAAGCGCTGCTGCTCGACATCTTTCGGCGGCACGGTTCCGAGCGTCCGGCGTACGGCAGCATCGTGGGCTCGGGCCCCAACGCATGCGTGCTCCACCACCGCAAAAACGACCGCCGCATCGAGCGCGGAGACCTGCTCCTCATCGATGCAGGCTGCGAGTTTGGATATTACGCGAGTGACGTGACCCGAACATTTCCCGTTGGCCAGGGCTTCTCGGCAGAGCAGCAGGCGGTCTATGAGCTCGTCCTGGAAGCCCAGCTTGAGGGCATTGCGGCATCACGCGCGGGGACGACGCTCGACGCGATCCATGCTCACACGGTCCAAGTGATCACCCGCGGCTTGGTTCGGCTCGGTTTGCTTGAAGGGGATCCCGAAAATTTAGTAAATACTTCTGCTTACAAGAAGTTTTTTATGCATCGGACAAGCCATTGGCTGGGCATGGATGTGCATGACGTCGGCCCGTACTTCCTCGACGGAAAGCCGCGCCCTCTCGAAGAAGGCATGGTCCTGACCATCGAGCCCGGCATTTACATCGGTCCCGAGGAGAACGCGGTCCCTCCGGAGTGGAGAGGGATAGGCGTCCGCATCGAGGACGACGTGCTTGTTACGGCATCCGAACCGCATGTGCTGACGGCGGGGATCCCGAAGTCCGTGGACGAGGTGCTTCGGGCATGTGCGGCCTAGATGCGTGCCAGCGCCTGGCGACGAGATAGGCAACGCCGCCGATGGCCGCGGCGGTGGGGACCCCGACGAGCAGTGAACCGAGCACCCAGTCCGCAATGAGCTCGTGCCCATGGCTTGTCACTTCGCGGACTGCAATCTGTGCCCAGCGGCCCGTACGGAAGTGATGTCCCGCTTCGATCTCGACGAACCCGCTCGCAAGGAGGATCGGGGTCGCTGACAGCCGCGACCCTATCATGGCCCACAAGCGGTTGAGGCGTAGGACGGTTGCGAGAACCCAGGCGGCACCCAAATGCAAGCCGAAAAGGGGCGTGAAGGCCGCAAAGGCGCCGACACCGACCGAGCAACCGATCTGGCCTGGCGAAGAATGCTCGCGGACCGCGCGCAGCCAAAGGCCGCGCGCGCGGGCGGCGATCACGGTGGCCGCGATGCGCGTGGAGCGCGCCGCCCAGCTCCTCGCGCCAGTCCGACGCTCCGGGGTGATCTGAACGATGCCCGGGCCCGACCGCACATGCCCGAGTGTATCACGAGACAAGCTTTCAGCCCGAAATTTGGCCCTCCATGCGTTCTCGTGATGACGTCTCGTCGGTGACGCTCAATGACTCGCTTCGCGCCTTCTTGCAGCACCTCGAAGCCGAGCGAAATGTGTCGCCACGAACTCTGACTGAATACGGAAGGGACATTGCTGACCTCGGGGCGTTTGCCAGAGAGCGCTCCCCGGAGGCTTCCGAAGATATTCGCAACATTGACCTGTATCTTTTGCGCGGCTGGCTGGGGCTGCTGACCCGAACCCACGCGGCCAGCTCCATTGCACGAAAGGTTTCAGCAGTCCGCACCTGGCTTCGCTGGCTCCGGCGGACCGAGGTCATCGACCACGCCCCGGGCGACGAGCTTGCCTCGCCGAAGGTCAGGCGCGGGCTGCCGACCCTGCTGTCGACGGACGCGGCAAAGCAAGTCGTCGAAGCTCCGCCCGCCGACACGTCGCGGGGCCTCCGTGATCGCGCGGTCCTCGAGCTTCTTTACGGATCGGGCATCCGGGTGAGCGAGCTTTGCGATATGGACGGCACCGACGTCGACTTGCTCGATTCGAGCGCGAGGGTGATGGGCAAGGGGCGAAAGGAGCGCGTGGTCCCGCTGGGCCGCAAGTGCACGGAGTCGCTGCGCGCCTGGCTCGCCGTTCGCGGAGAGCTTGCCCATCCGACGCGCAAGACGCAGGATCCGCGCGCGCTCTTCGTCGGCATGAAGGGCGCGCGGCTAAAACCGCGGGGGGTATGGGATATCGTCCATCAGTACGGTGCCCTCGGCGCGGGAAGGGGAGACCTGCACCCGCACGCGCTTCGCCACACTTGTGCGACCCACATGCTCGATGGCGGAGCCGACTTGCGCGCGATCCAAGAGCTGCTGGGCCATGCCTCGCTGTCGACGACGCAACGCTACACCCACGTGTCGGTCGAGCATCTCATGCGCACCTATGACGCGGCTCATCCACTCGCTCGTTCGCGGCCCGAACGCGTCGCGTCGGTCGGGCGTTCACCCGGGTCGATGCCCGACGACGAGGACTGAGGCGCGTCGGCTCGGTGTCAGGTAGCCTGCCGCCGCGGTGCTTCGCTCGATGGAACGGGTTCTCCTTGCCCTCATGGGGGCGGGCGTCGGGGCGCTTTTCGTCTCCATGGCCGAGTCCCGCCGGGCATGGGTGGACGCCGGGGAGCGCCCTTTCGGTGCTTGGCGTCTGATCTTCGCCGAATTGGGGGTGCTCGGTCCGGTCGCAATGTCGGTGGGCCTCGCCGTCGCGCTGTTGTCGCTGTTTCTCGAACCTGGCCGGCCTTCGTCGCCTGCCGAGCACCTCGCCGCGGCTAGAACCGCTCCGGTCCTGGCCCGGTCCCGCATGGCCGCGCTGGCCCCGCTTGCGTTTCTCGCGGTGACCGCATGGCTCGTCGCAACCGCACAAGCGGCGCGTGTTCTGCTCGCAAGAGCTGCTCCGATGTCGGCAGGCTTGGCGCTCGCCGTGACTTCGCTCGCGATGTTGCTCATTGCCGCAGGCCTTGCGCTGGCCTGTTTATCGCCGCTCAGGCGATGGCTGGCGTCGGCCGTGGCTTGGTGGCCGCGCGCCATCGATCCGGTGACGACGGGCGTAGCCGGGATCATTCTAGGCATCGTGGTCGTTGCCACGGGCGTGGCCTTCGGCGACACGGGAGGCCAGGGACCACCCCCACTCAGTATCTTCGGCGTCCTGAAGCGGCCGGAGCTCGACCTCCGGCCCGTTATAGACCTCCTCGTCATCGCCGCGTGCGCTTGGACGGCACAGGTCACCCTGGTCCGAAGGCGTCCGCGATTCGCCGTCTTCGTGCTCGCTCCGCTCGGAGTCGCATGTCTTTCTGCGCTGACGGCGCACGAGGCCGTTTCACTCGATCCGGCCGCCGCGCAGATCCTTGAATCCCACGCGCCACTCGCACGCATCGCCCTCGGCCTGGATCGCAAGGCCACCGATCGGGACGGCGACGGGGCTTCGCCCTACTTTGCGGGCGGCGACTGCGACGACCACGATCCGAGCGTGTCTCCCTATGCGATCGACGTTCCGGGAAACGGCGTGGACGAGGACTGTTCGGGGGGCGATCAGCCGCTGCCGCGGCCGACCGCGTCCGCAGGAGCTCGGCCGGCGGACGCCTCGGGGATCGACCGGGACCTCAGCTTGATCCTCATCACGGTCGATACGCTCCGAGCATCGGAACTCGGCTTTCTCGGCTACGACAAGCCAACGACGCCGAACCTCGATGCACTGGCGGCGACCAGCGTGGTCTTCGAACGCGCGTACTCGATGGCGTCATACACGGGAAAAGCACTGGCGCCGATGCTCATCGGCAAATACCCGAGTGAGACGTTGCGAGACGGTGGGCACTTCAACAAGTATTTTGCAGGAAACACATTCCTCGCCGAACGACTCCGAGACGCCGGCATCCTGACCATGGGCGCTGCGTCGCACTGGTATTTTCGTGAAAGCTGGGGCCTCACCCAAGGCTGCGACGCCTTCGATCTCTCCGCCCTTCCGTCTTCCGGGCAGGCCGAGACCGACACGAGTACGACGAGCGCAAAGCTGACCGACGCGGCAATCCGGCTGCTCCAAAAAAATGCGGGCCGGCGCCGCTTCTTTCTTTGGGTCCACTACTTCGATCCCCACGCGCAATACGTTCGCCATGAAGGAGCACCGGATTTCAGCGATGCCAAGCACCCGCCGGGGTGGCAGACGCGCGCACTCTACGACGGCGAGGTATGGTTCACCGATCGCGCGATAGGCCGGCTGCTCGACTTCGTAAGCGGTCAGTCATGGGGCCAGAAGACGGCCGTCGCGCTGACGAGCGACCATGGAGAGGCCATGGGTGAGCATGGGATGTCGTTCCAGCATGGCTTCGAGCTCTGGGAACCCCTGATGCGCGTGCCGCTCATCATCCACGTTCCAGGCATCTCTGCGCATCGCGTTCCGGCGAAACGAAGCGTCATCGATCTCGTCCCGACCCTTCTCGACGTTCTGCGCGTTCCGCGGCCGGGCTCCGGAGAGCTGTCGGGCCGGAGCGCAATGGCGGATCTCCTGGCTCCGTCGGGCGCCGATTTCGACGAGCGAGATGTCTACTTGGATATGCCCGAAGGGCCGTATACGCATATGCGGCGAGGCCTGATTCACGGTGCGGGCCCAGGGCTCAAGATCATTCACTTCGGGGGCAAGCACTACCAGCTTTACGATCTTGCGACGGACCCGGGGGAACTTGACGATCTGTCCTCCGACAAGGCGCGCCTCGTCCCGATGATGGGCCTCCTCGATGCGAAGAGGGCCACATTGAGGGAGATTTACGTAAAATCGGACGCTCCGGCCCTTCCATGAAGAGGGGCTAGCCATGAGCGCGTGGATACGCCGAGCATTGGGCGCTCTCGCAGGCGCAACCCTCGGCGCCTTCGTCGTCGGCGCGTGGGAAGGGACGAATGCGTCTCGCGTTTGGGCTGTGCCCGTCGGCGACGTGATACTCGGCGATGCGGCCGTCATCGTTCCGCTCGCGGCACTCGTGGGGCTGCTCATCGCCGCCGTGAGCATCGCGCTCGACCCCGGTGACCGATCCAGCGTGCGCAGTGTCATGACCGCCGTGAGAAGGCTGCGGGGCGACGCCAGGTCTGGCGCCGCGGCGGTCGGGCTCTTGACCCCCGCCGCCCTCCTCGCTTGGCTCGTTGGATCGGCACAATGGGCCCGGGTCATGCTGGCCGGCGGCGCGCCGGCGGCTTCGGGGGTCGCGCTGGCGGTCGTGTCGGGCACCTTGCTCGCCTTCGTCTTCGCTTGCGTATTTGGCGCGTTGCCTTTCGTCATGCGCCGGGTGACGGGGGGTGTTCCGCCGCTCGTGGCCGCGGCATGTGGTGCGACCTACGCGGTTTGCGCGGTGGCGATCGGCATCCGAATCGGAGATGCCAGCGGCAACGGGCCGACACCGCTATCCATCCTCGGTGTTCTGGCGAGGCCTGAACTCGACCTTTCCCCCGTATGCGCGCTCGGCGCGCTCACGCTCGGAGCCTGGCTCGGCAAACGCATCGTCTCCGTCGGTCGAACGGCCGAGGTCCTCGTCGCCATAGCCTTCGTCGGGGGCGCGTGGGCGCTCCTTGTGCATGAGTCCATGTCGCTCTCCGCCGAGCCGGAGGTGGCCCGCGCCATCGAGATGGCGGCACCGTTCGGTCGCTTCGGGCTTGCGCTGGCTCGTCGCGCCACCGATCGCGACAACGACGGCTCGTCCGCGCTCTTCGGCGGAGGCGATTGTGACGATGAGGACCCCCACCGGTCGCCGTTGGCCATCGACATTCCGGGCAACGGCATTGACGAGGATTGCTCGGGCGCGGACCTTCCCGCACCGCGCGAGCCGATGCGGCCTCCAAAAAAGCTTTCGCACGCCGCCTTCCGGGGCGACCTGAACCTCGTCCTCATCACCGTCGATACGCTCCGAATCGACCTTGGGTTCATGGGCTATCCCCGTCCCGTGTCACCGAACCTCGACGCGCTGGCGGCTCGTTCGACCGTCTTCGAGCGCGCCTACGCGATGGCGTCGTACACGGGCAAGAGCGTCGGCCCGACGATGATCGGCAAGTATCCGAGCGAATGCTTCCGGGACGGAGCGCATTTCGACACATACTTCTCCGAAAATACGTTTCTCGCCGAACGGCTGCACGCGGCTGGCTTTCGCACGATGGGAGCCGCTTCGCATTGGTACTTCAAGCCCAAGTATGGTCTCACCCAGGGCATGGACGTCTGGGACATGTCGGCCATGCCGCCCGACATGTCCCGGGACGCCGATTCGTCCGTGACGAGCGCGGGCCTGACGGACGCGGCGATAGGCCTACTTTCGCAGCCGAGCAACGTCGATCGCCGTTTTTTCCTGTGGGTTCATTACTTCGATCCCCACGCGAACTACGCGCCTCACGCGGACGCGCCAGACTTTCGGGACGGAGCGAAGGGGTGGGCGAAGCCCCTTTACGACGGCGAGGTCTGGTTCACCGATCACCATCTGGGGCGCCTCCTTGACTTCATCGCCTCACAGCCCTGGGGGTCAAAAACGGCCATCGTCGTCACCGCCGACCATGGCGAGGCCTTTGATGAGCACGGAATGAACTGGCACGGCGTCGACTTGTGGGAACCGCTCGTGCGCGTGCCTCTTGTCGTCTTTGTCCCAGGCGTGAAGGCCCATCGCGTGTCCGTCAAGCGGAGCCTGGTGGACGTCGTCCCGACGGTTCTCGAACTGCTCGCATTGTCTCAACCGTCGATCGGCGAGTTGTCCGGGCTGAGTACCGCACCGGCCATTTTATGGCCCGACGAGCCCGAAGCCATGGAAGAACGAGACGTCTTCATGGACATGCCGGCCGGGCCGCAGGTCTCGCAACATCGCGCTCTCATCCACGGACCGACGCCGGGGCTCAAACTGATGTCAGAAGGCGCAGCGTGGTACTTTCTTTTTGACCTATCGGAGGACCCGGGAGAGCTCCACGACCTCGGGAGGGACAGGGCGAAGCTCGGGCCGATGCGGGCGGCTTTCGACGATAAGCTATCGGCTCTCCATACGATCCTGGTCGCCCCCGCTCCCTACCAAGCACGGTGATTCGTCGAGTGGGTTGGGGCCGCCAACCCCCAGTCCTTTCTCCACTCACTTTGCGGACATGTGTGCGCCTGCGTGTGGCATCATATGGCCAGGAACGCATCGTGAGCTCCAGACCCAACCCTGATCGGGGAAAGTGCGCTGCGGCCATGACAGCGCCTGCGCCTCCGTTCTATATGCCTCCGCGCACGGAGCAGAGTTCAGGCTATTTCGACTTGAACCGAATCGGCGGGGATACCGATTCGAGCCGGCCATCGCTACACGGTCCCGCACTGATTCTGCCGATCGTATCGTCCCCACCGCGTTCCGTGCGGTCGGTTGCGCCGCGCCCGACCGATGCCGTACCGATCCACTCAGGATGGGGTCGGATCGTTGGCTTCGTACTCGTATGGATGGTGACGACCGGCGCTGGAGCCGTGCTCGTCGGCCATCGACTTGCGGCCGACCAGATGGCGCGGGCTGGGCGCACCTTGTTGGCCGCGCTTCCGGGACACGGGGGCATTCAGTCGCCCGGGCCCAGCGCATCGCTAGTCTGTCCCAAATCGGCGTGGGAACCGCCGCTCGTCTCCGTGCAGGACCTTCCCATCGCCGCGCCGCGCGGTTTCCGGGTGCGTGTCGGAACCGCTCCGCCGCCGCCAGCGGCAACCCGAGCGAGTCTCGAATTGCCGGCGAGCGCAGCCAATGCCACGCCCTTCCCCGGACCGTCTCAACATAGAGCCAAGGCTGCACCCGCGGGGTCGTCCCGCTCCCTTGAAGACTGGATGCGCCGGGAAGTGGACGTTCGGTCGAAGAAGCGTCCCTGACGCTCGGTCTCCTCAGGCGCACCCCGGCGCAGCCTGATGGCCGCCCTGTCCTGGGTGTTGTCCGCTGACCGTGCTTTGAGCCGGCCGCTAGATGGCCTCTTCCCCACGCTCGCCGGTCCGTATGCGCACCACTTCGATGACGTCGGAAACGAAAATTTTTCCGTCCCCGATTTTCCCGGTCTTGGCTGCCTTTTCCACGACGTCGAGCACGGAGGAGACCATCCCGTCCGGAGTGACGATATCGACCCGAACTTTCGGGACGAAATCGACGACGTAAGCGGACCCTCGGTACACCTCCTTTCGGCCCCCGGTTCGGCCAAAGCCCTTCACCTCCGTCACCGTCATGCCGTGGATGCCGACTTCGGCGAGGGCCTCCTTGAGTTCGTCAAGCTTGGACGGCCGAATGATCGCTTCGATTCGTTTCATGTCATCTCTCCGTCGCCCGGCAGCACCGGCCGTCATTCGCGTCATCGCGCATACGCGGGTTGGCCCATGTGTCTCGAGTCTGGTTGCGTTCGCCGAGCCCGAAGTCTGGTTGCGTTCGCCGAGCCCGAAGTCTGGTTGCGTTCGCCGAGAGGTTACTGCCTTTCGAACGATCTTGAAGTGCTGATGAAGCTCGGCCGTTCGCTTTCGTCCGGCGAGGGGCAAGCTGCGTCGGCCGGCCAGCGTTTCCTAACGGCCTGCGTCGCGGGAATGGCGACGGGGGACTAAGCTCGCGTCAAACGATGCCTGAAGAAGCAAAACAACCAGGCCTCCCTCCGGTCGACGTGAAGGAGTATGGTGGCAAACGGGACGGGTCGCGCCAGTCGATGGATCGGCGCCTTTTCATGCAGCTGCTCGTCTTCGACGCTCCGCCGGGGCAAGTCGGCGACGACGTCGGCCGGCGCGTTGCCGAGCACTGCACTCGGCAGGGTGTTCCCGCCGTCGTCTACGCGGACGCGATGTCGCCTACCGGCGTCGGGCTGCTGACATGGAGCGAAGATCCAGCCTACTTTGTCCGTGTCGTGCGCCCCATTTTTTCGCACGAAGGCATCGCGCAGGTGACCCAGCGATTACCCTACTCCATGCTCGGTCGAACTTACGCGACGGGGCACGAGCCGGACCTCGAATGGTCCCTTCTCCGGAGGTCCATCGAGAACGTCATGAATGAGAGCCTCCGATGGCACGTTTGGTACCCCCTTCGTCGAAACGCGGCTTTTGCTCGACTCGACCCCCATGAACAATCTCAGATTCTACGCGAGCACGCGCAGATTGGCATGGCCTATGGCGCACAGGAACTCGCCCACGACGTGCGTCTGGCCTCCTATGGCCTCGACGGCGGCGACAACGAGTTCGTGATCGGGCTCGTCGGTCGCGAGCTTCATCCCCTCTCTCACCTCGTGCAAGCCATGCGCAAAACGAGGCAGACGAGCGAGTTCATCGACAAGATGGGTCCGTTCTTTATCGGATACGTCAGTCACCGGATCGCGTGAGCCGTTGGTCAGTACGCGTCGCGCGGACGCGTGCCCGCCAGGCAGATCGGCCTCGCAGCGGCGCCCGCGCACCAGACCGGAGGCAAGGGGTCGGCCGGTGTCCGTCGCGCCGCAAGGCCGCAGTCCGGGCCACGCGAACGCAACGATGACCGTCCGCGCCCCATCAGGCGTTCACGCCGCAGCAATTTCCTGCGCGACCGGGCTGCGATCGAGCATGGCGCGAAGACGCGACCTTGCACGATGCAATCGAGAGCGAACCGCGCTCTCCGTCGAGCCGAGTCGTGCCGCGATTTCGTGAAGGCCGAGGTCCTCATGGTAGTGAAGCGATACGACGTCCCGGTAGCCGGCCGGCAACTTCTCGAGCGCTGCACGCACCCGGGCATCGCGCTCGTTGGCGACGGCGGTCGCATCCCCCTGTTCGGCCCCAGACCGGTCATTCGCGGCGGGAAGGCTCCCGAGTTCCTCGAAGTCGAGGCCCTCGACGAGTCGGGCACGGTGGCGGCGTTGAGAGCGCATCATCATCAGGGCTTCGTTCGCCGTGACGCGAAAAAGCCAGGTGGAGAAACTTGAATCGCCGCGGAACGAGCCCACGCGACGAATCACACGAATCAATGTGGCTTGCGCGAGATCGCGGCGATCTTCGTCCGTCAGCGGATAACGCAAGAGTTGCTTTTCGATGTGGGGCTTGAGCAGGGTCACGAGCGCCGCCAGCGCCCCGGCCTTGCCGTCGGCTGCTTCTTCGAGGGTCGACTTATCAATCAGGAGGGCCATGCTGTTGTCCGGAGGGTGGGTTGGGCGAGGAGGCGCCAAGGCTTCGCGATGGCGCGCCGGCGACCGTCGGTGCTCAGGTCCTAATCTGCGATGGGCGTGCCGCAGCGCCGGGTCGCAGAATCGTTGAGGTTTTGCCCGCAGAAGCCTGTTGGATTTGCGACAGGTGCTTGCGTTTGCGACCCAGACGCTGGATCGTTCCGCGCCACGCGCGGCGCACGCTCGACCGGCGAGGACGGTCGATCCGAAGCCGATCGATTGGCGGCGTCGGCGGGGCGGTCGTGCGGGGGGCTGTACGGCACGGCGTGCGCCGCCCAACTTGCACGCCAAGCGTGACAAGTCGCCGCCGATGTGAAAGGTCTCGGCTCCGCTTGCGCATGTCGGTCGAAGATCCGCCGCGTTCCTTGGAACATCCCCTTCCGGCGGGAATGCGCGATCTTCTCCCCGAGGAAGCCGCGGCACGTCGGAATCTCGCGCGTGCCGTGCTCGATTGCTTTGCGCTCCACGGCTACGCGGTCGTGACACCGCCGGTCTTCGAGTTCGCGGAAGTACTCGAACGGGGCCTCGGTGTGCTCGATCCGGCCGATGTCCTCCGTTTCATCGAGCCCGAATCGGGGGAAGTCGCCGCTCTGCGTCCGGATATGACTCCGCAAATTGCTCGCATCATCACCACACGAATGCGTGATCGACCGCTGCCGTTCAGGCTTGGCTACGAGGGAACGGTGCTCCGCCGGCGCAGCGGGCGGGCCCGCAAGCATCGACAGATCCCCCAGGTGGGGGTTGAGCTCGCTGGCGTGGCGGGGCCGGACGGGGACCTCGAACTCCTCTCTCTCGCCATCGAGGCACTTCGATCCGCGGGCTTGACGCAGTTTCAAATCGATGTGGGCGATGCGGGCATTGTCCGCGCTTTGCTCGCGCCCTTGCGACCCGCCCACCAAGCGATCCTGACGGACGCGCTGGCCCGAAAGGATCCGGCAGAGGTGGCCGAGGCCTGCCGCGAAGCACGTGCCCCACACGCCGACGCGCTCGTCGCGCTGCCCACCCTTCACGGCGGTGGCGATGCGGTCGCCGAAGGCAGCGTCCGCTTGGCCGAGACGCCGGCGGCTGCTGCGGTCGCCCGTTTGCATGCCCTCTTCGACGCAGCCGCGGCACGGGGACTTGGCGCCCAGCTGAGCGTGGATCTCGGCGAAGTGCGCGGCTTCGCCTACTATACGGGGACCATTTTTCACGCGTACGCGGCCGGTACGGGCGACGCGATCGGCTCCGGTGGTCGATACGACGAGCTGCTCGGCCGCTTCGGTTGGGATCTTGCGGCAGCCGGATTTGCCATCGATCTGGATCGCCTTGCCGAAGCCCTGAAAGCGGCTCGAGTGACGGGCCGGCGCCCGATTCGAGTCGTCGCGGTGGGCCCGTCGGACGGGCCGTTTGCGCAGGAGCTTCGGTCGCGAGGCATCGCGGTGGTGGGTGCGATGGATCCGAGGGCGGCACTCGCCTACGCTCGCGCCTGGGGCTTCACCCACGTCCTCGACTCCGGGGGCTGGGTGGATGTCGCGAGCGGCATTACCATCCCCTCGCCGTTGGAAGAAAGAGGAGACAGATGACCGCGGTCGTCGTGGTCGGCGCGCAATGGGGCGACGAAGGCAAGGGCAAGATCGTCGACATCTTCACGGAACACGCCGACATGGTTGTGCGCTACGCAGGTGGGCCCAACGCCGGTCACACTCTGGTCGTGGGCGACCAGAAGCTCGTGGTGCGATTGATTCCCAGCGGAATTCTTCGCTCGAAGACGGCATGCGTACTCGCCCAAGGAATGGTGATCGATCCGGCGAGCCTGGTCTCTGAGCTCGACGAACTTGGAAAACGAGGACTCATGAGCGGTCGCCCGTCGCTCGTTGTGAGCGATCGTGCCCACGCGATTTTGCCCTACCACGTCCTCATCGACGGCCTCCGCGAACTCAGGCCTGATGCGCTCGGGACCACCAAGAGGGGCGTAGGTCCCTGTTACGAAGACAAGGCCGCCCGGCGTGGGGTCCCTCTCGGCGCTTTGCGCGACCTCCGGCGCACCGAACGGCTCGTCGAGCGCGCGCTCGACGCCTGGGCGCCGACCATTCACGCGCTCGGTGGGGTGCCGCCGAGGGGCCAAGACGTCGTCGACGTCCTGCGGCCTCTCGCGGACCGGATCGTGCCGCTGCTTGCCGAGACGTCGAAACTCGTCGAAGAGGCGGTGCGGGGATCGAAAAATGTTCTTTTCGAGGGCGCGCAAGGCACCCTCCTCGACGTCGACCATGGAACCTATCCCTACGTGACGTCTTCGCACGCGACGGCCGGCGGGGCGTGCGCTGGGACCGGCGTCGGTCCGTCCCGCATCGACTTCGTCGTCGGGCTGGTCAAGGCGTACTGCACGCGAGTCGGTGGCGGCCCGTTCCCGACCGAGCTGGCCGACGCGACGGGCGAGCGGCTTCGGGCGCGCGGTGCGGAGTTCGGTTCGGTCACGGGCAGGCCGCGCCGCACCGGTTGGCTTGACCTGCCGGCGCTCCGTTACGCGGCGCGCATCAACGGACTCGACGGCATCGCGGTGACCAAGCTCGACGTCCTGACTGGCCTGAGCTCGATCAAGCTTTGCGTCGCGTACGAGACGCCAAACGGCAGAACCGAGGACTTTCCCATCGACGATCTCGACCGTGCGAGTCCGGTCTACGAGACCGTCGAGGGCTGGACGGAGGACCTCTCGTCGGCTCGTACGATGGGTGCGCTACCCGCCGCGGCCCAAAGGTACGTCGCTCGCATCGCGAGCGAGGTCGGCTGTCCGGTCGTGCTCGTGAGCGTCGGCTTTCGGCGAGACGAAACCATCGTGCTGCGAGACCCGTTCGTCGCCTGACGCCCCCCGAACTTGATCGGCCGATTCGTCTCTGGGCTTCGGAGTCGGGCCTGCGCTATCGTCTGGCAAATGTTGACCGCTGCGGCTCTCGTCCTGGCGCAGGCCGTCGCGGCCTGGTCGGGCGCGCGGCCTCCAGAGTGCGCGGAGAGCGTGATCGACGCACCGAACGCGTGGGAGCGGGCAAAGTCGCCTGAACGGCGGCACTACTGTGATCTGGTGGCGAGCGCGTCGTCGAAACTCGCAGGGACCGCCGAAATGGCCCAGACCGCTTACGAGACGGCCCGAGAGGCGGAGGGGGTGCTCCCTGGGCACGCCGCGCCCGAGATGCTGAAGGGACTTGCGCTCGCCGCGCTTGGCAACCTGAGCGATGCCTTCGAGACCCTGAAAAGAGCGAAGGACCTCGACCCTCGCTGCCTCGATGATCCTCCTGCGCTCTTTGCGTGGGCGCGCGTGCTTGCACGCACGGGGCGTGCAGCTCCAGCGCTCGAGGCGTATCGCGCCCTCTTGCCCAGAGCATCGAGCCTCTCGAGCGCCGACCGATCCGCCGCTGCCACGGAAGCGGGCCTTGTCGCTCTGGCCGCCGGCCCCCGAACGCTCGACGAGTCGATCGCGTCGTTCCGCGAAGCGGTAAGAAGTGGGGTGGACGACACGGAACCGGTCGCCGAGCTCGGGCTCGCATTGGCGCTCGATCGTCGGGGAGACGTCGAGGAGAGCCGGGCGATCGTCCGCGACCGAGCGGCGATCGACCCCCGCGCCGTGCTGTCGAGCTCCCGGGCCAGGGAGCTGCTCGCGGCCGCGCCGTCCGAGCGAGCGGCCCTTCTTGCAATGGGGCTAGAAGCCGTGGACGCGGCGCGTGCAAGCGAAGCCTGGCGGGACTATCTCGATCGGGCATCGACCAGTCCGTGGGCGGACCACGCCCGCGCCCGACTTGCGTCGCTGCGAATCCGTGAGAGTCGGCCGCATGGGACAAGCGGGCGATGACGGCAGGGAGCCGGATGCGACAATCGTCACGCCTTCGCATCCTTCGCCTTTCCGCGATCGCGGCAATGTGCGCTTGCGTTTCGGGCACGTCTCGGGCGGACACGCCGCCTTCGGCGTGGGACGTGGCTCGCGAGCCTACACTCCGGGGCGCATGGGCTCTCCACGTGCGCGTCGACCGGCTGCTCCATCCCCCTTCGGGCGACGATTCGCCTCCGATCGAGGCCCACCGCGATGAGGAGCTGCGTCTCGAAGCGGCGCGCTCCATGCTCGAGCAAGCGCACGCTGAAAGCAGCCCGGACGTCCGCCTGCGATTCGATCTCGGCATTGTTTATGAGGAGCTGGCCACGGTCACGCGGCGCGTCGATCTGCATGAGAAAGTGATCGCCCTTCTTGGTCCCGCCCTCGAGCGCGCGTCGAATCACCCCGCAGCGACCGAAGCGCTCGAAGCGCTCGTGTACGCGTACGCAAAACTCGACCGACCCCAGGATGAGCTCCGAACTTGGAAAATTTATATCCCCCGTCTGGTCGACGCCCGTGCGCGCGTCGCCCCGATGATGAACATGGGCGAAGCCGAGATGCGCCTCGGTCGCTTGGAGGAAGCCGTAGAGACATTTCGCGATACGATTCGTCTTTGCGAAACGATTCCGAGTTCGTCGACTTCGAACTCGACGTACGCCCTGACGCTGTGGGACCTGGCCCTCGCCCTCGATCGGTCAGGAGATGCCACGACGGCGTTGCAAATGGCGGCGAAGGCCAAGGGATGGACATGGTCTGAAGTGATCGGCTGGGGGCCGGCGCAAGCGTTGCGAACGGTGACCGGCTGGGATGTCATTCGGGACGACGAGAGCGTCTTTTTTGTTCCCGAATGGGATCGCGACTGGTACCTCGCACTTGGCTTCGTCGCGTCGGCGCGTGCCGTGGACGACCCGCGCGACGCGGCCGACCTCTGGGCCCAAGCCGAAGCCCACTGGGACACCTACATCCGCCGCGCGACCTCGGCCGGGGGGCCGAATCCGTGGCTGGCCCTCGCGCGTCGTCGGCACGACCGCACCCACGCGGCACGACTCGACGCTGAAAAGCAGGCCGCGAAATGGCCGCCGCGCGTGCCTCCAAAGGGCGAGACGAGGGTCGATTGACATACGTCCGCGATGAGCCGCGATGGGACCGCGATACTGGAGGAACGCTCCTCCCTACCCGCCGGAAGGCGAGAGCCAGCGTTGCAGGCCGTCGTGCTTCCTCTGGGCCGCTGACTGCACGTGAAGCCGCCCTGAAGCAGGCACTGGATGCCGTCCGCGCGGGGTGCGATCTCGCGTCCCGACGCAAAATGGACCCCGTGGCCTTTGTGCATCGATACAGCGACGCGCTGGATCGCGAGATGGTGGCGCTCCTTGCCTCCTCCATCGCTTTCGGCAACGTGAAGACCATCCGGGCCAAAATCGGGGACCTTCTGGGCCGCTTAGGCCGGTCCCCGGCCAAGGCGGCCGACCACCCGGCTCATCTTCGCCAGACGCTTCGCGGATGGAAGCATCGCGTATTTGTCGGCGAGGATATTGCGTGCCTGCTCGTGGGCGCCCGGCGTGTCCAGCGAGAGCAGGGCTCGCTCGGCGCGTACTTCGCGTCCCAACTCGGTCATGGTCGGGATCATGAGAGTCTTCGGCGGGCCCTCGCAGCGTTGCGCGACGCGATTCGGACGTCTGGCGGTCTCGCGCGAGACGGTCGGAGGCGGGGACCGGCTCACCTCTTGCCCGACCCCCGCGGCGCGAGCGGTTGCAAGCGTCTGCTCCTTTTCTTGCGCTGGATGGTCCGTCCGTCCGATGGAATTGACCTGGGCGCCTGGAGCGTCGATCCCAGCCTGCTCCTTATTCCGGTCGACGTTCATATTCACAAGCTTGCCAAGAACCTCGGTCTCACCCTCCGCAGCGGCCCCTCTTGGGCGACGAGCGAGGACATTACTCGGGCCCTCGCACGCTTCGACCCAGCCGACCCCACCAAGTACGACTTTTCTCTCTGCCACATGGGCATGGTCCAGCGATGTCCGTCGCGAAGAGACGACCGCCGTTGCGCCGGCTGCGGTGTCAAGCCGGTCTGCATGCACTGGAAAGCAGCGGTCAGATCCAAGTGAAACCGCGGCAAGTACCTGCTACTGCTCACGTTCGACGTCTTCGAGGTTTGCCCGCCAACGGCCTGAAGATTTTTTCGGTGCTCGATCTTTGGTGCGATTGTCGTTCAATTCCAACGCCCGAGGCCCATCACCCCCTCGAAGTCTGGTCAAAAAACGCAGGCTGACCTTTCGCGCGCCTTCTGCGGAGCCGTCTCGACCCCTCAACCCCCCCACGTCGCTCTTCGTTCACCCTTTCAGACGATGGATGTTCACCTGCCGCGAGACTTCGAGCTCGATGCCGTTCGCACCGACGGCTGGTTCGAGCGAATCGGGGAAGGGATCGGGTCGTTTCAAGCGCTCTGCGAGATCATCGGCGAGCGCTTCTTCGCCTTTTCTATCATTGTCGGAGCGCGCATCACCGCCCTGACGGTGGACCGCAGAAATCCCGAGCTCTCCCTTGTCGATTTCGTGGTCGGCGCGCGCGATGCCGACGAGGGCCTCGAACCGCAGCGATTGACGCTCGCCGATTTTCGTCGCCGTTTGGTCGGCGCGCTTCTCGTCGAAGACGACAAAGCGGCACCCGACCCGACTCGGGAGACGGAAATCGAGGCGATTCAGCTTTACATCGGGGTTCGTTACCTCCTCTTGGCGCCGCTGTACGGGTATTCCCTCCGCAAGCTCATGTTGGGGTCTGCCGACGGACCGCTCCTCGTCGTCATGCACGACGGCGTCGAAGAGAGCCACGATTTGGACGGCTTTCGGTTTCGAATTCGCGCGCTCGTGCGCGAGGAGCTCGATCGGCTCGCGAGCGGCTCCCGCAGCGCCATAGACCTCTCGAAAGTGACCGATGCGGAAGCTGCGGCCCTGCGTGGGGACTGGACCAAAGTCATTCAACTGCTCGGCACATGGCCGGCCCCGTTGGCCATCTTCCTGCGCACGCCCGAAGGCCAAATGCTGGGCGGCGACGCCCGAACCCTCATTTCCAAGGGGCTCGGCCTGCTCGGGAGCGCCTGTGTTGCAGGGGGCGAGCTCGAGCAAGCCGAAGAGGTCTTTCGAATCGGAATTCAATATGCACAAGAAGGCGTCGCCGCGGCGGATCTCTTCCGGCGGCTGGGCGAAGCGCTCCTGCAGAACGACAGGCCCGGAGAAGCCATCGGTCCGCTGCGGCGTGCGCTGGCTTTTGGAGGGCCGCCGAACGCCATCATGCCGACGCTCGCGAGGGCGTTCATGAAGCGCAAAAAATGGGTTGCGGCCTACGCGTGCCTGCGTGACGCCCTCGAACGTGGCGTTGGCGAACGCGAGATTGCAGAGGATATTCGGGCCGCCGAAGCCGCCCTCGGCGTATCGCTGACCGCGTGGAAGGCGACCAAGCTCGGCCATTGAGCGCAAGGAGGGCAGATCGCGTGATCAACGTTCGGGTGGGCCTGATGTTGCTGTCGATTGTCTTGAGCGTAGCCATCGGCCTCGTTGTCGCCGGAGGTCGGCCCGTGGCGTCGTCGGAGCGACGGCCGTCGCAGACGAGCGGGGTCGTCATCGGCGTGTCGCTCGATACGCTGAAGGAAGCGCGCTGGCAGCGCGACCGCGACGCCATGCAGGCCCGCGCTGCGGCGGACGGCGCCGAAATTCTCGTTCAATCGGCCAACGGCGATGATGCCCGGCAGATTGCTGACGTAGAGGCTTTGCTGACGAGGCAGGTCAACGTGCTCGTCATCGTGCCCCACGACGGGCTGGCAATGGCGAAGGCCGTCGCGATGGCCCACGAAGCTGGCATCCCCGTTTTATCCTACGATCGAATGATTCGCGACGCCGATGTGGACCTCTACGTCTCCTTCGACAACGTCCGCGTGGGACGGCTCCAGGCGGAATACGTGGTCGATCATCTGCCCACGCCGGGCAAGGGGCGAATCTTGCGGATCTACGGTTCGAAAGCGGACAACAACGCGCACCTGTTCAAGCAAGGGCAGGACGAGGTGCTCGGCCCGTACATTGCGCGGGGCGACATTCGCGTCGTGCACGAGGACTGGGCCGACGACTGGAAACCCGAAAGCGCCAAGAAGATTGTGAACGCGGCCATTTCCGAGCACGGCGCGGCCTTCGACGCGATCCTTGCGTCGAACGACGGCACGGCGGGAGGCGCGATACAGGCCCTCTCCGAAGAGGGACTCGCCGGAAAGGTTCTCGTGACCGGTCAAGACGCGGAGCTCGTCGCGTGCCAGCGGATTGTCGCTGGTACCCAGGCGATGACAATCTACAAACCGATCGAGCGGCTCGCTCAGACGGCGATCGATCTCGCCGTTCGAATGGCGAAGGGGCGACCCGTCGTGGCGCGCCAGAGCGTGAACAACGGATCCTTCGAAGTGCCTTCCGTTCTCGCGGACGTCGTCGTGACGACCAAAGACAACATGCTGGAGACCGTGGTCCGCGATGGTTTTCTAACCCGGCAGGACTTATACGGAGCGGCGAGGTGACGGCCCCGCTCTTTCGGGCGGCGGGCATCGTCAAGCGCTTTGGTGGTGTCGTCGCCCTGAACGGTCTGACCTTCGACCTTGCTCCGGGGGAGATTCACGCGCTTTGCGGAGAGAATGGTGCGGGAAAGTCCACCCTCATCAAGGTGCTCGCGGGCGTGCATCCAGCCTCCTCGTACGAGGGAACATTGTCGCTCGACGGTTCTCCGGTCACATTTCGGTCGGTTCGTGACGCCGAGTTGGCGGGAATCGCCGTCGTCCACCAGGAGCTCGCGCTCGTCGATGAGATGACCGTCGCCGAGAACATTTTTCTGGGCGACGAGCCTCGGCGTGGGCTCCTCATCGATTGGGACAAGATGTTTCAGGAGGCCGCCCGCGTCTTCTCGCTCTTTCAGATTCCGATGGACGTCCAGGCCCCTGTCGGTTCGCTCGGCGTGGGACGCAAACAGCTCGTCGAGATTGTCCGTGCCCTGCGCAAGCGGTCGCGGGTCATCGTCCTCGATGAGCCCACGGCCGCACTTTCAGGTGAAGAGGCGGCCGCGCTGCTCGAGATCCTGCGTGGTCTACGAGCGCGCGGCGTTGCGTGCATCTACATTTCACACAGACTCGAAGAAGTGTTTGCCGTTGCCGATCGCATCACGGTGCTGCGCGATGGCCGGACCGTCGTCACGCTCGACGCCGCGAAGACCAATGTGGACGAGGTGATTCGCCACATGGTCGGACGAGAGATCCGCGATCGTTTTCCACGCCGCGCGTCGCAGACCGGCCGACCCCTCCTTCAAGTCGAAGATCTCGACGTGTCTGCGGAGGTCCACGGTCCTGTCTTTCTTCATGGAATATCGTTCGCAGTGCGATCGGGCGAGGTCTTGGGCATCGGAGGCCTCATGGGCGCGGGGCGCACCGAGCTGGTGATGCACCTCTGCGGCGCGTGGGGTACCCGACGGGGCGGCCGCATATGGCTCGATGGGCACATTCTTCCACCCGAGACGCCGCGCGAGGCGATGGCGGCCGGCCTGGTGCTCGTCACCGAAGATCGCAAGCGTTACGGCCTCGTGCTCGAACGAAGCGTGGAGTTCAATCTATCGCTTTCGGTGATCGGTCGATTTGCCCGTCATGGGATTATCGATCCATGCCTCGAGCGGCGGGCGGTCGCGCCGCTTTTTGACACGCTCCGCATCAAGGCTCGCGACCTCGATATGCGCGCGGGTGACCTGTCGGGTGGAAACCAGCAGAAGGTCGTTTTGGGCAAGGCGCTTCTCGCTCGCCCGAAGGTTGTCCTGCTCGATGAACCGACTCGCGGCATCGACGTCGCGGCAAAGGTCGACGTCTACGAGCTCGTGAATCGGTTGACCGACGAGGGCAAGGCCGTCGTTCTCGTGTCGAGCGAGCTGCCCGAGCTGATGGGCATGAGCGATCGCATGATTGTGCTTCACGAAGGGAAGGCGAGCGGTTACTTCGACCGCCAAAGCGCGACGCCCGAAAGGCTTTTGGCTGCGGCCACGGGGCAAGCTGGTGTATTCGCCGCGCCTCCTTTTGAGCACATGGCATGACTGCTCGCCTCTCTACCCGCAATGTCTCGATGGTGCTGGCACTTGCGGCGATCGTCGCGTTCTTCGCCGCGAGGTCGCCGTCGTTTCTCGGCTCGCGCAACGTCACCATGCTCGTCATCGAGCTCTCGATCACCGCGGTCCTTGCGCTTGGAATGCTCCTCGTCATCGTGCCGGGGCAGATCGACCTGTCCGTCGGAAGCGGTGCGGGCCTTCTCGGCGGCGTGGCGAGTGTGCTCGTCTTTCGGTTCGGCTGGTCTGCTCCAGCGGCGATGGGCGTCGTACTCGTCATCGGCCTCGTCGTCTGGCTCGGGATGGGGGCGCTCATTGTGAAGCAGCGGGTCCCATCGTTCATCATCACGCTCGGGGGATTGCTCGTCTTCAAGGGCCTTCATTGGCTCGTCATCCGAAACGCGACCGTGCCGGTCGCGCGGGGCGGTGCGTCCAACGCGTACGCCCTTTTGACGACCTACGATCTTCCGCCCGCGGCCGGCCTGATGCTGGCCGCCATCGTCGCTTTGAGGCTGGTCCTTGTACGGTTGGCAGCGCGACGTCGACGCATCGCCCTCGGCGTTCGCGTCGAAGATGCCGAGCTGATGCAGCTCAAGCTCATCGTTACGGTGCAGGCGATATTTCTCTTAGTTCTGGTCACCAACCGCTACCGCGGGCTGCCGCTTTCTGCAGCCTTGCTAGGCCTCGTCGCCTGGGGTGTTGCGGTACTCCTCGGAGAAACCCCGTTTGGACGGTACCTTTACGCCATTGGCGGCAACGAGGAAGCAGCACGGGTTTCCGGGATCGCCGTCGACCGTACCGTGATCGCCTCGTTCGGAGTCATGGGAGTCTTGGTGGCCATCACCGGCCTGCTTCAGACCGCGTACGCCGGCGCATCGACCACCACCGTCGGCAGCTTGATGGAGCTCGACGCCGTCGCCGCGTGCGTCATCGGTGGGACGAGCTTGAGGGGCGGCCGAGGCACCGTCGCAGGGGTGATGTTCGGCGCCCTCATCATGGCGACGCTGCTCAACGGCATGACTCTTCTCGCCGTGAGCCCCGAGCTCAAGTTCATCGCCCGAGGCGTGGTTTTGGCCCTGGCCGTTTGGATGGACGTCCGGCTTGGTCGCGATGAATGACGGCTGTCGGGCGCCACGAGAAAAGACCCATGATACCCGTCGATCTCCGTCGCTCCTCGTGCGGGTCACCCTTGCCATGCGGTCGCGCCGGCCAAGGCTGCGCAGCCGCCCCCGAGGCGCTCCCATCGTTGACACGCGAGGGGGGTAGCACTACTAAACCATCGGTTTTTCCGTACGTAATCCCGCGTGCGAAGCAGTGACGACAAAACGGACGAGCCCATGGACGTGATCGCTGTCTACGCACCGATGTTTCTGATGCTCCTCACGGCCGCGGCCATTGCGATCGTCTTTTACGTCGCGGCCACGTTTCTCGGTCCCCGGCTTGCCCGCTCTGCGGAAAAATCTGCACCGTTCGAGTGCGGCAGCGAGAGCACCGGCGGACGCGAAGTCAAGATGTCGGTCAAATTTTACTTGACAGCGATTCTCTTCGTCGTCTTCGACATCGAGTCCGTCTTCGTCTATCCGTGGGCCGTGCATTTCCGGGAATTCGGTTGGTTCGGCCTCGCGGAAATGCTCGGTTTTCTTTCGGTCATCGTCGTTGCCCTCATCTACGTCTGGAAAAAAGGAGCTCTCGAATGGGAGACGTGAGTCGATCGATCACGATCGAAGGCAACGAATACGGCTTCGCGACGACGAAGGTCGACGCACTCCTCGGCTGGGCGAGGAAGTACTCGCTCTTCGCCTACCCGTTCGTCACGGCCTGCTGCGGGATGGAGTTCATGGCGGTGACAAGTCCGCGCTTCGACGTGGCCCGTTTCGGCGCGGAGGCGCCCCGGTTTTCCCCGCGTCAGGCCGATCTCTTGTGGGTCGTCGGAACGATCAGCCAGCGGCAGGGTCCTGCGCTGAAGCGTATCTACGAACAAATGATGGCACCCAAGTACGTGATGGCATTCGGCACCTGTGCGTCCACGGGTGGTTTCTACGATAACTACACGACCGTGCCGGGCATCGATCAAATCATTCCGGTCGATGTCTACATCCCTGGTTGCCCTCCACGCCCGGAGGCCGTGCTCGACGGGCTCATGCTGCTTCAGGACAAAATTCAGCGTAACGAACGACGACCGGGTGTTGTCAAGCCCCGCCTTGATCCCGTGCACGACATTGAAGGACTGGTCAAATTGCGCCGAGCCGCTGCGGATCCCAGGGATCTCGTGCCCGTTCTGAAGAAGGAGGAGGCGAGCGCCGAAACATGGCCCGGGGTCGGAGGAAGCCGGTGAGTCAACACGTGCTCGACAAACTCAAGGCACGCTTCGGAACGTCGATTCTCGAGACGCATTCTGACTTCGGCGACGACACGGCCATCGTCGAGCCGAGTCAGTGGAAAGCCGTCTGCCGATTCCTGCGCGACGACCCATCGCTCGACTTTGACCTTCCCGTCGACCTGTGCGGGGTCGACTATCCGAATCGCATGCCTCGCACCGAGGTGGTTCTCCATCTGTATTCGGTGTCGAAGCGACATCGCATTCGCGTCAAAGCGCGAATCGGCGATGAAGAGATGGCTGGCGCCGAGCTCGACAGCTTGACTTCCATCTGGCCCGGCCTGAACTGGCTCGAACGCGAGACGTTCGACATGAGCGGTGTACGGTTCCGCGGGCACCCGGACCTGCGCCGCATTTTGATGTACCCCGAGTTTGAAGGACACCCGCTCCAGAAGAGCTATCCGGCGAATCGGACCCAACCGCTCGTTCCATATCGCACGGAAGATGAAGCGGGAATGCCGCTGAACAAGCTTGCGCCGTTTGCGTCCGACGAGGGGATGCCCTTCGGGCGCGCGGGCCTGCCAAGGGTGCAGGAGGACAATTGAACGCCGCGACCGATGACACTCGGCTGCCTTTTCCGACGCTGGAGATCGCGTCCGCCGAGGGGGCGCCATGGAGCCGTTAGACATCGACCTCGAAGAGGGCGAGCTCGAGCTCCCGGCCGAGCCGATGCATTTGAATATGGGTCCCTCGCACCCCGCGATGCACGGCACCGTACGCATCGTGCTTGAGCTGTCTGGGGAAACCATCGCGAGGGCCGACGTTCAGATCGGCTACTTGCACCGAGGCTTCGAGAAGATGTGCGAACGCGGCACCTGGGCTCAGGTGTTCCCGTACGTCGACCGCCTGAACTACGTTTCGCCCATGCTGAATAACGTGGGCTACGCGCTCGCGGTCGAGAAACTGTGCGGATTGGCCGTGCCCGATCGGTGCCAGTGGTATCGGATGGCGCTCGGCGAGCTTGCGCGGATCAGCGACCATCTGACGTGCGATGGTGCAATGGCGATGGAGCTTGGTGCATTTACTCCCTTTTTGTGGTTCGTGAAGGCGCGTGAAATGGTCTGGGACATCCTCGAAGAGGAGACCGGCGCCCGTCTGACCCACTCGTTTGGGCGCATCGGAGGAATGGCCAAACCGCCGACGCCCGACTTCAAGAATCTTTGTCGCGTGGCGCTACCGAAGATTCTCGAGCTTGTCGAAGAAGGCGAAAAGCTCCTCCTCAAGAATCGAATTTTCATCGACCGACTCGAGAATGTCGGCAAGATCAGCGGGGCGGACGCGACGGCCCTCGGCTGGACTGGACCGTGCTTACGGGCGACCGGCATCGCTTACGATATCAGGAAAGCGCACCCGTACCTCAAATACGACGAAGTCGACTTCGACGTCCCCGTCGGCACAAGAGGTGACACGCTGGATCGGTTCCTCGTCCGCCTCGGCGAGATTCGGCAATCGATGCGCATCATGACGCAGGTGCTCGATCGCATGCCCGACGAGGGGCCGATCAATTGTGATGACCCCCGCGTTGTTCTGCCCGACAAGATGGACGTCTACACGACCATCGAGGCGACCATACAGCATTTCAAGCTGATCATGGAGGGCGCGAAGGTGCCCAAGGGCGAAGTCTACTCGTACACGGAAGGCGGTAACGGGGAGCTTGGCTACTACCTCGTGTCCGACGGAACGGGCACACCGTATCGGGTGCGCATCCGGCCACCCTGCTTTCAGATTACCGGCGGCCTCTCGAAGCTCCTCGAGGGCCGCATGCTAAGCGATATCGTTCCGACATTCGGATCGCTGAACATGATCGGTGGAGAGTGCGATCACTAACGGCCCAGTGCGGGTGCGGTATCGCCGCCGCCCGACGATGTAGAGAGGGGCGGCCTCGCCGCCTCTAGTGGAAAGCTCGATGCCCACGTTCAAACTTGACGGTAAGACGATACCTTTCGAGCCCGGCGAAACGATCATCAGAGCCGCTTGGCGTCAGGGCATCGAAATTCCGCACTATTGCTGGCATCCGGGTCTGTCTGCTCCGGCCAACTGTCGAATGTGCCTGGTCGAAATCCTCCCCAAGGCTGGGGCTCGCCCGGTCTCGCTCGACATTCTCGAATGGGACGCCAAGGCCGGGGCATACAAGCCAAGGCAAAAGCCGAAGCTTCAGCCCGCCTGCTACATGCAGGCGTCCGAAGGCATGGAAGTACTCGGCGATACCAGCCACAACGTCCAAAAGGCGCGCCACGATGTTCAGGAATTTCTCCTCCTGAATCACCCGGTTGACTGCCCGATTTGCGACCAGTCGGGGGAGTGCAAGCTCCAAGACTATTGGCTCGAGTACGGTCGGTACCAAAAGCGAATGCGTGACGAGCCCGTCCACAAGCCGAAGGGCGTCCTCTTCGGACCCACCATTGTCTATGACGGCGAGCGATGCGTGATGTGCACCCGCTGCATTCGCTTCATGGCCGAAGTGGCCAAAGATCCGGTGCTGGACATGCGGGAACGGGGCAATCTGAACGAAATCTTCGTATCCCCGGGCAGGCAACTCGACGGTCATTACACATTCATGACCGAGCACGTATGTCCCGTCGGGGCGCTGACGACGAAGGATTTTCGGTTCAAGGCGCGAGTCTGGTTTCTCCGCACAGCGGCTAGCATTTGCCAGGGCTGCGCGACCGGATGCAATGCCCACCTCGATTACGACCCGCGATACAACAAGGCTTATCGCTATCGTCCTCGCGACAACGAACGCGTCAACAAGTTCTGGATGTGCGACGAAGGCATGCTGAGCTACAAGCTCGCACACGATGAGCGTGTCCTGGAGGCAAGGATACGAGACAAGCCCGCCGCGACAGCGCAGGCCATGCAAGAGGTGAAGACCCTCTTTGAGGGCGTGCCGAGCGAGTCCATCGCAGTGCTGCTTTCCGCGCAGCACTCGCTCGAAGACAACTGGGCACTCCTGGAGTTCGCGGTGGTCCTCGTCGGGGTGTCCAAGGTGTTTGCCACCGGCAAGCCGGAGGGGTACGAGGACGACATTTTGATTCATCGCGACAAGAACCCCAACGGCAAGGGCGTTCTGCAGCTCGCTCCGAATGCGCAGCCTTTTCAAGCTCTGATCGATGACGTCGCAGCGGGTCGGGTGTCGCACGTGCTGGCGCTCGGTGGGGCGGCCACGACGGACCCCGAGCAACTCGGCTCGGCGACGCTCGTCACGATCGCTGCGCACGCGGGTCCCCTGACGAAACGCGCCCGGGTGGTCATTCCAGCCACGTCCTGGGCCGAGTGCTCGGGCACATTTGTAAACGCCAAAGGAATGCGACAGGTAAGTGAAAAGGCACTCGAGCCGATCGGAACGAGCAAACCCGCATGGAAGCAGTTGGCCGAGTTGGCCGCGACACTCGGGTATGACGTCAGGTGGAGCAAGTTGAAGGAAATCCGGGCTGAGCTGATGGGCAGTGCGGCCGCCGAGACGGCGGCGGCGTCGCCCGCCGCCATGCCCGCGGAGTGAATGATGAGCGCGATGCAGCTCCTTTGGACGCTCGTAAAGATCCTAATCATGGTCGGGTTCCTTCTGAACCTGGCGGGCGTCCTGACGTGGCTCGATCGGCGGCAGAGCGCAATGATCCAGCACCGGATCGGACCGAACCGCGCGGCCGTCAAGGTCTTCGGTCACGAGCTCCGGATCCTCGGGCTTTTGCATACCGCGGCTGACGGCATCAAGTTCTTCACGAAAGAAGACTTCATGCCTCCGAAAGCTGACCGCCTGCTCTTTATGCTGGCACCCATCATCGCCATGGGGTCCGTTTTTGCGCTACTGACGGCCATACCCTTCGGTGACACCATCTGTCCGCACCAGTTTCTGCCTCACTGGCCGAATGTGTTCACCGGACCGGCCGTACAGAGATATGGCTTGTGCTCCGGAGACCCCGCGACTGGCTATTATCCTGTCGATCTGACGATTGCTCCCCTGGGCGTGGGCATTCTCTTCATTTTTGCAATCTCTGGGCAGGGTATCATTGGGGCTGCCATCGCAGGCTGGTCGAGTGACAACAAATTCAGCCTGATGGGCGCGCTCCGTGCGGCCAGCCAGATGGTGTCCTACGAAGTGACTCTGGGCATGTCCCTCATCGGCGCGATGATGATTTATGGGACCGTGCGACTCGACGACATGGTCCGCTGGCAGACCGAGCACACCTGGGGAATCTTCGTTCAGCCGTTGGCATTTTTTCTATTTTTTGCCGCATCCGTCGCCGAGAACAAGCGTATTCCGTTCGACTTGCCCGAGGCCGAAAGCGAACTCGTGTCTGGCTACTTCACCGAATACGCCGGCATGAAGTTTGGTATGTTCTATTTTGCCGAATACGCCGAAGTGGTAACCGGCTCGATGTTGCTCGTAACGATTTTTCTGGGTGGTTGGGCACTGCCCTTCTTCCATCGCGATGGGCTTTCGATCGAGTTCGGCAGCTTCACCGTCTTCAACGCCCTCATCCCTCATTTTTGGATGACGATCCTCGGCGTCCTCGCCTTCTTCGGGAAAGTCATCGCCGTGTGTTGGGTCCAGTGCTTCGTGCGCTGGACGTTGCCGCGCTTTCGATATGACCAGCTCATGAAGCTTGGTTGGCGCGTCCTCCTGCCCGCGTCGCTTGCCAACATCCTGGTGACGGGAGTTGCGTGGCTGGCGCTCGACAAGGCAGGGTCGGGCGCGAGCGACGTACTCAAGGTGTTCGCCGACGTGAGCCAGGCCGCGGTCGCGCTCCTGCTCACTACGCTCGTGGTACGGGCCGCGGTGCGAATGTTCGGCTCCGTACATCACGAGCGAACGATTCTCGGGTCTTCGGCCGAAGCCGCGGCAAAGCATGGCGGCACGAAGACCGAACCGATGCAAGCGTGACGGAGATCCCATTGGCGACCCCTACATTTCCCAAGAAGCCCGCCGGCTCGATCCGGACGACCGCCGTAACGTACGCGCCGAACGACCTCGAAATGAGGAGCTATTTGCCAGAAATCGTCCGCGGCGTGGGCGTATCGATGAGACATTTTTTCGACAATACACGCCAGATGCTCCGCGGTCAGCGACCGGACCCGGTCACGGAGCGCTTCGACGACGGGATCACCACCATTTCGTATCCCGAGCAGAAGCGGCCGTATCCGGAGCGCTTTCGTGGCATTCACCGCCTGACGACGAGAGAGGACGCGAGCATGCGCTGCGTCGCCTGCCTGTGTTGCTCGACCGCGTGTCCGGCGCAATGCATTTTCATCGAAGCGGGCGAGTATCCGCCCGGGGACGCGCGTCGGGGGTACGAGCGCTATCCGGTCAAGTTCGTCGTCGACGAGCTTCGGTGCATTTTCTGCGGATACTGCGTGGAGGCATGCCCGTGCGATGCCATCCGCATGGACACGGGAATGCATGCCGTTCCGTACGACTCGCGCGATCAATTCATTTACGATCGTGACCTGCTGCTGTCCTTCAGGGGCGCCGCGGGCACGTTCGAGACCGCGAATCCGCGGCACGAGCCGGGCGAGGCCACGCACCCCGGGATCACACGCGATCACCACCACTGAGTCCAAATTCGACATCTCCTGCCGTGGTGTCGTTAAGCGCGAGCGCGGGCGCCGGCGCCGGCGCCGCGGGGGGGGGAAGTGGTCCGTAAACCGGCGCGTTCGCGCGAGTGGCGTGAAGGACGCAACCAAGGCTGATTCCCCAGGGCGGGGCGAGGCCGAGAAGGTGGCGTTGACCCCCTTGCGCCGGGCGTGCTTGGACCGGCGCGGGCGTGTTCGGACGGCCCGCTGCGGATCAGCGGAGTTTGTGCTCGCCACGTCCGCTCGTCACGAGGCAGGCGAGGACTCGATGTAGGCAATCCGGGAAGAAAGTTCCCCCGCTGGCTCCTTCCGCGGCCTTCTTCGCGCACAAGATGGAGACGTGCGCGTGCTCCTTGCTACGATGCGGACGCTCTGGGTGCAGCCATGAATCCGACCATCGAAATTGTCCGGGCCGAGCTCGAACGTCTTTTTTCGCTCGAGGAGATGACCTCGATGAGCCGTCGGCTCCTCGGCCTCGATCCGGAGACCTTGGGCATCTCGGGGTCAAAGGCGAGCTTCGCCCGCGCCCTCACGACGCGTTGCCAAGAGAACGATCGGCTGGACGCTCTGGTCGACGTCCTCTTGGCCTCGAGGAGCACCGTCGACCCGCGCGTTCGTGACGTCGCCAACGTCGTTTCGAAAGAGGAGCTTTCGGGTGGCGCCAGGCTGGGCGAGTTCGAAATCATCCGTAAGCTCGGCGAGAGCCCGCTGGCGACGGTGTATCTGGCCGAGCACCAGGGGTCCGGCGAGTGCTTTCTCAAAGTGCTCCGAATGGACGCGTCCCGCGATCGCCGAGCGGTGCAGCGCTTTCTGACGGCCAACCGAATGGTCGCTGCGGTCGACCACCCTGGGCTACCTGCTGCGCTCCAAGCCGGCGAGACCGACGGCATGTTTTGGGTGAGCTACGGATTCGTCGACGCGCAGACGCTCGCTGCACGGTTTGCTCGCTCGGGGCCTTCCCACCTCAGTGAGCTGCGCCCGATACTCCAGGGGATTCTCGAACCGCTCGCTGCCCTTCACGCCGCGCGGATCGCTCACGGGGATCTCAAGCTCGAAAACGTCCTCGTCGGGCGCGGCCTCGAAGGGGGCTTTCATGTGACCCTCATCGACTTCGCGACGGACCGTCTGCGCCAGCGGCCCGCCGTGTCGAATGGTCATAGCGGAGTGCTCGCTGTCTTTGGGTCCGTGAAGACCATTGCACCCGAGCAGGTGCGGGGTCAACGTGCGGAGCCTGCGACGGACGTCTACGCGTTCGGGGCGATGCTCTATGAGCTTCTTTCGGGAAAGCCGGTCTTTCCGTTCGAGGCGGCGACGGATGCGGCCTTCGCCCATATCGCCAAGACGCCAGAACCCCCGAGCGGCAGGGCACCCCGCGGCTGGGTGACGCGAGAAGTGGACCAGTTCGTTCTCTCGCTCTTGGTCAAGGATCCTTCGAAGCGCCCGCGCGACGGCGCTGCTGTCCTCGAGGCCATCGATCGCCTGGGCCGCGGTCCTGCGTCAAAGCAGCCGCCGGGTCAGGTCTTTTCCGAAGAGACATTGACGAACCTGCTCGATTCGCTGATCGCGATGCCGGAGGACGAAGAAACGGTGGCCGCCGTCGAGCGATCACTGGAAGAAGGGGCCGACCCGGCGACTGTGGCCGATGCATTCGAGCTCGCCGCCGGAGGCGTTCTGGAGGAAGGCGAGGGTGCGATCGACCTCAAGCGATCGCTGCTCCGCCGGGCAGCCCGGATCTTCGATTCGGTCGTCGGTGACCGCGAGCGCGCCGAGAGCGCTTACGAGGCGCTGCTGGAGCTCGACGCGAACGACGTGGAGGCCGAAGCGGCCCTCGAGGTCGTTCGGAAGTCTCTGGGGAAGTACGCTGACGTGGTCGAGTCGCTGATCGGACGAAGCGAGGTCGCGGCTCCCGGCGAAGAGCGCGCCCGCATCTTTTCGGAGATCGGGCTTCTCTGCACGACGGCGCTCGAGGATCCCGACCAGGGGATTCTTGCTTACGCCCGAGCCCTTTGCGAAGTGCCGACGAAGCGCCAATTGGCCGATGAGATCGAGCAGCTGGCCGACGGCAAGCAAGCGCTGTGGAACGAGGTGCTGGCGACCGTCACCGCCGCAATTCAGGGCGAAGGAATCGCGACCGCGGACCGCAACGTCCTGCTCGATTATGCGGGACGTTGGTACGAGCAAAGACTGGGTCGCTCCGATCTGGCCGTCATGGCCTATCAGCAGATCCTCGCGACCGACCCGGCGAGCGAGGCCGCGCACGACGGGCTTGCGGGCGTTTACCGCAAAGCGAAGCAATGGCCTGAGCTCGTCCATGCGCTGACCGCGCGAGCCGATGCCTCTCGGAGCGCACCCCGAGCACGCGACCTGCGTGTGGAGGCCGCAGAAATCCTCGAGGTGCAGATCGATGACGCGGCGCGAGCGCAGGAGCTCTATCGGAGCGTTTTGGCCGAGGACCCCGGTCACATGAAGGCGTGCGAAGGCCTCGCGCGCATCGCCGAGAGGACAGGCGACCAAAAGACCGTTGCGGGCGTTTACGAACGTCGCGCGGAGGCAAGCTCGGGACGTGAGAAGATCGAGGCGCTCGTCAAGGTCGGCGCGGTGTACGAGCAGCAGGTCGAGGACCTGGGCGAGGCCGCCAAGCGATACGAAGCCGCACTCGAGCTCGACCCCGACTCCCTTGAGGCGCTGAAGGGTCTCGACCGGGTCTACAACCGAACGGGGCGATACCGCGACCTTTTGGACAACCTGCAGCGGCAGGCCAACATCGCCTCGTCGCCCCGACAGAGGATTAATGCCTATGCCCGCATGGCGGCGCTCTATGACGAGGAGTTCATCGACCACAGCGGCGCGGCTGAATGCCTCGAAGAGGTGCTCGCCATCGAGCCGGAGAACGAGAGCGCGCTGACGTCGCTGCCGCGTCATTATCGCGCGCTGGGCCAGTGGGAGGCCCTGCAGGAGCTCTACGGCAAGCATGCGTCGCTGGTCGCGGATAATGCGCGCCGAGTGGATCTCATGGTGGAGCAGGCTCGGGTGCTCGCAGACCTCGTCGCCTCACCGGAGCGGGCCACCCTTATCTGGGAACAGGTCCTCGTGCTGCAGCCGACGCATCCCGCAGCCCTCGAAGCTGTAGCTCGCCTGCGCGAGCAGAGCGGTGACGCGCAGGCGGCTCTCAAGGCGATCGAGACTCTTGCCGCCAACGCAGCGACGCCTGAAGCGCGGGCCGAGCAGTGGTTTCGGGCAGGCCGCCTGCTCGACGCACGCGGTGACCGCAACGGTGCAATCGAGCGCTACAAGCTCGCAATCGAAAGCGCTCCGAATGTCGCAGGCGCCAAAGCCGCTCTGCGCCACGCTTACGCCGCGCGTGGTGACGTGGCCAGCGTGATCACGTTGATCGAGCAGGAGCTCGATCTTGCGGACGGCAAGCTGGGACGCGCACGCTTGCAAGCCGAGTTGGCGCGAGTGCTTCGCGACGAGATGCACGACAATGAGCTCGCCGAAGCGAACGCCAAGACAGCGCTGGATCTCGATCCGACGAACTCGGATGCCCAGCTCGTGCTCGGAGACATCGCATACGAAAGGGAGCGGTATGTCGAGGCGGCCAAGCACTTTGAACCGCTCATCGCCCGGATCGAGACATTGGATTCAGACGACGCGGTGCGTATTCTGGTCCGGTTTGCGGAGGCTTACGGCCGAAGCCTTCTGATTGCTGCGTCGGCGACGCACGGCGATCCAACCTCGCGCGCGACGAGCGCGGAGTCCCATCCGCGCCTTGCTGCCGCGGTGTCGGCGCTCGAACGTGTCGCGCCGCGCGATCCGCAGGCCATGGCGCGAATGGGTCGTGTGATGTTCGAGTGCAACGACTTCCAGTCGGCCCGCCGGATATACGAGGCGGTTCTCGACGACTTCGAGGCGACTCTTCCGACGCCGGATCTGGCGGACGTACGGTGGCGCCTCGGGGAGTCGTATCGCCGAATCGGAGAGCTGGACAGGGCTGTCGATCTATTGCGCGAAGCGGCAGACACCGACGCCACGAATCCCGGACCGCTGAACGCACTCGCTCGCGTCTTCGAGCAGACCGGCGACTGGGAAGAGTTCGCGCGGACGAAGCGGCGCCGGCTCGACATGGCGTCGGGCGCCGAGCGCTTCGAGCTCCTCATGGAAATCGGCGACGCGGAGTTCAAGAAGATCGGCGACCGGACGAGGGCCAGCAAGACATACCTTGCCGCCCTGGAGGAACGTCGGGACGACCGCAAGCTCCTCACGAAGTTGATGGAACTCTTCACCGAAGAGAAGGACTGGGCGAGTCTCGTCGAAGTCGTGCTCCGCCTTGCAAACTTCGTCGACGATCCGAAGCAAAGGGCGAAGTACATGCATACGGCGGCGAAGGTCAGCGCACGCCAACTCGGAGCGATCGACGAGGCGATTGAGTACTACGAGCGCACGCTGGAGTTCGACCCGACGCTCTCCAAGGCGGTGGACGAGGCCATCGAGCTGAGGCTGCAAAAGGGCGATCACGAAGGCGTCGAGATGCTGCTCAAGACGCAGTTGGATCAGGCCAAGCAAGTCCAGGATACGGCGCGGATCGCTCATGTCCTCGATCGGTTGGGCGACCTTTACCGCAAGTACCTGAATGAACCAGACCTCGCCATCGACGCCTACGAGGCGGCACAAGGGTTCGAGCCGCAGGGAAGGGAGCGCGTCGAAGCCCTCGCCGATCTTTACGCAAGCGACGTCGCGAAATATCTGGACAAGGCGGTCAAGGCGCAGGCAGAAATTTTGCGGGCGGATCCATATCGAGCCGAGAGCTACAAGCTTCTCCGCCGCCTCTACACGGAGGCCCGGCGACCGGATCCCGCCTGGTGTCTCTGTCAGGCATTGCACGTGATGGGGCTGGCGGAGGCGGATGAAGACCGGTTTTATCGGCGGCACCGCTCCGACAGCGCAGCCCCCGCCCAGGCCATTTTGGACGAGAGAGACTGGCTAACGCGCATCGCGTCGGAGGACGCCGATCCACTCGTCACGGGCATTTTTGCGCTAATCCAGCCCACCGTCGTGCGTGCGCGCACGCAGTCTTTGGAGGCGCTTGGCTTCGACCCTGCCTACCGGATCGATCTGGCTTCGCAACCGTACCCGGTGTGCCAGATGCTTCACTACGTTCAAGGAGTCTTCGGGTTCGAGGCGCCGCCGGTCTTCCAAAACCCAAACGATCCGGCTGGTCTTGGCTTCTTGCATGCACACACCCCGGCGATCGTGCTGGGTGACGCGGCGTTTGACGAGAGCATACCCCCTCAGTCACTGGCGTTCGTCGCGGCGCGCCACATGACCTACTTCCGTCCTGGATATTACGTTCGACATCTCATTCCAACCGGAACCGGCCTGAAGGGCTGGCTCTTTGCAGCGATCAAGCTTTGTGTCCCTCAGTTTCCGATTGCGCCGGATCTTCAGGGGCAAGTCAACGAAGCGCTCGCGAGCATGTCCCAGGACTTTCACGGAGTGCAGCGCGAGCTTCTGGCAAGCCTGGTCTCGAAGCTCCTGCAATCGGGCGGAGCTCTCGACCTCAAGAAGTGGGTTGCTGCAATCGATCTCACGGCAGATCGCGCGGGGCTCCTTCTCGCGCATGACCTCGCAGTCACGGCCGACGTCATGCGCGTCACGGAAGATGCGTCGAGCGTTCCAACGAAGGAGCGCGTCAAGGAAGCCGTGCTCTACAGCATCAGCACCCCCTACCTCGAGCTGCGAGAAAAGCTTCAGATCACGATCGAATCGTGAAACGTCCAACCAGCGTGCTCGTTGGCCGAGGCGGCTCTTGACGAGCATTCGGTGTGCGCGTTGAAACCTCGTCTCGGCGCGCAGGGCGAGAACGACAGATCGGCGCGCTCCGTGTCCGCGCGTGGGGAGCATTTTCGGCCCCGCTCGAGCGTGCGGCCGTTCGGGCTCGCCCGATGCCTTGCGTTTGTCACGGCCTGTTCGACGGACCCAGCACGGCTCGCGCCGGCGATCGGGCCGAACCCCCGGACGCTTCGTTCAGCCGCCCATGACGAGCTGAGCCCCGCCGAACCGGCGGAGGAAACGACGGCACCCGTCGCGCGACGCTCACCCGCTGGCCCGCCGCGCGACTGCAACGTGATCGTCCTATCGGTGGACAGTCTGCGGTCGGATATGCCGTGGGCCGGCTATCCACGCCAAATAGCGCCGCACCTGACTGCGTTCGAAGCTGGTTCCGTCGATTTCACCCGGGCCCACTCGGTGTCCTCGTACACATCGATGAGCCTCGGCGGTTTTCTCAGTGGCCGGCTGCCGTCGGAGCTTCACCGGAGCGGCTATTTCTTCGGAACGTACAAGAACGATGAGTTTTTCCCGCGGCTCTTGCAGAGGGCCGGCATACGCACGATGGGCGTCATGGCCCACATGTACTTCAAGGGCGCCGGCTTCGACCAAGGCTTCGACGATTGGAAGCTCGTACCGGGGATCACCTTCGATCCGAACACTGACCGCGACGTGACCTCACCTCAGCAAGAGCGAATGGCCGAGGATCTCTTGGGTGATCCAAAGAACGACGCGCAAAGATTTTTCTTCTGGGCGCACTTTCTCGATCCCCATGACGAGTACATCCGTCACCCCGGCATCGACTGGGGCAAGACGGCCCGCGACCGATACGATGGCGAGGTCACCTTCACCGATCGGTACCTCGGTAAGCTCTTCGACTTCATTGCGCACAAATCTTGGGCTACGCGCACAGTCATCATCATCACGGCGGACCATGGGGAGGAATTTGGCGAGCATGGGATGACACGACATGGCTTTGAAGTGTGGGAAACTCTCGTACACGTCCCGTTGATGATCGCGGCTCCTGGCGCCGAGCCTCGCCACGTCGACTCGCCGCGGAGTGGCCTTGACCTTGCGCCGACCATTCTCGAGCTCTTCGGCGTCCCCGTCCCCGACTCGTTCGAGGGTCGGTCGCTCGTGGATGAGTTATACGGTAGCCCCGCCGAAGACCGGGACGTTCTTGTCGACCTTCCGGCCACGAGTGACAGCGCGCGAAGGCGGGCGCTGCTACACGGGACTCAAAAGCTCATCTGTTTCGACACGGACCGCTATTGCAAGCTGTATGAGCTTTCCGCGGATCCTCTGGAAAAAGACCCCATTGGCAAGGGCGATGCCTTTCGCATGATGAAAGAACGATATGCCGCCGCGACCCGATCTCTTCGTGAGGTCGCGCCGTATGCCTGCGGCGTCGATTGCCTGAACGGCGCATACCGAAAGAAAGAGGAGCAACGCTGAGATGCGCGTCGTGGTCATCCCTTGCCTCAAGGACAACTATGCATACCTCCTCATCGCGGACAGCGGCGACGCCGTAATTGTCGATCCCTCCGAAACCGCGCCGGTACGACGAGCGATTCAGCGTGAAGCGGTCGTTCCACGGGCGATCTGGTGTACCCACCATCACTGGGATCACGTGGGCGGCAATGAGTCGCTGGCGATCGAGTACCGTCTGCCCGTCATCGCGCACGTTTCGGAGCGCGAGCGGGTTCCGGGATGGACCAGAGGAGTGGAGGACGGTGGTATCGAGCGCGTCGCGGAGGCCACGGCGCGATGTTTGCTGGTGCCAGGTCACACGCGGGGAGCTATCGCTTACTTTGTGACATCAGGTTCCGATCACGTCGTCTTCACCGGCGATACGATGTTCTCGGCGGGGTGCGGCCGACTCTTCGAGGGAACCCCGGGGCAGATGCACGAGTCATTGACGAGCATCGCGCGGCTTCCCCCTAGGACACGTGTCTATTCGGGCCACGAGTACACGGAAGCCAATCTGCGGTTCGCCGCATCGGTCGAGCCGGGCAACCCCGACATCGCGCGCTCTCGAGAGCGCGCGGGCGGCCTTCGCGCGCGATTGGAGCCTACCGTCGGCACGACACTCGACGAGGAGAACCGCACGAATCCGTTCTTGCGCGCCCGCTCGCCGGCCATTCGCGCCACGCTCGGATTTTCCCCGGACGTGGATGACGTCCGAGTGTTTGCCGCTCTGAGAGCGCAAAAGGACGCCTTCTGAGTGCACCGGGTCATTCTCCGTCCATCGTGGATGTGATCGGTGCGGGCAAAGAGCGTGATTTGCGCGGGCTGCGCTCCCAGCGCGCGCATTGCGATCCGGTCATATCGATGCACCCGAGCCAAGCGAGCGCCCGCATCACTTGATACGCCGGGTCCACTTCGAAAGCGCGCACGGCGAAATTCGGCGACTGGCCCCACTTGTGATGGTTATTTTGAAATAGTTCCCCCATCGTGAGAACGTCGAAGACGAGGGTGTTTTTCGATTGATCGTCACTCGCGTAGTTCCGATAGCCGACCTTGTGCCCCGCCCAGTTGACGATGGCGCCGTGCACGGGCCCGAGTAGCCAGTGGAACGGCAAAAGAAGAAACAGCCACCAGTGGGTGGCAAACGCGAGATAGATGACCGTGTAGGCGGCGCCCCAGCCGATTGCGATCGGCATCGTGGACAGTGTACCGTCGAGCAGCGGCCAGTTCGGATAGCCACCTTCGAAACGGGGATCGACTTCGAGGCCGCCGTTCTTGATTCCCTCGTAAATGGTCTTCGTCCGCCACATCATCTTGAAAAAATTCGGCTGCTGATGCGGCGAGTGAGGGTCCCCTGGCGTGTCACTGAAGGCGTGGTGCATCCGGTGCATGATCGCGTACGCGCGCGGGTTCAAGTAGCTCGAACCCTGGACGAACCAGGTGACCGCATGGAAGATGCGCTCCCACCGTCTGGTCATCGTGAATTGTCGATGCGCCCCGTAGCGATGCAAGAAGAAGCTCTGGAAGAAGACTGACAGTTGCCAGTGAACGATGAAAAAGAGTGCGATGCCCACAGCCTTTAGCTACGCCGCAGTCGTGTGAATCGCCCGCCACGTTTCAGTCATTCGGTCGGAGCGACTGTCACGATTTGGTCAGCCGTCGGAGCAGGCGATGGCCGCTCGGACCCGCGCTCGTTCACGCTCGAGCCACGGCCCGACGGCCGCGCGCAGCCGGGGATTGGCGAGCCAATGCGCCGACCGAGTCAGGGTCGGCACGAACCCGCGCGGCCGCTTGTGCTCGCCCCCCGCCCCGGGCTCGAAGAGGTCGAGCCCGCGCTCGATGCAGTACCTGACACCCGCGTAATAGCATACGGCAAAGTGCAGGAACGGAACCTCGACCCGCGCGCCCCAATAACGACCGTAGAGCCTCTTATTCTTCGCGACGTTGAATGCGCCTCCGACGACTTCGCCGCTTGCGACGTCGCGAGCAACCACCCACGCAAGTCGGTCCTGGAACTCCGCTGCGATCGCGTGAAAGAAGCGTTCATTGAGGTACAGGCGCCCCCACATCCCGTGCTTTTCGATGGTTGAACGGTAAAAGTCGAACATGGCCGATGCCGCGTCGGGCGTATGCTCTTCGGCGGCGAGCGTTTCGACGGCGATTCCCGCTTGCTCGACGCCGCGGATCTCGCGTTTGATCTGATTTCGCTGCTTTGACGAAAAGCGCTGAAGGTAGTCGTCGAAGGTCGCCGCGCCATCGCGGAACCAGTGAAACTGGAATCCTTCGCGCCTGAGATATCCGGACGCCTCCCATGATTCGGCCTCTTCCTCTTGGGGAAAGAGGACGTGGACGCCGGACATGTCGGCGCGTTCGCATACTTGCCGGGCGGCAGCAGCCATGAGTCGGACGACGGCGCCTCGTTCGTGGCCGCGCGCGACGAGGACGCGGTCGCCCGTGGCCGGAGTGAACGGCACGGCCATGACGAGCTTTGGGTAATAGCCAAGGCCGCACCGTTCGGCGAATTCGGCCCATGCCCAGTCGAACACGAACTCTCCCTCGCTGTGTGCCTTGACGTACGAGGGCGCCACCGCGACGAGCTCTTCGCCGCGCCAGAGCGTCAGGTGGGCTGGAGTCCACCCGCTTTCTCCGCCGACGCAACCCGTTTCTTCGAGCAGGTTCAACCAACGGTGTTCGACGAAGGGCGAGCTGTTCTCGGCAAGCAGGGCGTCCCACGCTGCGCGAGGCACGTCCCGGATGCGTTCGAGGACCCTGAGGGTGTAGCTCGCTCCGATCACGAAGGGGACGCTCGGTCGCGCCTGACGAGGACGAACCATTGGTCGTGCCAAGTGCCGTTTCTCTTCACTCTTCCTATCGTAACGTGGGACGAGAGGCCACGCATGATGTCGACCAACCCTGCGTAGACCCACCGTCCGAGGCGATCCGAGTTGGAGCGAACGGGCGGCCAGGTCGGCGGCACCTCCTCGGGGACGATGGTGTAGTCGAGCGCGACCTCGTCGAGGGGCTCGGACGGACACCCGACGTAGTAGCCCGGGCCCGTCAAGCCTGCGAACGGCTGTTCGTTGTAACCGATGATGCGCGGCTCGCCGCTCGCCGCCACCGCTCTGCAGAAGCGCTTCTCGAAGTATGTGGCGAACGGCATGGAATTTTTGCCCCAGTGGATGACCTCGACCAGAGGGGCGACAGTCGGAGGCACGAAGTCGTCGAGCGTCAGCGGTCGAAACCCTTGGGCCGCGTCCCAGAGCACGGCCATGTCGGCTCGAGTCCACTGCTGAACTGCCCACAGCCGGCCCGGTGGACCAAGATCATCGAGATCCGCCGAGAGGCGCGGGAGGTCGAGATGCGTCTCGATGAGATTGCGAAGGTCCATCGGAGCACCGAGCACACTATGGCACGCTCCGCGTAGCGCGAATGGTTCCGTCGCTTCGATGTGAGGACTCCCGTCGGGGCCGTCAAACGCCTTCCCCGCGCTTGCGCCGATGGGACGGTCAACGCTTCCCCGGCGCTTGCGCTGACGGGATTGGGCCGGTCAAACGCTTTTCCGCGCTTGCGCGGATGGGGCCTTCAAAACGCTTCCCCGGCGCTTGCGCCGATGGGGCTGGTCAAACGCTTTCCCGGCGCTTGCGCCGATGGGGCGGTCAAACGCTTCGGTCAAACGCTTTTCCCGCGCTTGCGCGGATGGGGCCCTCAAAACGCTCTCCTGTATGCCACTTAGCGGGGGGATCCAACTCGCCCCCGGGCGGCTTTCCGACTAGCGTGCTCGGCATGCGCGTCGCTGTCGTTCAACTCAACTCGCAAGACGACGTCTGGGTGAACCTCGAGCGCGTCCGGCACTGGGTCGCCCAGGCGGCGGCGGCTGGCGCACAGCTCGTGGGGCTCCCCGAGAACTTCGCGTTCATGGGCGAAGAGGCGAGAAAACGAGAACTCGCCGAATGCCTTGGCGGAGCCTTCCCCGGCCCCATCGTCTCCGCGCTGTCCGAGATAGCCGCTAAGCACGGCATCTGGATTGCCGCGGGGAGTATGCCTGAAAAAAGCGATGACGTCGCCCGACCCTACAACACGTCGCTTCTCCTCGATGCTCGAGGCGACATCGCTGCAACCTATCGTAAGGTGCATCTCTTCGACGTGACGACGCCCGATGGAACCTCCTATCGAGAGAGCGCTGCCGCGAGCCCGGGTTCGGAAGCGGTCACGGCCGAGGTGCTCGGTGTCCGGGTCGGGCTGAGCATTTGCTATGACGTCCGCTTCCCGGAGCTTTATCGTCGGTTCATCGACCAGGGCGTGCGCGTGGTGATGATCCCTTCGGCCTTCACGGTCCCGACGGGCAAGGATCATTGGCATCCTCTGCTTCGCGCTCGGGCCATCGAAAATCAGGTGTATATCCTCGCCGCCGCGCAGCACGGCAAGCATCCGCGAGGGCGACATACCTACGGCAAATCGCTTGTCGTCGACCCTTGGGGAGACGTCATTGCCCAGTGTTCGGACGGCGAAGGTCTGACTCTCGCGACCCTCGACTTCGGCTATCAAGATCGCGTTCGCACGGCGCTGCCGTCGCTTTTGCACCGAAGGTGGTGATGCGCGTTCCGCTGGCTGACCTCGCTGCGCAGGACGCAGAGGTCGCCGACGAGGTGCTTGCGTCCGTCGCGTCGCTTGCGCGCGACGCGAGCTTCATTCTTGGATCTCGGGTCGAAGCGTTCGAGCGGTGGCTGGCGGAGTTCTGTGGAGTGGACCATGCCGTCGGCGTGGCCTCCGGAAGTGACGCTCTGGAGCTCGTGCTGAGAGCGCTCGGCGTGGGGCCGGGCGACGCCGTCGTCACTCCCGCCGTCTCTTTCATCGCTGCGGCCGAGGCAATCGCGCTCGTCGGTGCGCGGCCGGTTTTCTGCGACGTCGAGGCTGGGACGCTCAACGCAAGCGCACGTACGGTCGGCGAAGCGCTGGAACGCGCCCGGCGAGCGGGTTGGCGTGTGCGTGCGATCGTCCCGGTTCACCTCTTCGGTCGATGCGCGCCAATGCGCGAACTCCGCGAGTTGTCGACACGGGAGGGACTTGCGCTCATCGAGGATGCCGCTCAGGCCATCGGTGGGCGTGATGAGTCGGGGATGGCGTCGGGCGCCAGTGGAGACGCCGGGTGCTTCAGTTTCTTTCCGGCCAAAAATTTGGGTGCTTGGGGTGACGGCGGAGCGGTCGTCACCTCGCGCGGCGAGCTGGCGGCCGAAGTCCGTACGCTACGATCGCATGGGACCGTGGAGCCCTATGTCCACGCGCGGTTGGGGCGCAACAGCAGACTCGACGCGCTGCACGCCGCCGTGCTCCTCGTCAAGAGCCGTCACCTCACCCGCTGGCAGGAAGCCCGTCGGCGCCTGGTCGACCGCTACCGCGCGGAGCTCCGATCGCTTCCGCTCATACTGCCGACCGTGCCGACCATGCCCGCCGTACACGCATGGCATGCGTTCGTCGTGCGCAGCAGTCGTCGCCCGATGCTGATTCGCTGGCTGCATGAGCAAGGCATCGACGCCCGCGCGTACTACCCGTTGGCGCTCCATCGTCAGCCGTGTTTCGCACACCTCGCTGAGCCGCAGCTCGAGGTTGCCGAAGAGGTGTGCCGTACGGCCGTCGCGCTCCCGATCTTTCCGGTCATGCGCGAGGATCAGCAGGCTTACGTCATCGAGCAGGTGACGAGCTTCTTCCAACGCTGAGAGAAAACGCCTTTTTCTTCGCTCGGGGCCGCTCCCGCAGCCTGGCCATCACGCCTTCACGCCTTCAAGTGCTCGCGCGCGATGTCGGCCCACGTTCCGGTCGGCTCGAGCACCAAGTACTGCTGCCAGTGAGGGCGGGCTCGAGCCCTATCGCCAAGTTGCTCCCAAGCCATCGCGAGGTTAAACTGCGCATCCGCGAACTTCGGGTCTCCCTCGAGCGCTCGCTCGAAGTACTCGGTGGCTCTTCGGGCGTCGCCGTGCTCGAGCATAACGTAGCCGAGGTTATAGTGCGCCTCCGGCTGGTGGGAGTCGATTTCGATCGCGCGTCGGTAGAGCCTCTCCGCTCCCGGCTCGTCTCCACGTCGAAAACGGATGTTGCCGAGATTCGTGTACGCAATGGCCAGCGATGGGTCGAGTCGAATCGCCTGACCGTAGAGCTCTTCGGCCTGGTCGTACGTGGATGGATCCTCGTCGAGGGCGCTGGCTTGCACGTAGATGTCGTATGCGGTACGCGCGCGTGCCGAGGTCGTTTGGGGTCGCAAGAGGCGGACGACGTCGTCGCGCAAGGATTGCACTTCGAAATCGAGGACCATCTGGCCAGTCAATGGCTCGAAGCTGCCGGCGTCCGAACGAACGACAACGCGGCGGCCGTCACCCACAATCCGAAGCTCCTGGAGAGGGCGGGTGACCCGCGGGAGTGTCTCTCGAAGCGCACCGATGGCCCGGGCCACGTCTCGCAGTCGGACGTGATGATCGAGCAGCTCGCGCGTTGCCCGAAGGGCAATGAGGTCCTGGAAGGTGTATGCGCGCTGCCGGCCCCGGTGGCCAGAGGGCGAGACGATGGATGCACGGTCCAGGGCGCGCAGCCGAGGCTCGGAGACGCCGAGAAGCTTTGCGACTTCGCGCCGGGTGAAGAGATCGGTCACCGGCTCCTGCGACTCCCGCGGCGTCGATTGGCCGGGGACCGGCTCCGATCCACCAGCGCCTGCGGTGGGGCGTTCGCTCGATCGCCCGCCGTTTGACCCAAAGGTCACGTGAATGACCGTTCCGCCCTTGCGACGCTTGCGCTTCCGCCCCCCGAGGCCGGCGCGTCCATCCGTAGTGCTTGGCATGTTCGATAGATGTTACGGCGCCCGGTGTACGGCGCGTCTCTCTATCAACGGCGCCTGAACGTCGACGTCAATCCTCACACCGCTTGCGGTTGGCGAGATGTGGATCTCGCACAAGAAGCGCCCCAGTCCTCCAGGGGCCCGGAGGGCCGCCTCTCGATGCGCGGTTCTCATGGCACGCAGCCGCAGGTGGACGTTTCGTGCGGCCATCGAGACAAGCAGCTTTCGATCGGTTCCAGCGTCGACGGTGAGGACCAAGCTCGTCGAACCATACCAGACCCGCCCGCCGTTCTCCTCGCGCGCACTTCCTTCGCTGACGACGTCGGCACTTTCGAAGAGCCTGCGCCACGGTGGTTCGGCCGTGCGCACCAAGAGCCCGCTCCGCTCCAGCATGAGGGGGAGGGCGCGCGCTTTGGCGATGCCGGGTCGGGTCACGAAGACGATCGTGGCAGGCCGCGGCAAGCGAGATCCACTTTCTCGTGAGAGTTGACGTTGCGGCATCTTTCGACAAGAGCTCAGACATGAGGTTCCGGTGGCTCGCGCCATTGCTTTTGCCCACGCGACGGATGTGGACGGCGCAGCGGACGCCCTCGCCGCTTGCCCTCCGATGGATGGCTCCGCGTGCAACGCAGTCGCAAGCCTCGGGACGCCGGTCTTGACGAGTTGCTCGACCTCCCCCGCACCGACGATGACAGGGGGTGCGCTAGCCGACGGAAACTACGTTTTGACGAGCGACGTGCTCTACCTCAGTTCCCCTTACGAGCCCTCCTGCGCCGCTGTGGGCTTGCCGACGGGCGGCCCATCCACATGGACCGTGAGGATCGCGGACAACTGCTTCGAAAGTGTGAGCACGACCGAAGAGGCAGGCATTGCCACCGCAAATTCGAATTTCTCGGTCGATGGCAATCTTCTGGAGCTCGTCGAGACGTGCCCTGCGAGCGGCATGACCACCTATCCCTTCACCGCCACGGCAACCTCGCTCACTGTTCTGGTTCCGTGGACAATCGGGCTCGTCGAAATGCAGACGTTCACCCTTCAGGGGGAGGGCGGCTGATCAGGCGGACGGAAGACGATCGACCAGCCGGCGGAGCAGGTGGCGACCCGTCGAGTGGGGAAGGCGGGCAGTCCAGGGCAAGTCACCTCAAGGAGACGGCGGTTCATCGGCCAGGAAGGTCAGCGGGCAGTCAGGGCGAAGGCGGTTGAGGAGTGAGGTCGACAGGGGTGTGCAGAGGAACGACGATCGGCTCGACGTACACCCCCCGTGGGGTCGACTCGATCCAAGCGGCCTGGGCGAAGCGAGCACCTGCGCCGGGCGCCTCGCCCACACTGCCCACATTGACGACCCGGACGCCGCTGATCATTCGATCGAAGGGAACGTGGCTGGCGCCGCACACGACGACGTCCGCCGGGTCGTCGGCCAGCAAGGCGTTGATTTCCTCGTCCGTCATGTCGTGTGTAAGGGCCTCGCCAGGGTCGAGCGGCGACCCATGAACGAGGAGGAGTTCCCCGCCGTCTTCAAGCGGGACCCGAGCATGCGTCGGCAAGCGACGAATGCGTTGAAGAATGAGTTCTCCGAGCGCCTCACGCGCCGCCCGCATTCGGCTCACCCGATCGCGCTCGTGCTCGCTTCGGGGGTGCAGCCCACCGGGGTCGAGCGTTGCGACGGCCCGATCGGTCAAACCCTGCACCATGAGGGCATTCGCCGCGGACAATCGTCGCCAGGTTTCGAGCGGATCCGGTCCGGGGAAGACGATATCGCCCGCGACGAGCAGCCTGTGGAAGCTGCGGCGCTCGGCGGTCGCAAGGACGGCGCGGAGCGCGTCAAGATGGCCATGGATGTCAGAAACGCAAAGGAGCAGCATCGGTTACGACCTTCTGGACCATAGCGCGGGGAAAGCTGCCACCACGAGCGCGGCCGTGCGATCTCGCCCCGAGCGACGCGTTAGAGTGCCTGATCGACCCCTGCACGAAGCTCGCGCACGAGCTGCTCGACCCGCTCGCCCCGGTCGGCCGGGGTCCGGCCGTGCTCGACGGCTCGAACGAGAGCGGTTCCGGCGACGACCCCGTCCGCGTGCTTCGCGGCTGCCCGCGCCTTTTCTCGGGAGTCGATTCCGAATCCGACCACCACGGGGCGACCGGTTATTTCGCGCAACGTCGCGGCACGAAGGCCGGCCTCGTCCGCGTCGAGCGCGGCACTGCCTGTAACCCCTGTAACCGACACGTAGTAGACGAACGGCACCGGGCCCCGCCGCGCCGCATCCAAGGCCGCTGCGATGCGCTCGGCCCGGCTCGTTGGCGCGAGCAACGGAACGAGGCCAACGCCGTAGCCGGCAGCGGCCGCCTGCAACGTCCGGCTTTCCTCGACCGGCAAGTCGACGACAAGCAGGGCATCGATGCCGGCCTCGGCAGCCTCCCGCGCCACGCGCGTTTCGCCCCGTACAAAGAGCGGATTATAGTACCCGAAGAGAACGAGCCCGACGTGCGCGTCGGCCGCCCGAATGGCCCGCGCTGCGCGCAATGTGGCCTCGAGCCCGCCTCCGGCACCAATGGCGCGATGACTCGCGCGCGCGATGGCGACCCCATCGGCGGTCGGGTCGCTGAACGGAACACCGAGCTCGAGAACGTTTGCACCCGCGCGAATGCAGACCCGAGCGAGATCGATGCTTTCATCGGGGCTCGGGTCCCCGACGCACAAGTACGCAACGAGTGCCTTCTCGCCCTTACGGAAGATCGCATCGAGCCGGTTCACGTCGAACCTCGGGCGCCGGCACCGACCGCCGGTAGAATGCGGTCGAGCAACGTCGTGAGGTCTTTGTCGCCACGGCCGGACAGCCCGACCACGATGGATACGGCGCGCTTCCGAGCCGCTGAAAGCACGCGCGCGACATCGCCAATCCGTGCGAAGGCGTGAGCGGTCTCGAGCGCCGGGATGATTCCCTCGGTTCGGGCCACCAGGGCAACGGCTGCAAGGGCTTCGTCGTCCCGCGCGGAGAGATACGTTGCCCGTCCCTCTTGCTTGAGCCACGCATGCTCTGGACCGACGCCCGGGTAGTCCAAGCCGGCGCTGATCGAATGAGCCTCGAGAATTTGCCCGCCGTCGTCGCAGAGCACGTAGCTTTTCGACCCGTGCAAGACACCTACGCGTCCCGCCGTGAGCGTCGCGGCATGGCGGCCGGATGCCAGGCCTTCGCCCGCCGCCTCGACGCCAATCAGCGCCACCCGATCGTCCTCCATGAACGCGCGGAACAGGCCGATCGCGTTGGAGCCGCCTCCCACGCAGGCCAAGACCCCATCGGGAAGGGCCCCCTCTTCGGTCAGAACTTGAGCTCGAGCCTCCTCGCCGATGACGCTCTGCAGCAGTGCGACGAGCTCGGGGTACGGGTGGGGTCCGGCCGCGCTCCCGATGCAGTAATGGGTCGTCTCCACATGGGTGACCCAGTCGCGGAGGGCTTCGTTCATAGCATCCTTCAATGTCCGCGACCCTGTCTCGACCGCAATGACCTTCGCGCCAAGGAGCGACATGCGGCCGACGTTCGGCGCCTGCCGCCGGATGTCCTCGGACCCCATGTAGACTTCGCAGGGCAAGCCAAAAAGGGCACACGCGCTCGCCGTGGCGACGCCGTGCTGGCCGGCTCCTGTCTCGGCGATGATGCGAGACTTGCCCATTTGCTTGGCAAGAAGGACCTGCCCGATGGCGTTATTAATCTTATGAGCGCCCGTGTGGCAAAGGTCTTCACGCTTGAGCCAGAGGTGCGCGATGGTCTGCCCGGTCGGATCGATGGCTCGCGCGAGGCGTCTGGCCTCGCCGAGAGGCGTGGGTCGGCCCACGTAGCCCCGAAGGAGCGCTCGCCATTCCCGCTGAAACGCATCCTTTCGGACGATGGATTCGACGGCGTGGGCGAGTTCGTCCAGAGCAGGAACCAGCGTTTCCGCGACGAAACAGCCGCCGAACGGCCCGTAGTAGCCGGCGCGAAGGGCAGGGGACTCCATGTCGCGCCGTTCTAGCGCACGCGCTTGCCGGCGTCGCGCCCGGCCAGGGATTGGCGAGCGAAGGCAACGAGCTCGGGGTGCGCTCGAGCCGAGGATCGCAGCGAGCCCGCCGGGACGCCTTCGAGCCGAGATCGCAGCGAGCCAGTTTCGGCTGCGCCTTCAAACCAGGCGAGCGCGCTGACTTTGTGATCAGGCCCGCGCAGCCCCTCGCAGGCGTGGTCGCGTGGGGGGCGCGGGAGCCGCGTCGGCGCGGAGGCGAGAGAGACGGCGTTCGTCGTCGAGCGGCGCGTGGCGCCGGTGGCGCCCTCCGTGCGCCAGGTATCGTTCGGCATGTCCGACAATCGCGGTGGCAACATCGATCCCGCTCGCCCGCTCGACCCCTTCAAGCCCAGGAGAACTGTTAATCTCCAGAATTTTCGGCCCCTCGCGCGTTTCGAGCATGTCGACCCCGGCGACTTCGAGCCCCATCACGCGCGTGGCCGACACGGCGGCGCGCCGGTACGCGTCGTCCAGTCGGGCGTAAACGCCGAGGCCTCCTCGGTGCAAGTTGGATCGAAACTCGCCGGCTTTCGCCTGGCGTCGCATGGACGCGACCACCCGCCCCCCAACGACGATGGCGCGCAAATCACGGCCTTTGGCCTCGGCAATGTATTGTTGGAGGACGATGTCCTGTCCCATGGCCCAAAGCGTCTCGAGCAGGGACGTCACGGCCTGTGGGGTTTCGGCGATCATCGTACCGATGCCTTGGGCGCCTTGCTGGAGCTTGACGATGCACGGTGCGCCGCCGACAAGTGAAAGCGCTTGCTCGATCGAATCAGGCGTTCGCGCACAGACTGTGACGGGGACATCGATGTTTCGCTTCGTCAGCAGCTGCATAGCCCGCAGCTTGTCTCGCGAACGCGCGATCGCGAGCGCCGTGTTGAGCACCGGAACGCCCATGAGGTCGAACTGGCGTACGACGGCCAGCCCGTAGTTCGTGATCGAAGCGCCGATGCGCGGCAGCACGAGATCGGTGTGCGGCGCAGCCTGATCGCCCAGAAAGAGCGACGGGCGCCCCCGTGAGATGACGATTCGAAAGTCCAGCGGATCGGCCACGGCCACTTCGTGGCCCCGTGCGCGTGCGGCTAGGACAAGCCGACTCGTCGAATAAAGCGTTGGGTTGCGGGAAAGGACGAGCAGTCGCATTTCGAACCGGCGCGCTCGAGGCTACGCGCCGTTCCGAAGGATGCAACCGCTTCACTGAAACGAGAGGTCGCACCGCGGATGTCGCGGTCGATTTCCAACCCCCGTGCGCCGTGACCTGAAGTGACCCCGGGCGGCCCGCGGCCGCCCTCTTTTCGGTGACGTCGGGGCGAGCCTTTTCGCCGACCAGCGCGTTGAAGTCGTGTCGCGTTCGCCGAGCCTTCAGCGCGATGTCGTGACGGACGCCATGGGCGATCCGGTACCCGCGCCGGCCGACGGCATCAGGGACCAAAGCTTCGGGCCGAATTCGGCGGCGAGAATGACCGCCAGGCCTGCGAGACGGAGCCAAAAATGAGTTCGCTCGGACATGACGACGCGGCTCGGCACGAAGACTCCCCGAACCGTAGGCACGTCATGTGCCATCGTGTCCCGATCTGGATTCGACGCCTTCCGGCCGCCCTTCTGGGCCATCCGCCCCTGACGTGGGCGTCGCGCTTGCCGCACGGCGTCGCATTCACGACACCCGCACGCGCGGCCGCGGATTCGAAGGGGCGCCTCCAAAGGTGCCTTGGGCGGCAGCGAACCCGAAGGGAGCGCTTCCAAAGGTGCCTTTCGGGCGGGCGCGGCGTTGCCGCTGGGCATGGAACCGATGGATCTCGGCTGGCGGACCGAGGTGAGCCGCTACTTCACTTCGAGTCCTTGACCGCCTTGCGCATCAGTTCGTCGAGCGACGGGGTTCCTGCGGCAGCGTTCGCCTTGGCCACGGCCGGCGCGCGGGCGGCGGGACGGGCGACGGCGGCGACGGGCGGACGAGAAGACGCTGCGACCGCCGGAGTGTGACGCTTGGCGGCCGTCGGGTCAGTCGATGTGAGCGTCGCGGGCGCGGCCGGCGCGGCCAGCGCGGGCGTCGCGGCCAGATCCGGCAAAAGGGCCGCTTTGGCTGGCGCATCGGGGATGGGCGCCGCAGCTTGCAAAGGCATCGACATCGACATCGACTCCGCCGCAGACTGTGTCGCCGCGGAACCGCTCTTTCCTGCGATCGAGCGACCAACCACAGCGGCGCACACCAAGATGGCTGCGGCACTGGCGATGACGACGACCCGAATGGGGCTGCCGCGACGCAACGTTCCGGCGCTGCGCGACCCGTTGGCCGCGAAGGCGGCGGGCGTCGGCCGAACGGCAGGCGGAACGGTCACCCTCGATGGCCGCGGAGACGCGGTGTCCTCGGCAAAGGGAGGGGGATCGCTGGTGACCTCCTCGAACGGCGGTTCAGGCTCGATGTACGACCATTCACCGCTCGAGCGAAGGTCCTCCGACTGCTCTTGGCGCTTGGCTTCCGCGAGCTTGGCAAGCTCGCGGAGCTCCCGCCTCATCGTTTCGCGCGTCGACATGCTTGCCTCTTGGATTCGTCGAACCTGCAGACCGGGAGATATTGGCCCACCTCGCGCCCGGCGGGCGGCACGGAAACGTCTCAGAGTCATTTCAGTCGCATCATGTGCGTGCGAAGGCGCGACCTCAGTTGACAACCTTCGGCGGCCCGTTAGCACTCTTGACGTCATGCCCAGAGTGCCTCTCAGCTCAGACGAAGAAGAGCTTGAGGAGCTGCCTCCACTGGACGGCGACTCGGAGGAGGATGACTCGCTCGACACGGACCTCGACCGTTTGGACGAGGAGGGCGCGGATTGGGCGGACGATTCGACGGGCGAGGGTGATCCCGTTGACGCGGACGAAATCGAGGTGGATGAGGGCGAGGGGACGTGGCTGGATGAAGCGTCGGAAACCCCAGACCTCGATCTGGGCGAGCTCGGTTTGCTCGAGTTGGACGCCGGTCACTCCTCGCTCGATGACGGCGAAGATCGCGGGGTCGAGGCCGAAGACTTCGAACGCGACGAGCCTTCCGATCGCATGGGGCTCGATGCGGGTGATGAGGGTCCGGTCGACCCCGACGACGAACTTCGCGACGAAGATCTCCCGGCGCTCGACGCCGACGAGGAGCGCCCAGAAGAGGCCGACCCCTGGGAACCGATGCTTGCCGACGGCCCGGTCCGACTCCCGTGGGCCCCCAAGCCGTGGGTTCGGGTGGGGGCTCCGCTCGGCATCGCGCAGTCGACGGCAATCGCCTGCGTCGCGCGGGGGGCGATCGTCGCGGCAAGAGACGACGAAGGCCGGTCTGAGCTTGCGTTGGTCGATCTGGAGGGCTCGATTTGTCCGCTCGTTGCCGAAGGGCTCGGACCGGTCTCGGTCGACGCGCTGTCGGTCGATGGTGCGCGAATCGCAGTTGTCGCCCATGGTGGAAGGCTGCGCGTGGCGAGGCGGGCCGACGGCGCTTTCGAGTCGGTTGCGGAGGGCATGGCTGTCGCGGATGCGGTCGCCGTCGCGGATTTGCTTTGGATACGCACGACCGGGGGCGGGTTGCTTGTCTCGGGTGATGCGGGCCGCTCATGGACCCGGTGCCCAGCGCTCGGCGTCACTGGAGCCATCGTCCGTGACGGCATGGCGAGCATGGCCGCGCTTGTGATCGACGATGCCGGACGTTCAGTGGCTCTGATTCGCGGTGCAGCCGACGGGACCATCTCGCGCGAGCCGATCGATGCGCCGGAGGCCGTGATTCCAACGGTGCTCGCCGCGCGCGGTGGTCCGGTCGCGTACGCGACGCGGACGGGCGTTGCGCGGCGGGGCCTCGACGGCGTTTGGCGCTCTTTTGCGTGGGAAGGACGAGTCACGGCTCTGACGTTCGTGGACGACGTCGGCACGCTCGTCGCCGCCGTTTATCTCGAAGCCGACGACGCGACGAGTCTCCTTCGCATCGATGCGGCGGGGCAGACGGCGCTTGTCGCGCGAATCGACGCGGCGCAGGGTGCGCCGGATTCAGATGGGCAGGCAGTGGGTCTGGCATGCGATGACTCGCGGGGGGTCATCTGGATCGCGGGCGGGTTCGGCGTGGCGACGTTTGCGATGGGGATCATCTGAGGGTCGCCCCCCGAGACGGACACAAGCCAACCTGCAGGCCTGTCACATGGCTCTTCTCGTCCGACCGCGGAGGGGCGCTCGGCAGTAGACCCGTAGACCGCGCCGTCATCGCCCGCGGCGGGCGATCGTGGCCAACGACCGGCGTGTCATATCGGGATCGATAGGAGATGAAGCAGGGTCGGCGCCGTCGACGAGGACGACGAGGGCTCGCACCATTCGCCCGCACTCCGAGAGGACGCCGGCGTCCGACGCGCGGACAGCGGCGGCGAGCAATCGTCGCCAGAGCGCGAGCTGCGCGGGCGTTCGTCCGTCGACCGCCAGCCAATCGGAAAGCTGGCGATAAGCGATGGTGTCTTGCTCGGCCTCGGCGTACGCCTCGAGGTCGGCTTCGGCTTGCTTGTGGCGGCCGAGCGACCAGCGGGCGAACGCCCTCCCGCGGAGCGCGCGACGGAGCGAGGGCACGCGCGTGAGCGCTGCGTCATACACCCGTTCGGCCTCGGCCGTTTCGCCAAGTTTCATGCGGAGCTCCCCGAGACCGATCCACGCCTCTTGGTTTGTCGTCTCGAGCGAAAGAGCCTCGGTGTAGCGGCGCACAGCCAGGTCCTCTTCGTGCGCCTCTTCATGCGCACGAGCCTGTCGAACGAGCTCGTCGGCCGACGAAGTGGCTCCTGCCGAGCGGCTTACGACACAAATGAACGCAAACGCGACCGGTACATGGGCGATGCCGACGCGAACCAACGGCGGCCTCAGTTGACGCTTTGCGCCTCCTCGATGGCGTCGCTGCGACGTGGCCTTCGGGTCGTATCGAGGACGAGCTTGCGAACACGCACCGCGTCCGGAGTGACTTCGACGAGTTCATCGGCGTCGATCCACTCCATCGCCGTCTCGATCGTGAGGACCCTCGGCGGGGCCAGAAGCACGTTGTCGTCCTTGCCGTGGTTGCGAACGTTCGAGAGCTTCTTCTCCTTGATCACGTTGACGTCGGTGTCATTGGGCCGGTTGTGCTGGCCGACGATCATCCCCTCGTACACTTCGACACCCGGAGCGATAAAGAACGACCCTCGGGGCTGCAGATGGTTGAGGGCGTAGGGCGTGGCAACGCCTCCGCGGTCGGCGACGATCGCCCCGGTTGTGCGCTTCATCATGGACCCTCCCCACGGTTCCCAACCCTCGAAAAGCGAATTCAATAGGGCTGTACCGCGAGTGGCTGTCATGAGCTCGCCGCGAAATCCGATCATCCCGCGACTCGGGACGCGGTATTCGAGCCGGGCCCGTCCGTAGCCCGGGTTCGACATCTTGACCATCCGACCCCGGCGTTCGCCGAGGCGCTCAGTCACGATACCGATGAACCCTTCGGGTACGTCGATGACCGCGAGCTCGATGGGCTCGCAGAGCGTGTCGTCGACGATCTTGGTGACGACTTCGGGATTGCCGAGTTGAAGTTCGTAGCCCTCGCGCCGCATCGTCTCGATGAGAATCGCCAGCTGAAGCTCGCCGCGGCCGAGCACGACGAAGGTGTCCGGCGAGTCTGTTTCTTCGACGCGGACGGCCAGGTTGCGCTTCGTCTCGCGGAGGAGGCGTTCGCGCAGGTGGCGGCTCGTCAAGAACTTCGTCAGCTTCGACTTGCCGGCGAAGGGAGAGGTATTCACCCCGACGCGCATCTTGATCGTCGGCTGCTCGACGTGAATGCGTGCGAGCACGCGGCCTTCCCATCCGACGGCCTGGTCGACGATCGTGTCTCCGACGTCGACGTCGTCGATTCCGGCGATCGCCACGATCTCGCCCGCGGCCGCTTCGGCGGTCGGCGTACGCTTGAGGCCTTCGAAGGTGGAGAGAACTTTGACGGTGGCCTTGAGACTCCTGCCGTCCTTGACGACGCCGACCGCTTGATTGGCCCGCACGACCCCCGAGACGATCCGGCCGATGGCCAATCGACCGACATAATCGTCGTGATCCACGTTCGTCACGAGAATCTGAAGCGGTCCCTCGGGATCGCCGGGGGCTGGGGGGATGCGATCGATGATGGTATCGAACAGCGGCGCGAGGGTGGTTGACGGGTCATCGAGTGCACGCTTGGCCACGCCGTTGCGGCCAACGGCATAGATCAGCGGGAACTCGAGCTGTTCGTTGGTCGCGTCCAGATCGCAGAAGAGATCGAAAATTTCCTCGTGAACCTTGTCGGGTCGGGCGTCGGAGCGGTCGATCTTGTTGATGACCACGATGACCGGGAATCCGAGCTCGAGACACTTCCGCAAGACGAAGCGCGTTTGTGGGAGAGGCCCCTCGGCCGCGTCCACCAGAAGAAGGGCTCCGTCCGCCATGAGGAGGGTACGCTCGACCTCGCCTCCAAAGTCGGCGTGTCCCGGCGTGTCGATCACGTTGATCTTTGTCACCGTGCCGTCAGCCGTTCGCCACCGCACGCTCGTGTTTTTCGCGAGAATCGTGATCCCGCGCTCGCGCTCGAGATCGTTCGAATCCATGACGCGTTCTTGCACGACTTCGTTCACGCGAAACGTCCCAGCCTGCCAAAGCATCTGGTCCACGAGCGTCGTCTTCCCGTGGTCGACGTGGGCGACGATCGCAACATTGCGCAGACTGTAGGGGCGGGGGATGCTGCTCATACGGGCGGCTTGACCTAGCCTTCCGCATCGCCTTGCGCAAGGCGAGTTCTTGAACTCAGCCGTCGACCCCGACCAAAGCGCGGGCCTGCGCGAAGGCATCCGTGACCCCAAAAGCCACAAGGTCGCGTGCCTCGAGATTGCGTGAGACCCATGCAACACGCTCGAGAGGGTCACTCGGCGCGCCGCCGTGCAGTCCCGAGGCCATAGCAATGGCGTCGAGGGCAGCTGCCGGGTCTCCCAAGGCCAAAAGCGCGACGCGGTTCGCCCACGTCAAAGCCGAGAAGCTGAGCGTCGCCTGGCGGCCATCCATCGTCGCCGATGCCTCGAGCGCAAGCGTGCCGATGTCCGCATCCACGACACGGGGAAGCGCGGCGTGTACACGTGCAACGGCGGCGTTCAGCAAGGCCGTGGCGACGCCCTGCGGTTGCCAGCCGGGGTTCAGAGCCTTGAGCCACGCCGATACGACAACCGGCAAATCGGCCGATTCGGTTCGTCCGAGGGCAGCGGCTCGCGCCCGCACGAGCTTGAGCGCTCGGAGAGCGAGAAACGCACCGGTGGCGGCTGTATGGACGAGCCCCTCGCCGAGAACGATCGCGGGCGGAGCTCCGACCGGAATGCACGTATCGCCAAGCCATGGTGAAGACAGGACCTCTAGGCCGGCCAAGCCGATCGAGCCGGCTGCCCGGAGGACGAGTCGTGCAATCGGCAGGTCGGGGGATACGGGCGTGGCGCGGAGCTCGCGGAAGTCGACGGGCGCAGCGGCTTCGAGGGCGTCGCCGGTTCTGGCGAGCAGCGTTCGGATCGCAGGCGTCATGGTTTCGGGGGCGAGCAAGTCGTCCAGTTCCGAGTCGAATGCCCGATCGCCGGACCCCCGGGCGGCTGTTGGAGATCCCTCGACGGCCGCCAGAATTCCCTGCACGTCGGTCGCCGCAGCGCTCTTTCCGCGGAGTGTGAAGATGGTGGCAATGACGTCGAAGGGGCCGCTTGAGACCCGTCCGGCAGCGAGGGTGCGTCGCGCTTCGGCCCCAGCTCGGTCGAGCAAGATGTTGACGGCGGGCGCTTGCTGGTGCCGCGCATAGAACTCCGCGAGGGCCCGCAAGAGAGAAACGTCATGGGGCAGCTCACGCCTGGCTGCTTCCAGAGCCTTCTCCGCTCGTCGCAGGTCGCGCGACAGATGCTCATGGATGGAGGCCAATTCGAGAAAGTGTCCCCGTCTCTCCTCGGGCGTTTGAGCACGGGCGACGAGCTCTTGCTGCAGCTCCACGGCACGCGCAGGGTCGTTCTGGCGCTTGTAGATGTCGACCAGCTTGCGCGTGGTCTTGTCGTCATTGGGAGCTCTCTTGAGCACCTCCTTCAGCGCGACTTCGGCGCGGGCCAGATTCGGCAATCGATGCGAGTAGATGTCGCCGAGCCTCTCGTACACCTCGCGCTGTTCGTCGGCCGTCGGTAGCAAGCGCGCGAGTCGGACGAATGCGCTTTCGGCAGCATCCCAGTCGCCCTGCGAGACGGCGAGGTCGGCCAGCGCGGAGAGCGCGCTCGGTTCTTCCGGTCGCTCGAGAAGCGCCGCCTGAAACGCGTGGCGGGCGCCCACCAGGTCTCCGACCTCCAGCAAGGCGCGGCCGCGGCGCACTTCGATGGCAAGTCGCTCGTTCAGGTCGGCGACGCATTCGAGGCGTCGTTCGAGCAACTCGGCGAGCTCCAAATGCATCTTTCGGGCGGCATAGAGTCGCGCCAACCGATCGAAGACGTCGACCTGTGCCATGTCGATGGACGCGGCCGCTTCGAGGGCCGGGATGGCCCGCTCTTCGTCGTGTACGTCGTCCATCCAGAGACGCCCGGCGTCGGACCAGGCAAGAAAGCGATGTTGAGGCACTCCGCTGCACCGCGCGAGCGCCTCGCAGGCTTCGGCCGCACCGCGATAGTCTCGAGAGCGCCGTCGGACGTCAGCGAGCGACCACCAGGTGACGACGTCTCCTGGGTCTTCGAGGCTCGCCCGCTGCAAGAATGCCCGCGCCTCATCGAGCCAGTCGAGCCTCATGGCCGCCTCGGCGGCGCGCAAGAGAAGTGCGGCCAGGTCGGCGGAGCGCGTGGCGCGATCGGCCAGCCGTTTCGTCACGTCGAGGACCGCGGCGTCATCGCTCCTGGCTCGTGCATGCGACTGCAGGGCTCGGAGCGACCAGAGCGACGGTTCCGGCTCGCCGGCGGCAAGCTCGACCATGTCCTGGGCGAGCTCCGGGTGGCCGGCCTCGGCTCGAATTCGCAAGCGGGCGGCGAGCTCGGCATGCGCCGTGCATTCCCCGGCCCCAGAGCCGCGCAGCGCGATGGCGATCGCCGTGGCGACCGGCTCGAGTTCGTCGTTTCGCCCCTCGCCGATGAGGTGGTGCTCGACGTAACGGAGGCTCGGTTTGTGGTCGGGAACGTTCTCGAGAACGAGGCGGTGCCACAAGAGCGCGCTCGCCGAGTCGTCTCTTGCGGCGGCGTCCAGCACGGCGAGCCGCTCGTACGCTTCCCGCTTCGACGAAAGGTCGCCTGCCTCTTTGGCCGTTGCGAGCAGTTCGTCCGCGAGCCGGGCGACACGTCCGGTACGAAGCTCAGCTCGCTCCAGAGCAATTCGCGCGAGCGACGCGTTTCCCGACGCACTTGCGACGGCGCAGCGGTAGCTCCCTTCGTCGTCGCCGATCCGTTCGTACTCATGGGCGGCCTCCAGGAGCAAAAGCACGCGCGATCCCCCTTGAGCGGACGCCGCATTCTGCTCTTTCCAGGCCGCGCGATCATGTGGCGGCTCGGCCGACATGCGCTCGTACAAGTCGCGCAGGGCGACGTCCGCCGGACGGATTGCTTGAGCTTCTCTCAATCGTTCGCTCGCGAGGTCGGGGTCGTGATCGGCGACGAGGAGTGCCTCACGGACTCCTTCGAGAGCGGCCTCGATCGGGTCGATCGCGTTCGCGCGGCGTTCGCGGATCCAGCGTAAGACGCCATCGACGTCGCTCGCCTTGCGCGCGATGCGCTCGGCGAGGAATGCGGCGATAGGGAGCGTCGCGGCGGCGCGGTGTGCGAGCTCAAGCAGGTGGGTCTGCGTGGGCTCGGGGAGCGAGCCATGGCTTCGGGCCACGGCCTCGAGTCGGGCGAGTGCGGAGCGCAAACCCTCGCCGCACTCATCGGCCATCTTGTTCATCTCGGCCGCGAGATCGATCGTGTCGAGGGAAGCCCGGCCCCGGAGCGCAGCCTCCAAGGTGGGATCGGCTTCACAGGCACTCCGAAACGCCTCGAGGGCCCTCTCCGGGGCGCCAGCTCGCTCGGCCACGAGGGCGGCTCCGAGGCTGACGAGAGCCCGGTCGGCGCCATCGAGTCGCGAAGCCCCCCAAGACTCGATGATTTGGCTGAGTTCTTCCGCGCGGCCCGTTCGAGAGGCCAATTCGATCGCGACGCCGTTCGTACCGGGGCTCTCGGGACCCAACTCGGTGAGCGCTGCCGCCAGCACGTCCGTCGAATCGTCCGCGGCCAAATGGCGTCCGAGAGCGACTTGCGCGCGACTCTCTCGCGAGCCGGCCGTTCGCCGTGTGCGGGCGGTGCCGGTCGGCGTTGCGGCCGCAGCGATGGCCGCAGCAAGTGGAAGCATTCCTCCCGTCGCCATCGCGGCGTCGAGCCTTGGGTCGCTCGCTGAAAGCGGGCATCCGGCCAGCGCCGCGACGGTGACGATCTCGGCCGACGTCAAAGGCGCTCGGCCTGCGAGAACGGTCGTCAGAAGCTCGACGTCACCCAACTCGAGCAGGCGCGCGACCAACGCACGCGGCGCGTCTTCGTCGCCGCCGTCGATGAGCTCACGCAACCAGCCGATTGAAAGCTGGCGGCGAGCACTCGACGTCGCCGCGAGCGAGGCTGCGAGCCACAGCGCTCCGGCGGCAAGTTCGGGATCCCGTGAAAGCTGCGCGATGGTGGTGGCAGCCGTCCCGAGCTCGCGGTGCTCGACCGCGCGGCGTGCCCGTAACACGATCTCGCTCGGGGTTGGCGCTTCACCCGGCGAGTCCGATCGATCGAGTCCGCGCAGTCTCAGGCAGACGGCCAGGGCTCGTTCGAGAGAGGCCAGTTCGGGTGCCCCCGTCGGCTGCAGTGCAGGACTCGATAGGTCTCCGCGAGCCAGCGCCCTCGCGGCCTGGGCGATGGCTGCACGCACGTCCGGCGGGCCGGCTCGACTTGCTTCTGCGAGCTTTTCGTCGCCGAGCTCCTCCTCCCCCCGGGCGCGAAGCGCCTCGACTGCGAGCAGACTGGAGTGGAGCCGCGCCGGCCCGGGGGGCGTCAACGCCACCTCTCTCTCCAGCGCCTCGAGGCAATCGTCGGGGTCCGGAGGCCATGGCAGGAGGGCGCGCATTTGACGATGGGCCAGAGCCAGGGAGGGCTCGAGATCCCGGGCCTCCGCCGCCAGGCCCAAGGCCCGTTCCCGATCACCGCTTATCGCGCTCAGCTCGCTGCAGATGAGTAGCCCGCGCGCCGTTCTCCGTTCATCGAGCGTGGCGCGGGCTTCTTCTTCGAGCCAGAGCGACCGGTCGTGCATGGCCAGTCGTTCTGGCTCGTCCAGCCAAGACGCGGCCTGCTTCTCGTCCTCCCACGAGGGGGCCATCTTCGACGGCGCCGTGAGCCCGCTCCTCGACTCGCCGTCACCAAACCCATTGTATCGTCCTGGCTGCTCTGCAGCGGGCTCGGGGTCGGCATGGGGCGGCGCGGGCACGGCCGTCGATCGGGCTGCCAGGCTCTCGTCGTCCGACGACGCCGGCGCATGTTCGACGGCGTGCTGGTCGCTTCCTTCACGGAAGACATCGATGTCAACCGACGTCTCGGTGACCACTTCTTCGGCCGCGGGAATCGTGATTTGCGGGGGGCGCGGTTCGGTGAATGGATCGAAAAACGCGCCGTCGGGCACGGCTTCGGAGGCATCGATGCGAGGCGCGCGGCGGAGGGGCTCCAGCGTGGGCTGCTCGCGGCGCGAGGAGACGGCCTGCGCGCTCGTGATGACCTCCTCGTGTAGCTCGCTCCTCACGGTGGATGCGGGAGGAAGGGTCGGCGCGGACTCGACCGGCTCTCTTGCGAAAAGTTGTCCGAGGCCGCCACCACGCGATCCCGCTCGTGGAGCGTGTTCGTGCCGTCGCAATAGCTCTTCAGGAATCGCCGCGATCATGGTCGCGTCGCCGTCGTCTTCGTCGGGCAATCGAGGCGACGGCGGCGGACCGACGGTGAGGTTGGCCGCGGCCGACGCGACGAGGGGCGTCGCGGGCGTCGCTTTGGTCGGATATGCGGGCATGGACGGCGGCCGGTAGAGCGGGCGCGTCGCCGGGCCGCCGGACAAAGCGGCGGGCCGGTCGCTGATGACGTCCCGGGCGACCTCCGGATCGAAGGACTTGTCTTCCCACTCGGCGAGGGCCTGATCCCAATCCATGTCCTCGAGCGGGTCGGGCTTCTTCGGCTCGGTCATCTTGCGCCCTCTTCGAGCCCCACCGATCGACGGATGTCGAGGTAAGTGGGGGAAAGGACGAATCGAAGCAAGTCTTTTGCGCGCGCGCTCGAGTGGACGGCCTCTTCGAGGCGGTCCATCGGAACCCCGAGCACGTCGCACAAGACGACGCACGGGTCCCCGCTCGCGATCGCGGCCAGGCGGTCCTGCGACGCGAGAGCGCAAGGGATCCATGCCCGCGGATCGAGGCCCTCGGCCACGATGGCGGCGCAGACGTCGGGGAGTAGCCGGCGGGTCCGTCGAGAGATGGCCTTTGCAATCAGCCGATCGATCTCGGCAAGTACGGTGTAAGGCGGATGCTCGATGTGGACGTCGGCCAAGCGGCAGGCGACGACGACGACGGACGCCACGGTCACGTCGTCGCGCCACCGCACCATCGTCGTGCCCCGCACGATGCCGAGAAGTTCTCGGCCCACCCGAGCTCTCGTGAGCGGCGCCAGGGGGGCATTGACACCGGCGCCAATGACCAGCGCGGGCGGTTCGCCTGGGACTCCCTGCACGCCCAGCGGATCCTTACCCCCGACGTAAAGGTCGAAGTCGCGGATGCCGAATGCTCCCACCCAAGACGCAATCTCATTCCGAAGGGCAAGCCCGCTGCGCGGATCGATCCGGTCGCGGCGTCCGACCCCGCAGGCCGCAAGATTGGGCCCGATGGCGTCGGCGAGCGTCGGTCCGAGCAGCGAGAACAGATCGGCGATGCGCCCATCGTCGCCGGGCGCGAGCGCGGACCGGAGCGTTTGCGATGGGAACGCGACCTGCGGCGCGCGAGGTTTGTGCGAAGCGATCGCCGCAAATGTTTGCTCGGACGTCGCGTCGCTCCCTCCGAGAGCCGCGAGGGCGCCGAGCGCCGCCTGCCGTAGGGCGTCGTCGCCGAGTGCTCCCGCCAGCGCAACGACTCGCAAGACGCTTTCGGCGTCCGTCGGGTCGCTCTGGAGCCGAGCGATGATTGTTGACTTGGCTTCCTCGATCAGCCGCCCGCGGATCTCTGGCGCGTGCTCGGTGCAAAGAAGCGCGTCGAGGGCTTCGCCATCGGCTGGCGACTCCTCCAGCAGCTTGACGATCGCCGCTGCCGCCCGCTGAACGTCGCCCAGCCGATCGCGGTGGATGACCAACGCGAGGCGGGCGGCTTCGATGCGGCCGGAGGGATCGGGCCGCTCGATCATCAGCCTCTCGAGCGCTTCGGTTGCAGTCTGCCATGCCCCAGCGCGGGCCGCAGTTTTGGCGAGACGCTCTCGGACGGGCACCGTCGAGATGTGGGCCCGCTCAAGCAATCGGAGCACATCGAGCGCCTTGTCGATTCTCCGGAGCTTGTTCTCGTACAGGTCGGCCGCAGCCACGCCGGCGGTGATTCGGTTTTTGGGGGGCGCGCTCTCGAGCGCGGCGAGGCGCGCGAGCGCCTCTGCGGCGTCCTCGAACTGTCCACGACGAATGTTGATCTCTCCGAGCAGAGCCAAAGCCCCAATATGATCAGGGTCGAGAAGCGTGACGTGCTCGAGCGCCTTGAGGGCGCCATCCTGATCGCCGCTCTCCCTGAGCACGCGCGCTTGCTCCCAAAAGAGCTTCTGGATCTCGTTCGGCTCGTCGGTCACCTCGAGTCGTCGCGCTATGATCGTTAGGAGTTTGTCGTTGTCTTTTCGATCGCGCGTACGCCGAAACAGCTTGTCGAATGCGACCGCCCTCTTTGGGTCACGACTGAACGAGGCATCGAACCATCGATCGGCCGCTTCGCCATCGCCGAGAGACAGCCACAGGATCGCAGCCTCCTCCAGGAAGGCTGCGCCGCGTCGTGCATCGACGCAACGCGCTCCGAGTTCGGCCGCAGCACGCGCGCGTGAGCTCCTGTCGTTGGTTTTTTCCGCGGTTGCGCGAAGCCCTTCCCATGCGGCGAGCTCGCTCGGTCGTGAAGCGACGACTCGCTCGAACGCGCTCCTTGCGGCCTCGAAATCCTTTCCGGCGAAGTGCGCCCATCCCGAGAGGGCAATCGCATCCAATGCGGCATCGTCTCCGAGAGCTCCGTTGAGCTGCTCGAGCACGGAGGCGCGACGTCTTGGGTCGCACCCGGGCGGGCCGAGTTCGAGATTCGTCAGACGCACGGCGGGCGATGTCCCCGAAAGCAGTCGCACAGGGCGGTCGATCTCGACGCGCGTCTCGACCATGGATGCGCTCGCGAGCATCGCTTCGCGTGAGGAACCCGCGAGGCCTTGCGCGGCTGCGTTGCGGGCGCATATCTCGTCGCGCGCGTCTCCGAGGACCGTCGTTGCGGCGAGCCACTCGATGGCAGCAGGCAACCCGCCGCCGGCTTCGAACCAGGTCCTGGCGGCGCGCGCGATCGCCTCCGGATCGTCGGCGTCACGTGCGACGCGGACGCGCTCGGCTGCCGCAAGCTCGAAGCCGGCCGGCCCCTGACCTCCGATGCGCGCGATCGCGTCGTCGAGGGCGGCTCCGGACGATGCGCTCACGGGTGCGATCAGCCGCGCGAGCGCGGCGGCCAAGCTGAGCGATCCGGGGGGCGCCTCGCCGAACGACGAGAGCGCCGAAGCCGCGGCGGCCGTGTCGTTCGCGCCAAGCGCGGTCGCGAATCGTTCGAGGGCAAGGCCCCGGCTTTCGCCGCCACCCCAATCCGCCCGATCGATGGCGCCGGCGCGCGCATCGAGCGAATCCGGATCGACAGCCCACGCGGCCCAGCCGAGGGCCATCCGCGCCGCCTGTGGCGCGTAGTCGATTGCCACCTCGAGCGCATCGATAGCCATTTGCTTTCGCCCAGCGCGCCATTGCTCGAACGCCGATTCAAGCTGCAGGGCTGCAGCGAGCTCGCCATCGCTGGTGGCGATGGCGGTCGCAGCGGCAATCTGGGCGATCGCGCCGAAATCGCCATCTTGACGCGCGAGGTCTGCAGCGTAGGTGGCTGCGACGGCGTCGTCCGGGTACCGCTCGCAAAGCTTGTGAAGTTGGCGTCGCGCACCGACGCGATCGCCTGCGGCGTGACTGCGCATGGCGACAACGAACCCCAGTGCACGGGCCAGATCGGGATCCGACTCGTTCTCAGCAAGCTTCTCGACTGCCGTTCGTGCCCGGGCGGCCGCTTCGTCGACCCCCGGGCTGACAAAATGCTCGTCGCCGCGGCCGAAGGCTTCGAGCACGCTCGCGAGCCACGCCCCGCCCGGCACTTCGCCGAGATCGTGAAGCGCTTTCGACGCCCCATCCCAGTCGCGGCGGGCCCATCGAAGACGGATGAGCTCGGCATAGAGCGAGGTGACCTCCGATTCCGGTGCTCCCGCACCGACGAGACGCTTGGTCGATTCCTCGTACCAGCCGGCATCGCCGACGATGCTCGCCAGCGTACGCCCGAGCCTCGCGGCCGTTTCGGGGGAGGTCCCGAACATGACCGCCTGGCTGAGCGCGGCCTTCGCCCCGGCAACGTCTTCCCCACGAATGGCCCACACGTAGGCGGCGAGCAAAAACAAGCGACCCCGGGCCTCATCGGTCGACAGATGGTCGGCAAAGGCCTCGAGCTGGGAGGCGAAAGCAGAGGCATCGGTGCCATCGGCCAAGATATCGAGCTGGAGGGCGCGGGCCGGCAGGCAGCCCGGATCGTTTGCGACCGCCAGCGCGACGGCGTCGACGGCCTCTTGGGCATCGCCTGCTGCCGCGGCATGTTCGGCGATGCGAAGCGCAAACGCAGCGCCGTGGGGCCCTTGTTCTCCCTCACTCAAGCGCCGGGCCGCGAGCTGGGCGGCAAGACCCGTATCACCGATCTGTTCCGCCAGGCGGATGCGCGCTTGCGACACGGCCGCCTCGGCCAAGCGACCGTCTGTCCCCGTCATGCGGTCGACGACGAAGAGCGCGCGGTTCAGGGCGCCCACCGCGGCATCGATTTGTCCGAGCGCCCGACGTTCTTCGGCGGCCCGCAACCACCCGTCGACGGCCCGCTCCGGGGCCCGAACCCAGAGCGGCACCCCGAGCGCGTTCCCGCGCCCTGGGTCGGTGATGGCCGCGTGCACCAGCCCGGCCAGCGCCTCGAGGGCGCCGGCATGTTGCTCGGTCCGATCACGATCCTCGGGCGCGCGGCCGACGCCCGGGCGGTTGCGCACGACTTGCTCGAAAAGACTGGCGATGGACCATGCGGCGGCCGATTCAGGTTTGCCGGCGTCCTCGAGCAATGCCAGGGCGCCCTCGGTGTTGGCCTCCGAGACAGCGGCCCGGGCTCGGTCGAGCAGGAGCAGGGCTCGCCACTCGGAATCGCCGGCGAACCGTGACCGCTCCGTCATGGCCTGCCGGCGGGCTTGCGTATCTCCGGTTTGGGCCGAGAGCAGTTCCAACATCAGCCACGCGCTGCCGAGCTCCGCAGCTGGCGCTCCCTCGACCGCCGTCGCCTCGCGAGCACGCTTCTGGGCAAAGGAAAGATCCTCGGCAACGTCAGCCAAGTGCGCGGCATGCAAGAGCAGCGCACGGACACGTTCTTCGGGCGTGACGGAAGCCTCGATCAAGGCGTCGAAAAAGAATCGACCCAAGCCTCTCAAGCTCGAGCGCCTTTCGATCAGGCGTGCCACCCCTTCGAGGGGCTCTCGAAAGCTCGGGTCCGCCTCGAAGGCCGCGATGTAGTCACGGGCCGCGGCGCCATCGTCGCCGCTGCGTTCTTCGACCTCGGCCATCTCCGACAGCAGTCGAGCGCGGCGCGACGCATCGTGAGCCGCGTTCACTTCGGCGCGCAGGCGGCGAAGCGTTTCGTCAGCGGTCGACGAAGGCCGCAGGGGTGGTGCGGACGGCGTGGACGCCATGTTCTCGGAGCTCGTGCGGGGCGTGGTCGAATGGGACATGCGCGAGTTCGACGCGGCCAAGCGTCTCCAAAGCGTAACGCACACGGCAAGGCCCATGCATGAGAAATGCGGTCCGGAGTCTCCGGCATGGGAGCTCGGGCCTCTCCGCTTCGCACCCCGCCCAAAACCATGCCACGGCGGGCTCCACGATTACAGCAGTTGCGCGAGTCTTTCGTTCACCTTGGATTCGACCGTGCCCCGTAGCATGCGTAGGAGCAGCGGGAGCTCGATTTGGACGTGAACATCGGTATCGGTGACTTCAACGGTGCCCTTCGTCCCTTTGGCAGCTCCCCGCGGCGCCTCGAAGATGATGTGATCCCCGGCCCAGTGCCAGTCGAGATCCATCTTTTGCTTCATCGAGTTCGCCAAATCCTCGGCGCGCCTCTTGGCTTCGTCTTTCGACAAGGTGTGAGCGCGGCGGACATCGATGGTGGCCATGTGCGAAACCTTTCATTCGAGCCGTTTGACGATCCAGAGGCCTCGGGGGGTATCGACGGGTCCCCCCACACCGTCCACGGGCAGCGTGAATAGTACGTACTCCGGTGCTGGTTCGAGAACGCCGAGTTTCATCCACCCCACGTCGTCGGCTGAGCCCGCGTCCCCTTGCTGCACGGCCGCGCGGAAGTCCTCTCTGGCTAGGTTCAGCAGCTTGGCCGCGAGCATCCGCGCCTCGCCATGAGTGCGCCTGGCTGCACGGGCGCTCGGTTCGCTTGCCTGTGCTCCCGAATACGAGACAAGAACCACGCCAAACCGAACCTGCCGCGGAGCGGTCGGAGGCAATGGAGGTACCGGGGTTCCGTCAAGCAAGGTCGTCCCGACGCCCGCGTCCAAGTGGACATCCTGGGCCGAGAGGTCTCCGGAGAAAAACGCGCCGCCTTCGCCTGCCACGGCCGCGTCCGCGTAAGCGAAGAGCAAGCCGTCTCGGTCGGCTCCCCCGTCCGCGGCCTCGGGCGAGGCTGGCCGGCCGATTGCGCGCGGTGGGTGGAAATCGCGCGCGACGAGCCAAATGGCAAGCACCACGACGAGAAGTCCAACGAGCGTGGTGGCTCGGCGCCGCATGTCCAGGCGCTACTCGGACTCTCGGGCGGCGACGTTGCCGTCGGGCGAGGCGTCGTCGTCCAGGACAGGCGAGGGGGGACCGAATTCCTCGTACGGACGCTGCGTCGCGGGCGGCGGGTCTCCGTAAAGCTCGAGTTGGACGGCCAGCCAATTCTCTCTCGCGATGAGCGCGTTTCGCTCCGCCCGCGCCTCCAACGCCGGCGCCTCGGCCCCTTTGGCCCCGGCCGCGACGATGGCGACACCCTCGAGTCTGGCCAACTTCTGTTCGACCTCGGCGAGCTCTTTGCGAACGAGGACGGGATCGATTTGCGCGCGCTCGGTGAATTCGCTCGTAAGAAGAATGAGCTTGTCGGGGCCGGCCTCGGCAAAGCCGGTACCGACCGCACATTGCTTCGCTTCCGACTCCCGCCGGTAGGTCACGATGCCCGTCCGAAGTGCGGCCAGAAGCGGCAAATGCCCGGGCAGAACGCCGAACTCTCCTTCCACACTGGGGGCGGTCACTTCGTCGACCTCGACGGAGAGCGCACGCCCGGCTGGCGTCACGATCTCGAGATGGATCTTGTCGCTCATCGCGTCGGGCCCACCCTCAGCTCTTGGCCGTGAGCTTCGCGGCCTTCTCTTTGGCCTCCGCGATGTTGCCGACCATGTAGAAGGCCTGCTCGGGCAGATCGTCGAGCTTGCCTTGGGCGATTTCTTCGAAGCCCTCGACCGTCTCTTTCAGCGGGACGTACTTGCCCGGCGTGCCGGTGAACTGCGATGCAACGAAAAATGGCTGCGATAAAAATCGCTGGATCTTGCGTGCCCGGGCAACAGTGAGCTTGTCCTCTTCGCTGAGCTCGTCCATCCCGAGGATCGCGATGATGTCCTGCAGGTCCTTGTACTTCTGGAGGAGCGCCTGAACTTTGCGCGCGACGTCGTAGTGGTGCTGGCCGATGACGCCGGGGTCGAGAAGCGTCGACGTCGAGTCGAGTGGATCGACCGCCGGGTAGATACCGATTTCCGTCAGGGCGCGGTTGAGGACCGTGGTCGCATCGAGGTGCGCAAACGTCGTCGCCGGCGCGGGGTCGGTCAGGTCGTCCGCTGGAACGTAGATCGCCTGAACGCTCGTGATCGAACCCTTGTTGGTCGAGGTGATGCGCTCCTGCAGGGCTCCCATCTCGGTCGATAACGTAGGCTGGTAGCCGACGGCGCTCGGGATCCGGCCGAGGAGCGCCGACACCTCGGAGCCGGCTTGAGTGAAGCGAAAGATGTTGTCGACGAAAAGCAGCACGTCTTGCTTCTCCTCGTCGCGAAAGTATTCCGCGACCGTGAGCGCGCTCAAGGCGACGCGCGCTCGCGCTCCCGGGGGCTCGTTCATCTGACCATAAATGAGCGCCGTCTTGCTGATGACCGGTTCGCCGGTCTGAAGCTTGGTCTCGGTCATCTCGATGTAAAGATCGTTGCCCTCGCGTGTGCGCTCGCCGACGCCGGCGAAGCAGCTGACGCCGCCGTGGGCCTTCGCCACGTTGTTGATGAGCTCCTGGATGAGCACGGTCTTGCCGACGCCCGCACCTCCGAAAAGGCCGATTTTCCCGCCTTTTCGGTAGGGGGCGAGCAAGTCGATAACCTTGATCCCCGTTTCGAAAATCTCGATCTTGGTCGACTGTTCGACAAAGAGAGGCGGAGCCCTATGAATGGGCGCGCGGAGCTTGGTTCGCACCGGCGGACCGTCATCGACCGGATCGCCGATGACGTTCAAAATGCGCCCGAGGCACTCGGGCCCGACCGGCATGGCGATCGGGCCGCCTGTGTCGCGTACCGCCATCCCGCGAACGAGTCCGTCCGTCGTGTCCATGGCGATGGTCCGGACGGTGCTTTCCCCGAGGTGCTGCGCGACTTCCAGCGTGAGGTTGTCTTTGGCGCTCGAAATCCCAGGATTGGTGAGCTTGAGGGCGTTCAAAATCTTGGGCAGCCTACCGTCGGGGAACTCGACGTCGACGACGGGACCGATGACTTGAACGACCTTGCCTTGACCCGCTGGAGAGCCATTTGTTCCGAGGGAAAGCGCGGACTGGGACATTGGTTGGCTGGGCCTCGCAAGGAGAGTGATGGGCGGGCCGTGACGGCCCGGGGCGCCGCAACGCCCGTGCGACGCGGCCCGCCTGTACCATGCGGTGAACAGCAGGGCAATGGGGCGGGCCGTCCCGCGAAGACCCCGCGCCGCATGCGGTCGCCGTTCTTCGTGAGTTCAGCGAGTCGCCCATCCGGGCTACACATGGATTGTGCTCCGCGCGAAGGATGTCCTCGGCCCCGGCTCTTCGCTATCCCGGCTGCTCCCCGGCTGGGAGCATCGGGAGGGTCAACTTGCCATGGCGATGGCCGTCGAGGTTGCCCTCGACCAGGAGAGCCCCCTCTTCGTCGAGGCGGGCACGGGGACTGGCAAGACGCTCGCGTATCTCGTTCCAGCGGTGCTCAGCGGCCAAAAGGTCATCGTCTCGACGGCGACACGGGCGCTCCAGGAGCAAATTTTCGACAAGGACATTCCGATTGTGGCGGCCGCGCTGGCCGCGCACGGGGTCCACTTTCGTGCCGCGATGATGAAGGGGCTCGGCAATTACCTTTGCATGCGGCGCCTGAGCGAGGCGCGGGCGGCGGGCTCGCGTCACGGCGATCGCAGCTTGGCGCGGATCGTCGAGTGGGCGTCGCAAACTGCGACCGGCGACCGCGCCGAGCTCGCGGAGTTGTCGGACGATTCGGACGCCTGGCGCGACGTCGCTTCGTCGACTGAGACCCGCATCGGCGCCACGTGCGAGCACTTTGACGCCTGCTTCGTTACGCGAATGCGCCGCGAAGCCGAGGACGCCCAGATCGTCGTCGTCAACCATCATTTGTTCCTGGCCGACCTCGCACTCCGGAGCGGTCCGAGGGGCGCGCATGCGAGCGTTCTTCCGGCGTACGACGCGGTGGTGTTCGACGAGGCCCATCAAATCGAAGACATTGCCACCCATTTCTTCGGCGTCGCTGTCTCGAATGCACGCATCGATTCGCTCGTTCGAGATGCGGAACGGTCACTCTCGAATGCCAACGCGGTCGAAGCCCTTGCGAACGGCTCCGTTCGAGCGACCCTCGACGGGGTGCGTGAAGCCTCGAAGGCCTTCTTTTCGCGGCTCGCAAACCCCGCGTCGGTCGACGCGCGCCGCGTGCTATCCGAAGCCGTCTTGTCCCCCGACGTCCGCGAGGCGCATGGAGCTCTCGAGCTTCGCCTGGATGCACTCGAGGCCGTGTCGCGTTCGCGACGCGAAGAAGCCGTTCAACTCATCGCTCACCGCGTCGCCGACCTGCGCGACGATTTGCGCGGCATTCTGGCGGGGGCTCGTTCGGACGAAGATGGGGAGGTTGCCGACCTCGTCCGCTGGATCGAGGTCCGCGCGCGAAGCGTCTCGCTCGGTGCGAGCCCGGTCGACGTCGGCTCGACGCTTCGAACGCGACTGTTCGATCGGGTGCCGACCGTCGTATGCACGAGCGCGACGCTCGCAACGGGGCGAAGCTTTCATTTTGCTCGCGCTCGGTTGGGGGCGCCACCCGCCGCTGCCGAACTCGTCGTTTCGTCTCCGTTCGACTTCGCATCTCGTTCCATTCTCTATCTGCCCGACGATCTTCCGGAACCCTCCGATCCGCGCTTCGAAGCGGCGGCGAGCGAGCGCGTGGCCGAACTCGTGCGGATGACCGATGGCGGCGCGTTCGTACTCTGCACGTCGACGCGTGCGATGACCGCCATTCACCGGCGCTTGCAAGCCTCGATCGCGCTGCCGCTCTTCGTTCAGGGAGAGCGCCCGAAGCATCTTCTGCTCTCGAGGTTCCGGAGCAGTGGTCGAGCCGTCCTCGTGGCCACGATGAGTTTTTGGGAAGGCGTGGACGTCCCCGGTTCGGCGCTTCGACTGGTCGTGATCGACAAGATCCCGTTTGCACCGCCGAACGATCCGGTGACCGCTGCCCGCTGCGCGCGGCTCGATCGGGATGGGGGGAGCGGCTTCGCCCAATACTCGGTTCCGTGCGCGGCGATGGCGCTGAAGCAGGGGTTTGGCCGCCTGATTCGGACGCAGCGCGACACGGGCGCCGTCGCGGTTCTCGACCGGCGCATCGTGCGCAAGGGCTACGGCCGCGTGCTCCTCGCCGCGCTCCCCGCCGCCCGCCGTGTCCGGACGCTACCGGAGCTTCGCGAACAATGGAAAGGACTCGGGGATTCACGACCGGTCGAGTCGTCTTCCTCGCCTTCCGCGTCTTTCTCCTCCGAACCGCCCCCGTCGCCTCCCGCCGGCGACCCGCTCTAGCTCCAATCGAGGCTTGTCGCGAACGCCGGGAAGGCCCGCTTCCTGCGGGTGGCGGAGAGGGCCGACGCCGTCGCTCGCTGTCGGCGCAGGCTCGTGCTACCACGGCGCCCATCATGAGCGAGATCAACGCCGTCCTCGCCCGCACGATCCTCGATTCGCGCGGGAACCCCACAGTCGAAGTGGAAGTCCAAACCGCCTCTGGCCACGGTCGTGCCGCCGTTCCGAGCGGGGCCTCGACCGGCGAACACGAGGCGCTCGAGCTGCGAGACGGCGACAAGAAGCGCTGGTTCGGAAAGGGCGTCACCAAAGCCGTCGACAACGTCAATCAGTCGCTCGGTCCGAGCATTATCGGTATGGACGCTCTTGATCAGGCCGCGGTCGACAAGGTCCTGCTCGACACGGACGGCACGCCGAACAAGAGCAAGATGGGCGCGAACGCGATCCTGGGCGTCTCGATGGCGGTGGCGCGAGCTGCGGCCGACGCCGTCGGTGTTCCCCTCTGGCGTTACCTCGGCGGTGTCCAGGCGCGGGTCTTGCCGACGCCGCTCATGAACGTCGTCAACGGGGGTGTACACGCCGACAGCGGGCTTGAAATCCAGGAATTTATGATCGTCCCCGTGGGCTTGCCGTCGTTTGACGAGGCCGTTCGGGCCGGCACAGAGATATTTCACACCCTGAAAAAGCTCCTGAAAGACAAGGGGCACACGACGTCTGTGGGCGACGAAGGGGGCTTTGCTCCCAAGCTCAAGTCGAATGAGGAGGCGGTTCAGTTCCTCGTACAGGCGATCGAAGAGGCAGGGTACAAGCCCGGGAAGGACGTCTCGCTCGCGCTGGACTGTGCAGCGAGCGAGTTCTTCGACCGAAAGAGCGACAAGTACACGTTCGACAAGAAGACGATCTCGCGCGAGGAGCTCGTCGCCATTTACGAGGAGCTTTCTCGTAAGTACCCGATTGTCTCGATCGAGGACGGGTGTGCCGAGGACGATTGGGATGGCTGGAAGCTTCTGACGCAAAAGATCGGGGCGAAAGTGCAGCTTGTGGGTGACGATCTGTTCGTCACGAACGTCGAGCGCCTCCGGCGTGGCATCGAGGGTGGTACGGCAAATGCCATTCTCATCAAGCTGAATCAGATCGGGTCTCTTACGGAGACGTTGGACTGCATCCGGCTTGCCACCGAGAGCAACTATCGGTCAATCATCAGCCACCGCTCGGGTGAAACCGAGGACTCGTTCATTGCCGATCTCGCCGTGGCAACCAACGCAGGCCAGATCAAGACCGGCAGCCTTTCGCGTTCGGACCGCGTGGCCAAATACAACCAGTTGCTCCGCATTGGCTACGAACTTGGAGCGTCCGCCGTCTATTCGGGTCGCACTCCGTTCACGCGTCGGTAGGCGCCCGCGTTTGAAGTAGGGGAGACGCTTACGTTCGGCTGGCACGCGCCTGCCCTCGTCGAACGCTCCCGGCCCGCATTTCGACCGGTGATCGCTCGTTTGAGTGGTCGGGCGTTGGAGGTGTACCCTCTGCGGTTGGAATGAAAAGCCTCCAGCAGATGCTCCTTGAGCTCCGGAGACATGAGGTAACGGAGTTCGCCATGGTGAGCGACCGACTGCCGTGCGTACGGGTCGGTGATAAGTACGAGCCCATCGACTCGACCACGCTATCCACGGACGCAATCCTGGCCCTCTTGGTCAGCGTCGGCGGCAGCCGATACGTCGACGAACTGCTTGACAGGCCGGCCCATTGGACGACGGGGGTCGAGGGCCTCGGCACCGTGGACGTCCACGCGATCATGCGGGCCGACCGCGTTCAGGCGCGCTTTACGATGGGCAGTCGATCTTCGGGTCGTCTGCGAATCGCTTCCCCCGCGCCCGAGGTGACCCCCGGCCTCTCGAACGAGACCATGGCGTCCGCGCTGGCCCAGCCGGCCCTCCGCTCAGCCGGTCAGCCGCACGTTCGTGCTCGCTCGCCCGCGCAGCTTCCCGTGAATGCCGGGGGGGACCCGAGGGAATGGGGACGGGGCGACGGGGTCGTCTCGTTGGGTCGAGCCTCGGACGCGCCGCCGTTCTCGCTCGATCAGTGCCTCGCCGTCGCGCGAGATGCGGGCGCCAGCGACCTACACGTCGTCGCCAGCCGCCCCCTTTTGCTTCGCATCGCGGGCGAGCTCGTGCCGCGCGGAAACCCCGTTCCTGCTGTCGATGTCGAACGCGTCTTCACGCCGACCTCTGCGAGGCTGCGGGCGACTCTGGCCGAACGAGGCTCCTGCGACTTTGCCATCGAACACCCGCCGTACGGCCGATTCCGTGTCAACGTGGCATCGCAGCGCAGCGGTCTCAAGGCGTGTTTGCGCTGCATTCCTCAATCCGTGCCGACGCTGGCGTCATTGGGTCTGCCTCCGGAAATCGAACGAGCAACGCGGCACCATCAAGGTCTCGTGCTCGTCACGGGTCCGACCGGACATGGCAAGACGAGCACGCTCGCGGCCATCGTCGACATCATCAACCGGGAAACCACCCATCACGTCATCACGGTGGAAGAACCCATCGAGTATCTCCATGCTCGCAAGAGCGCGATGATCAGCCAGCGGGAGGTCGGCACGCATACACGGTCGTTCGCGACCGCACTGAAGGCGTCGCTCCGTGAAGATCCCGATGTCATCGTGGTCGGCGAGCTCCGCGACACCGAGACCGTTCGCATGGCGCTGGCGGCGAGCGAGACGGGACATCTGGTTATCGGCACGATGAACACGCCGAGTGCCGCAAAGACAATCGATCGAATGATCGATTTGTTTCCTCCGGCCGACCAGCAGCAGGTGCGAATGACGCTTGCCGGCGGATTGCACCTCGTCGTCGGACAAAGACTCGTTCCTTCGTGCGACGGGCGTGGACTCTGCGCCGCGGTCGAGCTCTTGACGGGGTCTGTCTCTCTTTGGAGCCTCATCCGCGACAACAAAACGTTCCAAATCCCCAGTCTTCAGCAGCGCGGCAAAGGATTCGGCATTCTTCGTCTCGACGAATCGCTGGTCGATCTCGTTCGGGCGGGTCGCATCACGCGCGAGACGGCTCTTGCCTACGCGGAAAGCCCCGATGATCTCGCCACGGCGGTCGGCGTCCGTCCACCAGGACCACCGGTCGAAGCGTTGAAAAAGCCCGATCCCGGCTCACTGATCGGTGTGGCAGGGCAGATCTTGGGAAGGCGCAAAGGCTGATGCCCCGCATCGATTGGATGTTCGATGCCCTGCTCGCTGCAGGCGGGAGCGACCTCCACCTCGGGGTCGGTTATCCGCCTCTCATTCGCACGCGTGGAAGGCTCGCTCCTATCCGCGAGGCTCCAGTTGATGCGCCGGAAATGGAGTCGCTCCTCTACGAGATCGTTTCGCCCGAGCAGAAAGACACGATTACCGAAGCGCTCGACCTCGACTTTGCCCATGCTTACGAGGCGAAGGCCCGTTTCCGAGCCAACTATTTCCACAAGTCCACGGGGCTCGCTGCAGTCTTCCGCACGATCCCGACGAAGGTGCTCACGCTCGACGATTTGGCTTGCCCGCCTGCCGTCCGTCGTCTGGCCGACCGCCGGTCGGGACTCGTACTCGTGACGGGGCCCACGGGGTCGGGGAAGTCGACGACCCTGGCTGCAATGGTCGATCATATCAACGGAACCCGCGCTGGCCATATTCTCACGATCGAGGACCCAGTCGAGTTCGTACATACCCCTCGTAAGGCCGCGATCACTCACCGCGAGATTGGCATTCACGCCCCGACGTATGCGGACGCGATTCGCAGCGCCGGCCGCGAAGACCCGAACGTGATCCTCATCGGGGAGCTCCGCGCCAATGAGACCATGAAGCTCGCGTTGCAACTCGCGAGCTTTGGCGTCCTCGTATTCGCCACCGTCCATACGAACAGCGCGGCAGCGACGATCGACCGCCTGGTGAATGCCTTCCCCGCCGACGAGCAACCCCAGGTGCGCGGGATGCTCTCGGAGAGCCTTGCTGGCATCGTAGCCCAACAATTGCTCCGAACCGGGGACGGCAAGCGCCGCGTCGCGGCGCACGAAATTCTGGTCGGTTCCTCTGCGTTGGCGGCGATGATTCGAGACAACAAGACCTTCCAGATCCTAAGTCTGATGCAGGCGGGACAGGCGCAGGGCATGCAAACGATGGACATGGCGCTCGAACGCCTCGTCCGCGAGGGAACCATCTCACCGCATACGGCGCTCGAGAAGGCGATCGACAAAGAGTCGTTCGCAAAGTTCGTCAAGTCGAACGAGCCCGCGTCCACCTGACGATTGCGCGTGGCGTCAGCGCCGTGCGCGGGGGTTCGTCAAGTCGAACGAGGCCGCGTCCACCGGACAATTGCGCGTGGCGTCAGCGCCGTCCGCGGTCGGTGTACTCCTCGTAAGTTCCGCCGAAGTCGACGATGGCGCAGCCGGGCCGCCTGTCGTCGGCGAGCCGGTCGCGAAGCTCGACGACGCGGGTTGCCAAGCGAGCCACGAAGTGATGGTCGTGACTGACGAATACAACCGTTCCTTCGAACTTGAGCAGTCCTTCGAGCAGCCCCTCGATCGATTCGATGTCCAGGTGGTTTGTCGGCTCATCGAGGACGAGCACGTTGTGCCGGCCCAGAACCATCTTGCCGAGGAGCAAACGCGCTGCCTCCCCGCCGGAAAGGCCTTCGGTCGGCTTCAGCGCAGCCTCTCCGCTGAAAAGCAGCCGGCCGAGGATGGCTCGAATCTCTTCCTTCGTGCGCTGCGGGTCAAAGCGGTAAAGCCATTCGTAGGGGGTCGTACCCTTCGCCGTGGCCCCGAGCGACTCATGGTGGTCCTGCGCGAAGTAACCGACGCTGGCGTCGTGGCCCCAGCGCACCTCGCCCGCATCCGGCATGAGCGTGTAGGGCCGAGTCTCTGCGTCGAGCTGCTTGTACGCGCCGACCAGTAGCTTCAGCAGAGTCGACTTGCCGATGCCGCTCCGGCCGATGACCGCGACGCGGTCGCCCCGGTTCAGGTTCAGGCTTACCCCGTCTAGCACGACGTTGGTCGCAAATTCCTTTCGAACGTTCTCCGCGCGCGCGACGTCGCGACCGCTCGGCTTCAGGATTTCGAATCGAACGTACGGTCGCACGAGGCTCGAACGCTTCGCCCCCTTCGTTTCGACGATGTCCTCGAGCTTTTCGATTTGCTTCAATCGGCTCTGGGCCTGCTTGCTCTTCGCTGCATGCGAACCGAACCGTTGTACGAAATCCTGCAGTTCGCCAATTTTCTTTTTCGCGCTTTGAGCCACGGCTTCGGCGCGCTGTTGATTCTCGTACTTTGCGTCCACGAACTCCGCATAGTTGCCTGTGTAAATCCTAATCGTACGGTAGTCGATGTCGGCGATGTGCGTGGCGACTGAATTCAGAAAATGTCGGTCGTGCGAAACGACGAGAAGCGTTCCGCGGTGCTCTTCGGTCAGGAATCGAATGAGCCAGTGGATGGACTCGAGGTCCAGATGGTTCGTCGGCTCGTCGAGCAGCATCACGTCCGGTCGACCAAAGAGAACCTTGGCCAGAAGAACGCGGAGCTTGTAGCCGGCGGGGAGGACGCGCATGGGCAGCGCCTGCCGTTCCGGCGGGATCCCCAGACCGACGAGCAATTCCGAAGCTTGACCTTCCGCCGAGTAGCCGTCGTGCTCGGCAATGATTCCTTCGAGCTCTCCGAGTCGCACGCCGACCGCATCGTCGACGTCCCCGGCGAGGAGACGCTCCTTCTCGACCATGGCTTCCCAAAGTTCAGTCTTGCCAGCCATCACGGTGTCGAGGATTCGCTGCTCGTCGTAAACGAAGTGGTTCTGCTCGAGGACCCCGACGCGCAGGCCTCCGGGAACGTCGACGGTCCCGCTGTCCCAGTCTTCCTGTCCCGACAGCATCTCGAGCAGCGTCGATTTCCCGGCACCGTTGGCACCCGTGACGCCGTAGCGTTTGCCGGGATCGAACTGTACGGTGACGCCTTCGAAGAGAATCTTAGGGCCGTACCGCTTCGTGACGTTGTTGAGGACAATCATGCGCGTCCGCCAATAGCACGGCGCCGTCAGCGCTTCAGGAACAGATGAAGGGCGGGTGTCGGCTTCGGTCGGTTCCGCCGAACCCCTGGACCCTGTACGATGACGCCCAAGGTCCAGCGTGCGCGACGCGTCCTTTTACACCGGCAGCTTGCTAGAGCTCGACAAGATCGCGGGGGCCGCGGAGCGCCGTGCGTCTTGGCGCCAGTCCATGGCGGCACTGGCGCGCGCGACCGCAGAGGACGGACCGGGTCCGCTCGAAGGGCTACATCCGACTGCGCTCCTCGCCGGCGTCCGTGTGGCGCTGCAAGCGGGGCTTGTCGACGACGTCGATTGGCTCGCGCCCGCGGCCGCCGGCGCCGCGCTTTACGAGCTTGCTTCCGCGTTGCCGGCCGGGCCCGAGCAGCGAGAGCTCGGCCGACGTATGTTGACCCGCCTTCTCGCGGCCAATGCGGAAGCCTTTGTGGCCATTGCACGTCGCATGGCGCTCGGGGGCGGTCGGGGTCTCGCGCATCCCGGTGTGCGGTCCCGCATCGCACTTGTCATGGAGCTGCCGATTTCCGTCGGCGTGGGCGCCGGTCCACTGGCTTTGGCGCTCGCTTCTCGTCGCGAGCTGGCGCGCGAATGGATTGCCGTTCCCTCGACCGGCTCCTTGCCGGCGCGCCGGCTCGCTGCAAGGCTGCTCGATCGCGCCGCACACGAGGCAGCTCGGCGCGCCGCGCAGGGGGACGACCACAGTTTGCGCATCTTCCGGTGCGAAACGGTCGCCCCCGCCTGGGACCGCCTGCTGGCGGACCGTGAGTCGCTGGTCTGGCGACACGTCGCAGTCGCTCGCGGGCTACTTCTACCATGGCTGCCGAGCTTTGCTCGGTCCACCGAAGACGGATTGGGTGTGGGCTTATCCGTGACCGAGTGGCGTCGCTCGGCCGCATCGATCACGGCCAGCGTTGCCGTCGCCCCGGAGCGTGGGCTCGATCTTCTCGATCGAGCGCTTTCTGACGGCCTGCTTGAACGTGACCCGGGCGCAGCGGCGTCGCTCCTCTGGGGCTTGGTCCGCGCTGGCGAAGCAGAGCCGGATGCAGCGGCCAAGGCTCTGGAACGCGTGATGGCCCGGTCCTCGGGGACACCCGAGCTCGGCGAAGCCGCGCTCGAATTGCGCGCGCAACTCGGGAGTGCACCCCTCGTGGCGCGCGCTTGCGCCCGGGCTCTCGCCTTATTGACCAATTCGCCGACCCTGACCGACGACGACGGAGCTGAATCCCTTGCGCGAGAAATCGGACGCGATCTGTCTGGCGCACGTCGAGACGATGAACCACTCCGGGTCCAGATCGCGCGCACCATGAACGCCTTCACGACCGAGGGCGCCCAGCAGGCGCATGTGCTGGCGCGCGCTGCGCTCGTTGCCGCCCGGGGGGCGGTCGACGCGCTCGATGCGGTCTCGGCGGAAGCAGACGGAGTGGAGGGTCGCGTGGGGTCGATGGCGCGCCGCACGACGCTCGCCGTCTTGCGCGATCTCGAGGCCAGCCTGCTCGAAGACGACGTGCTGGCCCAACTTCTGTCCCTCGGGGGAGGGGAGCTCTCGAATACCGCTGACGAAGCGCTCGATCGATTGCGGGACCGCATTGCCGATTGGATACTTCTGCGCGAGGGCTCCCCCGTCGCGGCCGGACGTGCACCGGTGGCCGTACCGCCCCACCCCACATTGTCGATGCGCAGGCTTCGCGCGCTGCTTCACTTGGCCGATGGCTACATGGGCGATGACGAACTGGATTCCCCGCGCGCGGTCCGGTTGCGGGCAAGGTGTCAGCGGATCACGAGGGCTCTGCTCGAACGGTTCGAGCGCGGCCTACCGCCGCCCGTGCGACGCACGATTGTGGCCGCCCTGGCACGCGCGCTCGATGCTCTTGTCCGGGTCGGTAACCTGGATCCCGTCGACGCCCTGCTCGTCGTAGCCCGACAAGTGGTCGATCCAGTCGAGATCGAAATGTTGGCGGAAGCGTCGATGGATCCCGATCTCGTGCACGTATTGCGGCGCTATGCGCGTTTTACGGCCGCCGTTTGCAACGGCGAGCTGACCGCCGGGGCAGTCCACGAGCTGACGCGCGATCTGGCGCTCAACGACTCCGCGCGCAGCGAGGCTCTGCGCGCCGTTCTTGTCCGCCTCGCGGCGTCGCTGTCAGCCATTGCAAACTCCGTGGCCCTGCGGGAGCTCGCTCCAAACGGCGGTGCGGAGCCCGATACGGTGGCCGCTCTCGAAGCCAGCCTGGGCGCACTGGCCCAGCTCGTCGTGGGTGCGCGCGGCCGGCTCGACCCTGAGCGCGCATTCAACTCTCCGGCCATGCGCGTTCGCCCGCTGACGATAGCGGTGGCGCGAGTGCTCTCCGGCGCCGACCCTCGTCTCGCCGAACACGTCGTCGCGGCGTCGCTCGACGCGCTGCTCGCAGCCGTGCCACGCGGGCTCGCCAAGATCGTCTCGGACATCGTTTGGCGTATCGTTGATCTTCCATTAGAAGGTCGACCGCGGGAGGGCGCCAATGCCCGCATCGCGGACGCATTGCCGTCGTGGCTTCCGCCGCGCCGCACGCTCGGAGGCTTCTACGTCGTCCGTGCATTGAGCGCCGGTGCGGTGGGGTCGGTTTTCGTGGCAACGCGCCTCGAGGAAAAGGGCGATGAAAGCGCAGAGCGCTTCGCCCTCAAGGTCCCCGTTTATTCGGCGAGCGCCGCACGCATCTTGAGTGAAACGGAGTTTTTGAAGCTCTTTCGTGACGAGGCCACTGCCCTCATGGCTCTGCCGCAACACCCGAATCTGGCGCGGTTCGTCACGTTCGACGTCGGGTCGAGACCAAAGCCGATTCTGGTGATGGAGCTGGTCGAAGGCACGACCTTCGAAAGCCTTCTGCAGGGTCGTGCACTCACGATGGCGCTAGCACTTCGCATCCTGCTCGATGTCGCCGCCGGTCTCGAAGCCATGCACGCGGTGGGCATCGGCCATCTCGATCTCAAGCCTTCGAATGTCGTTCTGCGACAAGGAGAGGAAGCCGTACTGGTCGACTTCGGTCTCTCCGGCAGGCACATACGGCCAGGTTGCGCGACAGGCCCCTACGGAGCACCCGAGGTCTGGGGCGCCGCCGAGAGCCGGATGGATCTTTCGCCCCCGAAGGCAGACATCTATTCCTTTGCATGTCTGGTTTTTGAGGGGCTGACCTCCAGGGTCCTCTTCGAGGCCGAAACCGAAGTTGCCCAAATTGCCGCACATGTCGCCCACGACGGCTTTCCTCCTCTCCTACGCGCGATGGCAAGGAGCGAAGGCGTCAGTGGTCTCGTAGAGCTCTGCGGCGCGATGCTGCGTCGTGACCCGCTCGAAAGACCCGCGATCTCCTCGGTCAAGAGGGAACTCGTCCGCCTAGCGACCGTCCTTGGTGCGGCGCGCTGGCCTCTCGACCTTTCTTGACCGTCGCGTTCGGACGATCGCCGGGGATCCCAAGACCATGATAACGTTGAGGCCGAGAGAGGGGCATGCAAGGAACCAAAGCCCCGGCATCGCTGACCGGCCTCACCGGCCCAGACGAACGGCTTTATCGCGCAGCATTCGAATCCGCAACGATTCCGATGCTCGTCGTCGACGACGACGGCCGTTACGTCGACGTGAACCGCGCGGCCTGCGAGCTCATGGGGAAGCCGAAAGCGGCCCTCGTTGGGTCTTCCATGCGAGATGTGAGTGGGGAAATCAAAGATTCGGAGGCCTGGCGGCACTTTCTCCGGTCGGGTCGATCGCAGGGTGAGTTTTCTTTTCGGGACGAAGGCGGAACCGTTCGTCACCTCGATTACCTATCGGTCGCGCGCATTCTGCCTGATCGCCACCTGACGATTTTGACGGACGTCACCTCGCGCGTGGTCGCCGAGCAGCGGCTTCGCGAGCATGAGGCCCGGTTTCGCGCGATGCTCGACCACAGTTCGGATGCGGTGGGCCTCTTGGACCCCGACGGTTCGATCCGTTACGTGTCGCCTGCCGCGGAGCGCATCCTCGGGTGGCCGGTGAGCGCACTCGTCGGCAAAAACTGCTTTGATTTCATTCATCCTGACGACCGGGGTCGCGTCGAGGAAGAAGTCAGGAAGGTGTTCGCGGAGCCGGGCGGATCGATCCGAGTCCAGCAACGCGTGATCGGTCTTGACGGATCCGCCACGTGGGTCGAGGCGGCCGTTCGCAACGCAACCGACGTACCGGAGGTTCGAGGGGTTATCGCAAACTGGCGCGATATCACCGACAAGGTGCACGCTCAACAGAACGCAAAGGCGCAAGAAGAGCAGATCAGGCGCCTCGGCCGCATGGAGGATTTGGCTCGGCTTGCCGGCGGAATTGCCCACGACTTCAACAATTTGCTCTCCGTTATTTTGAGCGGAATCGAACTCGCTCTGCAAGAAACGGATCTGACGTCGATCCACGAAGAGCTGAGCGATGCGCTCACGGCTGGCGAACGTGCAGCGAACCTGACACGGCGCCTGCTTGCTTTCGGCGGTCGACAATTGATGCAACCCCGGTCGCTCGACCTCGTCCGGGCGCTCGGCGCCATGATTCCTATCGTGCAGAGGATCGTCGGTGAGGATGTCGACGTCGTCGTGATGGGCGCGACGAAGTTGCCACTCGTCTCGATCGATCCGACGCAATTCGAACAAGTGATTCTAAACTTGGTCGTCAATGCCAAGGACGCCATGCCTGTCGGGGGCCGTGTCGTCTTCGAGTTGCGGGCGCTCTCCGAGCCGTCTGCCGAGAACGACCGATCCCGGTCGTACGTGGTTATTGCGGTCGCCGACAATGGTACGGGAATGGATGAAGAGACCAAGGCGCGCTTGTTCGAGCCTTTCTTCACGACGAAGCCGGAGGGCCGCGGTACGGGGCTCGGGCTTGCGACGGTCTTCGGGATCATGCACCAGAGCGGCGGTCGAATTGCTGTCGAGAGCGAGAAGGGCCGGGGAACTCGCTTCGAGCTCTTTTTCCCGGCCGAGTCTTCGACCGCCGCCGCCAGCCCATCGGTGCCGGCTCCCGCCGACGTACCGCGCGGTCATGAGACGCTGCTCGTCGTCGATGACGACTCGCTCGTGCGAAGTGCCGCTGCCGCCGTGCTCCGTCGATATGGCTACGAAGTGCTCGAGGCGGGTTCCGCGGGCGACGCATTGCTCATCGCTGAGCAGCACCCGTACGAGATTCATGCCGTCGTCACCGACGTTGTCATGCCACGAATGAACGGACACATCCTGGCCGAGCGCCTGAAGGCAATGCGTCCCGGCCTCAAGGTCCTCATTACCTCAGGCTACACGGACGATGCGCTCTTAGAACGAGGTGTGGAGACCGAGACCTTCGCGTTCGTTCCAAAGCCGTTCACCCCCTCGCTGCTCGTCTCGAGCATTCGAGCGCTATTCGACGGGAGCGAACGCCCTTGATCATTGCAGGGCCCGCAGGCGCGAATGCGAGGACGGTTCGATGGCGAAGTCGCTTTTGACCTTGCAGATGGGCTTTTTCCCTTCGCGGTACCGCCCGTGAAGCTGAGCCCCATCAAAGGAGCGCCGAGCCCTGACGGCGCTGACTGCGTCAGCTGCGGCCGATGTTGTCATCATGGACCCAATACCGTTCACTTTTTGGAGTCCGACGAGGCCCGTGTCCTCGAGCATCCGCAAGGCGAGGAGATCCTGCGTCGGCTGACGTTGCTGGATCCCCGACCGCCTTGGTTTCGGTTCGTGCAGAACGGCGGCGATCACTGTGGCGCGCTCGACGTTTCGGTCGATGGTCGCTACCCGTGCTCCATCTACGAAGTTCGCCCCGACGACTGCCGAATCGTCGAGCCCGGGTCGCCGTCCTGCTTGGAAGCACGCAGAACGGGTCGGCTCGGGACGAGCGTCGAGTTTTCGCGCAGCGATCCGACGCCGCCGACGAGGTGACGTCCGAGCGACCACGCGGGAATGCGGATGATGTCGGCGAGGGAGGCTTCGACGGTCCGCCGTGTTACTCTTGCGGGGATGCAGAGGGATGCAACTGCCATCTTTGCGAGCAGGATGGACCAGATTCGCGAAGAAGGGCTGGCCAAGAGCGAGCGCGTCCTCGCCGGGCCGCAGGGGAGCATCGTCCGAGTGCAAGGCCGCGAAGCGTCCGTTCTCAATTTTTGTTCGAATAATTACCTCGGCTTGAGCGCCGATCCGATGGTCATCGACGCTGCGGCAAGTGCTCTCCGCGAGTACGGGTTTGGCTTGTCGAGCGTGCGCTTCATCTGCGGCACTCAGGATCTCCACAAGAAGCTAGAAGCCGCGATTGCCACGTTTCTCGGAACGGAGGACGCGATTCTGTACTCTTCGTGTTTTGATGCAAACGGTGGTCTCTTCGAGACCCTTCTAGACGATCGAGATGCAGTCATCAGTGACGAGCTCAATCACGCATCCATCATCGACGGGATTCGCCTCTGCCGGGCGGTTCGCCATCGCTACCCCCACGGCGACATGGCGGCCCTCGAGGACGTTCTTCGAGCGACTCAGGTCAAGCGACTGCGAATGATCGCCACGGACGGCGTTTTTTCGATGGATGGCGACGTCGCGCCTCTCGCGTCCATCTGCGATCTCGCCGACCGATATGGCGCTCTCGTGATGGTCGACGACAGCCACGCGACTGGCTTTGTCGGCCCGACGGGACGCGGTTCGCCGGAACACTGCAGGGTATCGGGACGAGTCGACGTGATAACGTCGACGTTCGGCAAGGCGCTCGGTGGGGCGTCGGGGGGCTTCACCGCGGGGACCGGGCCGATGGTCGCCTTGCTACGCCAGCGGTCGCGTCCGTATCTCTTCTCGAACACGCTCGCACCCTCCATCGTGGGCGCAAGCTTGGCCGTCCTCGATCGACTGAGCGGAACGACCGATGCGCGCGATCGGGTCATGGCCAACGCGGCGCGCTTCCGTCTTGGCATGACGCAGGCGGGATTTCAGATCAGGCCGGGGTTCCATCCCATCGTGCCGGTCATGATGATCGGACCTCATTCAGCCGACGGACAAGATGCCCGGCTGGCGGCAGAAGTCGCCGAGGCGATGTTGGCGCAGGGGATTTACGTGGTCGGCTTTTCCTATCCCGTCGTGCCGAAGGGTCAGGCGCGGATTCGCGTGCAGCTCTCGGCGGCCCATACCGTCGAAATGATTGATCAGGCGATCGACACGTTCATACGCGTCGGGCGAAACTGCAAACTCATCGCATGACGAAGAGAATGCTCGTGACCGGCGTCAACGGAGAAATCGGCCGGTCGCTCCTCGAGACGTTGTCGGAAGAGGGTGGTCACCACATCGTGACGCTCGATCTCTTGCCACTCCCGGACGCCCTGCGCATGCGGGCGAGCGCCAGTTATGCGGGCAACATCATGGACCGCAGCCTGTTGGACCAACTCGCGGCCCACCATGGGGTCGACGTCATCTTCCACCTCGCGGCCTTGCTCTCGACGCGGAGCGAGCGCGATCCCGAACTTGCACATCGCGTGAACGTCGACGGCACGCTGAACGTCCTGCGGATGGCCCAGAACCAGTCGCTGCGCATCGGCCGGAACGTCGTCGTTCTCTTTCCGAGTTCGATCGCGGCGTACGGGCTTCCGGCGCCGGCTGAAAAGCGGCAAGTGGGACGCGTACGCGAGGAGCAGTGGAACGAGCCCACGACGATGTACGGGTGCAACAAGCTTTATTGCGAGCACCTCGGGAGATACTTCACTTTATTTGCGCATCAACCGGGTACATCCGCAAGTGCACCGCGCGTCGATTTCCGCGCTTTGCGTTTACCGGGTTTGATCTCGGCCGATACGCTGCCGACGGGTGGAACCAGTGACTTCGGGGCTGAAATGATTCACGCGGCCGCACGCGGTGAGGCCTACGAGTGCTTCGTCGACCGCGAGGCCCGCATTCCGTTCATGGCCATGCCCGACGCGATTCGAGCGTTGCAGGCTCTCGCCAAGGCTGATCGCGCGCGGTTATCGACGTGCGTCTACAACGTTGGTTCGTTCAGCCTCAGCGCGGGAGAGATCGAGACCCGTGTTCTGACAGCCTTCGCGGACGCACGCATCGCGTACGCGCCGGATCCGGACCGAGCCCGGATCGTTGCGTCCTGGCCCGAGGATGTCGACGATACGCGAGCGCGCACCGATTGGGGGTGGCAGCCCCGCTACGATTGGGACCGAGCCTTTGCGGACTATCTGCTACCGACGATCAGGGCGAGGTACGGTTACTCCGAGTGAGCCCACGCGCTCGCGGATGTGCTGCGGTCGTTCATTGGGCCCAATCCGACGCGCGGAAGACGCCATCGCTCACCCGGCCAATCCACACGATATAGCTTCCCTCGGCGGAGTTCACGGCGAAAACCCTGCCTTCTTCGTCCATGACCACTGCCGGCAGTCCGCTCTCCGCGGCCGTCAGAAGGTGGCCACGCGCTTGCGCCGCGTCATTCGGGTTGTTTTCGCCCACCCACAACCCTCTTTTGAGGCGACGGCCCAAATCCCAGAGCGACTGCGCTCTGTCCACGGTCAACGTTTGTGCAAATAGCATGGCGGACTCCGTTCGCTCGATCGGTCCTCGACGGCAGGCACCGTGCCCGGTGTGAAGTCTGCGCCGCGGTCTATTTCCTAAGAGTTTCGGCAGCCATGTGCGGAGCTTCGACCGGAGCGAGGACGAGCGCCCAGGCCGCACCTCTTCCGCAATTCTCGCTGACCGGCCATGCGCCGAGGGCCGAGCCCAACCCGACGGCTGCTCCCCCCCGCCGCCACCTCGGCGGCCATCCACGGCGGCCGAGCCCACCCCCCAGCGACAAGAGCATGGCCGGCTCTCGCCCAACGTCGCCCGCTGCCACCCAAATCGACCCGCCATACTGGCTTCATGTCTCACCGAGCGAGCGAAAACACCGAGTCCCGGCGAGACCGGGCATCTTGGCGACCGCTATCGACGGATTGCCCGAATCGTGGCAGAAGCCGGCCTGACTTCGCCGGTGGCGCTTGACGTCGCCGTCGCGGAGCTTGCCGCCGCGAACACGGCTGTAGACGCGGCGGCAGAACCGAAAGAAAAAGGTCGACTTCAGCGCGCAAGTAGCCGTAAAGATAGCCAAGCGAGGGCCGATAGCTCAGTCGGTAGAGCTGCGGACTTTTAATCCGTAGGTCGCGGGTTCGAATCCCGCTCGGCCCACAACCCGTGGCCCAATCGTGGCCCAATCGTCCCGTTGCGTCATGAGTGAAGCTGACGCTCCCCAGGGCGCGAGGTAACCGCCCCGTCCGCCATGGTCGCTATGCCGTCGAGGTGAAAGTGGAGCCAGCTCTCCCGGTCGCCGTCCGCAGCCGACCGTTCGTACCGACCTGGCGTTCGCTTGGGCATGATCGATTCAGTGCATGGTTACGATGAGGGCAAGCGTCGTCGCGACAACGATCGCAGGGGCGGCCCAGACGCAGAGCGCCACGAGGCGCCGCGTGTGCAGGCCTTCGCCTGCGCGTCGCGCAAGCGCCAGGACGAGCATCGTGGCGAGCGAGCCGAACGGAGTGACGATGGGCCCGACGTCGGCGCCGACCAACGCCGCGAGGACCGTCCCCAGGTGGGCGTGCGAGCCCTCAAGCACGTTTCGCGCGATCAGCGTGGCCGGAAGGTTGTTGACGACGTTCGACGCGATGGCCGTCGCCGCGGCGGCAGCGAAGAGCGTCTTCGGCGAGTCGGGTCTCATTCCCGAGAGCCACGCGGACGACGCGCTCACGATCCCCAGGTTTTCGAGCCCGCGCACCGCAATGAAGAGTCCGACGACGAACGGAAGGACGCCCCACGAAAGCTCGCCCACAGCGCGTGCCCCGACACAACCGGTCACCGCGCCTGCGACCACGAGTACGCCGCAACCGGCAAACGCGACCCAGTAGGGCTCGAGGCCCGCGAGCGGCGCAATGAAGTACCCGAGGAGCACGGCGAGGAGTACGCTCACGCACGCCAGGAAGTAGGGCTGGTGAGGCACCAGGCTCGCCGGCTCGGGGAGTGAAGCGCCATCGCAGTGGCTCGGCAGTTCACGGCGGAAGTGCCATCGGAGCAGAGCGTAGGTCGTGAGAAGCGCGACGGCTTGGGGGGCGATCATCCTTGCGGCGAACGCGGCAAACGTCAGGCGAAAAGCGTCCGCGAAGAGGATGTTCGTTAGGTTGCTGATGGGGAGCACGAGAGAACCGACGTTTGCAACGAGCGCGCACATCACCACGTACGGCGCGGCCGGGAGTTTCAGCCTCTTCACTTGCGCCACCACGATGGGAGTGAGGATGACCGCCGTCGTGTCGAGGGACAGAATCGCGGTGACGACCGCGCCGAGCACGAACGTATTGCGGTAGAGCGCGCGCGCATTGTCCTTGGCGACGCGCGCGCATTGCACCGCCGCCCAGTCGAAGAAGCCGCTCTTGCCGACGAGGAGAGAGAGCGCGAGAAGCGACAGAAGAAAAAGAAGGGCGCTCTTCCCGGAGAGGGTCACGTCGACCGCTTCCCGCGGGGACACGAGCCCGAGGGCGAGCATCGCGCCGGCCCCGAACATCGTCCACCAAGCCTCGTTCCAGCGCCGGGGGCGCACAATGACGAGGGAAAGCATGGCTGCAAACACGGCCAAGGTGACGCCCGCGCGCGCCGCGCCCGTCATGCGGTTCCGCCCCGCCAATCGATGGTCTCGGGCATGAAGAAGTGGAGGATCGCGAGCGCCGCCGATGCAATCCCCCGCCGCGAGTAACAGGAAACCGGCGGCGGACCCCAAGGCTGGACGATGCGGTCGGCGATGACCTGGCTGTGCGCCGCGCCGGTGCCGACCGGGGTGGATGCCGCCGGGCGTCGGCTCGAACCGACCCCTGGCCCCCGTCGGGCCGGCGATGACGAGCACCGGCGCGACGCCGAAGACCCGCCCCAACGCCATTCTCGTGAAGACCGCGAGCGCGACGACGAAGAAGGAGATGCTCCGGTCGAGTCGAGGTAGCCGAGCCGATCCCTCGAGGCGGCATCGACGACGTGTCCCGCCGAGTCGAACGTCTGGTTGCGGATCCGGGCGGGTGTCGAACGCGCCACGGCCAACGAGGCCGAACGGCCTCTCCAAGGACCGCGTGACGAGCAGGCCACCCAGTCCACCATGGCCGTCGAGGCATGGGTCGAGTCACGACCCCGTGCTAACATCGCTGGTGGGGATGAGAGCGACGCGAGGGCGTCGCATGCACACGAGACAAGCGTGTCGCACGCGACACGGCCACGTCATCTGTCAAAACCATTGGAGTCTGCGCCTTTTCTTCGCGTTCTGGGCGAACGACGCGTTTCGGCCCATCGACTTCGACCGCGCTTTGCACGCGACGAAGCGCCATGAAAATGCGGATGCGTGTGATGGCGCCCATCGTTTCCTGAGTACAGTGCTGCACGGAGCCCCCATGAGGTCCCCCTTGCGAGCGACACAGCGTTGCGGGGCACGGCTTGCGAGGGGCATGCGGGTTGCGTGCACAATAGCGCCGACCAGGGCACGGACGGCCGCCGTGTTGGTCATGTCGCTCCTCGGCGCGTGCGGATCCCGGACCGGTCTGTTGGACGCGCCGTTCTCTCACGCAGACCGCTCGGGCAACTCGGGCACGACGGCTACCGGCCAAGAAAGCTCCCTATCGCGTTTGGTCGCGACGAGCTCGACAGGCTTCACGAGCTCGACGTCTGTGAGCACTTCCGTCGGCTCCGTGAACGTCCAGCCAAATTGTCAGCCTGGCGGCCCCGGATTGACCGACTGCCCCGGCAGCCGCGGGCCCGAGAGTTGCTGCACGAGCTTGGAAGTAACGGGTGGGACATTTGTGGTCACGTACACGAACGATGGGGCTGGGGCGGCGGCTCACTCCGCTCCGGACACGTTGAGTGGGCGATATGGTTGGGGAAGTCCGTCAGTGGAACCTCGATTCCTTTGCGCCCTACGACGTCATTCTCGACCTGGGTCCGTTCGCAGATTGTGCGTACCTCGATGCCGCTTCGAGCCGAGTGATCCGAGGCTCTGACTTCGCTGGCATCGCTCTCTCGCTTACCCTCGATCGCAGCGGCGAAGCGCCGGGTGACGTGAGCGATGGCACCGGGTTCCGATGTGCCAGGTCGCCGTGACGCCGGCTGGCCCCCTTTAGCCGACCGTCGGTGCAATGAAGCGAGAACCGCGGACGGCGGAGAGGCTTGCCGAGGGCCTCGGACTCCCGGCGCAGACCCTGGGCTTGCGCTCGTCGGAAACGCGTGGCTTGCGCCGGCCGTACTTGTAGAGACGTCGCGGGCCCTGCGAGGACGGCGGCCGTCGTCGGCGCAAATGCCCGGGCGAACGTGTCGAGCGAACCGAGCCCATCCTGAAGACGACCGATCGCGCGGGTTGGCGCGATGCTCTGCAAGGAGCGTCGGTCAGGGTCGACTCGACGTTGCTGACAATCGCCGCGATGGCCAGGAGCCTTCCCATATCTCGCATCGTACTCGCCCCGGACGCGGGGTCGAACCATCAGAATGCCTCTCGCCCGGCGCTTCGCGTCGTACCTCTTGCCCAAGAGATGGCCAAGAGACCCGCTTGCGCTCCTTCGAGGGTCAAAAATTCGAATCATGCTCGATCGTCGTGTGCCGGGATCCCCCCTTCCTCGATCTCGAGGGCGTCGTGAAGAGCCCAAGCGTACCGGTCCCAATCCTTCGTCGGCACGAGCCTTCCGCCAGCCCGCCCGTGCAACCCCCCACGTCAGCGAGGGGACGAAATTCGGCGCCCGCTTGCGAGGCCGGGGCGAGGCCGTCAGTATGGTGACGCATGTATCGCGACCCTTGCCCGACGATGGTTGAAACCATCGCGCGCCTCGAAGCCGAGATCCGCGACTTGCGCATTCTCGACGGCGGAAGGCGCGAGCAGCGACTCATCATAGTGGCTTCGCTCTGCGCACTCTTCGGAATTTGCGCGCTCATCGCGTGCCTGGACGCGCGCGCTCGCGAAACGTGGATCGAGAGCCAGTCTCGGATGCAGCGCGACCGAACCAGTCGGTGCACCGAGAGACTGTCCGCGTGTACGACGACGGCTGAAATGGGGCGCGCTCAAGAAAGTCCACTGGATGACTACGGCTCGCTAGGGCGGTAGGGCTGGCCGTCACGGCGCCGCGCAGCGCGGTCCCATGCCGCCCTGCAGATTGGCCGAACGGCGCCGTCAGGGGCAGGCGACGCCGAGTGTGCATCCGTAGCCGAATGGGAAAAGCGCCTGTGATCCGACCTGCAGTGACGAAATCGGAAGCGTTGTGGAGTCCTTCGGCCACGACTTCGGCAAAATGCCGTTGAAATTCACGTCGCCGTACAGGACGTCCGCAAGGCCTTCGCCGGCGGCCCCCGGCAACCACGCGGCAACGATCGACTTGATGTTCGGGTATTGGCTTAGCCACGACTCAAGCCGTACCGGGCGGCCCGTCAGGAGGACGAGGACAAGCGGGATGTTCGCACTCCCGAACGCAGCGAGGGTCTTTTGCGCATACCCGTCGTAGATTGCGTGCATCGTCGGGTTTTGAGCGACGGTGCTGTTGGAGAGCGTGTTGTTGAAGTTCGGGTCGGCGGTATCACCCTCATATTCCGAGTAGGGGTTCTCGTAGAGCACTGCGATTCCGACCGAAGCGTCGGACGGCACACTTTGACTGTCGACGTCGACGAACGATACGTTGCTGAACTCCGCCGCGGCGTTCTGGAGGGCCTGCAGGAGAGTTGTCCCCGCGATGCCGCTCGCATCGGGACTGGTGACGTTCGTGACTCCTTGCCACGCAATGGTCCAGCCCCCCGATTGCACTCCGAGATCCTTTGCACCGGGCCCGCCGATCGCAATCTGCGCAGACTTCGAAAGCGGAAGAACGTTGTCGTCGTTCTTGAGTAGGACAGCAGACTCGCGGACCGCCTGGCGCGCCAGTTGCCGGTGGGCCGCCGAACCGACGACCGATCCGATATCGCCGGCCGTCGGCTCTGGCGCCGAAAAGAGGCCGGCGATGACTTTGGCTCGCAAAATTCGCGTGACGGCGTCGTCGATGCGCGACTGCGGTATCGTCCCTGCCGCCACGAGCGACGTCACATCGTCGATGAAGCCCGAAGCGCCCGCCGACATCATGATCATGTCGAGCCCCGCGTTGATGGCCGCAGACTCTTGCTCTTGGCCACTGCCGGGCAACTGGGTAATGGCGTCGTAATCTGAAAGTAGAAAGCCTCTGTAGCCGAGTTCACCTTTGATGACATCGGTGAGCCACATCGTGTCGGCGGACATCTTCTGTCCATTATACGAGCTATAGGAGATCATGATGGCCATGGCCCCCGCCTCGATGGCGGCCGCGAAAGGCGCAAGATGCACGTTTCGCATTTCGACTTCGCTTACCTCGGCGTTGCCCTGGTCAAGACCGTATCCGCCGTGCCCAGTGCCCCAAGTCGTCTCGCCGGCGCCGAGCGCGTGCTTCGGACACGCGAGAACGTAAGTCGGCTGCGTCGGATTTTGGCCTTGGTAGCCGATCACCGCGGCCGAAACCATTTGGGAGACGAGCATCGGATCCTCGCCGAAGCTCTCGTAGGTGCGGCCCCATCGTTCATCCTGCCCGACGTCGGAGTCCGGGCTGAACGCCATGGAAATTCCGAGGGCTGCGAGCTCTTGCGCGGTCGCCTGCTCCTCCTGCATCACAAGTCCTGGGTCGCGCGTCGCCCCCATAGCGATGCCGTGGGGAAAGACCGTCGCACCGCTTACCTTGGCGTTCCCGTGCACCGCGTCGATCCCGAAAATGATAGGGACCTGCAGCCGTGTCGCCGAGGCCGCGGCGCGATAGGCGCCGGTTTGGTTGAACCAGTCCGACGGGCCGTTGCCGCTCGACGGCATTCCACCACCGCTCGCGAGCACTGCGCCCAAAAAGAGGCTGGTGACGTCCGCCGGCTCCGAGCTGGCGATGTCGACCATAGCCATCTGGCCGATTTTTTCCGCTTGCGTCATCTGCGCCAGAAGCGCGCTGACCATGGCTTCGACCTCCGGCGAGTCCGGATTATACCCCGCGGGAGCCTCTGGCTGTGCGT
>JBEKFX010000016.1:0-75129 GCA_050013115.1 Polyangiaceae bacterium
CGCCATCACCCAGCGGCCGGAGCTTTTTCGGGTGGCCCTGTGCGGCGTGCCTCTCCTCGACATGGTCCGCTACCCGCTCTTCGGCAGCGGCAAGACTTGGATTCCCGAATACGGATCCGCCGACGATCCGGACGATTTTGCGGCGCTCTACGCCTACTCGCCGTATCACCACGTCTCGCGGGGCACGAAGTACCCCGCCACACTCATCCTCAGCGCCGACAGCGACGACCGCGTCGACCCGATGCACGCTCGCAAGTTCGCTGCCGAACTGCAGTGGGCGTCGCGCGACCGCCCCGTTCTCCTCCGCGTGGAGAAGCACTCCGGACATGGGGGCGCGGACCTCGTACGCGCGGCCGTCGACAAGCTCGCGGACGAATATGCCTTTGCGTTGCACGAATTGCGAGATTGACCCGCGGCGACAGGTTCAGCCGCGCTTCGCCCGCTCTTCGAGATAGCGCTCGAGACCCTTCGCGATCTCTCTGAGATTCGACTGGATCCTCGAGACGAGAAACTCCTCGGCCGCGCGACCGACCCGACCGCTCAGAAAGGTCGGGACCCCCCGAATTTTCTTCGCGTCGATATCGAGCGAACCGCGGATTTCGAGGAGGGTGCTGCCGACGTCGACCTCGAGAAATGAGTTACAGCCGGTGCATTTAACGGCTTCCGAAAACATCCGCGTCTCGATGCGCCAGTCGCATCGCAGCGCTTGCGCGTCCCACGAGGCGTAGTCTGTCCAAGCGAGGGCGGCTTCGCTCAACACGGCTCGTACGGCCGCCGGGATTTCGCCGCCACCCTGCCACTCATTGACGATTTCGATCCGAGATCCTTCTTCTTTCCGCGACTTCAAATCGACGGCCCGAACATTGGGCAGGTAGGGCAAGAGCTCGGAGATTTCGTCGCGATAGGCCGCAAAGGCAACCTTAGGTGGAAAGCTAATCCGTGCCTCGGCGCGCAGGTCCATGGGGCGCGCCAGCGTAGCCACCGAGGACCCGGCGCGCCATCGTCAAGCGAGGGCCGCACGTATTCGGGCCGCCATGTCCGAGGCCTCGCCGCCGGCGTACCGGCGTCGCGGCCAAAAGAAGCCGCGGAGCCCGTCTCCGCGCCTGCGCGGAACGACGTGGACGTGCGCGTGGGCAACGCTCTGACTGACGCCGTTGTTCATGGCGACGAATGATCCGTCGGCGCCGACGGCCTTCTCGATGGCGCGTGCGAACGCCTGAACGGAGCTGAACAGAGCGTTCACCTCGTGAGGTTCCAGATCGGCGAGGGTCGCTCGGTGACGGCGCGGGACGACGAGTACGTGGCCTGGAAAGAGGGGGCGATGGTCGAGGAACGCCACGCACGAATCGTCGTCGAGCACGACGTCGGCTGGAGAAGTTCGCGCGATGATGGCGCAAAAGAGGCACCCCACGATTCGCCGGGAGCATAGCCTCATGGTAGAATCGGCGCTGCCGATGCCCGCGCCGATCGCCGCTCGATCGCCGGCCCGTTTGGCCGACGCGGCAAGGCGTGGGGCGGCCGTCGTCCGATCAGGTGGGGGGCGCCCGCCATGCGGTTGATCTTTTTGCTCATTGCGTTCGTCGCCACGCGCGACGCCGCCGACCCGGGAGTGCGTCGCCCTGCGTCGAGCACGGGCAGCGAATCGCTGCTGGCTGTAGCACCGCGGCCGCGCCGCGGTGCGTCATGGGCCGATGCGCTCGACGCCGTCGACGTCACGAACGTGCTGACACGCGCGAGTGCGCGGATTCGCCTGTACGCCGACGACGGCTCGATCGATGCCGGAGCACTGGACGCCTTCGCGCGGGTGAGTTCGCCGGACCCTGAGAACGTTCATGCGCTCGCCTCGCGGCTCGTTCAGCTCGTCGTGAAGGCCGCGCACCATTTCGAGCGCGACGTTGGGGGACCGAAGCGGACGGGCCCCCCCACGCGCGTGCGCATCGTTTCAGCTTGGCGAGCCCACGCCGGACGACACGGAACGGGCGAAGCGCTCGACTTCAAGCTCGACGGAGTACGGGCCGCGCAAGTCGCCGCCTACCTACGACAGCTTGCGAGGGTCGGAGTCGGCGTCTACACGAACGCGCGCACGCAGTTCGTCCATCTTGACGTTCGCGATGAGAGTTACCACTGGGTCGATGCCTCCCCTCCCGGCGTCAAGTGGCGCGAGGCCATGCTTCGCGATCCGGGTGCGAAAAAGCGCGATGCGGCATGGACGCCAGCCGACGACTTGCCCTAGCGAGCACCCCAGAAGTGGAAGGCCGACGCCGGCACTTCGCCTGGGGCGAAACGCCGATTCGCGGGGCGCTGGCCGTTCGAGAATGCAGGTGGCTTGGACGACGAGTCCGGCGGCTCTGCAGTCTGGCGAGAATCTGCGGGCTGCCGAGGCTCAGTGCACGCCCGTCGTGTGAGCCCCCGCGGCCGCCGGCTCAGCAAAGATTTGGAGCGGCTCGAGAAGCGACAGTTGCTCGCGTTTGATCCCGACCCCGCGGTCGCTAAAAAAAAGATTGTTTTCCTGTAGTTGCGCGCGGACCTGCCCAATGAAAAGAATGGGGTCGCCGGCCCGTGTGTAGCCGAGCTGCACGAGGGCTGCTTTGGGCCATTCGCCCCCGTCGAACGTCAGCGCTTTGCGCAACATGTAAAATCCCTCGGCCGGCAATTTCGTCAGCGAGTCTGCCCACGAGAGCCCGCGAAACGGAATGCCGGCCCCGTGAAAGTGCCAGCGGTTGAAAATGTTGTGTTCCGGCGTGATGAGGACGGGGAGCCCCGAGTCCGAGTGATTGTGAAAATAGACGAGCGTCCCCGCGGGGACCTCGGTCTCGTGATCGGGGAGAGGCTTGGTCGTTCGGTACAGGCCGCAGTCGGGCAATAAGTTCTTCGGGGTGGCCATACGCAACTTGGGTTTATCACGCTTTGGTGGCGGTGAGCGGCGTCACGCTTGCCCTTCGAAGCGAAACTCGATCCCGGCGATGACCCCGTCGGGCTCCTCTTGTACCCAGACGATCCGGCCATGGTGCGGCGTGACCGAGGTCGCCGGCGCCGAATCGCCGATCGTGATGTCGAACTCGGCCCCAAGCTCCACCTTTTGCTCGAGAATGACCCGTAGGCCTCCGCGGCTGACGTTGAGCGCCCAGCCGTCGAGCGGCGGAAGCGAGGGCGGGGGCGCGCTCGCCGGGCCCGACCCGTAACCGACGCCGCAAAGCGCGGACGGAACGAGGGTCACGCGCGCACTGGTCTCTCGCCGCGCGCCGCCTCGTCGCGTGGCGTGCAGATCGCGCCCGGTCGGCTCCAGCGTCGGGCTCAGGCTCCGGCGGTTTTTCACGGCGTTCGGCAAGTAACCATAGCAGTGACTCGAAAAATCCCACACTTGTGCGCCTGGCCCTTGACGGACATCGCGTCCGCGAAGATTCTTTGCCTTGCGTTTTCGAGCTCTTGCGGCTCGGACGCGCGCGCGATGCCCGAAACTCCCCTTCCCAGTGCCTTGCGAACGGTCGCACAGGTGAAACGAACGCTGGTCGAGGCCGGCTTCGAGATTTTTCGCACCCGGGGCGATGAAATCGTCCTTGCGGAACGTCCGCGGGAAAACCTCATCATGGACTCCGGCGTTCGCCTGCGCGTGACTGAGCCGCTCGAGGTGCGCGTCGTCTTGCGTGCGCAAAAGGCCGATTTTCCGAGCGAGGACGAGCCCAATCTTTTCGACCGAATCCGCAAGCTCGGGGCCGGGGTTCTCCCGCCGGGTTTTGCCGAAATTGAAACGACGACGACGCGCGTCGCCGATCCGGGCGACGGCGAGCGAACGCTCGATACATTTTTCGAGATCACGTACGCGAAGAGCGCATCGATCCTCGACGACGCCTTGGTCGTGCTGAGGACCGCGATCGGCATCGAGAAGAGGGCCTGAATCGCACGTTACGGGGAGGGCCTGCGGCTCGCAGCTGCGGTCGACGGACGCGAGGTCGCGTGTTAGACGGGCACCCGCCTGCATGCTCCACTTTTTCCGACAGCGCGGCCTGTCGAACGTCCTCTACGGCGCCATCATCGTCGCCACGATACTGACGTTCGTCATCGAATTCCGCCCCAACGCTGCGACGAGAACCGCATCGCTCAGCGAAGCATGCGTCGCGCGCGTTCGCGGACGGTGCATCGGACCGAAGGACTTCGCGGCGGCCTACCGCATGCTCAATCCCGCCCGCAGTACGGAGACCTCGCGGCGGATGAGCCTCAAGCGCGCCGCCCTCGACGGACTCGTCGAGCGCGAGCTCCTCGACGACGAAGCCCAGCGGCTTGGGATCATGGTCACCGACGACGAAGTCACCGACCAGCTCTACGACGGATTCGTTCGGATCAGCGTTCCGGCCGCCGATCCGACCGAGGCGCAGAAGATCATGCAAGGCCTCTATCAGTCGTACGCGCGCGCAGGCATCGTGCCGCAAGACGTGGCCCTCGCGCATCTCAACGACCGCGACACGGCCATCCCGGTCGACTTCCGCGATTCGAAAACCAAAATGTTTGACATGAAGGTTTACGAGCGGCAGGTCAGAAACCTCAGCAATCGCTCGACGGCCGAGTTCCGGGAGGGCCAAGTTCGCGAGCTATTGGCTGCAAAAATGCGCGATATCGTGCGCGATCCGATCCGCGTGAGCCAATCGGAGGCTTGGGACGAATACGGGCGGCGCTACAGCACGGCGACCGTCGCTTGGATTGCGGTCAAAGAGTCCTGGGCTTCGCGCTGGGCAACGCGCGAAGGGCCATCGGACCTCGACAGTTGGGTCAAAGGGCACCAGGCTGAGTTCGACAAGGCGCTCGCAGACCGCCTGGCCGACGATGCGCCCAAGGCCGGCCACTTTCGCCACATCCTCGTCAAGCTCCCGTACGGAGCGTCCGATGATGAAAAGGCCCTCGCACTCGGAAAGCTGTCGTGGGCCGCAGCCCGCATCAAGGCCGGCCAGGCGTTCGCCGAAGTGGCGAGGGACGTGTCGGATGATTCCTCGAGCGCGTCGCGCGGGGGGGACCTTGGCGACACCACCGATGGACTCGTCGCGCCGTTCAAGGCCGCGGCCGATGCCCTGAAGCCGGGGGAGACGACGGCGGGGGCCGTGGAGACACAGTTCGGCTACCACCTCATCACCAAAGACGACCCAGCGCGGGCGAGCGAGGTCGAAGCGCAAGTCAGGCGCGGCCTGCCGCAGGCGATGGCGGCAAAGGCCCAGGCAACCGAGGCGGCCAACGCGATCGCGATGCAAATCAAGGATGCCATGACATCCGGCAAAGACGCCGGCCAAGCGATCACGGAAGCCATCGCGCCGCTCCTCCGAATCGGCCGGACCGATGCGCTGCGGGTCCTGCCCATTGCAAAGGGCCCGGGCGGTCGAAGCGGGCAGCTCGGCCCCGCGTTCGACGGAGCGGACGCGTCGACCCAAGCGAGCGCCGCGGCGCCCGTCGGACGGCGATTCGACGCCGGCACCGACAGCGATCGCCCGCAAGTGCAGACATCGAGCGCGTTCAACCACGGCGGCGACCCATTCGCCGGCCTGTCGCCTGACGGAACCGCTCAGGTCGTCGGCTTTGCGTTCTCGAGCAAAGAGGGCGACGTCATGGGCCAACCGGTCCGCACGCCCGACGGGTTCGTCGTCGTTCAATTGAAAACGCACAAGATCGCGACCCGCGACGAATTCGAGAAGGATCGTGATGCATTCCAAGACGAGCTCGTTCGCGCCAAGCGGGACGAGGCGCTCTCGGTCTATGTGAAACGGCTGCGCGAGCAAGCCAAGGGTTCCATCAAGATCGACGAATCGTACGTGCAGGAGGCCCGGGCCGACGGCGGCGCGAGCGCCGACGACGAGGACGAGGATCCGTACTGACGTGACCATCGGATTTCGAACGTGGACTCTGCCGGACGGACTGCGCGTCGTCCTGGCGCCTCTGCCCCAGCTGCACCGGGCCCACGTCGCGCTGTGGGCGCGGGTCGGCTCGCGCTTCGAGACCCCCCTGACCAACGGGATCGGGCACTTCCTCGAGCACATGATTTACCGGGGCACATCCCGCATGCCAAACGCGCACGACGTGAACCTTGCGTTCGAACGCATCGGCGGAACGCTGTTCGCTTCCACTCAGGTGGACCACGGCATCTTTTCTCTGACCCTGCCGGTCGAATCGCTGGACGAGGCGAGCGCGCTCTTCGGTGAGGTGATCTCCGAACCGGCGTTCGTCGACATCGACATCGAGCGAGGGATCGTTCAGGAGGAGATCCTCGAAGATCTCGACGACGAGGGCCGCCAGATCGACGCCGACAACTTGTCGCGCGCCCTGATTTACGGCGACCACCCCTTGGGCTTCACGATCACCGGCGGCGAGAGCCATGTCCGTCGCTTCGACGAAACCATGCTCCGTGCTCACCACAAGCGCCACTACGCCGGACAAAACGCAGTGCTCGCATTTGCCGGTGCGGTCGACGACACGCTCGCGCAGCGCCTGGCCGAGCGAGACTTCCGCAACCTGCCCCGCGGCCCGCGAATCGGGACCGTCGCGCCCGTGCACACCCAGACGAGGGCCCGTCTCGAAATCGTCGAGAACATGTCGAGCCAGACCGAACTTCGCGTGTGTCTCCGCGCGTTCTCCGAGGCGGACCCGCTTCGCCCGGCGCTCGACGTTCTCATGCGCGTCGTCGACGATGGGATGTCGACTCGGCTTTACCATCGCCTCTGCGATGCACGCGGCCTCTGCTACGACGTGTCCGCCGGCTACGACGGCTACGAGGACGACGGCATCGTCGACGTCGCGGCCGGCGTGCAGCACAAGCGCGCAGCGACCGTGACAGCCGAAATCCTCGCGATGTTCGAGGAGCTCGCCCAGGACGGGCCGACCTCCGACGAGCTCGAGAAGGCGAGAAGGCGCATCCTATGGGACGCGAGAGGCCTCGAGGATTCGGCCGAGGACGCCTCGGGATTCTTTGCGAGCCGTCTTCTTTTCGGGCGTCCTTCGAGTCCCGAACGGCACGTCGAGGAGCTCACCCGTGTGACGGCCAGGGATGTCCAGGAGGCGGCTGCGCGGATTGCCAGGCCCGAGCGACTCAACGTCGTCGCGGTCGGTTTGCTCGACGAAGGCGAGGATGCCAAACTCGAGAACCTCGTGTACGGCTGGTCGGGAGCGGGTTGACAGCGAAGCACGACCAGGGGTCCACTTGTTGGCCCGATCGGGCGAGGCGCCGCTCCGTCGCAGCGCCGCCGCGATCCGCGATCCGGGGGTGGTTTTATGCGATGACGATGGTCCTGCGCACGGCTCGCCTCAATCTCTTGCCCATGACGATGGCCATGGTGGAAGCCGTGCTGCTCGGGCATCGTGAAGAAGCCGAGCGACTGGCCCGCGCCAGCATGCCCGAACGTTGGCCCAATCCGGCGCTCATCGAACGAGCTTTTTCGATGTCGCTCGAATCCATCCGAGCGCAACCATCGGAACGGCTGTGGGGGGCGCGGGTCATGGTGTTCGGCCGAGACGCTGGCGAGCGCCGCGTCATCGGCAGCGTTGTATTTCGGGGTCAACCCGCCGAGGACGGTCTCGCCGAGATCGCCTATGGTGTCGAGGAGGGCTCGCAGGGACGAGGCTATGCGACCGAAGCCGTGGGGGCGTGCGTCGGCTGGGCGCTCGAAGAGGGCGGCGCTCGTGTTGTGCAAGCAACCACGTTCGCCTGGCATCACGCGTCGATTCGCGTCCTCGAAAAGGTCGGGATGGCCCGAGCGGGTACGCGTGACCACGATACGATGGGCGAGATGATCGTGTACGAGCGAAAGGGCTCCAACGCTAGCCAACGAGCTTGAGGCCGAGCGGTAACGCGTCGCCGAAGAATGCCGCCCGATCGCTCTCCGCCATGGGCACCACGTCTCGGACCGCGTGAAGCTGCTCCGGAGTGGCTCCGGTCGACACGAGCCGCTGCTCGACTTCGCGGCGCACGCGATCGCCGATGTCGCGCGCCCGATCCCCCGTGCGGCGAGCCAGCTGGACCGCCGCGCTGGAGGCCGTCGGAACGCTGTCCCACTTCTCCCTGAGGAGATGTTCGATCCAGCGCTCGGCGACGGACGGCGCGACGACATGGTGGACGCTCCCATAGGCCGGCACCCTCGCTCCGAGGCGCCCGAGAGCCGACCAGAGTCGAGGGTCCCGGTCCGTCCAGGTTCGGTCGAGAACCCAGCCCCCGAGCTCCGAACGGCGCGCGGGCGGCAATCGCTCGAGCGAAGAAGCCATCTCGAGCGCGTCGTCGAGGGCCAGAGCCGGCTTCTTGGGTCGCTTCATCCGCTCGGTCGGGGCCCAGTGCGGATCGACGAAGTCGCGAATCTTCGTCTGCATCGAATCGTCAAGGCCACCGGCTGCGCGGCGCCAGGCAATCCAGAACTGCTGCCACCCGCGCGCCTCCTGCGGAAACGCGAGCCGTTCGCCGAACCTCGGCCAGAGGGCGGCCACGCGCGCAGAATCGAGCGGCGCACCGAACCCAGGCCGGATGCACCAGCCGGTGAGCAGCCAGAATACGCGCTCGTGATCGACCGATCGCCGGCGGCTGCCGGCCCTGGCAAGCAAGGCGTCGCAGAGCACTCGATTCGACTCGGTCGTCCACTCCGATCGTCCGCCGAGGTTTTTCTCGAGCTCGCGCAGCAGATCCCGAGCCTCGCGGCTTGACGCATCGGCCCTCGGCTTGCCGAATGTGCGATCCACGAGCTCCAGCGCTCGCTGCAAGCGGTGGGACGGCGTGGCCCGAGACGGCGAGAGCGAGCGGGACTCCAAGGCTTTGTCGCCGAGCTGAAATGCCAAGCGAAATCGCTCAGGCGCGTCGCTTCCGACTTCGACGCAAGCGAGATCGACCGTTCCGACGGCGGTCACCTCGCCCTCGACGGCGACGCGGACGTCGTCGCCCGGACGTCGGGCATCGAGACTCGCCGTCAGGGGAGCGAGCCTCGCGAAGCGATCGTCCTCGACATCGACCACGTCGCCCGGTCTTGCATCGACCTCGTCGCTTGCGAAGAGGTCGAAACGGACCGGACGACCGACCGCGAGCGCAAACGTTCGGCCGTGTGCGACGTGAATGCTCCCCTCGTCGGCGCCACGCGGCACGACGCAGACCGCTCGCGCTGTCGCGCCTTCTGTGACGACCCCGACAAAATAGCTACGCGCCGTTCCTCCGCCGATCCGCACGCCGTGGCCGGACCGGGCGCGTGCATAGGCGACCGCGCCACGAGCCACTGCGAGGTCGGGATCCGCGCCAGGCAATCGCGCGACGGACTCCGAGCGCCAACCGGCCAGGAGATCGACCAGGCGGTCGGCGATGCGCACGGAACGGAACACACCCCCGTTGAGCAGAACCGCGTTGGGCCATTCATCCCGCCCGAGGTGGCGAGCCAAAAAGGACGCGATGTGACGTGTGATCGCGACGTCGCGTGCATAGGGAAGGCCGAAGGCAACGAGTGCGCTCCGCGCCGCCCCAGGCCGCGCGTCGCGGTCGACCATCGGAAAGAAGCCGTCGAGGACGATTCGTTCAACCTCGACTCGGTCAAGCCGCGTCGTGCGCGCGGACCCGACGAGCGAGGACCCGGCCCCGAGCAAAGACACGGGCGCATCGGACGGCGGCGACGATCCGAGCAACGCCTCCTTCGCCGAACGACAAGCCAGAACGAGCTGCGCGAACCGCGCGACATCCAGCTTGCCTGAGCCGTCCGTCAGCCGCGGCTCGCAAGCATGCGCCAGCGCCAGGTCCATGTTGTCGCCACCCAAAAGAAGATGAGGTCCGACAGCCACGCGGGAGATGCGGTCGACCCCGGCGACTCGGATGAGCGACAGGTCGGTCGTTCCACCCCCGACGTCGACAATCAGGACGAGCGCTTCGCCCCGCGTATCCCGAAGGAGCTCCGCCATGCCGACCGACGTCGGCCGCGAGATCCAATCGTAAAATGCAGCCTGCGGCTCTTCGAGGAGCTTCGGCGATAGACCGGCCGCCGCAGCAGCCTGGACGGAGAGCTCGCGCGCAACCTCGTCGAACGACGCGGGGACCGTCAAAACGACATCCTGATGCGCGAGTGGATCGTCCGGATGCGCGCGATCCCAGACCCCCCGAACGTGGGCGAGCAATCGGGTCGCGGCCTCGACCGGCGAAAGCTTGGGAGCTCCCTCGTCGGCTCCCCACGGCAGGATGGGGGCCACCCGATCGACTCCCGGATGCGCGAGCCAGCTTTTGCTCGACGTCACGACGCGTCCGGGGACCTCCGCCGCGCGTCGCCGCGCGAACTCCCCAAGCACCCATGGATCGTCCCCGAACGGATCGTCGAGCCGCTCGCCCGGCCACGGCGCGTAGAGCACGGATGGAAACAACGGCCGGGGAGCGACTTCGCTGCTGCTGACGAACTGCGGCACTTCGAATACGTTTGGAGCCTCGGTGCCGCCAGCCCGTGACCACGCCACGACCGTGTGCGTCGTGCCGAGATCGATGCCAACTGCGTACCGGGCCGGCATCGGCGCGCTCAGCCGCCCGCGCGCACGCTGAGCTCGACCCGCCAGCGCTCACCCGGGAGGAGAGGCCGAAGCGGCTCGGCCTCGAGCAAAAGCGTGCCGAGCTCCGTCACCTGGGACCGAAGGCGAACGGGCACGACTTCGCCCTCGCGACGCCCGTCGGCGGGCAGGGTGACTTCGATCGGCGCAAGCTCCTCGAGTTCGTCACGGCTCCAGTCATCGAGCACGGTCCCGGGCGCATCGCCACGGCGCACGCTCGAGCCGTAGAAGCGAAATGTGCAGGCCTCGCCCACCACCACCCCGAGCTCGTGGGCGGGCATCTTCGCCTCGCTCCCTTCTTCCATGCCGAACGGGGCGACGCACATGGCGCTGACCGGCGGTGCCACGCCCGGCACCGCGGGTACGGCGCTTTCGACGCCGACGTAGTACGAGCGGGCGGTTCCACCCCGAATTCTCAGGCCTCGACCGCGGCGCACCAAGGCGTACGCGCATGCGCCCCGTGCGACCGCCAGGTCGAGATCGGCGCCTTCGAGGACCCGCACGGGCGCCGCGCCATCGTCGGCAAGCCACCCATCCAGCGTCTCGACGAGCCTCGAGCGAAGGCTGGCCGCCTTCATGACGCCGCCATTGAAGAGGACGGCGGTCGGGTGAAGAAGGCGGCGCGACGCAAAGGCCCCGGCACTCGCCAGCCCTTCGACCGCCGACAGCGCGGCGGCCTGGCGTCCGAGAAAGGAAGCGAGGTGTCGCGTCACGGCGGGGTCGGCTGCGTACGGCAGGCCGAGCTGCGTGAGACCCGATCGGGCGCGGCCGCCCGGCCTCGCGTCGGCGGGCGTGGCGGGAAAGAATCCGTCGACGATCGTTCGATGGACCTCGTCGCGCGTCAGCTCGGTGCGCAAGGTCGAACCGAGCAAGGCCGAACCGCGCGACGCGATCGCGATGGGCGCGGTGTCGATCGATCCGTCCCCAAGGAGCCGCTCCTTGGCCACGCGGCAGGTGTGGACGAGGCTCGCCTGTTGCCAACGGTCGAGCGACTTGCCGTCGCTTTCGAGCTTGTGGCGGACCGCATGGGCGAGGGCGAGATCCATGTTGTCGCCACCGAGCAAGATGTGATCGCCCACGGCCACGCGGACGAGGTCGAGCGCTCCGTCCTTTTCGACGGCCGCGATCGCCGAAAAGTCACTCGTCCCGCCACCGATGTCGACGACCAGAACGACGTCTCCGGGCCGGACCTGCTTTCGCCATCCGTCGCCGAGCGCCAAAGTCCAGGCATAAAACGCCGCCTGCGGCTCTTCGATCAACGTCAATCGTTCGATGCCCGCGGCGAGAGCCGCTTCGACCGTGAGCTCGCGCGCGGACGCATCGAAGGAGGCGGGGACGGTGACGACGACGTCCTGCTTCGCCAGAGCGTCTTCCCCACCCCCGAATTGAGCGTCGAACGCCTCCGCGATGTGCTCGAGGTAACGCCACGAGGCTTCGACGGGAGAAATTCTCTCGATGTCCTCAGGCGCGCCGATGGGCAGGATCCCGGCTCTGCGGTCGACGCTCGGGTGCGATAGCCAGCTCTTGGCGCTCGAGATGACCCTGGCGGGAGCGTCTGCGCCGCGCGCGCGGGCGTACTCGCCGACGACGAACCGGCGCTCGGCATCCCAGGGGAGGCCCTGGGGTCCCTCGCTCTCGTGCGCGACGTAGAGAAAGGAGGGCAAGAGCTCGCGGCTTTCGATTTGCGCGCGGGCCACGAGCTGCGCTATCGGCACGACTTCGGGGCGCGATCGGTCATCTGCGAGCGGCGCGACGGCGACCGCGCAGTGCGTCGTGCCGAGATCGATGCCGACGGCGAACCGGCTCATCCGAGCTCCACCTCGGCGGGCGCGAGGATGCCGAGGTCGTGCACTCCGATCGCCTGCGGCAGAACGAGCCTCGTGGCGCGCCAGCCCCGATGACGGAGAACGCCCTTGTAGGGCGCCTGCCCTTTCACTTCGCCGACGAGCCTGACGGTGTCGGCATCGAAGCCGGCCGGAAGTGTTACGGCGCTGCCCTCGTTTTCGGTGCGCACGGGCTCGACCTGCGCGTGCGCCCGCAGCGCGCGCTGGCAGCCGTCGTGCACGACCCGCGCCGCTGCGCCGACATCCGCGTCCGAAAAAGCCCCGATGTCCTGTTCGAGAAAGTCGACGAAGCGGCCCTCTCGCTGGAGCAGCGAGAGAAGCTGCAGGGCGGCGACGGGGGTGACGGCCGAGGCAACCGGCTCGGGCCCCGCCGCCTCGCCCTGGGCGGGGAGCGCAGGGGCCTGGCGCGCACCCCACACACGCGCCGCAAACGGCGCGTCGAAGAGGACTCTGAAGAAGCACAGCCACGCAAACCAGAGCCGCGTGGCAAGCGGGAGATCGTGGGTGGACACGGCGCGGCAGACTAGCCTCTTCCGGGCGACAGAGCACGGGCCCAGGGCCCGGCTCGGCCTCCGTCCGAGACTGCAGTGTTCGCCGTTAATTTGTCGTCAAGTAGAGATCCGCGATGCAAAAGTCGAAGGGGATGCCGGCGGAGGCATCAGCCATCTGCGGACCATTCGCCTGGAAGGTCACGCCGAACGAATGCTGGGCGTCGAACGCCGGCACGCCCCCGCTCATGTATGTGTCAGGTTCACCGAAGCCTAGCTGGATGAGATCCGTGAAGTGGATCTGCACGAGCTGCCAGCCGGGGGCAAAAGGAACCGTTTTTTCCCAGCTATCGTAGCAGGTGGTCGCCGGCGTTGACGCGTCCAAAAGACAGACGTTGCCACGTGGATCGGTCGTCTTGTCCGGAAAGAGCACACGGATGGATTGCGTACCGGCCCCTGAATCCGCCGGCACGTAGACCCAGAACGAAATGCCCGTGTATTTGCTGATGTCCCATTCGACAGCGGGCGCTTGGATCCCAGAGTCCGCCGCAGCATCGATTTGCTGCAGGGCCCAATTGAAACCTTCGCCGGCTTCGCTGTATTCGGTCGGCGACGTCACCCCGGAAATACAGGCCGCCTGCGCGATGGACGCATCGGCCGGGCTGGGCACGGGCGTATAGGACCAAGAACCGCCGCTCGCGGCGGGCACCGGCGTGATGCTCCCACCGTCGTTGATGGTCGTAAACCAGTAGCCCGCCGTGTACCCGCTCGTGACCGGGAACGAGATCTGTCCCGAGGGGTTCGCGGCGTCGTCGACGAGCGTCGGGGCGGTCACGCTGCCCGTACCGGTGCCCGACGTCGAGCTGTTGCTCGACGTGCTGCTCTTGTTCGATGTGCCAGAGGTCCCCGTGCTGGTCGACGAGCTCGCCGTCGTCGTCGAGGTCGAATTGTTACTCGACGAGCAGGCCACCGCCCACGCGAGACCCGTGAACCCAAGAACCGAGAGCGCTAAGGATTTAGTTTTTGCCGACATGAACGTTTCCCTTTCCGCGAGTGGTCGAGGCCCGATCGATGAAGCTTCCCCTCGCGTCGCGAGGCCGCGCGGGCTCGCCGAGTCGTCGTTGCCCCGAAACCAGAGTTCCGACCCCTCGGCGCCGCTGGTATACCCGAAAAAATTGCGAGTTGTGGCTGGAAAGACGAACCCCTGGCGACTCGCGGCCGCGTAATGGCGCACGCACTCGGGGGTTGGGTTTGCGCGCCAGCCCGCTTGGGCGGGGCAGCGGTCCGGACGGCATGCTCTCGAAAGCCAGGGGACGGCACCGATCCGGCGCGTCCGACGTGCGATTGCGCTGGCTGCCGCGGGGCTCGGCGAAGTCTTCCGCCGGCTTCGGCTTTCAGGCAGCCGACGTTTTGCGGTGGCGCACCGCGCACCGCGCCCCTCGCACGGCGATTCGGGCGGGTCGCTGAATCGCTTTCTTCGAATCTTCCGTGATCGAATCGCGGACCGTCCTCTGAAGCGGCGCGCCATGCTAGGCCGGGGCGGCTCCCATGCCCATCACCGTCCCCATCGCTGTCTTGCTCGGCATCGTGGAAGGCTTGACGGAGTACCTGCCGGTGTCATCCACCGGGCACCTGGTGCTCGCGGGCCATCTTCTCGGATTGAACGACGACGACCCAGCGACTTCGTCGTTCGAAATCGTCGTCCAGCTCGGTGCCATCCTCGCCGTCGTCGCGCACTATCGGGAGCTCCTGACCGAGCGGGCTCGCGGTCTCTTCACCCGGGACCCGGCGGCGATGCGCCTGCTCGGCGCATTGATGACGGCGTTCGTTCCGACGGCCATTGCGGGGCTGCTCCTGCGCAAGTTGATCAAGCGCCACCTCTTCGGACCTCTGCCCGTCGCGGCCGCACTCGTCGTCGGCGGCGTCGCGATGATCGCGATCGAGCGCTGGATTCGCCGACATGGAGGCGTCCGGGAGGATCGCGGTCTCGAGGACGTGACGACGCGCAGGGCATTCGCGATAGGGGTCGGCCAGTGCTTTTCTCTGTGGCCGGGCGCCTCCCGATCGATGTGCACCATCCTCGCCGGGCAGCTGTCGGGACTCTCGACCGCGACGGCTGCGGAGTTTTCGTTCCTCCTTGCCTTGCCCACGCTCGGAGCCGCAACGGTCTTCGAGGCCATCAAGGCTCGTGCGGCGCTGGCCGCCGGCGTCGGCGCCTCGGCTCTCGTCGTGGGGATGCTCGTTGCTTTCGTCGTCGCCTGGGCGGTGATAGCCAGTTTTCTCAAGTACTTGCGGTCGCGCGGACTCGAGCCCTTTGGCTGGTATCGCATCGTCCTCGGACTGGTGGTCTTTTGGGCGCTCGCGCGGTAAGCGTTCGGGGCGCCGAGGGCCGCAGGCAGCCCTCACGCGCAAGCCTCCGGCTCGCCGAAGGGCGCTCCAAAGAAAGGCCTGCGCCCCCAAGCCTGTGTCCTTTGCTTTTCACGAATGATGGTTTTGTCGTGCCGCCCTGGACGCCCGGTGATCCGTTCCACACATTAGGGAGCAAACGTTGGCGCCCACGGATGGCGCGGACGTTCGACGAGGAGAGAGCCCATGGATGCTCAATGGTCGCGCCGTGAAGTGATCCATCATGGAATCGCCCTCGGCGCCGCGATGGCCGCTGCTGCGGCCGCTGCGTGCGGGAAGGAAAAGCGGCCCGCCCTGTCCTGCACGGACACGAGCGCATTGACCCCTGCGGATGCGCAGGTGCGCTCGATGCTCGCTTACGTCGACCAATCCGCCCAACCGGGCAAGATGTGCTCAAACTGTCAACAATTTTTGCCTGCTGCGCCGGACGCGTGCGGCGCATGCAAAATCGTCAAGGGGCCGATCAATCCTGCGGGGTACTGTAAGTCGTTTCTGGTGAAACCGGCTTAGTGCCTCGCGGAGTCGACGGGGGCGAAACCGTTCAGGACGCATGCGATGGGCGGCCGGCGTTCCGCCCCTCACAAGCGCGCTGTCGCGCGGCGCGCGGCCCTGCGCCGAGCGGGGCGAGGCGGGATGCGCGACGGGATCGCGCAACCGAAGAGCTTGGCTCCTTACCGATGGGACACAACCATGCGACGGCGTTCGGCCCGGCGCAGGCAAGCCGCGTGCGTGATCCCGAGTGCGGCCAGAGCGCCGAGGGCCGCGAAGAACAGGCGCGCCGGATTGTCGTGCTCGCGCGTTTGCGGAAGGACCAGGCCACCGAGCGCGGCCACGACGAGGGCTCCGGCCACGCCCGCCAACAGATTGACGACGACGCCGATCGCCCCGCGGCGGAACGGCCAGATCATCCCCGCCAGGGCGGCCGCGATGCCGATCGCGACCCACGCAAGCCATTTATCTCCGCCGAACATCGAGCGCTCCTTTCCGGACTCACGCGGCCGACACGCCATCGACCTCTTCGACTTCGCACAGCCACCATTCGTCGGCCACGTCCGCCGAAAACCGGACGAGCACGCGTTCGCCAGGGTGGGTCTCACCGAGGGCGGCAGGGGCAACTCGACCATTGCGGTGAACGCCGGCCTCTAGCCATTCGACGAGCGCCCCTTGCCGGCGGACGGCGCCCACGGGGGCAAAAAGGTCATAGGGACCGCGCAGGATGGGCTCTTGCGGGCCCAGATCGTATACGTCGCGGCGCACGACATCTCGAACGCGAATGACGGCTGCCATGGTTTCCTCTGTGCGCGCCCGCCCATCGGCATCGCCGCAGACGTAAATCTGCGAAAACTGGGCCAACCGGCCGGTGGCTTGCGGGCTCCCCGTGGTGCAACCTGATCGGCGATGAGCGGTCCCGTGGGCGCCTTGGGCGTGGATGTCGATGGCGCGGGCATCTGCTTGCGCGCAATCGACCTGTGGCTGGACCCCATCCGGCCGCCGGGCGGGCGCAATCGGGTTTTCGTCTCGCACGTCCATGCGCTCAGCGATGCCGTACCGCCCGATGCTCTGCTCTCGCTCGAAACAAGTGCGCTCGGGCGCGCGCTGCGCCCCGACCGCGACGTGCCGCCGGGCCTGCATTGGAGCGAGGTGGTCGAACTGGCGATCCGACCGGATTTCGGCGGGGGGCGAGCTCGGCTTTCGATCGTGCCCGCAGGTCATGTGCTCGGCGCCGCACAGCTCGTCATCGATCATCCGCGAGGCCGCTTCGCCTACACGGGAGACTGGTCGTCCGACGAGGACGCCACACGCCCCCAAGGCGCCGTCGTGACGTGCGACGAAATCCTCGTCACGACGAGCTTTGCGCTGCCGATCTTTCAGTTCGATGCACTCAAGCAAACGCTCTCGTCTCTCACGGCATGGTGCGAAGCGCGCTTGGCGGGCGGAGCGAGGCCAACCGTACTCGTTTTGAACCCCGGGCCTGCGCAATCGGTCATTCGAGCCCTCACGAGCCGCGGAATCGCCGTCGTCGCGACCGACGAGATCCGGGCGACGTGCGAGGCGTACAAATCGCTCGGCGTCGCCGTCGGTCCGGTCGGAACCCTCTGCGGGCCTCGCGGCGCTTCGGTGCTCGTCGCACCGGCCAGCGCACGCGCAACCGACTTTGGTGCCCTGACCAGCCGGGCGGTTGCCTACGCGTCGGGCTGGGCGCTGCTCGACTCAGCGGTGGAGCGCAAGCGCGCCGACGCCGCGTTCGTACTCGCCGATCAGGCCGATCACGATGGATTGGTATCGCTCATCGAACGCAGCGGCGCGATCTCAGTTCATCTGGCCCGCGGGGAAGCGCGCGCATTCGCGAGCGTACTTCGGCGACGCATGGACCGCCTGATCCACGTTCTCGACCTCGGTCCTATCGACGACCGAGCCGCCTCGTGAGGCGTCTCGCGGCGGCGCTCGAGATGGCTCGATCGATGCGGTCCCGCGTCGGCAAGGAAGACGCGATCGCCGAGGCGCTGCGAGCCATCGCTCATGACGACGATGATCTGTCGCTCGCCACGGCCGTGCGGATGGCGTGCGGGCGGGTCCTGCCGGTCGGCGACGGACGCACGCTCGGCGTCGGCTGGTCACTCTTGCTGGATGTCGTCCGGACAGCGACGGGGTTCGACGACGAAGTCGTGATCGCATGCGCGCGCACGACCGGAGAGCTCGCAGAAGCGTTCGGTCTTCTTGCACGCCGACGAGGGGACGCTGAAAGGCGGCCGGGCGTAGCGCTTCGCGATGTCGAATCGACGGCCCGAGCGCTTGCATCGACTTCAGCGCGCGCTCCGAAGCGCGCGCTGCTCGACGCGCTCTTCGCCAAAGCGACCCCACTCGAGACGAAGTACTTGGCGAAGGCGCTCGGGGGCGGCTTGCGCATTGGCGCGCAAGAAGGAATCGTCGAGGCCGCCGTCGGTCGTGCGTTCGGGGCGTCGGTCGAAGCGGTGCGCCGTGCGTCGGCGCTCATCACCGACATCGGCGAGGTTGCCATGCTCGCGAAGCACCACCAGCTCGATGCGGCCGAGTTGACGATCGGGCGTCCTTTGGCATTCATGCTCGCGACGCCGATCGAAGCGACAACTGGGGCCATCGACCCTGCCGTTTTCGCGGTCGAGGACAAGATCGACGGCATCCGCGCGCAAGTCCACCGTAGCGGAGAAGGCACCGTCGCGATTTTCGTGCGTGGCCTCGACGAGCGAACGGATGCGTTCCCGGAGATCGTCGCCGCGCTGCGAGGGGCGGCGGGGGCCGTCATCCTGGACGGCGAGATTGTTGCGGTCGGCCCCTCAGGCCGACCGCGACCCTTTCAGGCCCTGCAGCCACGCCTCAAGAGAACGCACGCATCAGCGACCGACCTTGCCGTGGCGACCGTCGTCTTCGTTGCCTTCGACCGTCTCGCCGACGACTCCGGGTCGCTCTTGCATCTCCCGTGGAGCGAGCGACGTGCGGGACTCATCGCGATGGTCCGGGCGCTCGGCGCCGCCACGATCGTCGTTCATCCTGTGCGCGCTCTGTCGTCAGCCGCCCCACCCGAGCTCGCGATCGATGCCGAATTCGAGGCCGCACGCGCGCGTGGACATGAGGGCATCGTGCTCAAGCGCATCGACGCACCCTACGACGCCGGCAGACGCGGGCAGCTCTGGCTCAAAGTGAAGCGCGCTCATGCCACGCTGGACGTCGTCGTCGTCGCCGCCCAGGAGGGCCACGGTCGGCGTGCTGGCGCACTCTCCGACTACACGTTCGCCGTCTGGCGGGACGATGAGCTCGTCGTTTTGGGCAAGGCCTACAGCGGTCTCACCGACGAGGCGATTGACGAGATGACCCTGCGCCTCGAAGGCATCACGGTCGGGCGCCGGGGCGGAACGCGGCTCGTTCGACCCGAGATCGTGCTCGAAGTGGCGTTCGACGGGGTTCAGCGGTCGTCACGACACCCCAGCGGCTTTGCGCTGCGCTTTCCGCGCATCGTTCGGGTGCGTGACGACAAGACTCCGGCCGAAGCCGACCGCCTGGAAGCCGTCCAAGCGCTGCTCGCGAACCAGGTGGCCTCAGGTCATCGCGAGGCGGATGTCCCGAAGCGCGGGCGGCCCTCCAGGCGCACCGCCACGAAGCGCCAGCTTTCACTCTTCGACGACGACGACGGCTGATGGGCGCCATCAGGTCGTCGAGCGAGTTTCGCTTGCGATCCCCTGCGCCTCCGACACCAGCTCGAGGCGCGTGAGCTCTGCCCCCGAGCCGATGCGCATCGGCGGGCCCCAATAGCCCGTTCCCGAGCTGACGTAAGCCCACGTCTCCTCGATCCGGTACAAGCCCGCAATGAGCGGCTGGTCCAATCGGGCCAACCAGTTGAACGGGACCAGCTGGCCGCCGTGCACATGTCCGGAGAGCTGCAGGTCCACCCGCCCGGCGAGGGCGTGCGGCAACGCTTTGGGCTGGTGCGCGAGCAGGACGACGGGTTTCGATGGGTCACGCCCCGCGAGGGCGAGCGCCACGTCTTGCCCATGGTGCGCCAACATGCGATGTGCGCTCGCGTCGTCGACCCCTGCGAGGTCGAAGAGACCGCGGATGTCCACACGCTCGTTGCGCAGCACGCGCACGCCGAGAGTCCGAAGATGGGCGATCCATTCGTCTGCTCCCGAGTAGTACTCGTGATTTCCGGTCACGAAAAAAACGCCGTCCGGGGCTTGCAAGTCACGGAGCGGCGCGACGAGGAGACCCAATTCGCCCACGGAGCCGTCGACGAGATCACCGGTGATGACGACGAGGTCGGGCCTGATCGCGTTGGTCTCGCGAACGATTCGCTCGACGAATGTTCGACCGATCGTCGGACCGACATGCACGTCGCTGATTTGCACGATCACGTAACCCGATGCGCCCTTCGGCAGCTTGGCGAGCGGGATGCGCACGCGCAGCACGCGGAAGCCTCGGGCCACATTGGCGAGCCCCAGCACACCGATGAGGGCAGCGCCGGACGCGACCACGACGGCGGTCAGCTGGAGCACGAACGCCCGGCGCTCCGGATCGGGGGCCCAACCGACGAGGGCCACGATGCGATGGACCAAGTCACCGAGCGCGCTGAGGAGAAAGAGGTAAAGAAGAAAGCCCATCCACACGAACGCCACCCACGCAAGGGGTGCGTTCAGCGCGCGAGGGATCGTTCGCGCCCCGACGAGAGCAAACGAGACGTTGACCGCGAGACATACGAGGGCGACGGTCAAGACCAACGGCCACGGCGCCGGCCAGCCGGCATCCCGAACCAGTCGGGCCCACACGTAACGGTGCACGAGCCACGAGACGCCCGACAGGATCGAAACGGCCAGAAGCAGCCGAGAGATGCTCATGCAGGCTAGGATGCACGAAAGGCCGACAAGCGTGCGCTTGCCGGCCTCCGCATGAGGTGAAGAAGCCCCCCCTTCACGCTGCTGGCTGCGTCAAATATCGAAATAGAGATAAAATTCGTATGGAGCCGGCCGCATCCGGACTGGGGTCAGCTCACGGGTGCGCTTGTAGTCCAGCCACTCGTGTATCGCGTCCTTGGTGAAGACGTCGCCCCGGGTGAGAAATTCGTGGTCCGCTTCGAGCGAATCCAGCGCTTCTTCGAGGCTGCCTGGCATGTGGGGCACCTCTTTGAGCTCTTCGGGCGAAAGCGCGTAGATGTCTTTGTCGAGCGGGTCGCCGGGATTGATCTTGTTCTGGATTCCGTCGATGCCCGCCATCAGCATGGCCGAAAACGCAAGGTACGGGTTGCAACTCGGGTCGGGGAAGCGGACCTCGATGCGGCGGGTCTTGGGGTTGGGGCCCGTGATCGGGATGCGCACGCTGGCCGATCGATTGCGGCTCGAATAAGCGAGGTTGATAGGCGCTTCGAAGCCAGGAACCAGACGGCGGTAGGAGTTGGTCGTCGGGTTGGTCAGCGCGGCGATCGACTTTGCGTGCTTGATGATGCCCCCGATGTAGTGAAGCGCCATGTCGGAAAGGCCGGCATAGCCTTCACCGGCAAAGAGAGGCTTGCCCTCTTTCCAAATCGACTGGTGCGTATGCATGCCGCTGCCATTGTCACCAAACATCGGCTTCGGCATGAACGTCGCGGCCTTTCCGTGCTTGCGTGCGACGTTCTTCACGATGTACTTGAACCACATCAGCTGGTCTGCGCAGGGGCCGAGGCGATTGAATTTCACGCCGATCTCGCACTGACCGCCGGAAGCGACCTCGTGGTGACCCACCTCGACTTCGACGCCGCTCTCCTGCAGCGCCGTCATGATGGCCTGCCGCAAGTCGCCGAGGGTGTCGGTCGGCGGGACCGGGAAATAGCCTTCCTTGTGGCGAACCTTGTAGCCGAGGTTCGGGAACTCTTCGCGACCGCTGTTCCACGCCCCCTCGACGCTGTCGATATAATAATAGCCAGCGTTCGGCGCGGAGTGATCGAAGCGGACGTCGTCGAAAAGGAAGAACTCGGCTTCGGGGCCCATGAAGGACGTATCGCCGATGCCGGTCTGGCGAAGATAGGCCTCCGCCTTTTTCGCAATGTGGCGTGGATCGCGCGAGTATGGTTGCTTCGTGATGGGATCGAAGATCGAGGAGATGAGGCTCAGGGTCGGGGTCGTGTAAAATGGATCGATCTTCGCCGTCTCGGGGTCCGGGATCATGATCATGTCCGATGCGTTGATCGGCTGCCACCCGCGGATCGACGAACCGTCGAACGCCAGGCCGTCTTCAAACAGGCCTTCGTTCAAACGGGATGCCGGGATGGTCGTGTGCTGCCACACGCCCGGGAAGTCCACAAATTTCAGATCGACGTATTTGACGTCGTGCTTCTTCGAAAGCTCAAAAACTTCCTTAGGTGTCATGTTTCCTCCGGAGACCTTCCTCGCGTGGTCGCGATGCCTTCCGCCCTCGGAAAACGGGGCTGTCGCGACCGATCAAATGGCTTCCTTCCCACGTTCCCCGGTGCGAATCCGAACGGCTTCCTCCACTGGAACAATGAAGATTTTTCCGTCTCCGATCCGCCCGGTCTTTGCGCTCTTTTCGATTGCGTCGAGCACGTCGTGCACGATTTCGTCGGGCACCACGACCTCGATCTTCACTTTGGGCACGAAGTCGACGACATAGGCAGAGCCCCTGTACACCTCCTTCTTGCCGCCGGTGCGCCCGAAGCCTTTCACTTCGGTCACAGTCATTCCCTGAACGCCAACCTCGGCGAGGGCATCTTTGACCTCGTCGAGCTTGAACGGCTTGATGATGGCTTCAATCTTCTTCATTCGTCCTCTCGCGCGGGGCGGATGGAACCTCGTCGCGAGCACGTCTGCAAGCCTGGAGGCAACAAGCTCTCACGGTGGTTACCATTCGCAGGTTTCGCATGGGTTTCAGCAAATATGACACGTCGCGCGATCGAGCCATGAGAGCTCGTCCTTCCGAGAGTCGGAGGTTCGGCCATTACCCCACGCCGGTCCAGCGAATTGTGCGTCTTTCGAGGGATGACGCAGAGCTTTGGGTCAAACGCGACGACCTGACGCACCCTGTCTACGGCGGAAACAAGGTACGAAAACTCGAGGTTCTTTTTGATGCCCTCGGGACGCTTCCAGGCGCTCGCATCGCGACCCTTGGAGCGGTCGGTAGTCATCACGTCCTCGCCACCACGTACTTCGGAAGCAAAGTGGGGCTCAGCGTCGAAGCGGTCCTTTTCCCGCAACCCCGGACGGACCACGTGGTCGATGTCCTGCGGGCCGATCTCGCGCTCGGCCTCCGTGCCTTTGCCGCACCGTCGCCAACCGTCGCCGTGCTCGGTCTCCTCGGACGGGCGTTCACCGGCGCCGCCATCGTGCCACCCGGTGCATCGAGCGTCACCGGCGCGATGGGCTACGTCGCCGCAGCACGCGAGCTGGCAGCGCAGGTGCGGGCGGGCACGATGCCCGAACCCGATCTGTGCGTCGTGGCGCTCGGATCGGGAGGAACGGCGGCGGGGTTGGCGGCGGGATTCGCCGCGGAGCGAATGAAGACGCGCGTCGTCGGGGTTTGCATTCTGCAGCCTGCTTGGGCGGCGGCTGCGGTCGCCCGATGGCTCGCGCGAGGCTGTGCGCGTCGTCTTGGAATCTCCCCGGGCCTTATCGCCGGGCGATTGCTCGTCGACACCGGCTTTGTGGGCGGCGGATACGGATGCACCTCTCCCGAGGCCGAGGACGCGATCCGGATCGCCGCAAGTGACGCGGACCTAACGCTCGACCCGACGTATACGGGCAAGGCGTTCGCCTGCGCTTTGCACCGACTGCGCCCGCCGCGGGCAGGCCGTGTTCTCTACTGGCACACGCTCTCGAGCGCTCCTTTGGCCCCCTTTCTCGCGCTCGCCCCCCCGCTCGAGGCCGTTCGGTCGAGCCTCCGGCAACTCCTCACGCGTCCTCGAGAATTTATCGAATAAAAGGCTGCCGTTTGGAAAGAAAAGAGTCGGAAATTGCGCGGGGCAGAAGGTCAGGTACGCTATTGAACGCTGAAGAGGCCCTGCCCGAGGTCTCACGCCGCCACTCTCCATGCCGCGCAAGAACCCGTTTCCTCCCGAGGCCGACACCAAGCCCAATCCGCGGAGAGCGAAGGCCCCTTCGGCCCCGCGAAAGCAAGAGAGCGCTCCGGCCCCAAAGTCCAATCGAGAGCGGGCCGAGGCCCCCACTGTGCCGCCCCCAGCCAAAGCGCGCTCGCCGTTTTCCTCGTCACCGCCCGGGGACCGGGTGTCCGACGTTCGTCCGGCCAGGAAGCGATTGTCCGCAGCGACGGTCGACGAGGTCACCGCCGATTTGTCGAATGACCCGCGCCGCGAGCGCGAGGACACGGACGAGCCTTAGGCGTTTCGCGCGCGATCACCTAACCTGAGTCCTGCTTGGCCAGGCGAATTGTCCTTTTCGACCTCGACGGTACGGTGCTGACCTACGATGGTCCACCTCCCGGGCCGGGGCGGACGGCCTTGGAGCGGGCCGTGTACGAGCTCTATGGGGTCGAACGGGCGGCTCGCGACTTGCGGGTTGCCGGCGGCACGGACCGAGCACTGGCCCGAACCCTGCTCGCGCGAGCCGGAGCGCATGAGGGAGCCATCGACCGGGTTCTCGCGAGCTATATCAAGCACCTCGCAATCGTCGTCGAAAGCCGCCGTTATCGCCCTATCGGCGACGTGATGGGCGCGGTCGCGGCCCTCCGAACCGAGGGCGCGATCGTGGGCGTCGCCACGGGCAACGTCCGCGAGGGGGCGCAGATCAAATTGGCCTCGGCCGGTCTCACCGCGGCGTTCGACCTCACGCTCGGCGGCTTCGGTTGCGATGCGGAGCCGCGCGCGGACATCCTGCGCAAAGCACTCGAACGGTGCGGCGCCGACGCGGGCAGCGACGTCGTCGTCGTCGGCGACACCGACCGGGACGTTCTCGCAGGCCGAGCTGTGGGGGCGCGCGTCATCGGCGTTGCGGTCGATGACGCGTCTCGTCTCGAGCTCTCCACGGCAGGCGCCGATGCCATCGTACCGAGCTGCGGCGAGGCACTCGTCGCTCGAATTCTCGAGTGAACGACATATTGTGGATCGCCGTTCGCCCGTGAGACGGTGCGCCCCTCGATGCGAGCATCATCCATCGCTTCGTGCGGCTTATCGCTCGTGCTGCTCGTCGTTTTGTGCGGCGAGAATGACGTGCCACCCACCGTTGCCGAGGGGACGGGCGGACCTCCCCCACCCGTTGGCGTTGCCGGTGCCCGCCGATCACCATCGCCGGCTCCGGCTCCGAGCGAAGTGCCGGAGCCGGGTGAAGTGCCGGAGCCGGGTGAAGTGCCGGAGCCGGGTGAAGTGCCGGAGCCGGGTGAAGTGCCGGAGCCGGGTGAAGTGCCGGAGCCGGGTGAAGTGCCGGAGCGGACGTCACCCTGCCCGGACGACATGGTCTACGTCGAGACGAGCTTTTGCCCCGACATCGACCGCCAATGCGTCGACCTCGAGAACGAAAAGACGAATCACTTGCCCATCTGCCATGCCTTCGCTCACGCGCAGCGGTGCCGCACGGCCGAGCGCCCGATGGCCTTCTGCATCGATCGCTACGAATACCCGAACCGTCTCGGAGCCCATCCGGTCCGGATGCTCGACTGGTACCAAGCTCAAGCGACGTGCGGATCGAAGGGCAAGCGCCTCTGCTGGGCGAGCGAGTGGACCGCAGCCTGCGAGGGGCCCGAGCATGCGCCTTTTCCCTATGGGTGGGAGCGGGACCACACCAAGTGCAACATGGACAACTTCTACATCGACCCGAAGCGGGTCGGTCCCGCCCATCAGCTCCTCTTTTACGCGAAGGACCCGGGGGTTCAAGCCGAGGAGCTCCGTCGGCTGGATCAAAGCGTCCCGAGCGGTTCGATGGAGACGTGCAAAAGCGGGTTCGGCGTCTACGACCTACCGGGCAACGTCGACGAGTGGGTGGTGAGCGACGAAGCGCCGCGTGAGGTCTCGAAGTGGGCGGGGCTGAAAGGAGGCGCGTGGGGTCACGTGCGCAGTCAGTGCCGGCCGATGACTTTCAGCCACGATCCCGGGTTCAGCTACTATTTCGTCGGATTTCGGTGCTGTCGAGACGTCGCCGGGGCGCCGCGGTGGATTCCTTCGCGCGAAGCGATTCCACCGCCTGCGGTTTCTCCGCACGACTTTGCCGTCGAGCGCGAGGCCTTCGCCGAGGATGGGCCAGGCCCATCGAAGGGCAAGTGGTCTCGGGACGGCCGGGTCGAGTAACCCGCGCCTTGCGTTGCGGCCTTTGCCGCCGCGTGCGAGAGTTCATCAAGACTACGGCCGTGCGAGCGGGTCTTGCGCGCCGAGCAGAGATCACGTGGTGGACTCTCCGCAGCTGTCGCTCCCTCTCGAAGAGTTCCTGGCCCGCCAGGCCCCCGGCATTCCCCGCGCGCGCCGTGTCTTTTGCAACCGCAACTTGCGGATGGCCAACATCGCGTGGGTCGGGTTCGACATGGACTACACGCTGGCCATCTACAACCAGCAGCAAATGGACGAGCTTTCGATCCGCGCGACGATCGAGAAGCTCATCGCGCGCGGATACCCGGAGTTTATCCGATCAATTCCGTACTCGACCGCATTCCCGGTGAGAGGTCTGCTGATCGACAAGCGGTTCGGGCACATCTTGAAGATGAACCGCTACAAGTTCGTCACGAAGGGCTACCACGGCTTCCGTGAGCTTGCGGCCGACGAACTGCGCGAGCTCTACCATTCGAAGAAGATTCGACCGGCCACGCCCCGCTACCATTGGATCGATACGCTCTACGCGCTGAGCGAAGCCGCTCTCTATGCAGCACTCGTCGCTGCCCTCGAAGATCGCGGCATGGCACTCGATTACGGTCGAACTTTCACGGACATCCGCGAGAGCATCGACGAAGCGCATCGCGACGGGACCATCCTTGAGACCGTCGCCGCGGACTTCCCGCGCTTCGTGATGAAGGATCACTGTCTCGCGCCCGCGCTGCACAAGCTCCGAAGTGCCGGCAAGAAGCTTTTCGTGCTGACGAATTCGCGATGGTCTTACACCGACAAGATGATGCAGTATCTGCTCGACGGCGAGATGGCCGAGTACCCGCATTGGCGAAACTATTTCGACGTCGTCATCGTGGCGGCTACGAAGCCAGCATTTTTTCAGGAGCGCCGGCCCTTGATGGAACGTGACGGCGAACGGCTCGAGCCGGCTGCGTTCCCGCTCGAACGAGGCAAAATCTACGAGGGCGGCAATCTGCACGACCTCGAGCGCGCGCTCGGCGCGGCCGGCGACGAGGTGCTCTACGTCGGAGATCACATTTATGGCGACATCCTGCGCAGCAAGAAGGAGAGTGCCTGGCGAACCGCCATGATCATCCAGGAGCTCGAGGGAGAAGTGACCGCCCACGACTCGTGCCGTGACGATTTTGCCCGCGCACAGCAGCTCGAGGCGGCTCGCGATCGCCTGGAGGACGAGCTTCGTTTTTACCAGACGCGCTTCAAAGAAGCGTCCAAAAGGCTCGAGCACCCCGATCACGCACGAAACGGCGCTCGGATCGGCCCCTTGGCAGGCGCGGAAGCCGAACGCACGCAGGTCAAGCGGGCGATCGAGCGCGTCCGTGGACGTCTACGTCACGTCGACGGCGAGCTATACGCCATCGAACGCCGAATCGATCACCGCTTCCACCCGTTTTGGGGGTCGCTCCTCAAAGAAGAAAACGAAGAATCGAGCTTCGGCGCTCAAGTCGAGGACTATGCTTGTCTCTACACGTCGCGGGTCAGTAACTTTCTACTCTACTCGCCGCAGCAGCACTTCCGTGGGCCGCGCGACGAAATGGCCCACGAGCTCGGGTAGATGATTCGGCCGTCACCGCCCCCCATCGCCACGGCAAGCGGGGCCCGAGGACGCATCAAGGACAGGCCCGAGGACTTCGTCGTCGAGGAGCTGCCGGCGTATGCGCCGAGCGGAGCCGGTGAACACGTCTTCGTTCGTTTCACGAAGACGAATCGAACGACCCTCGATTCGATACGCGCCGTGGCCCGAGCCCTCGCCTGCGACCCGCGCGAGGCCGGCTTCGCAGGCATGAAAGACAAGCGGGCTGTCGCGACGCAGACCCTTTCGATCCATGCGCCGTCCCCCCAGGCTGCCGTGGATCTGGCCGCGCGGGCTCGCGCGCTCGTTCTCGACGGGATCGTCGTGCACGAGGCGATCCCCCACGCCCACAAGCTCAAGCCCGGGCACCTCATTGGCAATCGATTCGCCGTCGTCGTCCGAGGCGTCGAGCCGGAAGCGGTCGACCAAGTCACTTCCGGCATCGACCGGGTGGCTCGAGAAGGGGTGCCCAACGCCTACGGCGACCAGCGCTTCGGTACACGTGGCGACAATGCGGAGAGGGCGCTCGCCTGGCTGCGCGGACGCGAACGCGGCCCACGCGACCCCCGCTTGCTACGGCTCCTGTGGTCGTCGCTCCAGGCGGCCGTATTCAACGCCGTTCTCGACGTGCGCGTTCGTGACGGCACGTGGGCGACGCCCCTCGCCGGCGACCTCTTGAAGCTGCGCCGATCCGGCGGCCTCTTCGTCTGTTCGGACGTTCAGACCGATCGTGAACGCGCGGCGACGGGCGAAGTGTCGCCCACGGGGCCCATCTTCGGCGTTCGCATGCAACCCCCGGAGGGCGCTCCTGCAGAGCTCGAGCGGCAAATCATTGCGAACGTCGTCGGCGACGGCGTCGACCTGACGCGAACGAAAGCACTCGGAGAGGGGTCGCGGCGCGCGCTGCGCGTTTGGGTGGAGGAGGTCAGCGCGGGCCTCGTCGATCGCATGGATGACGAAGCTGGAAAGGGAACGGCCAGCCTGCGGGTTTGCTTCGTGCTACCGAAGGGGGCCTACGCGACGACCGTGCTGGCGAACGTGCTGACTCTCGAACCAATGCGCGGCGAGCCGGACGAGGAGTAAGGGCCAAAGTGAATTTTCTGATCGAACGAGTCAAGAGCGCGATGGTCGGCCTCGGTACGGGCTGGATCCTCGTTCTGATGCTGGTGCTCAGCATCATTTCGTTGGCCATCATGCTCGAACGGGCATGGCTCTACTGGTCGCTCCGCGACGATATCGAGGCGCTCATGCGTGACCTCGGCCGCCTTCTCCGCGGCGGCGACTTGGAGGGCGCTCGACAGCGGCTCGAAGCGTCGCGTAGCGCCGAAGCGGCGGTGGTGGTTGCCGGACTGGTCGAAGCCGACCACGGAGTCGACGCCGCCCAAGAAGCGATGGATGGCGCGAGCGCGCTTCAGCGGCTGAAACTGGAGAAGCGTCTCGCCTTCCTCGGCACGCTCGGCAACAACGCACCGTTCATCGGGCTGCTCGGAACGGTCATCGGCATCGTGGCAGCGTTCGACGAACTCAGCAAAGTGAAGATGGCCGCGGCAGGTCAATCGACTCAGCTCGCTCCGGAGGCGGTGATGGCGCGCATCTCCGAGGCTCTCGTGGCCACGGCGATCGGCATTCTCATCGCGATCCCGGCGGTCGCGGCATTCAACGCGTTTCAGCGCGTCGTCCGGGGAACGGTCGCCAACACCGAGGCGCTCGGACACATGCTCCTCGCGCACCTGAAGGCGATCCCCGCCGTGGCACCGAGCGGCGCGCAGACGACGGTGGTCGACCGCGGGGCCCCGAGCAGGGCAAAGCTCGACGCAAACGAAGAATCCGACGGGCATTGAAGGAGGCGCGCGATGGCTGGTGGTGCTTCGCAGAACGCCGACGATTCGATCACAGGGATCAATGTCACCCCGCTGGTCGACATCACGCTCGTTCTCTTGATCATCTTCATGGTGACGACGAAGATCGTGCTTAACCAAACGGTCCCTCTGGACCTGCCGAAGGCTGCAACTGGGACGAGCGACATTCAAATCATTTTCAGCATCGTGCTCGCGGCTGACGGTCGCGCGATGGTCGACAGCAAGCCAATTCCGAATGACGACGGCATTTTTTCCCTCGCCAAGGAGGCGGAAGAGCAGCACCCGGATGTGCGGGCGGTCATCAAGGCCGACGCGGCGGTGACCCATGGGCGCGTCATCCACGTGCTCGACTTGCTGAAACAAGCCCACGTATCGAAAATTGCTTTCGGCGTGACGCCCGTCGCGCCGATGCCCCATTGACGGGGATTGGAGTCGGCAGGGATGAGGCCTGGACCTCTCGAGCAGCGGAATGGATCGGCGCGACTGGCAGCCGCCCCCGATTTCGCGGCCGCAGGTGGCGGCACCCTGCGCTCTGACGACGAGCCGCTGACGAAGGTCTTCGCGCTCGACGCGTCATCTGCGGGGGCCGCGCGATGGCTCGGTTACTTGCTCGGTGCCGTCGCGCTGATGCTCGGGCTCGCAGTCGGAGTTCGGCTTTTCGCAGTTCTGCTCGCCATGACCGAGACACATGTGCCCCCTTCCACCGCGCCGCAAGAAATCGATGTGATGCGCGACGAACCCGCCCCGACCCCGCCTCCACCCGCCGCGGCGCCCGGCCCCGAGGTCAAACCGGAGCCGCCTCCACCGCCTCCGAAAGCCGCGCGGCACGACCCTCCGCCGCCACCCTCACCCGCGCAGGCCGGAAAGGTCCTCGCACAAGAGCCAAACCCCAACGAGCCAGTCGATTTGACGGGCAACACGATCGTGTCCGGCGAGGGCGAGTACCGGGGCGGGGTCACAGCCGGCAACGGAACGAATACGAACGCAGTCCGAGGACCGACGAGCCCCACCGGAGTGGTCGGAGGCACAGGCCCCGTCATCACCCCGCCTTCGGGACCCGACCGGTCCCGGAAAGCATCGCTCGGGGGCGGCACCAATTGGGAATGTCCATTTCCCGCTGAGGCGGACACCGCGCAGATTGATGACACCTACGTGATCCTGCAGGTCGAAGTCGGGACGGACGGATCCCCCTCGCACGTTCGCGTCATTCGCGACCCCGGTAACGGCTTTGGTCGCGAAGCGCTTCGCTGCGCGCTTCAGCGACACTACGAAACGGCGCTCGATCACGATGGGCAACCGATGGCGGGCGTCTTCTCGACGCGCGTCCACTTCTCGCGCTGAGCCTTCGATGGGGAGCGACGAACCGCGCGCGCAGCTGGCATCCATCGTCGCATCGCTCCGCGCGTACTTGGAGTGGCAAGAGGAAACGGGGGTCAACGGATTTCCACGAGCTCCACGACCGGCCAGCGAAGCCGGGAGCCGCCCTGCGGGCAGCGCCGGTTCAGCCGGTCCAGCGGCGGGCCGATCGGCGCAAGCCCGCGACGCGAACTTCGCGAGCGCCGTCGTGCCCCTGGCCGCCAGTGCCGACGCCGATGCGAGCGGAGGATCGAACACAGGAACCGACGTGCCGACGCGCCTCATCGAGCTGGGCAATCAGGTGGCCGGTTGCACCCGCTGCCGCTTGTCGGAGACTCGAAAGCAGACCGTCTTCGCCCGTGGGAACCCGAACGCCATGCTGTGCTTCGTCGGCGAGGCACCGGGGGCCGATGAGGACGCGCAGGGGCTGCCGTTCGTCGGCCGTGCCGGACAGCTGCTCGACCGAATGATCGAGGCCATGGGGCTGTCGCCGAAAGACGAGGTCTACGTTTGCAACATCATCAAGTGCAGGCCGCCCGGCAATCGGCCGCCGGAGCCTGACGAAGTCGAGACGTGCATCCCCTATCTGCACGAGCAGCTCTCGCTCGTCGGGCCGCGGGTCATCGTGGCGCTCGGCAACACGGCGGTGGCGGCTCTCCTCCAGACCAAAATCGGTATCACGAAGGTACGCGGCCAGTGGAAGCTTTATCGCGGCAAGACCCTCGTTATGCCGACGTACCATCCGTCGTACCTTCTCAGGCCCGGCCCTCAGCAACTCGAAGCGAAGCGGCAAGCTTGGCAAGACTTGCAACTCGTCATGAAGGAACTCGGGATCAGCCCGAAGAAGTCGACGACCGACTAGTCCCACGATTTCCGTTGAATGGAAGGGTCGTTTCCGCCAATTCGTCGCTCGAACGACGGGGTCTGGGACGTACCCAGCGACTGATCCGGTAACAGAACCGAGACTGTCGTCGATCGATCGCATCACCCGGTTGTGGGGTGCGTCCGTTTCATGGCCATCGAGGTACTCGAGCGCCGCCCGAACGAGGACTCGATCCCGCGGGTCGGTGTGCGTCCGACCGACATGGGACGAAGCAACCCGGTAGGCGGAGCACGCCGAACCCTCCGCGTAGGCCCGTGCCGCCAAATGGGCCGAAGCAACCGGGCAGGCTCGATCGACCCAGTCGACCGGCTTGCGCGCATTCTGCGACATGCGCGCATCGGCACGTTCTGCTGGTGCGACTTTCGCTCGCACCGTCGGAACATTCGGAAGACAATGAAACGGTTGCTCTTCATGCACGACCTCATCGACGACCTCGTTTGCCGGTGGAAAGAGAATCCGAGCGCGGCCATGACCGTGGCGCTCTGCGAAGCGCTTTGTGACAGCCCTCGCGTACCGCTCGTGAAGCAAGTCGGTGAGGTCGCAACCCGTCACCACGGCGGCGACGTCACGGTGCTGCTGTCGGTGGCTCGGATGTACATCGAGTCGCAGCGGTTTGCCGAGGCTCAGTCCGTCCTCGTTGCAGCGGGAAAGCTAGCCACGAAGGACCCTCGCGTGTACCGATGGCTCGGTGAGGTGCTGCTCCGGCGCGGGGATGCCGGCCGGGCGCAAAAGGTGCTCGAGCGCGCCATTCAACTCGGAGCGCGCGATTCAGGAGCACGCCTCTGGCTCGAGCGAGCGCGCGGCTTCCGCCCCTTGCAGACCAGCGCGGGCGATCGGGCCGTGGCCGCGGAGGTGGCTCACGCCGTCGAGGTTTTTCGCGCGCCGCTCGACTCGCAGGGACCGACCGTCGTGCAGGACAACCCGCGCGCCGCGCCCGCCGCCGTCGGCCGGACCCCGGCGCCACCGAACGGTTTCATACGCCCGCGCGTGGAGGAGCCGCCGCCGTGGGGGCCCCAGGACCGCCACCGCACCACCGCAGCGGAACCGCCGCCGGTGCCGACGGCGGCGGCCGCCCTCGTCAAACCGCCCGCTGCGACGCAAGCCGCGGCGCAGACGGCCGCCGCCCTCGTCAAACCGCCGCACGCTGCGACGCAAGCCGCGGTGCCGACGGCGGCCGCCTTCCTCAAACCGCCCGCTGCGACGCAAGCCGCGGCGCCGGCGGCTGCCCTCGTCAAACCGCCCGCTGCGACGCAAGCCGCAGTGCCGACGGCGGCCGCCCTCGTCAAACCGCCCACTGCGACGCAAGCCGCGGTGCCGACGGCCGCCCCCGTCCCGGAGCGGATTCGTCAATCGGTTCATGCTTTGGTCCCGGGCCATGGGAGCCTGTCGAGGTCCGGGTCCGTATCGCCGCAGCCACCGGGACCGCCACGGGCTGGGGTGATCGTTCCCCACACCCGTGACGTATTGGAGGCGCTCGCTCTCTCCGGCTTGTTCGAGCCGCGAGAAGCGAACGCCGTCGGCGCCTGGGACCAGGCCGCTCCAGGACCGAGGCGCAAAGGTGCGCCGGCCCTCGTCGTCGGCATGGTCCTTTTTCTCGCCGCAAGCGTCGGCGTCTTCGTCGGGTACCGCCGCGTGCGCGCGGATGCGCACCTTCGGGCCGAGGGACTGCTCGCGACCGTCGAGGGTCAGCTGCAGGGTGGACGGCCCGACTTGCTGGCCGAGGCGGAGAAAGGGCTCACGCGGGCCTTCCAACTCGAGTCGCGGAGTCCTCGTGCAGCGCTCGACTGGACGCGCGAGCGAGCGACCGTGGGCCTCGTCAAGAGCGGCGCGGATGTCGCCTTCGAAGACGCCATGACCCGCGCCAAGGAAACCGGTGTGCCCGACGACAAGTACGCCTTCGCGCGCGTGGCGTCGTTTCTGTTCCAAGGAGATACGGCTGGTGCCGCGGGCGTTCTTCCTCGCTGGGACGGGCCCGCGGCCGCCGATGCCTGGTATCAGCTCGTCGCAGGGGCCGCGCTCGAACGCGCGGGCGATCCCCGCGCTCGCCAGCGATACGCAAGCGCCATGCAAATCGACCCGAATCTGTTCGTCGCGGCCGTTGGTTTCGTTCGCACGACCGCGTTCGAAGGTGACGTCGGCCGAGCGATGCAGGCAGCGCGCGGAATGCGCGCTTCGCAGCCAGATCGCGCAGAGCCCCTCGCGCTCATCGCCCTCGCCTGGGGTCGCGACCCGATGCGCGAGCTCGCGCCCGTGCCGCCCGAGGTCGACGAGTTGGCGAAGCGTGAAGCCGAGCTTCCTTCGGGCCTGCGCTTCGTTCCTCATGCCGTCGCCGCGCTTCGGGCGCTTGATCGCCATTCGGTCGACGAGGTTCGCCAGGAGGTGCAAAAGGGCTTGGCGCTGGCCGACTCACCAGGCGCTGCTGTTTGGCTCGGAACCATCGCGCTGCCACTGACGGACTCGGAGCTCGCCCGCAAAGCGGCCCTCGCTGCGCTCCAGTTGTCGGCGGTCTACGAGCCGGCGCGAGCCCTCGCAGCGCGCGTCGCGCTCGCGTCGGGTCGGCTCGACGAGGCGCTGAAGGCCTCCGAAGAGCTTGACGCCTCGTCCGCCGACGTCGCGGTGGTGCGGGGCGCTGCGGCCTACGAGCGCGAGGATTCCGACGCGCTGGGCCGGGCCCTCGATGCTCTCGGGCCCGGGCTCCGAAGGACGCCCGCGCTCGCATCCCTGTCGGCGGCGCGCGACGCACTCGCCGGCAAGCTCGGCTTCGAGCCCGCAAAGCTGGATGCCATGGCTGACGACGACGCTCCGTGGAGCGATCTCGTCGCCATGGATATCGCGCTCGACGGTGGTGATTTGGCACTCGCCGACAAGATGTCCGCCTCCTGGGGCAAGGACTCGGAGTCGCAAGCGCTTCGGGCCACGCGGCTCGCCAGACTGGCTCGTTACGAAGGCCGGCTCGATGCTGCGGACACCCTGTCGCTCGTCGCGCTCGACCACGGCACCGTCACTCCGCGAGTCCTCTCGGAGCGCGCTTTCGTGCTCGTCGCGCGCAACCGTGCTGCTGAAGTCAGCCCGCTCCTCGGCCGCTACCCGCTCGTGCTCGGTCCGCTGGTCACCTGGCTCAGTGCATACGCGAACGCCTCGAACGGCAACGCGGAGGCCGCCAAGGGCAAGACCGCAACGCTCGATGCTCCCCCGTCAACGGCCCCCTTTGCAGCGCGGATCGTCGCGGCCGCCGCGTTCGCAGCGATGAAGGACAAAAAGCGTGGCATCGACTACACGCGTGACCTTCTCGGGACCGGCAGCCAGTGCCCCGACCTCGTGGCCGCTGCGCTCCAGCTCGGCTTGAAGCGCGTCGATCACGGAAAACGACGCGCCACGTACGAGTGATCGGCAGCGTACACTCCGTCCCGTGACTGACCCCACGAACATCGACGTCCGCGACGCCGAGATGGCCGATCTTCCGCGTGTTGCGGCGCTCGCCGGCGCGCTCGTGCGCATGCACCACGCCGCAGACCCTGCGCGCTTCTTGCTCGTTGAAAACGTCGAAGGAGGCTACGAGTGGTGGTTTTCGCGTGAAATCGCCAGGGCCGAAGCGGTGATCCTCGTCGCGACAAGGGCCCATGCCGTCGTCGGTTACTGCTACGGCACGATCGAGGACCGCAACTGGAACTTGCTCCTCGACGCCCACGGCGCGCTGCACGACTTGTTCGTGGCCGAGGAAGCCCGGGCAACCGGGGTCGGCCGACGGCTCGTCGAGACCGCCGTCCGGCGACTCGAAGAGCGCGGCGCGCCGCGCGTCATCTTGTCGACGATGATTGCCAACGCGCCCGCGCAGCGCCTCTTTCGTTCCTGCGGCTTCAGGCCGACGATGATCGAAATGACCAGGGACTCGACACATCGCCCTGGCCAGTGAGCGGGGGTCGAAAACTCCTTGCCGAGGCTTGACGAAATTTCAGCGTCACGCAATCACTCTCGCGAGTCGCCAGGGCACTTTTCTCGATCCTTGTCCCCGAGCCGTGCCGGCGGCTCGGGAGGGGGCGCTGGCGTCATCGCCGCCCTCCCATCGCGTCGCTGCGGAAGAGTGCAGCGCCTCGGAGTCGCTCGATCGCACCGAGGCGCGTACTCCACGGCCCACGAAAACAAATACGAAGCGTATTCTCACAACATGGAATTCGTCCTCGCCATCGGTAATAAGAATTATTCTTCGTGGTCGCTCCGGCCATGGCTCGCGCTCAAACAAGCGGGCGTGCGCTTCCGTGAGGTGGTCATCCCGCTCTACCGACCCGAATCACGCGCGCTACTCGACGAGCACTCCCCCTCTGGCCGGGTCCCCGCCCTTCGGCACGGGCCGCTCGTTCTCTGGGATTCTCTCGCCATTTGCGAATACGTGGCCGACACGTTTCCCGAAGCTGCTCTTTGGCCGGCCGATCGGGCGGCGCGCGCAGTCGCTCGCGCCGTCAGCGCCGAAATGCATTCGGGCTTTCAGGCCATGCGCACGCATATGACGATGAACGTTCGCAGCCATCGACCCGGCGTGGGCCGCACCATCGATTCCCTGCGTGACGTCAAGCGGATCCGGACTTTGTGGACCGACACGCTCGAGCGCTACGGACGGAATGGGCCGTTCCTCTTCGGATCGTTTTCGATCGCCGATGCCATGTTTGCTCCCGTCGTCCTCCGATTTCGCACCTATGAAGTGGAGCTCGACGCCCGCCTTCACGCCTATTGCACGGCGGTCCTTTCTCTGCCGGCCGTGGAGGAGTGGATGGCCGCGGCACGCCTGGAGCCCTGGACGATCGAGTCGTTCGAGTACCCGGACGCCCGTGTATGAACGCCCGGCGGCTCAGGAGCGGCGACCGGGGTCCGCCGTTCGCCCCACCTGCATCGCGGTCCGACCTTCCATCATCATCTTGAGCTCGTCCGGTTCGATCGAGCGCGACATCCCCTGCTCCGCAGAAATCATCCGCCGCTGAATCAACGTGTACAGGCTTTGGTTCAGCGTCTGCATCGAGTACTTGTCTTGGCCGACCTGCATTTGCGAATAGATTTGGTGCACCTTGTCTTCGCGAATCAGATTGCGGACAGCAAGGTTCGGGACGAGGATTTCGAGTGCGAGGACTCGACCCGGCGCATTGTGACGAGGCAGCAGCTGCTGCGACATCACGCCTTGCAGAACGAACGAGAGCTTTGCGCGGATTTGGGGCTGCTGGTGCGATGGAAACACGTCGATGATGCGATTGATCGTCGAGATCGCGCTGTTTGTATGAAGGGTCGCAAACACCAGGTGGCCCGTCTCGCTGATCGTCAAGGCCGCCTCGATGGTCTCGAGGTCGCGCATTTCGCCGACGAGGACGACGTCGGGGTCCTGCCGCAAAATGTACTTGAGCGCCGTCTTGAATCCTTCGGTGTCCGTCCCCACTTCTCGCTGGTTGACGATCGACATCTTGTGCGGATGCAAGTATTCGAGCGGGTCCTCGACCGTCATGATGTGGAGACGTTGTTCGCTGTTGATCTTGTCGATCATCGCCGCGAGCGTCGTGGATTTGCCCGATCCCGTCGGACCCGTCACGAGGATGAGACCATTCGGCTTGTTCGAGAATTCCGCGGCCACCGGCGGAAGTCCGAGCTCGTCGAAGGTGGGGATCTTGAACGGAATCGTCCGGAAGGCGCCGGCAACGGCCCCTCGCTGCATGTATATGTTGGCCCGGAATCGCGAAAGGGCCTTCACGCCAAACGAAAGATCCAGCTCGTTCGTCTTTTCGAACTGGGCGCGCTGCTCCTCGGTCAGCACCGAGTAGCAGAGCTGCTTCGTCTCGACGGGGCCGAGCGGGGGCAACTTCAAAGGAACGATGTTGCCATCAATGCGGAGAAGCGGCGGCGTGCTCGTCGTGATGTGCATGTCACTCGCCCCCTTCTCGATCATCGTCCGCAGAAGCTGGTGCAGATTGACTTTAAATTCGGTCGGCTGGGTCATGGCACTCCGGGATGTTTGCGCTCCCGAATGCGGTCAGTCCGCCATGGTCACGCGCATGACCTCTTCGGGGGTCGTCACGCCGTCAATCACTTTCCTGATGCCGCTCGCGCGCAGCGTACTCATCGAGTTCTTGATGGCGCCGAGTTTCAATTCCGCGGTCGATGCCCCTTGCAAGACCATCTCCTTCAGGTTGTCACTGAAGCGCATGACCTCGTAGAGCGCAACGCGACCCTTGTAGCCGCTTCCGTTGCACGTGCGACATCCGGATCCTTTCTGCAGCTTCGCCGTTGCGATCTGGTCGGGCGTGAATCCGCAGTCCTCCAGGATCTTGCGCTCATAGCGGGTCGGCTGTTTGCAGTCGCTGCAGATTTTCCGCGCGAGACGCTGGGCGAGCACGAGGTTCACGCTCGCTGTGATGAGAAACGGCTCGACGCCCATGTTGAGCAATCGCGAAATCGTGGCCGGCGCATCGTTCGTGTGCAACGTCGAAAGGACGAGGTGACCCGTCAGCGCCGCCTTCACGGCGATTTCTGCGGTCTCGAAATCTCGAATTTCCCCGACCATGATGATGTCGGGGTCCTGCCGAAGAAACGACCGCAGCGCCATCGCGAAGTTGAGCCCGATCTCGTCGTGCATCTGCACTTGATTGATGCCGTGCAGATTGTATTCGACCGGATCTTCCGCCGTGCTGATGTTGTGGGCAACTTTGTTGAGCTCGGTGAGTGCCGAATAGAGCGTCGTCGTCTTTCCCGAGCCGGTCGGGCCGGTGACCAGGACCATCCCCCAAGGCTGGTTAATGGCCCACTTGAAGTCGTCGAGTGGCTTCTGATCGAAGCCGAGCTTCGTCATGTCGAGCTGCAGGTTGCCCTTGTCGAGCAGCCGCATGACGACCTTCTCGCCCCAGATGGTCGGCAGGACCGACACGCGAAAGTCCATCTCCCGCCCCTTGCCGAGCTTGAGCTTGATGCGCCCGTCCTGGGGGAGGCGGCGCTCCGCGATGTCGAGCGACGCCATGATCTTGATGCGGCTGGTGATGGCATTCTTGAGTTTGAGGGGCGGCGTCATTTCCTCGGCCAAGACGCCGTCGATCCGATACCGAACGCGAAGCTTCTTCTCGTAGGGCTCGATGTGGATGTCGCTTGCGCCCTTCTTGATCGCGTTGAGGAGCACCATGTTGACGAGCCGTACGACGGGGGCATCCTCGCTCGCCTTCTCGAGTTCGAGCAGGCTGATGTCTTCTTCTTCCCCGCTGAACTCGATCTCGGCTTCGTCGAAGCCGGCCATCACCTCGTCATACGAAGGGCCGACGTTGTAATACTTCTCGATGGCGCTCTGGATTCCCGTTTCGCTGGCGATGACGGGCTCAATGTTGTAGCCGGTAAGAAACTTGAGATCATCGATTGCGTTGAGGTTGGTCGGATCGGCCATCGCAACGATGAGCGAGTTGCCGGTCCTCGATACGGGAACGACCTTGTGGCGTTCACAAGGTTCCTTGGGGACGAGCCTCAAGATGTCGCTATCGATCTCGTACTCTTCGAGATTGATCGTCGGAACGCGATATTGTTGGCTGAGAAAAGTGGTGATCTCGTCGTCGCTGACGAAGCCGAGCTTCGCGAGCGTGTACCCGAGATTCTGGCCGGACTTCTGCTGCTCTTCCTGCGCCTTGCGCAGCTGAGACAAGGAGATGAGCTTCTCTCGCACGAGAAGTTCGCCCAGCCGGTTGTTGTTGGCCATGCCGATACCCGCCAGCGTAACAGCGGAGCTTCTCTTCGAGCCAAGAGAAGATGCGCGACGATGAACCGGCTCGCCGCTAAGGTGGCGACAGGGTAGGTGCACGGTGTGGCTCGTTCGGAGACTGTTCGGCGGCACGCGGCGCGAGGAGGCGCTGGCCCGAAGGGCGGAGGTCGAAGGCGACTATCCACGAGCCTTCATGCTGTTCTTGCAGGCTGGACGGCTCGAGGAAGCCGCACGTGTGATGCTCTTGCGGGCCGAAGCCGAAAGCAATGCGGCGGCGCGTCTGCGCCTCTACGGCCGCGCTGCGGCGACGGCGCCGGCGGGTAGCGCCGTCCACGCGCTCGCACGGACCCGGCGTGCGCTTGCGGTCGTCGCGATGAGCGCGGACGCGCCGTTCACGAACGGTGTGCGCCGAGACCTGCTCGATGCGGCGCACGAACTCGACGAGCTCGGAGAGCACGCACATGCGGCCGCCGCGTACGACCGCGCGCGCGATGTCGAGGCGCAGGCGGGCGCCCTCGAGCTGGCCGGCAACGTCGACGGACTGGAGCAATTGCTCGAGGAACGACACACGAAGGGTCGCGCGTTTATCGAGTCTCGGCGGGCGCGTGGTGAGTTCGACATGCTGGTCGCGAGCGGACGGCGTCTCGAAGCGGTGACCGTCGCAGCAGCCTCGAGCGACGCGGGGGTGCGAGAGCGGGCTCGCATCCTCGAGGCGCGGCGCGCGCGAGGGAGCCTCGTGCGCGCCGTCGTGCGGGGTAAACGCTCGGCGATCCTGCTCGGCGAACGCGTCGTCATCGGAAGAGGCCCCGCGCCGGCGCCGCCGGACGGCCGATCGGAGTCGGCGGACGGCACGTCGGTGCGATTGCGCGTCGCGTCCGCCGCCCTCAGCCGCGACCACTTGATCGTCGAGCGTCGCGGCGAAGACGTCACCGTTCGCGACCTCGGCAGCCGGCACGGCACCGAGCTCAGGGGTCTCGCCCTCGCCGGGGCCGCGATCGTAGGCGAAGGCATCGAGCTGCGTCTCGGACGCGAAGTGCCACTCGTCGTGCAACCGGCACGCGATCTCGACGGTGCGATCGAATTGTTGCTTGGGGCCACGCGCTACGTTGCTCCCCTCGGAACGGCCTACATCGGCATCGGCCGATGGCGCCTCGAGCGCCATCCCGGCGACTGGGTGACGCTGGCAACCGATGACTCGCCTCCGGCGTTTTCCGGTGCGTTCCAGTGGTCGTCGCGCGCGACGCTGCTCGCGGGCGACGCAGTGGGTACGGAGCGCACCGGACTCCCCGAGCTCGAAATCGACCTCTGACGCGCGGCCACGCCCAGCGACGGTGCTATGGAGGGGAACGTGGGCGGCCGCGACGTCTTAGGTCCCCTGATTCAGCTCGTCGCCGACGGTCATGCGGCCGATCCTGCCCTTCTCGAAGAGGCCATGATTCTCCTTGCCGCGGTGCGGATGACTCCCGACGAGGCCCGCGCGCTCGAGAGGCTCTCCGCCTTGCACGCGCAACGCCCGCTCCCCGAGCCGCTGCGCGTCGCGATGGCTTCGGCGCTGGTCGATCGCGGCGAGAGTGACGCCGCAGCGGCCCTCGTCGCGGACGCATCGTCGCCCGCCGCATTGATGATCCGAGCCGAGCTCTTGGCTCGCGAAGGCGATTGGCTCGGCGCGAGTTCCGAAGTCGAACGCATCTTGTTTCGAGACATCGATTGGCCCGGCGCACGCGAACGGCGTGCTCGGTGGGCGGAGGAAGGCGCGGCGCCGAACGCCGCGAACAGCGCACCGAGCGGGAGCCGAGCCGTCCTGCCTCCGTTGGAGGGGCGGCGCTCGCTCGACAAGGCGCCGTTCCGACTCGTCCGCGAGGTCGCGCGGGGAGGGGCCGGGGCGGTCTACGAGGCCGACGACCGCGAGCTCGGTCGGCGGGTGGCCCTCAAAGTCTATCATCACCCCGATCGAGACCGAGCCCAGTTGCAGCACGAGGCGCGGGTCGCCGTGGCGCTCGCGGGTGACGGGGTGATCGCCGTCTTCGACGTCGACCTCGACCAGGGTTGGCTGGCGATGCCATGGGCGCCGCTCGGCGCGCTCGGCGCGAGGCTGAAGACGGCTGACCCGACCGTCTTGGCAGCAACACCAGCTTGGTCGCACTCGCTGTCGCACGCGCTTGCCCGCGTTCACCAGGGCGGCTGGGTGCACCACGACGTCAAGCCCGCAAACGTACTCCTCGCGTCGACGGACACGACGATTCTCACGGACTTCGGCACCGCGCGACGCCGCGGGGAACCGAGTCCTCCGGGCAGTCTCGGCTACGTGTCGCCGGAGCGTCAGGCGGGACGGCCAAGCGATCCCCGCGACGACGTCTTTGGCTTCGGACGCGTCCTCGAGGAGACCATCGCCGCGGCCAGCCGCGCGCCGGGGGCCCTCGCTGAGAGCGCGGCGCGCGACCTGCTTGGCCTGGCCGCCGCATGCGTCGGTCCTGACCAGGACCGCCCCATCGACGGGGGGGAACTCGTCACGCTGCTCTCACGAACTGGCGGGTGACGAAGTCCGGGCAGCCGTTCGGGGGATTCGAACTTGTCCGTGGCCGACGTCTACGGTTTGCGGCCGAGCAGCCCACCGCGCATTGGAGCGGGTCGGTCCGGCGCGGGGCAAGGCCTGCGGCGCCAGGCCACCTCGACGGGGGCAGAATCGACGTTAGATTGGCAGGGTCCTCATGCCCATCACGTACACAGATCTGATTTCGGACGTCCGAAAGCGTACGAAGCAAGTCAGCCTCGAAGAGCTCAAGCGGCGCCTCGAATCGGGCGAGCCGTTCACGTTGCTCGACGTGCGCGAGAAGGACGAGTGGCGTGCCGGCTACATTCCAGGTGCCGTCTCGTTGCCCCGCGGGTTTCTCGAGATTCAGGCCGAGCAAAAACTACCCAGCAAGGCTGCGCGCGTCGTGACCTACTGCGCCGGGGGCACGCGCTCCGCATTGGCTGCGGCGACCTTACAAGAGCTTGGATATACGAACGTCGAAACGGCCAACCCGGGGTTCGTCCGCTGGAAAGACCTGGGGTACCCCGTCGAAAGCCCACCCGACCTCACCGATGCCCAGCGCGACCGCTACTCCCGCCACATTCTTTTGCCGGAAGTCGGCGAGGCGGGCCAGGCCAAGCTCTTGAAGAGCCGGGTCCTCTTACTCGGCGCCGGTGGGCTCGGCGCTCCCGCCACGATGTATTTGGCCGCGGCCGGTGTCGGCACGCTCGGCATCGTCGACGCGGACGTCGTCGACGCATCGAACTTGCAGCGGCAAGTGATTCACGCGACCAGCCGGGTTTCATTACCCAAGGTCGAGAGCGCCGCGAAATTCGTTTCGGAGCTCAACCCCGACGTCAAGGTCGTCCCTCACCGCGAGCGGCTGACGAGCGCGAACGTCGATCGACTTTTCGCGGACTACGAAGTCGTCATCGACGGAACAGACAACTTCCCGACGCGCTACCTCGTGAACGACGCGAGCGTGTGGTTGGGAAAGCCGGTCGTTCACGGGAGCATCTTCCGCTTCGATGGCCAGGTGACGACCTTCATTCCCGAAAAGGCCGCGAGTCGGCTCGGGGTCGCCGCGAGCCCTTGCTACCGCTGCCTCTACCCCGAGCCGCCGCCCCCGCACCTCGCGCCGAGCTGCCAGGAGGCGGGGGTTCTCGGCATCTTGTGCGGCATCATCGGCACGTTGCAGGCCACCGAGGCAATCAAGATTTTGCTCGGCAGAGGGACGACGCTCGCCGGCCGACTCTTAACGTACGATAGCCTCAAGATGAAGTTCCGCGAGCTTCGCCTCCGCCGCGCACCGGACTGCCCTGTTTGCGGCCCGAACCCGACCATCACGCGCTACATCGATTACGAAGGTTTCTGCGCTGTCGGTTGATGGTTGCGGCCCGAACAGACCATCACGCACTACATCGACTAGGAAGGGTTCCTGCGCTGTCGGTCAATGGTTGTCCCGGCGGCCGCCGGCCGCCGGCCGTTCGCGCTCTCGACGGCTACCGGGTCCGTCGGCCGCCCAGGGGCGTCGTCGCGGCCCGGTGCGCATGAATGCATCGCCCGTCGCGAGGTTCGATTCGGGCACGCAAAACTTTTTGCTCCGCCATGCTTTCGACGACGTCGGGGCCTTCACCCGATGCCTTGGGCGCGAAGAGGCACGGCGGACGTGCGGGCCCGCTTTTTCCGCTCGGTGCGAAAGCACGAGGGTCTCAGAGAGACCGTTGGACGTGCCGATGACGGTGCCTCCTTTTCTTCGGTGAACTTCCCTGGGAAGAGGCCGTGGGCAGCGGCGGCAGCTTCGGCGAAACAGCCTGCGCGGTGGGCTCGTCATCCACCGGGCGGACGAGCGACAATCCCAGTCCCGCCGGCGTCGGGGAGGTCGCCGTCTGATTCGAGGCGAGCGCCGCCGGCGGAGCGACCGGCGCGAGGACCGCTGACGGCGCGACGGGCGCGAGGTCTCCAGGCCTTTCCCCTCGCAGGCTGCGATCGACCCAAGCCACATGCCCTGCGCCGCGGTCGCGCACGTCCATGTGCACGAAGGCTCCGTTTGGATAGTAGCCGCAGCCCGTATCCGTCAGCGTCTTGCAGAATGAGACGAGCGCCTCGTCTTTGACTCCCTCGACGCGAAAGTCGAGGGCGCGACCCGCTGAATGGTAACTGCCGGACTTCGGCGGCCGGTAGCCCGAGACGACGACGATGCGGGCCTTTTGACCTTCTTTGGCAAAGTGGTCGGCGACGAGTTGCAGCCGCTCGATGAGACGACGGTCCAAGCGCTGCGCGTCCGACGCGGCGTCGACCGCCCGCGCCTTGCCAGGAACGTCGGCAGGCTGGGTCACTTTGAGTACGCCGGCGGGCCGGGCCAAGACGGAGAGTTCGTCGACTGCAGAGGGGAGGACGTCGCCGTCGCACTTGGCGAGGGAGAAAGTCGCGGACTCGCTGCCGACAACGACCTCGACCGGCGCTTTCGCGCATTCTTTGACCCTATCCACGTGAGCCGTGGGCGGCATCCTGTTCGGCGAGGGAGATGCGGCGAGCGACGCGGTCGGCGAGAGCAGGCAAGCAAGAGCGACAATGGAGCATGGGGCGATCGAAAATTGGCCGGGCATGAAGTGGCCTCCGTGTCGCACATTGGTACACAGTGGCGCTTTCTGGCCAACAAACCAGCGATGAGCTTGACCCCGCGGCCGTGAACGTCGGAGAACCGGCCCCTTCCCATGATCGACGCGCCCCCTCTGACTGCGGCCATCTTCGAAGCGTCCCTGCGCCGGCTCATCGCCGGCGCTCGAGCCGAAAGCGCGAACGTGGCCTGCCTGGCCTGCGACGGGTGCGAGGGGTGCACGGAGTCGACGTTCTGCAAGACCTCTTCGAAGCTGAGGCGGTGCCACTACTGCACGAGCTGCGAAGATTGCACGGAGTGTTCGCACTGCGCGGGATGCAGGTTTTGCCTCGCGGCTGCGCACTGCGGCGACAGCGAGCGCTGCATCGGTAGCGCCTACCTCGTTCGATGCGTCGCCTGCGTCGGATGCACCTACTGCTTCGGCTGCGTCGGCCTGTCGAAGAAGGACTTCCACATTCTGAACGAGCGCTACGAGCGTACGGCGTATTTCGAGCTGACCACGCGACTGGCGCGGGAGCTTCGAATCGTTCTGCCATGAGAGCGCTCGTGCAGCGCGTGCTCTCGGCACGGGTCGAAGTCGACGGCGATATCGTCGGCGCGATCGAACGCGGACTGCTCGTTTATCTCGGCCTCGGCCGGGCCGATACACAAGAGGACCGCGCATGGATCGTCACAAAGGTGGTCGGCCTGCGAATCTTCGAGCAGAACGAAAGGATGTCGCGAAGCGTCATCGAGGTCGGTGGCTCGATTCTTCTCGTCAGTCAGTTCACGCTCTACGGCGACGTGAGGCGCGGCCGTCGACCAAGCTTCGACGAGGCCATGCCGCCAGCGGACGCCGAAGCGGGATACGACGCCGCCGTTCGAGAAATCCGAGCGCTCGGTGTTCGCGTGGAGACGGGCCGGTTTCGCGCACATATGCACGTGTGGTCGGTCAATGACGGACCGGCCACCATGTGGCTCGATTCGAGCACCCGCGGACGCGCTTCGCATGGGTGAAAACCTTCCGCCTTCGCGCGATCCCGTCTTCGATGTTCTCTGGACGCAAACCATCGAATTCTGGGACGACGAGAGCAGGCATGCCTCGATTCTGGAACACGCCGTTCGCTCGCAAGCGCTCGCCGAGCTGGCGGGTCAATACCGCGCGCTCATTGCCGACGAGCGCAAAGGCCCTGTCGCCACGAAGCGACTCGAGGCCATCGTGATCGCCGCAGCGGGCGTGCTGGAGGCGATGAAGACGCCGCGACCCGCGAAGGTTCCGTTGCCCATTTTGCTCAGCGCCCTCGGGGTCTCGGCGTTCCTGCTCGGTTGGCTGGCTTTGGCACTGTGGGGTCGCCCCTAGCCGGGCCTGCCGTCGTTCTCGGCCCGAGAGAGCCCCGCGACGGCAGCACGAGCCGTCGTGCGAGGTCGAGCGCGGCGCGCATGCCCCTGTCGTCCGCAGTCCACGTTCCAGCTCGGTCGTACGCCGTTCCATGGTCCACGCTCGTCCGGACGATGGGCAACCCCAGAGAGACATTGACGGCCTCCCCGAACTCCACGAGCTTCATCGGGATCGTCGCCTGGTCGTGATACATGGCCACGACGCCGTCCCACACGCGGGCGGCTGCCAGACGGAAAGCCGTCTCCGCAGGTACAGGACCTTCGAGCGTCGCGCGCAACCGCGAGGATTGGAGGCGAGCGCGCGCCCGAACGATGCCAGGGACGATGCTGCGTCGCTCTTCGTGCCCGAGCAATCCTCCCTCGCCCGCATGCGGATTGAGCGCAGCGACGGCAACCTTGGGGGGGTCAGCCGACAGCCGTGCGATGAGCCAGACCAGCCAATATGTCGCGCACGCCACACGCGTCGCATTGACGGCGCGGGGCACTGCGGCCAGGGGCAAATGGGTCGTCGCGAGCGACGTGACGAGAGCGTCCGACCAGAAGGCCATCACTACCTCGCGGGCGTGCAGCCTCGCTTGCAGGTGCTCGGTATGGCCGAGAAAGGAGGCCGATCCGGGAGCCCTGGAACGCACGATTGCTTCTTTGCTGACAGGCCCGGTCACCAGGGCATCCGCGAGGCCGTCGTTGACCGCGTCGCAGGCGCGGTCGATCCACGCGAGCTGCGCCGCGCCCGCTGCGCGCGTCGGAGCGCCGGCGCGACGATCGCCGGCCGTGAGGTCTTCGGTCGGCTGCCAAACCGCTACGTCCCCCCGTGGCAAGCGCCAAGCCTCGGGCGGGCTGTCGACGCGGACGACACGGGATGAATCGATGTTTCTGCCTCGCGCAGCGGCGAGCACCGCTCCGAAATCGCCGACGAGCACGACGCGAGCCTTTCGCTCCGCCGCGGCCGCCAGGAGGCTGACTTCCGGCCCGACCCCGCACGGACAGCCAATACTGACGAGCGCACGAGCGGGCTTCACCGACCTTTTCCAATGTCGCTCGGGGCTCGAAGCTTGTAACCTGCGCCGCGCAGTGTTTCGAGGGGGAGCGCATCGCCAAGTTTTGCGCGAAGCCTTCGAACGTGGATGTCGACGGTGCGTGCTCCCCCCTCGTAGCGGCTACCCCAGACGCGTGCGAGGAGCGTCTCGCGGGAGAAAACGCGACCTCGATTTGCGGCCAGAAAAGCAAGCAAGGCAAATTCCTTGGCCGTGAGCGTCACGCGTCGGCCATCGACGCTCACTTCGTGGGCTGCGCGATCGACGACAAGGGCGCCGATCTTGAGTCGTTCCTCGGTTGCGAATTCGCTTCGGCTCCACTCGAGCGCCCGAATGCGAGCATAGAGCTCGGCAGGAACACACGGCATGACGATGAAGTCGTCGAAGCCGCTCGCCGGATCGAAGCTCGTTATCTGTCGTGGGGGTAGTGTCAGGATGGTCGGTGTTTCGCCGAGCTCGGAGACTTTGCGGGCCGCCCGAAGCGCGGCGGCTGCGAGGTCGGGACGCTCTCCCGCTTCGAAGACCATTGCACGGACATCTCCGCCCGAGCGCGCCTGCTCGACAATCGACACGAAGTCATCCCAGAGATCGAGAGTACGGACTTCGGAGCCGAGCTGTCGCAACATCGCAGCCGCTCCCTCGGCGCCATCCACCAGTGCTCGGTGACCGACGACCAACACGAATGCGCCAGGTTTGCCCACAGTTGAGGCCCCCTGCATATCGCGCATGCCGTCTTACGTCGAGCATTCATCGGCAGGGGGACCTCATTCGCGTGAAGGGGCCCCCGCCAGCCACCGGTCGGTCAAATCGAAGCCTCCGAGCGGCGCTCTGACCCCGAGGATGCGGCCCCCGCGAGCCTGCCAAATGTCGCCGCCCTCACAAGTACGGGCGGACACACGGCCACCGCGTTTCGTGCACGTTACCCGACCCGGGTGCCGCCGACGGTGATCGCAGCAATTTTCATCGTAGGGCATCCCACGCCGACCGGAACGCTCTGACCGTCCTTGCCGCACGTCCAAACCCCGTCGCTCACTTCCACGTCGTCGCCGAGCATCGTGACGCGGCGGAGCACCTCGGGGCCGTTGCCGATGAGATTCACGCCTTTCAGCGGCGCTGTGATCCGGCCGTCCTCGACGAGATAGCTCTCGGTCAACGAAAAGACGAAGTCGCCGTTCGCGATGTCGACCTGGCCGCCGCCGAATTTCTTGGCGTACACGCCCCGCTTGACGCTCCTCAGAATTTCGTCGGGATGGTGGGGGCCGGCGAGCAGGATGGTGTTTGTCATGCGGGGCATGGGAGCGCATGCGAAGCTCTCGCGACGACCGTTGCCGCTCGGGTCGATGCCGAAGTGTTTTGCACTCAAGCGGTCGTGCATGTAGCCGACAAGCGATCCCTTTTCGATGAGTGTCGTGCGCCGCGGCTCGTGCCCTTCGTCATCGACGTTGATTGTTCCGCGGCTCTGCAGAAGCGTGGCGTCATCCACCACGGTGCACAGGTCGCTCGCGACCGGCGTACCGAGCTTGCCGGAGTAGTTGCTGGTGCCTTTGCGGTTGAAGTCGGCTTCGAGCCCATGGCCGACCGCCTCGTGCAGCAGAATGCCGCTGTCACCCGGCGCCAGCACGACTTCCATTTGACCGGCCGGCGCTTCCTCGGCATCGAGCATCATCACCGCTTGCCGCGCAGCTTCGCGGGCGTGCCACTCCGGGCTCTTGCCTTCGAAGTAGCCAATGCTGGTCCGACCGCCGCCCCCGCTCGAGCCCTCTTGCCGTTTGCCACCTCTCTCCGCGATCGCGCGGACGCCAAAACGGACGAGCGGCTGCACGTCGCGCACCATCGTGCCGTCGCTCGTCACGATCAGAATCTCGCGGAGCTCCTCAGCAAAGCTTGCCTCGACCTTGACGATCTTCGGATCGTAGGCTTGGGCCGAAGCCGCGGCACGCTCGAGGAGCTGCCGCTTCTCGAGGCCCGGAACGTCGAGCGTGACGCGCTCGAGGTCATAGCGGCGGGCCGGCTCGACGATTTGCGCCCGGACCGGCGCTCGAGATCCACCGCCGTTCGCGATTTGCGCGGCCGTGTCAGCGGCCCGCTTCATCGCGTCCCAGTCGAGCCGCTCGACGTAAGCGTACCCGGTCGCATCGCCCTTCTGAACTCGCACGCCGAGCCCCATGGAGACGCCGCGGGATGCCGTCTTCAGGATACCCTCGTCGAAGACGAGCCCACCGGCAGCCCGATACTCGAAAAAAAGGTCCGCATAGTCACCGCCTCGGGCGAGCGCGAGCGCGAGGAGCCTTTCTGCGAGGACAGCGTCGACGGGAGCGGACCCACCGCTCGTAAAGGGAGCCCGATAGAGAATCGAGTGGGTGGCCATGAGATCCTTTGGAGACGCAACCTACGTATCGGCGGGGGGCGCGTCGAGTGGCGGAGCCCGGGCGGTCCAAAAGGCGCCGGACGGGCCTCCGGTCGAGCCCGGACCTACACGGGACGGGTCCTGCGACCAGAACCAAGGACGAGACATGCGCGATTCTCCCCGCCGCAGGCGGACATGACGGAGGGCCGCCAAAGAGTGGAGCGAGGCGAGCAAAATAGAGTTATCCTTCGGAATGCCGTCCGACCGCGCCGTTCCGATCGCGGTACCGCGTCGCTCTGGCGTACTTTTTGTCCGCGCCTTACCATGCTTCGTTCGTTGCTTCGACTCCGTTCCTGGGCGACCGGGGTCGTGTCCCGGGTCGCGCTGGAGACCTCTTTGACATGTTGATTTCAGGGCAGCGTTCGACCGGGAGGAGCATGCGTCGTCGTGGCGATTGACCGCGATAAAATACTCAGCGCCGCGCAGAAGTACGTCGAGAAGAAACGATTCGACCGAGCGGGCGCCGAGTATCAAAAGATCCTTCAGGAGGATCCGAACGACGTGCGGACGCTCCTGAAACTCGGCGATCTCCAATCGAAGATGGAGGCGTACGCCGATGCCGTGGTCAGCTATGAGCGCGTCGGCAAGTTTTATGCGAGCCAGGGCTTTTCGCTCAAGGCGATCGCCGTCTACAAGCAGATTCGCGAAATCATCGCCAAGCACGTTCCGGAGCTCGAACCGCGGTACGCCCACATCACCCCGACGCTGGCGGATCTCTATCAACAGCTCGGACTGACAAGCGACGCGCTCGCCGCACTCGACGACGTGGCAACTCGCTTGCAGCGGCAGAACCGCGACGACGAAGCGATCGACGTCTTTCGTAAAATCGTGGAGCTCGACCCGACCAATCCGCTCTCGCACCTTCGTCTCGCCGAAGCCCTCTCTCGCGTGCGGCAAACCGAAGAGTCGGTGCTCGAGTTCGGAACGGCCTCTGGTCAGCTTCTTCGCCTTGGTCGCCGAGACGATGCGATCAAGGTGATCGAGCGCCTCTTGCAGCTCCGGCCCGACCCGACCCACGCGCGGATCTCCGCTGAGCTGCACCTCGCCCGGAACGGCCCCGCAGACGCCATGCAGGCGCTCGCAAAGCTGCAAATTTGCTTTCAAGCCAATCGCCACGATCTGGATACGCTCGGCCTGCTGGCGCGCGCTTTCACCCAGATCGGACAGGCAGCCAAAGCGATCGAAGTCCACAAGGAGATGGCGCGGATTGCGCGAGACAGCAATCGCAGCGCCCTCTTTCGCGAGATCGTCACGAAGCTCCAGAAGCTTGCTCCAAACGACGACGGCGTACAGGAGCTTGCGACGATCGGCGCTGCATCAGCCGCCGCGGAAGAATCGCAAACGGAAAGGCGCGGCGAAAGCCATCGCAACGCACCCGAAGTGGCGGAGGGTGAAGACGCCTACGAGGACGTCGGCGACAGCGACTTCGAAGAAACCGACGCACAGCCCATCGAGCTCGCGCGTCGCTCGATCCCGGCCCGCCCCGAGGACGACGTCGTCGTCGAAAGCACGATCGACGTTGTCGAAGAGGTCAGCGACTTGACGGCGCCGGCGGGAGCGCGCGAGCACGTCGCACGAATCTTGGCCGATGCCGCAGCGTTCCGCCGCGAGCGCGAGCTCGAGCGCTCAATCGCGACGTTGCGCACCGGAATCCAGCTGGCTCCGAAGGCGCTCGAGATCCGCGAAATGCTGCGCGAGCTCTTGCTCGATACCGGCAACACGGAGCAAGCCGTCACCGAGATGATCGCCATCGCCGAGCTTCTCGTCGAGGCCCTCGACGGCGAGGAGGCTGCCCGCACGCTCCAAGACGCACTCGCGATCGATCCGGAGTGCGCGGTGGCGGCGCAGATGCTGCACGACCTCGGGTACGAACTGGTCGAGGAGGGCGCCGAGGCACCGCACAACGAGACCGTTCCCGCTTTCAAAGCACACCCATCGAGCCTCAGCGACCCCGAAGCTCCCCTGCCCTCGTACGATCTCGAAGAGATCGGTCCCGAAGACGTCGCACTTCGCTCGTACGCCGACGTTGGCGTCGAGGTCGCAAAGCGCGCGGCGGAAGCGGGGATACCGGCGGCCACCACGATCATCGATTCCATCGACGACCCGTTCATGGATTCGCCGCTCCCGAGCTTTCCGCTCGACGAAGACGCCACCCGCCGACAAGCGGCGATGGCCCGACCGGCGGGCCCTCCTCGGGGGATTCCCGAGCTCGAATCTGCCCTCGAAGAGGCCGATTTTTTCGCCTCGCGAGGACTTTTCGAAGATGCCCGGACGATTTTGCAAGAGCAGCTGGCGCGTCTGCCGAACCATCCGTTGCTTCACGATCGCCTGGAAGAGCTCGAGATGCAGGAGGGCAGCGCATACAGCGATTCGGGCACGCGCCCGTCGCCGGCCGCGGCCTCCGCACAGGAGCGCAAGATCGACATCGCCATTTCTCTGTCCGCGCTCGACGGGCTGGACGAGCCGACCGAGGGTTCGTCGCCCGCATTCGCGGTACCCACCCAACAGGTCGACGTCGAAGAGGTCTTCGCCAAGTTCAAGGCCGGGGTGGCGCTGCAGATTGGGATCGAGGACACGCAAAGCCACTACGACCTCGGCGTCGCGTACAAGGAGATGGGGTTGGTCGAAGACGCGCTCCGTGAATTCGAGCTTGCCGCACGGGACACGAAGCGCGCTTGCGTCTGCCACTCGATGATCGGCATGCTTGAGCTCGAGCGCGGGCGCCTCAACGAGGCAATCGAGGCATTCAGCCGTGGACTTCAGTCTCCGGAGCGGACAAAGGACCAAGAGGCGGCCCTGTGCTACGAAATCGGTGCCGCCTACGAGGCAAAGAAGATGGTCAAGCACGCGCTGGACCACTTCCAACGGACGGCGCGCCTGATCCCGGCCTTCCGCGACGTGCAGGAGCGAATCCGGCGATTGCAGAAGGCGGAACCAAGGCAGCAATCGTCGCGAGCCGCGGCCGTTGGGGCCGACGACGAATTTGAACGCGTCTTCGACGACATGCTCGGCGGTGCCAACGGCAACCGCCAGAACCCCTGAGCCGAGCCGCGCTGGCACACCCGACGGGCATTGCCTTCGCGGGTCGGGTGCGATCAGTGGGGCGCGCGGGCTTTCACTGCCGTCACGAGCTTCTGCACCCAGGGATCGCCGTCCAGGCTGAGTGCTTCAATGGCGTCGACGCGCGTCGCGTCCGAAAGAAAGAGGGTGCGTACCGCGCGCTCGATCGCCAAAATACTCGACTCTGGAACGCCTCGGCGGCGCAAACCGACGACGTTGACGCCGCGCACCTTCGCGCGATCCCCTTGGACCACGACGAAGGGAGGCACGTCACGCTCGCAAGCTGACGCCGCCGCTACGAACGCGCTTTGGCCCACCCGGACGCGCTGAACCACGCCGCTCAAGCCTCCGAACGTGACCCAGTCTTCGATGACCACGTGCCCGGCGAGCTGAACGGCGTTGGCGAAGACACAGTTGGAGCCGACCACAACGTCGTGTGCAACGTGGGAGCCAACCATGAAGAGGTTTCCGGAACCGATTCGGGTCGACCGACCATCGGTTCCCCCGTGAACTGTGACATGCTCGCGGAAGACGTTGTCGTCGCCGATCTCGAGCCGCGGAGGCAACGCGCTCCGGCGTTTGGCCTGAGGCTCTCCTCCGATGACGGCGAACGGATGCACGACGCAGTTGGCGCCGAGGACGGTCGGGCCATCAATCACCGCATGAGCTCGGAGCGAGCAGCCATGCCCGACGACAACGCCCGCTCCGACGATCGCATAGGGCCCGATCGTGACGTCCTCGGCGAGCTCGGCGCGCGGATCGACAATCGCTGCGTCATGCACCCGCGCCACGACTCACCGAGCCTTGTCGACCACAGCGGTCAAGAGTTCGGCACTCGCACAAATCGCCCCCTCGACCGAGGCCTCGCCCCGGAGCTTCCAAACGCCGGATCGGCGGTGGGCCGTCGACACTTCGAGATCCACCCGGTCGCCGGGCGTCACGACACGACGGAACTTCGCCCGGTCGACGCCGAGAAGGTAGACGAGCGAATCCGACGGATCGAACGGCTGGCTCATGTATGCGAGGATCCCCCCGATCTGCGCCAGGGCCTCGATGATGAGAACACCGGGCATGATGGGTCGATCGGGAAAGTGACCCAGGAACCATGGCTCGCTCATGGTCACGCATTTGTGTCCCCGAATCCGTTCACCCGGAATGACTTGTGTCACCCGATCGACGAGAACGAATGGCCATCGGTGCGGGAGCATCCGAAGGATTCGGTCGATATCAAGCGCACCGCTCGCGCTCACCGCTGGCCCTCGACATGTTCCGAGGTCATGCTCGGACCGCTTTCGTCTGACCAAGCGCAGATGGAGTCATGTTTCCGACGGGCTCTCAAGGCCCCGCATGGGCTCGAAGGCGGAGAGGTCATCCCCGAAGCTCCCGGTAGAGCATCGCGAGGGCACGAAGCCAGCGGGTCCGCGAGACCGCTGGGTATCCTGCGACGGTGGCGCCGGCGGGAACATCGCCGATGACCCCGCTCTTGGCGGCGATGCGAGCCCGATCGCCCACGACGACGTGGTCGGCGACGCCGACCTGACCGCCGACGAGGACGTCGTTGCCCACCCGGACCGAGCCGGCGAACCCTGACTGCGCAGCGACGATTGTATGCTCGCCGATGTGCACGTTGTGAGCCACATGAACATGGGCGTCGAGCTTCGCGCCCCGGCCGATTCGGGTCGGTGACAGAGTGCCCGCGTCGATCGTCGTCAGCGGACCGATGTGCACGTCGTCGCCGATGAAGACGCCGCCAAGCTGTGGAACCCGACGCAGCGCTCCTCCCGGCCCCCGTGCCCAGCCGAAGCCTGGCGAGCCGATGACGGCGCCCGCACCAATCCAAACGCGCTGACCGACGACGACCCGCGGCCCGATCACCGCGCTGGCGTCGACGACCCCCCCCGCCCCCACCACACAAGCCGCGTCGGGGACAAGCGCATCATCGAGCAGCTCGGCCATGGCCCAAACCGGGTGCGCATGGATCCAGGATGCGACCGCATGTGGAACCCGAGAAGAAAGCTCCTCTCCGACGAGCAGCACCGCGCCCGAGCGCGCCGCGATCCGAGCCGAGTGAATGAACCGTGCCGACAAGAGCGGGGCAAGATCGCCCGATTGAGCGCGATCGGGTGCGACGATCGAAACCGGAGCTTCGGTCGGGCTCCCGACGACACGTCCGCCGTGCCGTGCGGCAAGCGCTTGGAGTGCTTCGCCTCGGAGCCGGACGACTCCGTCCCACGTCACACTACGGCCTTACAGCCGTGCTCGGCGGCGTGAGCCTCGGAGCGCTGGCGGGAGGACCTCCGGCGCCGGCGGCCGGACCGATCGGCGTCCCATTGGCAACCTGGATGATGCGATCGGTCAAGTCGAGATCGCCTCGTGAGAAGGCAACCGCGGCACGGTCGACGATGAGATCGTAGCTATCGGTGCCCGCAATCCGCTTGATCGCGCCGAGCACGCGCTCGAAAATGGGGTCCGTCAGCTCCTTTTGCTTCTTTTCGAGCTCCTTATTGTATTCGACGAACGTCGTCTGGAGCTCGACCATCTGCTTCTGCCAGTCGTCCACCTTTTTTTGGATGGCGACCTGGGACATGACTTTCGACTGCTTGTCGATGTCCTCCTTCTGCTTCTGGAGCTCGGTCTGGCGCTTGTTCAGCTCTTGCTGGCGGCTGTCGAACAGCTTCTTCAGCGTCGCCTGGGCGCGCAACCCATCCTCAGTCTGCATGACGGCTCGCTGCAAGTCGACAACCGCGACTTTCATCTGGGCCGCAGCGGTTCGGTCGAGAAGCGAAAGGGCGATCGCCAGCGCGGCGATGAGCAGGCTACGGACTGTGGTGCGCATTGGCGATGGGGCGTACTCAATGGTCGGCGGCCGGTCAAGTCCACTCGAGCCCGGCACCCGCGAGATCGATCTCCGGGGTCGCCCACGGGCGCCTTTGCCGTCCTTGTTCCTCGGGGCCTCGGCGTGCGTGGACAATGCGCTCCCCCGTCAGAGGAGCACGTAGTCGTCCGCGAGCGCTGCGGGGGCCGAATCGAGCGCCATCGTCGTTTCGTCGTCGCGCCGAACGGCCATCATGTACAGGCCATGCAAGATCGTCGGATGATCTTGGACGAGGGCAAGAAACTCCTCACGCGGCAAAAAGAGCGTAACCGTCGGATGGGCGGCGATGACGTCGGCATTGGCTCGGCGGCGTAGGACGAGGGCAACCTCGCCGACGGTTTCCCCCGCGCCGAGCGCCGCGAGGACGACCGACTCGTTATTCTCGTGGGCCACGACCGCCACCTCGCCGGACGCCACGAGATGAAGCCCCTGGGCCTCTTCGCCCTCGACCACGAGCTTGTCGCCGCGCTCGTAAATCCGCGTCTCGAAGCGTTCGACCAGCGTCCTCCGTTCCTCGGGAGGAACGGAAATGAGGACCGGTGAGGTGCGCGCGAGGTTGGCGACCATGCGACGGCGGCAATGCGCCGCAAGCTCCACCGCAACCTCGGGTCGTCTTTCGGCGACTTGCTCGAGCGCATCGCGGGTGGCCACGAGGAGGATCGAGGGGCGGGTTGCAACGACGCTCGCCGCCCGCGGAGCGCGTGAAAGAAGCGCCATTTCTCCGAAGAGGGCACCGCTGACCAACCGCGCGAGAACGAGCCGCGGTCCGCCGTCGATGTCGTCGTGGCTCACTTCGAGCTCGCCGCGCGCCACGATGTAGGCCTCCTCGCCCTCCTCGCCCTCCGCGATGATCGGCTCGCCTGCTGGGACCGTGATCATTTCGAACGCGCCCACGAGATCGCGCAGCGCGTCCTTCGACAAGGCGCTGAAGAGCGGCAGCGGGGCAACGAGCGGCAGCTCGCTCCCCGCAGCGTCATCGTACTCGCGGGTCGCCGCGTGCAGGATTTGCGTGGCCTTGGAGGTGAGGGCGGGGCCCGTCAGAAATGAGCTCAGAGGTTGAAATCCCTCGAAGTTCGGCAGCGGAGGAGGCGGGGTTTCGCTTTCTTGCAGGCGCGGCGAGCCCGAGCAGAAGGCCGCCGCCAACCCGTCGAGGTGCCGATCGATGTCGACGCCAAGCTCCTTCAGATCGGCGATGGCCGCGACGGCGAGAGGTAAATTCCCAGCGTCGACGGCACGCCGCACCGCGAGCTCGAAGCCTTCGATCGCCGCCTCGGTGCGTCCCATGTGCTCGAGAAGGCGGCAGGTGATGACAAGAGCGCTCGGGATCGAGGCGTCTCGTTCGACGACTGCGGCGCTCCAACGGAGGGCGGCTTCGAATTCGTTTGCGAGAAGGAGCGTGAGGGCACGATCGATCGGAGAGTCGGTCGTTTGCGCGCCGGGGAGGTCCGGCGGGGAATGCGACATGGAAGGACCCCACATCGTATCAGTGCTCCTCGGGCTCTTTCTTGCCGCCTTCTGCCCGCTCCATGAACTCGCTCATCGCTGTTGCGGTGGCGGCGACGAGAGGCAGCACGCGGGGATAATCCATGCGAGTTGGCCCAATCACGCCGACCGTGCCGACCGTCTGGCCATGCGCAGTATACGGCACCCCGACGATCGCGATCTGAGCGCCGCCGAGGTCGCCAACCTCCTTTCCAACGGCAACGTGTCCGCCCTTGGCTTGCATCGCCAAGTCGAGGAGCTTGATGAGCTTTTCACGGGCATCGAGCGCGGTCACGAGCTGCCTCACGTGCGTCGCGTCATCGAACTCCGGCTTCTCGAGGAGACGATCTTGGCCCTCGATGACGAGGTCCGTCTCGCCGACGACGGCTTCCTCCAGTGCAGCGCCCCCGAGTTCGAACGCATGTCGACGGAGCTCGTCATGTTGAACACGCTCCGACTGCAGACGCCGTTCGAAAAGCTCGCGAAGGTCGCCAAGGGTGCGCCCCTCGACGACGTCGTCCAGCAGATTGTGGATGCGCTGGAGCTCGCTGTCGGTGATCTGTACGCGAAGAAAGCGATTTTGCACCGTCCCGTTTTTCATGAGGAGCACGGCGAGAACTTCTTCGGAGCCAGTGTGAATGAACCGAAGCTGTCGAAGCACGAGGGTCTCGGCCCGCGGCGCCAGGACGACCGCCGCGGTCCCCGTGAGCTCGGACAAGAGCTTGCCCGTCTCTCGCATCACGTTCTGGCCGGGTTCGAGGGATGCAAACGTCGACCGAATCGCCTCTTCCTCTTCGGTCGCCAGTGCGCGAACGTGCATCAACGCGTCGATGAACAGCCGAAACGCCGAGTCGGTCGGGACCCGACCGGCGCTCGTGTGCGGTTGCCGCAAGAATCCCAGCTCCTCGAGGTCGGCAAGAACGTTCCGGATGCTTGCCGGCGAGAGATCCATGCCGGACTTCTTCGCAAGGGTACGCGAGCCGACCGGCTCCCCCGTCGCAACATATTCGGTGACGCAGTGATAGAGGACTTGGCGAGCCCGGGCGCTGAGGTCTGGCATCGCGCCCGAATCAATTTAGCACTTTACGGCGGCCATGGCGGGCGATTCTTGCTCGCCTGCAGGCGCCCACGGAAGGTGACCTCCTCTCAGCGCCCCTCTCGACTCCAAAGCCATAGGAGCGAGCCGGGCGCCGTCGACGTCGCCCGGCTCATTCATCTCCACCGCCGTCAAGGACACACGCGAGCCCCGTCGCGGTCGGCTGCGTGAGCTCTGCGGAGCTGCTGATGCACGACAGGTCGGTGACGGCTCCGGGGCAGCCGCACAAGACGAGGTTCGACGCGTCCGGGATGCATTCGCTCGCGGCAACGCCGCAATGACCTTGCGCGTCGCAGCCTGCCCCGATGGCATAGAGGCACTGCATGGAATCCTGGCAATCGCTCGCCGCGCCACACGTCGCCCCGGCCGCCCCGGCCAGGGTCGCACAGGCCGTGAGTGCCGCGAGGACCATGGTCACCAAGGCGCTTCGAAGTCCGCACGGGGCCGGCCGCAGCCCCGCCATCGTCACCACGGAGCTCCGCTGATCCTGCGCTTCGGCCGGCCTCGCCATCGTCACCACGGAGGTCCGCTGATCCTGCGCTTCGGCCGGCTTCGCCATCGTCACCACGGAGCTCCGCTGATCCTGCGCTTCAGCCGGCCTCGCCATCGTCACCACGGGCTCGGCCGGCCCCGCGCTTCAGCCGGATGATGACCTTGGCCATGTCCTCTGGCATCGGCACCTCCCACTGCATCGTCTGCTCGGTGACCGGATGGAGGAAACCGAGCTCGATGGCGTGGAGCATCAGGCGTGGCGCCTCGATCCGCGCCGCCGCATAGCCTCGGACGTAGACCCTTTCACCAACGATCGGGTGGCCCGATTCGCTCAAGTGGATCCGAATCTGGTGCGTTCGTCCAGTCTCGAGTCGGCAGGAAACGAACGTGGCGCCCGGCAGTCGCTCGACCGGCTCCACATGGGTGATTGCCTCGCGGGCATTCGACCCGGGCGTGCCGCGAACGGAGCCGCGCAGGCCATCACCGCGGTCCTCGACGAGCCAGCTGCGGTGGGTCCTCTCCCGCACCTCGCCATGGGCAATCGCCACGTATCGGCGCAGCACGGCATGACGGCGGAACTGGCCAGCAAGGCTTTGTTTGGCGAGCCAGGTTCGCGTGAACACGACCACGCCGCTGGTTTCCTTGTCGAGCCGATGAACGACCCCAAGATTCGGACGCGAACTCGGGCGCACGAGCTTCCTTCGTTCGAGCCACGAGCGAACACGCGCGTCGAGTGTGTCCACGTCGCGATCGTCAAAGGGGACCGTACTCAACCCGGACGGCTTTAGAACGACGACGACGTGCGCGTCGACATGAAGAATCTGAGCATCCACGAGTTCGATTGGGCGCGGCCTTCGTGCGCCCTCGTCGACCTCAATTTCGTCTCCCCGAGCGACGCGGAACGTCGGCTCGGTCGCGACAGCACCCCCAACGTGCACCTTGCCCGAACCAATCCAGGCGCGTGCCTTTCCCCAGCTCACTCCGAAGACGGATCGAAGGACCCGATCGAGTGGGCCGGCCGTGGCGGCCGATACGCGCGTTCTTGGTTGGCCCAATTTTTTCGACCCCTTGCGTCGAGCATCTACCGCGGGGTCTGAAGCCGAGCATCTTTTTGCCCGCGCTTCTTCGGTCCGACGGAAAAAACGAAGAACTCTTGAGATGGACTATTGCAACGGAGTCGAAAATAGGTAGTGTGGTCAAAGCCGCTCGCTCAATCCATTCTCCCACCGTGAACCTCGGCGGTTCGCCGCGCCGTTGCGGCGCCGTCTTCGCGCTCCGGAGCCACGCATGACGATCCCGCGTCTCAGCGCACCCCGAGCCTTCGACGAAGTGTCATTGCGCGCAGCCGCTGCATTCCGCGCCCAGTCGGCCATCGTGAGGACCCTCCTCGACGCACTCGAGCGTTTCACCGCATCGGGCGATACAGCCGACGGGCTTCGCGAACAGATTGTCGAAGAGTTGGACCGCTTGCGGGCACAGGAAGGTGCGCTCGCGGCGCGCTGAAACGTCTTCCGCGCGGCCGTTCCCTGCGCTCCGCCCGCCCTTTGCGCTTCGTACGGGCCACCTGACGTGACGCCCCGGCCCACCCTTTGCGCTTCGTACGGGCCACCTGACGTGACGCCCCGCCTGCCCTTGCGCTCCGTACGGGCCACCTGACGTGACGCCCCGCCCGCCCTTTGCGCTTCGTACGGGCCACCTGACGTGACGCCCCGCCTGCCCTTGCGCTCCGTACGGGCCACCTGACGTGACGCCCGCCCTTTGCGCGCCGTGGCGGCCCAACGCACCCCGCCCCTGCACTCCGTGCGGGCGACTGCCCCTGCTCGCGATCCATGCGGACCCGCGGGCGGCCCGCACGTGCGGTCCTTGGGGCAACTGCCCTTGCCTGCGCTCCCTGCGGCGCACCTTTTCGTACGAAGCGTATGGACGTGTGGGGCCTACCGGCGTCGATTGCGCATGCCGGCGCTGACGACGGAGCGGGGGGACGGCGAAGCGCCGCCTTGACACCCTGCGCTCCAGGTCCGCACAATCGGCCTCGCTGGAGAAAAGCCACGTGCCCAAAAATTTGCTGGCCGTCGACGACAGCGCAACGATGCGCAAGGTTCTCGAGATTACGTTCGCGGGGGAAGACTTCCGCGTCGTGAGCGCGGACGGAGCGGCGGGCGCACTCGCGAAGTTGAGCGAGGAGCCCGTCGTTGCCGTCATCGATACCTCCCTCGACGAAGATGGCTACGCGCTGGCCAAGGAAGTTCGATCCCGCAATGCGCGCGTCGCGCTCGTCATGATGGCCAGTCGATACAACCCCTATGACGCCAACCGAGGCAGAGACGCGGGGGTCGATGATTCGATCGACAAGCCATTCGACACGCAGGTGCTCATCGACAAGGTGAAGAAGGCCATCGTCGCCAGGGAAGTCGCTCGCTCGGCTGTCGCCCCTTTGCCCATGACGTCCCCGGCGGCTGCCGCGGCCGCCCCCCCGGTGCAGACTGCGACGCCTTTTGCTGGAGTTCCCCGACCGCCGGCCACGGCTGTCGCGGGGGCCGCGGCCAAGCCGTGGCAGGCCCAGCGGTCCCAAACCCTCTCGTTCGAGGGCGGCCCCTCGGCCTTGACGCCGGGCGTGTCTGCGAGCCCGCCCTTCGCGCGCACTGCGCCGTCGGGCATTGCGGCGGCGCAACCGGCGCATCCGGCTCCGCCGAGCCGCCCGTCGGCCTTCGTGGCGCCCCCGACGTCGGCCCCCGCAGCCGCTCCCGACGTCGGCCCGGCAGCTCATGGGCCGACCGCGGCATCGCCACTAGGCGGCGCACAGTCGGTCGGCGCGCCCGTGGCGGCAGCCAACGGATACCTCGCGGGCAAGCTCGACGAGCTCGGTCTCACACCGGCCCAAGTGGAAGCCGTGCTGGCGCTGTCCAAGCAGGTGATCGAGCGCGTCGTCTGGGAAGTCGTGCCGCCGCTCGCAGAGACCCTGATCAAGGAAGAGATCGCGCGGCTCACGAAAGAGAGCTGAGCCGACGCTCTTCTCTATCGCGTGTCACACTGAGCGCAAGAAAATGTCCTCCGAGGACCAAGCGCTGAAGATGCTGGCACGTACCATCCAGCGGCTCGAAGAGCTGCTCGACCGCCTGCCCGTCGAGATCGCGAAAGACCTCCGAGGTCGAATCGCGACGCTCCGGACCGTCGTGCTCGAGAAGCGACCTCCCGCAATCGTGCTCGTCGGACGTCGGGGGGCGGGCAAGTCGTCGCTCGTCAATGCCTTGTTCGGCGCCAAGGTCGCCGAATTGGGACATGTGACTGCACAAACGGGCCGCGGACGATGGTACGACTACGAGCGCAACGGGGGCGCGATGTCGATTCTCGACACCCGTGGCGTGCAAGAGGGTTCTGCGCCGGCCGAAGGCGACGACGCCCGAACCGCGCTCGATTCGATCGCCGTCGAGCTGCGCAGCAAGCCGCCAGATCTCGTCGTGTTCGTCGCCAAGGCGAGCGAAGTGGATGCCGCGGTCGACAACGACCTCCTCGCGCTCGAACGCGTGTACGACGAAATTCGGCGCGCGCACAAGGTCGATCCTCCCCTCATCGTGGTCGTCACCCACTGCGACCTCCTCGAGCCCAAGGCCATACGGCTTCACGCGTCCGCCCGCGAACCAGAGGTCGACGTCGACGAGAAGCTCCGACACGTCGCTGCTGCGGAGATCGCTCTGGCCGCCAAGATCGACCTCCGACCTCGCCTCGCGCCACGTCACACGACGACGCTGGGGGTCTCGGCCTACATGTCATGGCGCCCCGACGGTTCGCTGCGCGCGGACGACCGCTGGCGAATCGACGATCTCGCCGTGGCCATGTTCCGTCAAATGCCCGACTCGGGCCGCGCCGAGCTCGCGCGCGTGACGCGTGCGAGAGCGGTTCAAGAGGACCTCGCCAACACCCTCACTCGGGCGACGGCCGCGCTTTGTGCAGGGATAGCGGCGGCCCCCATTCCTCTCGCCGACATCGTTCCGCTGACGACGTTGCAGGGGGCACTCGTCGCAGCCATTGCCTGGATTGCGGGCCGGTCGCTCGATCGGCGCGGGGCGACGGAGTTTCTTGCCAGCCTGGGAGCCAACGTCGGCTTCGCCTTCCTCCTCCGGGAGGCCGTCCGTGCCGTCCTCAAGGTCATCGCGCCTGCGGCGGGCCCGGTCATCTCCGCGGGCGTCGCGTTCAGCGGGACCATGGCAATTGGCGCAGCGGCGCGCGCCTATTTCATCGCTGGCGTTTCTCTCGAGGAGGCGCGACGCGTCTTGCGACGCCAGAAGGACGTCTCCGCAACCGCCGGCGACAAGTCCCCCACCGACATACCGCCGCCGACTCCCGCGGCGAGCGAGACGGCAAACCGCGGACACGGCGAGACGCCGCCCGACCCGTCGCCTGACAAGACGACGTAAGATGGCGCGCCGATCGGCGCTCACACCATTGACATCGATGCGTCGACCCCAGCCCGACCGGCGCTTTACCTCTGCACGTCGATTCCAGGCCCGATCCTGCGCTCAGCGGTGGACCGCCATTCGAGTGAATGGGCGCCCCGGCGAGTAGAGGTGTCGACCGAGACGCGCTAAAGCCGTGCCTCCGATGACGGACTCTGCTCCGATGTCTGCGCCCGCTCTCGACCAGCCGTACGATCCGGCGATCGTCGAACCGCGCTGGTACGCCTTTTGGCTCGAACAGGGTGTCTTCACGTCGACCGCCTCGAAGGCCGACGCGCGCCCCGTCTACGTCGTGCCGATGCCGCCGCCCAACGTCACCGGCTCTCTCCACATGGGCCATGCGCTCTTTACGACCTTGCAAGACGCGCTCGTCCGATGGCACAGGATGCGCGGCTTCAACGTGCTCTGGCAGCCTGGGTCCGACCATGCAGGCATCGCGACGCAGCTCGTCGTCGAACGGCAACTCGCCCGCGAGGGAACGACGCGGCTCAGCCTCGGCCGTCGGGCCTTCGTCGATCGGGTATGGCAATGGCGACGCGAAACCGGCGACCGCATTCTCGAGCAGCAGCAGGTTTTGGGTGCGAGCGCGGATTGGTCCCGATCCAAATTCACGATGGATCCGGACCTCAGCCGGGCGGTCGTGGAGGCGTTCGTGCGGCTCTACGAGCAGGGGCTCATGTACCGCGCGACGCGCCTCATCAACTGGTGTCCAGAGTGCATGACGTCGCTCAGCGATCTCGAGGTCGACAACGAGGAAGGTGCCAACGGCGAGCTCTTCCAGTTTGCATACGAACTCGAAGACGGCAGCGCCGAGATCGTCGTCGCGACGACGCGTCCCGAAACGATGCTTGGAGACACGGCCGTCGCCGTGCATCCGGACGACGAGCGTTATCGCAGGCTCCATGGAAGGCGCCTCCGCCACCCGTTCGTGGATCGGACGCTGCCCATCATCACCGACGAGATCCTCGTCGATCCGAAGTTCGGGACCGGCGCGGTCAAGGTGACCCCGGCGCACGATTTCAACGACTTTGAGACCGGGAAGCGGCACGGCCTGGAGGAGATCAACATCTTCAACCCAAACGGCACCCTGAACGCGGGTGCCGGCCGCTTTGCGGGCCTCGATCGCAAGGAAGCGCGCCGGGCCGTCAAGAAGGCGCTCGAGGAGAAGGGCCTGGCGCGAGGCGCAAAACCCCACACCTTGACCCTTCCACGCTGCTCGCGATCGGGCGGCATCGTCGAGCCGATGATCTCGACCCAGTGGTTTCTCAGGATGACCGCGATGGCCGGCAGGGCTCTGGAGGCCGTCCGCTCCGGAGAAACTTCGATTCTTCCCGCGGAATGGACCAAGACGTACAATCATTTTCTCGAGAACATCCAGGACTGGTGCGTTTCTCGCCAACTCTGGTGGGGCCATCAGATTCCAGCGTGGCACGGTCCCGACGGCGCGATTCGCGTGGCCCGCGAGCGGCCTCCGGAGTGCGGCGCAGGGTGGACGCAGGACCCCGACGTTCTCGACACATGGTTTTCGTCGGCCCTGTGGCCGTTCTCGACGCTCGGTTGGCCCGAAGGGACCGACGCGCTCCAGAAGTTCTATCCAGCCAGCGACCTGGAGACCGGCTACGATATCCTCTTCTTCTGGGTCGCCCGAATGATGATGTTCGGGTTGCACTTCATGGGCGCGGTGCCCTTTCGACGTATCCTGCTGCACGGTCTCGTGACGGACGAGAGCGGCGACAAGATGAGCAAGGTCAAGGGCAACGTCATCGACCCCCTCGATCTCGTGAGCGGCGCGACGTTCGCCGACATGGCGGCGAAGACGCTGCCTGGCGCGCCCCGGGAAGAGGCCGTTGCAAAGTTCAAGAAGGCGTACCCTTCGGCGGCGGCCATGGGTTCCGGCTTCCCGGCGTTCGGCGCCGATGCCGTGCGCTGGACCCTTGCCACGTATCCGCCCAGCAATAAGCGCATCGCCCTCGCCCCCAAACGCATCGAGGGAAATCGCCACTTTTTGAACAAAATCTGGAACGCGACGAGGCTGTCGCTCGACCTTCTGGGCGACTTTCGCTGGCCCGACGAGCCTCGGACCTCCAGCTCGATGCCCGGCCACGGCGCGCCCCGCGAGACGACGGCCAATGGCGGCCCGTCGGCCGGCCTCGAGGTCTTTTTCAACCGCTGGATTCGGTCCAGGCTGGCCTTTGCATGCGACGCTGCCCACGCGGGCCTGAGGGACTTTCGAATCGATGAAACCGCTCAGGCCATTTACCGCTTCTTCTGGAACGACTTCTGCTCCTGGTACCTCGAGCTCGCCAAACCCATCCTGAGGCGTCAAGTCGACGGCGCCTTCGCCCACCCGTACGCGGTGCCCGAAACGCTGAAAACACTCGCATACGTCCTCGAGGCGAGCTTGCGACTCATGCACCCGCTGACCCCGTTCATCACGGAAGAGCTCTGGCAACGCGTACCCCGCCCGGCATCGCGCCGCGCGACCATTGCGTTCGGCCCGTACCCCACCCCGGCCGAGGAAAGTGCCTGGCAGGATCCCGAGGTGGACGCATCGATGGCGATCTTCCAGGGCGTCGTTTCTGCCGCGAGGACAATCCGAAGCGAGCGCGACGTGGACAAGAAGGCCGAGGTCGCAACCGCGATTCGCGCGGGGAGCCCGGAGGTGCTCGCTTTCCTCCGTGGGCATGCGCCGGCGATTCGCGCGCTCGTCAAGACTTCGGAGCAACCTGCGTTCGACGCCATCGGTGCGCCGCGAGAATCGGGTTGGGCGGTCGCAGTCGTACCGACGCCGCAGGGGCCCATCGAAGTGCTCGTGAGGCTCAAAGGACTCGTCGATCCCGGCGGAGAGCGCGTGCGAATCGAGCGCGAGCTCCAGAAAATCGACAAGGAGCTGGCGGGCATCGACAAGAAGCTCGGATCGCCGGGTTTTGCCGATCGCGCCCCGGTGGAGGTCGTCGAAGAGGCTCAGTCGCAACGGCAAGCGCTGTTGTCGGCGCGTTCAAGGCTCGCGGACGCGCGCAAGCTGGCGGACGAGCTTTAGCTCCATAGCTCGAACGCTCCCGCCGGAGCGCGTAAACCGGGCTGTCCGACAGATGGGGCCATCGGGTGACTGTCGCACACAGGCGATGAAGCCCTAGTGCCGCAGTCCTAAAGTTGCTAATCCGTCGGGCGCGGTCCGTCCGGCGCCATCCGACCCCCCGCCTTTTCCGACAGCTTGGACATGAGTGAACCCCAGATCAGCGAGCCGGCCCGCGACGGCGGGCTCCACGCGGCCTTCGGGTCGACGCCCGAATCCCTGGCGTCCACACGACGCACCCTCACGGTCTGCGGAACCATCCTTGTCCTCGCCAACGTGGCTCTCCGAGCAAGCGACCTCGATGTCGGCCCCGCTCTGCCGGCGGTCGTCTGGGTCGGAGCCGCGCTCCTCTTTTTTTGCTCATTCGTGGTGCACATGATGGAGCCGCAAGGCACGACATCCGCAGGAAAGGAACTGCCGCCGGCGCCGACCGATGCGGTCGACGCACGGCCGGCCCCGCAGCCGTCCAGGCTAGAAACGGGCAACGGGACCGGATCGACCGGCGCGGAGAAGCCGAGCGCGCCGCCCATCTTTAGACCTGGCAATCCACTGCGACTCGTTCGCGGAGGAGCTACGGCGGGCATCGCTTCGCTGCTCACGCTCGTCTTGATGGGCCATGACGGTCAGCTGCGCTGGGGCGTGCCGATCGGAACGCTCCTCGTCGCCATCGCGTCCTGGGGCGTCATGGATCTGCTTGGAACCTTCGACGACCCGGACGAGCGGGTGACCGCTTCGACGACATGGCGCGCACTCGCGCGCCCACTTGCCGCGTGTACGGTGTCCTGGCTTCTCTTCTGTCTGTCTCTCGGATTCGCACAAGCGGGCGTCGCACTTCCGCCAGTCGTCTGGGGACTCGTCATCACCGCGGCGTTTCTTGCCTCGGTGGCGACGACGTTCGATGTCGGGGTCCGGCTCGGCACGTGGGACGTCGACGCCCAGGGCCCCCTGTGGAAGCGATACGGATTCTGGGTGGTGGCCATCGCGGCCGGTCTCTATTTCCCTTTCATGGGCACGTCATCCCTCTGGGATCCGTGGGAGACCCACTACGGCGAGGTCGCGCGCGAAATGCTGGCGCGCGACGACTGGATCAGCCTCTGGTGGGCTCAAGACGGCTGGTTCTGGAGCAAACCCGTGCTGGACATGTGGATGCAAGCCATCGCCATGGCGACGCTCGGCGTTCATTACGAGCCCGACAAGATGCTCGTCGGAAACGGCACGATGCCCACGATGCACCCGGAATGGGCTGTCCGAGCGCCAATCGTGCTCTTGACGATCCTCGCGATGTACCTTCTCTACAAAGGCGCCGCGAAGTCCTTCGGGCCCCGTGCAGCGTTCCTCGGCAGCCTCGTTCTCGCGACGATGCCCGACTGGTATTTGCTGGCGCATCAGACCATGACGGACATGCCGTTCGTCGCGGCGATGACCGCTTGCCTCGGGCTCGTCATGATCGGACTGCGTACCCCCGAAGGCCTCGAAGCGCGCGCCTACGAGGTCACGGGCGCAGGTCGACGCTTTCGCTTCACCGGTTGGCATCTCGTCTTCGGCGCCGTTCTCATCTGCGCGCTCCCGCAGATCATCTATTTGTTATCGCGCAACATCGAGTTTCTGTGGCGCCCGGGCGCACGAGGCTTCCGTCCGCACTGGGACGAGTTTCGCAGTGGATCGGGCGGCGGCAACTGCGGGCTACCCGGCAACGAAGAATGCCGCGCGACGCTGCCCGCGTTCATTCCCCACTCGACGGGGGCCGCACCGACGTCGCTGGGCGCAGCGGTGTGGAGGACCGTTGGCGCATTCGAGCCGGGTGTGCAAGCCCTCGTTTGGCTGCTGGCCCTCGCGGCCGCACTCTACATGGGTTGGGGTGAGCGTCGCGTGCGACGACTCTACTATCTCGCAGCTTGGTTTTTTGCTGCGATCTCGACCCTGGGCAAGGGGCCGGCGGGCTTCGGCCTTCCCATCCTCGTGACGCTTGCTTATCTGGCCGCGTCGAGGCCGGACGAGCAACTGCTGACGCGCTTGACGCGTATCGTTCGGGAGATCACGCAGTTCGAGGTCGTCGCCGGGCTATTTCTCATCGTCCCCGTCGTGGCGCTCCCATGGTACGTCGCCGAATACGTTCGCCACGGTTCTCCGTTCACCGACCGGCTCATCTACCATGACATGTTCAACCGGGCCTTCAGCCACGTCCACGATACGAACGAGGGCGACGATACGAGTTTCCGGTTTTACGTTTGGCAACTCGGCTATGCCCTCTTTCCCTGGACGGGTTTGGCCCCGCTAGGGCTCTTGTGGTGGCTCGCTCGAGGTCAGCACGAGCCGAGCGAACGAACGCGGGAGCGGACCGACGCATCGGTGCTGCTCTTCATGTGGTTTCTTTTCGGGTTTGCGCTCTTCTCGTTCATGGGCACGAAGTTTCACCATTACATTTTCCCTGCGGTGCCGCCCATTGCGATGCTCATCGGGGTCGTGCTCGACGACATGCTCGGAGCCGGCCCGCTTGCGGCTCGCAACAAGCTGCCTGCGTATCTGGGTGGGCTGGCCGCGGGTGCGGCCTTGCTGGTATACGGAGTCGCCCTCACGCAGCCGGGCTCCTTCTTCGGTTTCAAATCGCCACAAAGCCCGCTTGCTCCCCCGTCGACGGCAATCGGCGTCGTTCTCCTCGTCGTCGGGGCCGCCGTGATCGCAGGTGTCGTCTACGCATTCCGCAGCGAGGACGGCGAACCGGAGACCGGCCGGCCCGCTGCAGAAAACAAGGCGCACACGGCGCGCATGCTTGCGGGCGGAGCCGTCGCGGGAGCGCTCCTCATGATCGTCGTGACCCGCGACCTCGTTACGAAGGGAGAAACCGCAGATCAACCGGGCGCCATCCGGCTCCTTCAGCTCTATACGTACAACTATCGGCGACCGTGGCCCGAAGCGCTCGACTTCTCGGCCGCGCTCACCGCATTCGGCGTCATCGCCGCGGTCGCGTTGGTTGCGATCGCTGTCCGCTCCGTGCGCAGACACGCGGTGGCCGCCATGTGCACCTTCGGTTTCGTATGGGCGCTCTGGGGCCTCGATGTCTATATGCAGAGGACCGCCCAGCACTGGGGTCAGCACGAGGTCATCGCCGCTTACTACGCCGACCGATCGTCGCCTCGAGAGATCCTCGTTGCGTATCAGATGAACTGGAAGGGCGAGAACTTCTATACCGGGAACCATATCCCGGCGTTCGTATCAACGGGTGCGACGTTCACCTCCTGGCTGACGAAGCAGCGGGAGTCCGGCGCGAAAGTCATGTACTTCATCACCGAGCACGGGCGAGTCGGCGGCCTGAAGGGCGAGGTCAAGGCCAAGGCGTACCGCGAAGTGACCGACCGATCGCTCTGCAACAAGTTCACGCTCGTGCGAGCCGAGCTTTAGCGCGCTCGTCAACTTCCCCCGACAGTAGCGCGCCGGGGCGCGGAGGCTTAGACTGAATGGCGATTCATTCGCCAGCAGGTCCACGCGAGGAGGCCGCCTGTGTCCAAGCCCATTCCCGCCATCAATCGGTACAAGGCCGACCTGCGCGAGCTCAGCTTTTTGCTGTTCGAGCAGTTTCGGGTCGACGAGCTCTTAGGCAAGGCGCCATTCGAAGGCTGGGGGCCCGACGAATGCCGGACGGCCCTCTCGGAGTGTTACCGCTGGGTCCGCGAAGTGATCGGGCCGCTGAACGCGCTCGGGGACGCGCAAGGGTGCCGCCTGGAAAAGGGCAAGGTCATCACCCCGGAAGGATTCAAGCAGGCGTGGAAGAGCCTGTACGAAGCCGGCTGGAAGCAAATCGGCGTCGACACGGAATGGGGCGGCGCAGGAGCGCCGAGCGCTGTCCAAGTGCTCATCGAAGAAATGCTGAGCGGGGCCAACACGGCGTTTCAGATGTACTCCGGCTTGACGATCGGCGCTGCCGAGGTGATTCATGCCTTCGGTACCGACGCGCAGAAGCAGCAATTTTGTCCCCGCATGTTCGGCGGCCAATGGGGTGGCACGATGTGCCTCACCGAGCCTCAAGCCGGAAGCGACGTCGGAAGTGCCCAGACCGCCGCCTCGCGCAATCCGGACGGCAGCTACTCGATCCGCGGGACCAAGATCTTCATTTCAGCCGGTGACCACGACCTCACAGAAAACATCGTTCACCTCGTGCTCGCGCGGGTCGACGGTGCGCCGGCGGGGACGAAGGGGCTGACGCTCTTCATCGTCCCGAAGATTCGAGCTTCGGCGGACGGTTTGCTCGGCCAGCCCAACGATGTCGAAGTCGCGAACATCGAGCACAAGATGGGCATCAACGGCTCGGCGACCTGCGTGCTCAACTTCGGTGACACGGGCCAATGCTTCGGCGAGCCGGTCGGGGGCGAAGGCAAGCTGAATCAAGGCATGCCTCAGATGTTCAAGCTGATGAACAGCGCGCGCATCGCCGTCGGCGTGCAGGGGATCAGCGTTGCGTCGAGCGCCTTCTTGAACGCACTCGAGTATGCCAAAGAGCGCAAGCAGGGGTCGAGCATGGCGCACTGGAAGGACGCGACGGCTCCGCGCGTTCCCATCATCCAGCACGCCGACGTGCGACGCATGCTCCTCGACATGAAGGCGCGGGTCGAGGGCATCCGTGCTCTCGCCGTCAAGTTGGCGCACCACACCGATCGCGTTCGTGTCATGCACGGTAAGGAGGAGCAAAAAGCCAATTACCACCAGGGGCAGGTGGATCTCCTCGTTCCGCTGGTGAAGGCTTATGGCAGCGATCAAGGCTTTCGTGTGTGCGAGACCGCCATCCAAACCTACGGAGGCGTCGGATACACGCGGGACTTTCCGGTCGAGCAGTATTGCCGTGATGCGAAGATCTTCAGCATTTACGAAGGAACGAACCATATCCAAGCGATGGACCTCGTCGGGCGCAAGCTCGGTCAGGCCGGCGGCGCGAACCTGCAAGCCTTTTTGACCGATGTCGGTCAGTTTGCACAAAAGTATTCAAGCGATTCCACGATCGGTGCGGGGGTCAAGACGCTGTCGCTGGCGCAGGAAGCTCTCGGGGGCAGCGCGATGCGGCTGCTCACATGGTTTCAGACCGGCAACGTGGCCATGGTCCCTCTCCATGCCAATCGATTTCTCGAGATGATGGCCGAGACGGCGGTCGGGTGGATGCTGCTCGATGGAGCCGCCATCGCCATTGAAAAGAAAAAGGCGATCGCAAGCGGTCACCCCGATGTCGCATTTTACGATGGCAAGATCGGCGCGGCCCTTTACTATGCGAGAAATGTGCTGCCCGGCGTGGATCACAAAGCGAAGCTGATGGGCGACGAGGACCGAACCGCGCTCGACCTCGACGACGCCGCATTCGGGGCGGCCTGAGTCGAGGGAACCTTGACGGTCCGGGGGGCTGAACGGTAAGAGGGTAGTCTCCGTTTTCCGGCTTAGCTCAGTTGGTAGAGCAGGCGGCTGTTAACCGCCGGGTCGCTGGTTCGAGTCCAGCAGCCGGAGCCAAGTTTGTTGATTGATATCGCGAACTTGGCGCGGTTTCCTCCCAGCGGCGAAGCCCGTTCTTGGGCGAATCGTCAGACGTTATGACGATTCGCGCCGCCTCGGGCCCCCCTTCTGGAGGCGATTCGTCACGCTCCGCAGCGACCACGAGCACCCCGACGTGCAGCCTCGGGATGGCTGCTTCTGGGATGGTCCGCATCGCCGTCGTTCGCATGACATAGCGGGCATGGACGCGCGGATCGGAGTGCGCGGTCAAGTGCATCGCGTGCTGGACGTTGACGCCCGCTTCGGCAAGGGCTGAAGCGAACGCACGCCGGAAGGAATGAAAGTCCACTGGCAGCGTCGCCTCTGTCTCGAAGTAGAGGGGGTCGCGAGGGTTGGGCGCCATCTTCGTCCCCGTCGCGTGCTGGCCGAGATCTGTGCGCGTGCCCGAGCGTGTGGCCGGCACTTCGACCGGCGGCAAACGCCAGACCTCCGCGCGCAACAGGCCCCGTCGCAGCCGCTTCGCATAGCTCGTCATCGGCCGCTTCTCCTCCCCTGCCCTCTTGCCGACGCGCGCCGGGAACACGGGCCCGTCATCCGGCCGTCCGGCGCGCTCCCACCAGCTGCGCAGAAACGGCGCGAGCGTGCTCGGTACCGCCAGCACCTGGGGGGTCCCCGTCTTTGCGCGAGGCACGATGCACTCCGCGAACGACGTGCGATCGATCTGCGACCAGTCCCACCGGTGCAGATCGCCCGTTCTCATCCCCCCCTCGCAGCGCGCAACGAGCGAAAGCATGCGTAGCTCGAGGTCCACCTCGGCGCAGGCAATGAACCGAGCGAACTCGGCGTCGGTCAGGATCGCGCGCTCCTTTCGCACGGCGCGCATTTTTGGAACGCGCACGGCGGCCACGGGGGTCTGTTCGATGAGCTCATCGGCGAGAGCGGCGCTAAAGAGGCGGCGCAGGACGCCATGGATATGCGCGACCGTCGCGCGCTTGCGCCCGAGCGCGATTGCCTCGTCGACGATGCCGCGTATCTGGGACGGACGAACGTCGCGCAGCGGAAGTGCACCGATCGCGCCCAGTACGTAGAGCTCGAGATTGCGACGCTCCTTGTTCACCATGCCGACGCCGAGCGCTTTGCGTCGAGCAAGCCATGTCTCCGCGTAGTCGCGCACCCGGATCGTCATCACCGTGGCCTGCGCCTGGGTAGGTAGATCGACGCCCGCCTCGCTCGCTGCCACGAGCTTGGCCAGCATGCGTCGAGCCTCGGCCTTGTCCGTCGTTCCGAGCGAGTAGAGGGGACGCCACGTCGTCCCGTCTTCTCGCGTCGTGGTGATACGCGCCCGCCAAATGCCATCCCTTCCGGGGGGAAAAAGGGTCCCTGTTCGTTCGCGGGGCATCCCTAGGCCCCTCGTTTCCCGCGCGAAAGCAGGCGCACGCCGCCGAGTAACGGAGAACCGCGAGCGAGATCGGGCGCATTCCGGGTGACGGCCGCGGCCTCCTCACGCCGTGCCGTGAGGGCCGCGCGAACGGCCTCCAGGTCAAAGCGACGGACCTCGCCCACGGGCACGAAGGGAATGCGTTGAAGACGACATAGGCGATCGACCGTCGCCGTCGAAACGCCGAGCGCATGCGCGAGCGCTCGCTTGTCGAGAAGGGGTGCCATCGGCTTGGCCCCCGCGGGCGGTTGCGTCTGGAGTCCCTCGACAACGCCGTCACGCGCCGCCGTGCGCACTAGGTCGAGCAGGTCCTTGAGCGGGTCAGCGAGTGGCATGCCGTCATCTCCTCTCTTCATCAGCCGGGTACGGGCGAGGTGCTACCGCAGCAGACAGACTGCACGCGCGCGCCTTGGTCTGGATTTCGAGCACGAACTTGGAGAAGGGGATGAAAAGCATCGAATACGGGCCGCTCGGTGCAAATTGCATCGCCCCGAGTACACGTTCGCCAAACGTCGGACCGAACTGCACCTCGCGAAACGTGCGGCCGTCGGAAAGAAGGAACGTGTCGGCAGGCAGGACGCAATCGAGTTCGAGTCCCTCGCGGTTGCGGATGTAATCGACGGCGGAATGCAGGTACCGCACATCGATACCTCGCGACCGCAGGTCATCAGCCACTCGGATCGCGACGAGATCGCGAAAGCTGTACATGCGCTCACCACCCGGCCCCGTCCGGCCCGGGCTCACCGACGGCTTCAGGAAGTCTCGGGTGCACCAGTTGAGAAGCGTCCGCGGCGTGACCCCAGTGAGTTCGGCCGCGAGGTGAGTAGGGAAGCCTTGGGCAGCAGCACTCATTGATTGCCCTCTGTTGAGATAATTACATCCAATGCCCTTGCCTTGGGAAGAAAAATGTTCAGCCGCCCCGACGTTCAGCTCTCAAACGGGATTGCTCGGCTCTGAACGCGGGCGGCGGCTCAGTCCGGAGAATCTGTGCCCAAGTCCGGCACGCCGAGCGTCAGGCGCGCCGCTTCGCTGCCCGCACATCCGCGATGACGGTCACGGTCATGGAGATGCCGCCCGGCGCGTGGATTCTCCTACCTCAAGGACTTGGGTCTCCTGTTGCACCCGAAGTGCAGTCTGGCGAATGCGTTAGATCGGCTCGGTGAACTCCGCGAGACAGCCCTCAGAGGAGAGACCTTCGCACGAACGCAAGAGCAACCGTGCTATGGTCCGGCATGGTCCGCCTCGAAGCCACTGGTCGATCGCCAAGCGCTTCACGGAAACCGATTCAGTTCAGTACCGGTCCGTGTACCCACTTCCCGCTTCACTTCCCGATCGTCTGGGACCGGGACCGTGGTATAGATTTCGCGTTCGACCGGGCGTGCTCAAACGTGGGAGGGTTCTTGCCGAGCCAATAGGGTCCCCCGTTCCAGCGACAGCGGAACCGCTAAAACTATCTACGTTGACTTCCGGGGCTTGGTCGCGCCACCGGTCAAAGACTACCTACTCGCCCGACTCGAACAATGGATCGCACGGGTATTTGGCGACGACGCCAGCGAACCGCCGTTCGCCGAGCCTCTCACGACGCTGCGGCAATTGCGCGAGCAAGACCTCGACCCCGACCCGCCCGACAATCAGCCGCGCATCCGTAAGGGGACCGTGGAAGACCGGCGCGTATCGGTCCAAGACAAGGACATGCGCCACGGTCGCAAGAGCAAGTCGAAACGCTTCAACGGCTACAAGGGTCACGTCGCCTGCGACCTCGACACGGAACTGATTCTCGCGTGTGGGGTCACGCCCGCCAATCGTCCCGAGCTCGAAGCCGTTTCAGGTCTGCAAGCCGATATCGAGCGCCGTCCCGAACGTAACGTCATCGGGCAGCTGTCGATCGACCGTGGGTACATCAAAAGTCCCCTCGCATCCGAGGTCTTCGCGCGCGGCGGCGAGGTACTCTGCAAGCCCTGGGTCTCGCGCAACGGCAAAATGTTCCGAAAGCGCGACTTCACAATCAACATGCGATCTCGCACGGTCACCTGCCCCGCCGGCCAGGTCGAATCGTTCGTCCCCGGCGACGTCGTCGAGTTCAATCCCACAGCGTGCGATCAGTGCCCGCTGCGCGCCAAGTGCACCTCGGCGGCCGCGGGTTCCGGGCGCACCCTTGCCATCGCTCACGATGAGCAGCTCCAACATCGCCTCCGAAAGCTTATTGCGTCGCCCTCCGGCCGCGAACGCTTGCGCGAGCGCGTCAAAGTCGAGCACGTCCTCGCGCACCTATCCCGTAAGCAGGGACGCCGCGCGCGC
>JBEKFX010000017.1:0-73285 GCA_050013115.1 Polyangiaceae bacterium
CCGCCACTTCGCTGATGGAACTGCTGCAGTACTGCGTGGGCCCCTGTGCGACCCAGCCGTTGTCCACTTCCGAGCCATCGATCCAAAGCCTCACGCCGTCGTCACCGACAACACAAAAGCTGTAGGTTCCGGCGCAGGGGGTGAGGACCTGGCCCGTCCATTCCGCGGACCAATTGTCGCCGCCCCACCCAGCGACGGGCGACCCTCCATTCCAGTTGAAATTAATCGTCGGATCGACGCGGACTTCGGTGCTCCCGGTCAAATTAATATTGCTGTAATAAGTCCCCAATAGACCGTGCGGCGCCAAGACCGCCGGGTAAAGCTGCGTCACGGGGACGATCTGGTAGGGCTGGTGCGCACTGCTCCAACGGAGATGCACCTGCGCGGTGCTCGAGACGCTCTCGTAGGTGAGGACAATGGGCACTTTGACGCCTGCGGTCAACGCCACGGTTCCCGTCCACTTCGTGTCCGCCTGGGCTACCCAATGGTTGATGATCGTCTGCCCGTCGACGGCGAGGGTCACTCCGTCGCTCGACTCGGTCTCAAATGTATAGGTTTCAGTGAAGATGGGCTGTACGAACCCCGTCCACACGACGGAGTAGCTCGGGCCGATGTTGTAGCCGATGCCCCCGCTGATCCCCGCTCCGGGAGACGAGTTTCCCCAAGCAAAGTCGATCGTAGGATCGTTTTCCGTGAATACCGGTATGCCGCTCGGCGAAGTGCCGGCATAGTAGGCTCCGGTCAGGCCCGAACCGTTGTTGTGCGGCTTGGATACCCCTTCCGACTGGGTGGGCTCGAGTGTGTTGCCCCACCAGTTCGATCCTTGAAGCGCATAGAGGCCGTCGGGAGAGATCGCCGAGTAGGCGAAGCCGCGCGAATCGAGCCCGGTCGTCGCATTCCACATGTTCGCCAGGCCGGTGAGGGTCCCATCGGCGTTGACCGCGGCCACGCTCGTGTCGTAGTTGCCCCAGTTGGAGGTCACCAGTGTCGTGCCATTCGCAGAGACCGTGTGGCACGGATTGCATCCGGCATTGGGCATGGCGATTTGCGCCGGCGTGGTCCCGCCCGGGTCGGCGCTCTTCAGCGTGGCGGTCCACGCCACGACGTCGTACTCGGTGTAGAAGATGTTTCCGCGGAGCGGCGACGTCGCAAAGTGGATGGTTTCGGACACCGGCTGGAGAAGTGCGCCGTTGACCAGTCGCTGCACCGAGACGAGCGCATCCTGACCTGCTGCGGTCTGATCGAGGTACGCCCAGCCGTCCTGACTGAGGGCCGCTTGCGGCGGATTGGATTCGGCCAAGATCACCGAAACCGAGTAGGTGGGTGTCCCTGTTGCAGGGTACTGAATCGTGACCTTCGCCGCGGTTGCCGCAACGCCGTTATTGTTCCACTGGATGATGGGCGCGGCCATTCCGCGGGGAAACACGGTCAGTGGATAGGGATATAGAATCTGAATGCTATCCGGCTCGGTGGCGGTCGCCGCAAACTGCTGCGCGACGGCAGAGGAGACCTGGCTCGAGTCGACGACGTTCGTCACGACGTTGACGACCGCCGTTGCCGAGAACCCCGCCGAGTAAGCCGTCGCGTTGATGGGCCCTGCGACGGCGCTGACGAGCGTGAGGACGCCCCCTGAGATGGCCGCCAGGTCCTGCGCGTCCACCGACCATGACGCGTTGGCGAGGCCGGTATGGCAATCGGGCGGCACGTAGGCTGCCGTCAGGTTCGTGAGGCTCGGGCTCGTGACGATGGGGTCGAGGCCGGTCACCGTCACATTGAGCGAGGGCGGATTGATGGCCAAGCCGGTGCAAACGACGCCGTTCGACTTGACGATCGGAAGGGGTGAAAGCCCGGCCTCGGTCGCCTCGAAGCCGCTGTCGAGACCGGCGTCGAGGTCGTTCGGCGAATCGACGATGTTCATGCACGCCGGATCGCACGGATCATCGACGCAGTCGGTGACCGTCCCGAAATCCGCCGTGTGCAAAACGCTCGTGCTGCTCGGCATGAGCTTCGTCGCGATGCGGTCGCCGATGCACGCGCCCCAGACGCCTCCCGCGCAGGTCATCGTTCCCATCGAACAGGTGACGTAGCTGCCGGATTTGCGGTCCACCGCGCCGCAATCGATCGCTGCGCCCGACGGCGAGCAAGGGCAGCCCGGCCCGGGTTTCACGCAGCTCTGCACTTGCGGCGACGAGGCGACCGCCGTTTCTCCACTGATCGCCGATCCGCCGACTGGACTCGTGCAGCCGTTCACCATGCATGCGAGAGCCGCAACAACAACCTTCCATCGAACGAAGGACGTATTCATGGCCACTTTAAGGATACCGGTGGCTAGGCGCCGCACTACCGATTTTTTGGTGTGCTCTTTCGTGTGCTCGCTTCTACGCGTAACCAAACGATCCCTGCCAACTCACTACGAGCGGCGCGCGTCGGCTTTCCATTAAGGACATTTTGATTTGACCGCCTCGTCGGGTATCCGCACGCAGACGCCCGCCGGCGTGCAGACGCTCCTACACGAGGACGCGCCGTCGTCGGAGCCGCTCCCCGCGGCCCAGAGCAGCCCACGCGGACGCGGGGCCTATGGGGACGACCTACACCGCTACCGGCGAACGAGTGGCTTCATCGCGCCGAGGCACGCGGAAAGGTCCGTGATCCGGGGGGATGCACGCGCAGCACGGCCGGGGACGTCCGCTCGACGTGGCAAACGACCGCGAGCTACCTCGAGCGGGTATCCACACACTGCGCGAATTGGCACGCAACGAGGACGGACACCCTGTACCGATCCTCAGGCGCATTCGAGCTCGACGCCACTGCAAGTGCGCACCGCAGGCGAAACGTAGGTCTTACGCCGGGATCCGCGCCACCGACGAAGGCGAGCTTCCGCTCATCCGCGCAGCCCCGCACGCGCCCGCCCTCTGACGGTACGCACCCCGAGCTTCGGTCGGCCTCGCCGGACGCGCACCCGCCCTTTTCGGCGGACGAACGGGAATGGGCTCGGGCCCACCGACCCGTCAGGTCCGAAAGCTCTCCACTCGCTCACAGTCGTCTGACGATTCGGCCACGCGACGTGTCGTAAGGGCTGACCTCGATTCGAACGCGGTCACCCTCGGTGATCCGGATGCGATAGACGCTCAATCGCCCCGCTCGTTTGGCCAGAATGGTTCCGCGATGCTCGCCGGAAAGATATTCGACCGTGTAGAAGCCGCCGCGGCTGCACTTGGTGACGACGCCCTCGAGGATGAGAAAGTCCGAATCCTTGGAGGAGGCCGGCGCAGACATCGTTTGTTGGTGTTTCATTCAGCTCGCTTGCAATTGTTGATTGTACGTACGCGGAGCCGCAACGCGCGGCCACCCATGGTCATGAATTGCGTCACGCCGCGACTCCGGTGACTTCATCGGTCCAAACCCGGAAGGTTTCCAGCGTATTTGGACCGAACGTGGTCGCGATGGCGACGTCGGCGGCATCTCGACCTCGCGCGATGAGGATGCGACCGATGCGAGGCGTGTTGTTTCGTGGATCGAACGTGTACCACCGGCCGCCCAGATACGCCTCGAACCAGGCGGCAAAGTCCATCGGAGCGTACGGCGGCGGCAGGCCGATGTCACTCAAATAGCCCGTGCAATATCGTGCGGGAATGTTCATGCAGCGACATAGGGTGACCGCCAAATGCGCAAAGTCACGACAAACACCCTTTCGCTCGTTGAAGACTTCCCACGCCGTCTTCGTCACCCGCGCGTGCTCGTACCCGAACGCGATGTGGCCGTTCACAAAATCGCAAATGGCTTGCACGCGGCCCCAACCCGTCGGCGCCTGAGCGAAGCGCGCCCACGCCCATTCCAACAGCCGCTCCGTCTCACAATATCGGCTGCCGAGAAGGAAGACCAACGTCTCCTCCGGTAAAGTCTGAATCGATTGTTGCTGGGCTCCGGGCGCGACCTCGTCGGGCAAGCCCGTGTCTCGAACGATGCCATTCGCAGAGATGACCACGCGCCCAGCGGGCGCCAGGACACGACTGCACCAATTGCCGTAGATATCGCGAAAGGACGAGACGGGTACGCTCGGGCGGATGACGATGTGATCGGGCTCGAGGATGTCGGACGCGCGACTGTAGTGGACGTTCAGCGCCAGAATGGCCGGGGTCGGCTGCGGGAACCGATAGCCGAGTTCATACCCGACGCGAATGCGAGTCTCAGGGCTCGACGAGCCGGTCATCGACAGGGCCGCGCGTTCGCGCTCGTCTGCCGTGCGCGGGCATTCGTCACCCCAGAAGCGGGGTTTCTTGCCGGCTTCGCGCCGCGGCGGCCCGGAGAGCCACATCTTGAACCGATCATCTCGAGCGTCCTTTCAGCCGAGCGCAAAGGCTCGATGTCGCGTCGAACGAATGGGGAGCCTTCTTCGACTTCACGCGCGTCGGCGCCGCGCGATGGCGGCATGATAGATGGCTACGATAAAGAATGCCCCGAGCAGGGACATCAAAAAACCGGCTTCCCCGTCCGCAGACGGTCTGCCGAAGTAGCCGGCGACCCCACCCAGCACGGCGCCCCCGACCCCGCTCACCACGGAGCCGGGCCAGGTGCCGGCGCTCCCTGCAGCGAGCATGCGGCCGAGCACACCGATGAGCATCCCGAAAAGCAGAATTCCGACCCAGTGCAAATGGTCCCTTGGTACGCGGGCTTCGCGCGAATGCGCACTTGTCCGGCGCGCATCAAAACTTCGTTGCCGAGGGGGCAAGGGTAAGCATCACCTCCCCTCTTCGCTTGCACTAATTTTCTCCCTGAGCTCTGACACGCCCAAAATCGCGAGTAACGGCGGCTCTTTGGAAGTGTTTAGACGATGGCTCTACCGTGCGGCGGAGTGGCGCTCACGGCGACCGTTCGTCCGAGCTCAAGCGAGCGCCATCGGCGCCTTCATCCGTGTAAGCTGACAAACCTGCCCTTGCGGGACAAACCATCTGATAGCGTGGAGCGAGACGTGGTCGTCGAGCGGCCGCGCGCGAGACTCCTGCCGTGCACATCGCTGGGGAGCAGCGTCGCAGCGCTCGACGGTCGCCGTGGGCCGCCCCGACCGCAGCCGTAGGCGCGCGTGCGCGAAACGAGGCGGAAGCTGGCCGGCCCAGGTATCTCTCGGAAGTGGGCGTTTCTATGCGACGGAGGGCAGGAGCACCGTGAAAATGAGGACATTGGATGTACGACCGCTTCCGCATGCCGAGCTCCGATGAAAGACCAACGAATCAAGGTCTTCCGAGGCGCGGTGGACGATCTTCTCGAATCCCTCGAGGCGCATCTCCGAGTGTCCAAGTGGCGCGATCCAGACATCGTACCCGAGCCGCTGAACGTCGCGGCGACCAAGCTCGTCCAGCGCCTCGGCGTCGCCGACCGTTTGGCATCGTCGGTGTTCGTCGGCACGCCCGCCGACTCGAACAAGGTGGGCGCGATGTGCATCGCGATGAAGCGACTCGACGCGGCCTACGTGAGCTACCGATCTCAGGTCGATCGCGCTCCGCACGACCACGTCACGGCCACAGTGACGCTCGAGGCGGAGATCGACGATGTGAGAAATCGCGCGCATCAGTGGCGCTGATCGCCTCGGGCGGGCTCTGCACGATCACGTCACGCCCTCCGTGACGCTCGAGGCGGACGATCGACGACATGAGCCAGTCGCGCTCATCCGTGGCGCGGATCGCCTGCGGCGAGCTCCAACCACCGCGCGTGACGTCCCCGGGGCAGGGTCATTCCTCGGACCCGTTTTGCTCACTCATCCCCCCCGGGCCCCCCCGGGACCCGCTTTTTGAGCTCCGTGAGCGCCGTGCTGGCGTTCTTCAGCCGAGATAGGGCGTCCGCGAGAGCCACGCCGATCGTCGTCTTCTCAGCACGGGGCGCGGCGCGCACCTGATGAAGCAGATCCGCCAGGCGTTTCTGCGCCATGCTCACCTCCTCGACGGCCGCGGTGAGCCGCTTGACGAACGCCTGCTTCATCGTCCGAGCGTACGCGCGGCGAGGACGCCCGGCTTGCTGAATGTCCTCCGAGAGCGTATTCTCCGCCCGCTCACGAACGTTACTTGGCTCTACCACGCACTCTCGTTACTGGGATCGCGACTGGCCGCGCCTCCTGACGCACCCGTGCAGTCATGGCGGAAGATCCGCTGCGACTGTCCCTCCGATCCCCGGCGGCCCATTGGAAGGAAGGCATTGGTAGCCCTTGCAGGCGCCTGCGTGGATTTGGGCCGCCTGTCAAAAGAGAGCATGAGCTATGGGCAATCGTCTTTACGTCGGAAATCTTCCGTTCAGCGCTACGCAGGAAACCCTGCGCGAGGCCTTCGGACAATCGGGCCAGGTCACGGACGTGCACATCGTCACGGATCGCGAGAGCGGTCAATCGCGCGGATTCGCGTTCGTGACCATGGGGAACGCGCATGAGGCGGCAACGGCCATCGCAGCCATGAACGGGACGAGCCTGGAAGGTCGCGCGCTTCGGGTCAACGAAGCCGAGGAGCGGCCTCAACGTTCAGGTGGTGGAGGTGGTGGTGGTGGCGGCGGCGGCGGCGGCGGTAACGCCGGTCGTCGCAGCAAGTGGTGAATCGGGACCACGTACCGGCTGCCGCTGGAGGACGACGGGATCGGCATGCGATAAGGAGCGGACTTCATGCATAAAGACGCGCCGCGACCGTCCGTGCGGATCACGAATCAGTTTCGGAAGAGGCAGGCGATGGTTTACGACCTGTCCTGCGAAGATGTTCGGCTAACCCTCGAGGTCACTGCCCGCGAAGCGGCGGACGGCCTCGGGGAGTGGCAGGTCGAAGCGTTTGCACGTGAGGCACCCGAGAAGCCAACGATCGACGAACCGGGAACGACCCGCAGTGAAGCCCTGCGCGCGGTAGCCCGATCTTGGGCAGCCAAGCGAGGGACCTACGGGTTCCCGACGCTCGATTGGGACGCGATCGCCGAGGCGTTGCTCGCGGTGCGAGCGATCTGATGGCCCCAGGCATGCCTCGCGGCGCCGTCCGGGTGGACGCGAGGAACGGTTCAAGGCGGAGCGAAGCAGCCCTTCCCGACGGTGAAGCGGCCGGAAGGGGCGACAAGCCGAACCGCGACAAGGCCGGAAAGGGCCAGGCGGGGGGTCCCCGCGCGCCAGCACCTGAGGCCTCGGCGAGTGCCGCTGACGCCGCCCGCGACCCGTTGCATACTTACTTTCGCCAGATTGGCGTCGTGCCCCTCCTCACCCGCGAGGGAGAAATCGAAGTCGCAAAGCGCATTGAAGCCGCAGAGCGCGCCGTGTTGCAAGCCATCGTTCGCTGCCCTCTCGGAGTGCGCGAGATCCGCCGGGTCGAGGCCGCACTCCGAAGCGGAGCCCTTCCAGCCAAGGAAGCGACCCGAAACACGGCCGACGAGCGGCCGGAATGGGAGTCGATCGAGCGGGCGAGGGTACTCGACCTCATCGGGTCAGCCATCGAACTCGTCACCGGAGCGGCCGAAGCCTCCCCATCGGCCAACGCGGGCCGCGTCCGCGGTGCCAAGCTCCGGGGGCCACTCGAAGAGAACGCACTGTCCGCTCTTGCCGAAGTTCGCTTCAGCCAACAAGTTATTGCGAGCATCGTCGCCAACCTTCGAACGCATGCCCGCCGAGGCGACGGGACACGCCAAGGCGACGGGACACGCCAAGGCGGCACGGCCGCCAAACCGGCGGCATCACGAGAAATGGATCAGGTACGGACGGCGTGCAGAAGCATCGCCGATGCCGAGCGACGCGGGCAAAGCGCCAAAACCGAGCTCGTTCGGGCGAATTTGCGATTGGTGGTCTCGATCGCGAAACGACACGCCAACCGAGGGTTGCTCTTGGTCGACCTCGTTCAAGAGGGCAACATCGGTTTGATGCGTGCAGCAGAAAAATTCGATTATCGGCGCGGCTACAAGTTCAGCACGTACGCCGTTTGGTGGGTTCGACAAGCGGTGACACGGGCGATTGCCGATCAGTCGCAGACCATCCGAGCGCCCGTGCACGTGTTCGACTTGATGGGCAAGGTGGCGCGCTCGTCTCGATCGTTTCTTCAGGAATACGGACGGGAGCCGACGCCCGCGGAGATCGGCGTCACGCTGGGCGTCCCCGTCGAAAAGGTTTTGGCGGCCATGAGCTGCGCCAAACAACCCATCAGCTTCGAGACTCCGATGTGGGGAGACGAAAGCCAGCGGGTTGGCGACCTGCTCCACGATCGAGAGGCCGTCTCTCCGCTCGAGGCGAGCATGAGCGCGCGGCTCGCGGAGCATGCGGCCCGCCTCCTCGAGCTCCTGCCGCCGCGGGAGGCCGAAATCATCAGGCTTCGCTTCGGCATCGGCGGGACCGCGGAGCATACGCTCGAAGAGGTGGGGACACGGTTCTCGGTTTCGCGCGAGCGGATCCGACAAATCGAGGCGAAGGCACTACAGCGACTTCGTGAGCGGAGGCAAACCAAAGAAGGCAAGTCTTGGCTCGATGGGGCGTAACCGTCGCAGCATCGCCGGGCGCGAGCAATTCCCAGAGCGGAGATCGTGAATGTCCTGCCGCTATCACCACGCCGTGGCCCTCGCATCGAATCGCCCTCAATCGCAAGATGCCGTAGGGGTGTACGAGCGGGGTGACGCCCTCGTCGTCGTTCTTGCCGACGGCGGAGGCAGCCTGCGAGGCGGCGAGACCGCCAGCCGCTCGCTGGTTGCGGTCGTGGAGGCTGCCGTCCATGACCCCACCTTCGTCCTCGAAGACGTGCGACCTTGGATTGATCTCTTTCTCGCGACCGATGCCGGGCTGGCGGCAAATCGCGCGGGAGAAACGACCGGCGTCGTCGTCGTGCTCGGGCGGCACGGATTCATGGGTGTCAGCATCGGCAACAGCGAAGCATGGGTCGTGAAGCCCGTCGGGCTCGACAACCTCACGGTCGGCCAGCACACGAAACAGCGGCTCGGAAGTAACCGTGCGACGCTCGCCGTCTTCGAACGCCCGACGCTCTGCGGCATGTTGGTCATTGCGACCGACGGGCTGTTCGCTTACGCGGCAAGCGAAGTCATCGCTCGAACTGTCCGCGCCAGCAAGCCGGGAGAGGCCGCCGGGCAGCTCATCGAACTCGTCCGCCTTCGATCGGGCAAAGTGGCCGATGATATTTCCATGGTCCTCGTCTGGGACCACTCAGGGACCACCGAACCCTCGTAGGTTGTCGCACCGCGAGCCTCTTGTCGGGCAATGGCGCCGATCTCGTCTCGTGACCGACATGAGGCGTGATTCACCGCTCGATCGACTGCCCGCTCGGCGAGTGGACGATCGAAGCGCCCTCACAAGGGGCGCCGCCTGCTAAGGTTCATGGGTTGCTGCCCGATCTTGACGACCAGCCACGCGCGAGAATCGTGGGGCGCTATGCGCTTTACGACGAGATTGCGTCCGGCGGTATGGCCACCGTGCACTATGGCCGTCTCATCGGCCCGATTGGCTTCTCGCGTACGGTCGCCATCAAACGATTGCATCCGCATTTTGCACGCGACCCTGAATTCGTCGCCATGTTCGTCGACGAGGCGAGGCTCGCCGCACGCATCCGGCACCCAAACGTCGTACCGACGCTCGACGTCGTCGCCACCGACGGCGAGCTCTTTCTGGTGATGGACTACGTACAAGGCGAGTCGCTCTCACGCCTCTTGCGGGCCTCCCGGGCGACGGGGGCGATCCCGATCGGCGTCGCTTCGGCCATCTTTTGCGGCGCACTGCACGGGCTGCATGCGGCCCACGAAGCGACCGACGAACAAGGGACCCATCTCGGCCTCGTCCATCGAGACATGAGCCCGCAAAATATCCTCGTCGGAGTCGACGGAATCGCACGCGTTCTCGACTTCGGCGTCGCGATGGCCGCCGGCCGCGCCCACATCACCGGTCAGGGAAAGATCAAGGGCAAGCTCGGATACATCGCCCCGGAGCAAATCAGCGGATCGGTGACGCGGCAGAGCGATCTGTTCGCGACCGCCGTGGTGCTCTGGGAAGTGCTCACGGGAAAGCGGCTCTTTGCCGGCGACGGTCCACGGGAGGTCATCCAAAAGGTTCTCACGAGCGAAATATCGCCGCCAACGACGCTCGCTCCGCATCTGCCGCGGGGCGTCGATGCGGTCGTCATGCGTGGGCTCGAGAGAGATCCACAAAAGCGATATTCGACTGCGCGAGAGATGGCGATCGACATCGAACGCTGTCTGGGCCTCGCGTCACCCACGCAGGTGGGGGCTTGGGTCGAGTCGGTCGCGCGCGAGGTCCTGGCCCATCGCGCCGCGGTGATCGCAGAAATCGAAAGCTCGTCGTCTCGCGTGGTGGATGTGTCCGAGCTCTTGGGTGAGCACGGAGGCCCGCCGATCGAATCGGGCATTTCGCTGACTCCACGCAACGGCCGCAGCATCAGCGAGCCGGCGTCGGCCTATGCCGTGCGTTCGCTGCTGCCCCCCGCTGCACCGGAGCGCGACGCGGTCACGAGGGCGATGCCGAGGCGCGGTCGGGGCCAGCGGGTCATCGCCTGGACGGGCGCGACCTTGCTCGGGGCTTCCCTCGGTTTCTTCGTCGTTCATCGGCCCATGCAGGCCAGGTCTGATTTCGCACGTTCTTCTCCTCCGGCCATCGCCACGTCGGCTGCGACGGCCATCGCCACGTCAGCTGCGACGGCCATCGCCACGTCAGCTGCGACGGCCATCGCCACGTCAGCTGCGACGGCCATCGCTGGGACCGCTTCGGGTCCAAGCGTCACGGAGGCGATCGGCATCGAAGGGCCCGGACGCGACGCCGCGACGCCCCCCCCTGCTGTCGGTGCGATCGGTTCCTTGCCGGCTGCGACGGGAACGCGGGTCTCGATCCGACCCCTTTTGGAGCGCGGCGCTACGACCATGAAAGCGAGGGCGGTTGCGCAGGCCGCCGCGCCTCCTACCCACCCCCTCAACTGCGATCCGCCGTTCACGCTGGACCCGCAAGGCCATAAGATTTGGATAGACGAATGCTTCCGAAGGCGCAGCCCCTAGAGCGCCGTCGAGATGGGATGAATGTCGGCGAGCGCCCGACGAACGAACTCGCGGAAGCACGCTCGGGGTTTGGGCGCAGCCCAAGGCAAGCGGCGAGGGCACCGCACGCGGTCGTGCCGCAGAATGCATCGCAGCCGACCGGTCGAACCGCTCGCGGTGACGCATGCACCCGAAGGGCGGCGCGTGCATTCGCACCCGCCATCGTCGGCCTGGCGGTCTATGCCACCGCTCACAACGCGCGCGCCGACGACACGTCCGAGTGCATCGCCGCATCCGAAGCCGGCCAATCACTCCGTGATCAACACGCCTTGGTCGAAGCGCGCGACAAGCTCGCGATGTGCGGTCGGGAGGTCTGCCCGGCGCCCGTTCGGGTCGACTGCATTCAATTGAGGGCACAGGTCGAGGCGGCCATCCCCTCGCTCGTGCTGCGAGCACGGGATGCGCGTGGCGAAGACGCTTCACAAGTCAAAGTGTTCTGCGACGGCGCCCCGTTCGCGACCCAGCTCGATGGCAAATCGCTGGCCGTCGACCCCGGACCCCACACCTTTCGGTTCGAAGCAGCCGGTTTGCCCCCTGTCGAGCGACGGATTGTCGTCGGCGAAGGGGAAAAGAATCGCCTCATCGTGACCGAAATGGCGCCTCTTGCGAGAGCGAATGCGCCGGCGCGCCTCTCCTTTCCCGCGGCGGCAACACGGGAGCGGGGCGCCCGCGCCGGCCTGCTCGTTCCGGGCGTGGTCGTCGGAGGAATCGGCGTCGCCGCCGTGGTCCCCATGAGCATCTTTTGGGTCTCGGGGACCCACGATATCGCCCAAATGCGAACGACCTGCGCGCCATCCGCGGGGGGCAGCGGATGCCCTGCCAACCGCGTCGATTCAGACCGAACGAAGCTCATCGTGGGGGACGCATTCATGGGGATTGCCGTGGCGGGAATCGCCACAGGAGCCGTCCTCCTGCTCTTGCATTCGGCCCGGCCCGACCAAGAAGCGACCGCGTCCCTGCGGATCGAGGCGTCACCGGTCCGCGGCGGCGCGTTCCTCTCGGCGGGCGGTGACCTCTGAGCCTGAGCGACGGCCCGTCTCGAAGCGGGCGATGACCTCTCAGCCTGAGCGACGGCCCGTCTCGAAGCGGGCGGTGACCTCTCAGCCTGAGCGACGGCCCGTCTTGAAGCGGGCGGTGACCTCTCAGCCTGAGCGACGGCCCGTCTCGAAGCGGGCGGGCTCCTACGAAGATCCTACGAAGAGGCGCCGCGGCTTCTGAGCCCGACGGCGTCGGGTCGAGGCTATCGATCCGCAAGGGGCGAGCCACGAGCCCGTTCACTTCGCGAGTTTCATGACCGCACCGACCGTGCCGCCCGTCACCCAATAGATCGCTGTCGCGTCGACCGCGAGTCCTTGCGGATCGACGAGACCCCCTACGAGCGGGGGCGGCAGTGCACCTGTGTTGCCGACGGGAACCCGGTAAAGGGCGCCTGCGTCGCTGCCCGGGGGCCCACAAGCCGCGGTCCCCTGGTCGAGAAAATAGACGTTCACGCCGTCCGAGGCGACAGCGAGCGGGCACGCGAGTGCGCCGGCGGCAATCGTCTGCTCGGTCGCCGCCGTCCCCGTCTTCGCATTTTGATAAACGCTGGGATTCTCGGAGCCGCCTGTCCAGTACACGTGCGTCGCATCAATGGCCATACCGACGAATGTCGCCGTCCCCAACTCGCTCACGCTGCCCCCATCGAGCGGGACGCTCTCGGCGAGACCGCCTCCACTCGTCTTCGAAGCGTAGTAAACGTTCGTCCCATCGACTGCGATGCCCGCGGGCGTGCTTCCATTTTCGCCGGACACGTTCAGCTGCGTGGGGGCGACTGCGCCGTTGCTCGTGGCAGGTGCCGACATAATCTGATTGCCGCCCTGGTTCGTCCATACGACCGTCGTCCCGTTCGAAGCAATCCAATCGGGTTCCGCCTGATTGGCTGCGATCGTCGTCAGAGCCGCCCCCGTCGGCAGGGCGCGTCGCACCTCGCCCGAAGCCAGCTTGTTCGTCCAGTACACATAGGTGCCATCCGAGGCGATGCCCTGCACGTTCTGAGCGGCCGCGCCCGATACAACGAGCGTCGGGGTGCCTTGTCGGGTCAGCGACTTGCTCACCTTGTTGATGACGCCTGCTTCGGAATCGGCAAAGTAGACGAATGTCGAATCAATTGCGATTCCGACCGATCCGTGGCTCGCAGCGAGCGTGACCGATCCGCACGCACCCGCGGTGCACGGTCCGCCTTGGCAGTCATGGCCACAAGCGCCGCAGTTGAGGGGGTCGGTTTGCAGGTTTGCCGAGCATGCCCCAGGCGAATCCGCCGCGGGAGCGATCGAATCGATGGGCGGGGTCGGCGCGTCAGCCGGAAGGTGCGCATCGCTCGCGTCGGTCGATGCTGCGGTCGAATCGAAGGGGACGGTTGGTTTCGAGGCATCGACGGACGGAACGGCCGAATCAAACGGAGCCGCCCCGTCCGAGAGCGATGGCACGCTCGGTTCGTCTGCGAGGTCGGCCTCGGCTGGCGCGACGCCGGGGCCGTCGGCCGCTCCGGCCTCACTGCCCGTGGCCTCGAGCCCATCGAGAGATGTGATGAGCGCGCATGCGCCGAGCGACACCCCCGCACCGACGATGAAAGCAACGCGCAGGACGGCCACTCAAAAACGATATCGCGCGCTCGCCACTCAGTAAACGGCCGCTCGACCACTTTCCGGAAAAGGGGGGGCCAAAGGGCCATGCAAACGAAAGAAAGGCTCAACGCATGGCACACCTCGACCGCGCATCGTCCACATCCACACGCCCGCCATGACCTCCTTTGGCTCGGTAAACGCTTCGTTTTGGGTCAGAGACCGAGTCTCGATGCAATGGAGCTCGCTGGCATCGCACCGGTGACGCGCCCGGATTCAGTGCCCGAACGAAATGCGATGAACGTTGGAATACTTCGAATTCCGAAGCGCCCGGCAACCTCCGGGAGGGCGTCGGTATCGACTTTGGCGACGATGACTTCGCCGGCCCTTTGACCTGCCATTTTTGCGAGCTCGGGGGCCACGACTTGGCACGGCCCGCACCACGATGCCCAAAAGTCGACGAGCACGGGAGCCTTGGCCGCGGACACGAGTTCGTCGAATTCCTCTGCGCTCCGCAGCGTGATCGGATGCGTCAGCGGAAGAAGGGCACTTTTGCACGAGGCGCACCTCGCCTTTTCTCCGAGCCGCGCTGCGGGAACCCGATTCGGTGCCTCGCACGACGCACAGGGAATAACCACTTCGACCTCCTCAGGCAGCATGCGGCCGGGGACGGCCAAGTCAAGATCCGCGTGACAAGCGACTTGACGATCGGCAGGCCGCACACTATGCAAAGCGCATGAGCTCTCACCAGCGCTCGAAGCGTTCCACGCACCCGCAGTGCCGTCGCTCGGCCAGCCCGCATTCGGCGCCAAGCCTCGATGCGGCGACGAGGTGCCTCTCCGCGGCGATGGTGGTTGTAAGGACCATTTGGACCCGAGGTCCTTCGCCCTAGGCCGAGCTTTCCACGCGCGACTCGCGCATCGAAGGCCGCCCGGGGCAGACCCGAGGCGGCCTTCTTCATTTCCGGGTTGCAGGTGAAAAGAGACGCGCCGAGGAGCGGCGCAAATGTCCGTGAGGGGGCTCACGGGACGCGGAGGTTCTCCATGTTTTCATCGAAGGTCACGATATCCATCTCGGCGCAGGACACCGCTGAGGCCGTCGTGTTTTACGAGGCTCTCCTCGGCACCGGACCGGCGCGGCGCGATTCCGTCGCCGCGACGTTCGACGTGAGCTCTCCGGCGCTCCTTTTGACGATCGAGCAGGTTCCGCCATTGGAACCAGTTCGGGCGGGATCGGCGCCACGGAAGCTCGCGCGGAGGGCACCCGCTGAAAGGTTCATCCTGTGCGTTCGGGAACCGCAGCGCGTCGGAGAGGTCGCGATCGCCCTCCGCCGCGCCGGGATTCGCCTGCGCCTCGAAGACCGCGGGGTCAAGGCTCACGACCCCGACGGAAACACCTGGGAAGTCCGTTTTTCGCCCGATTTGAAGGACTGCCTGGCCGTCGTCTTGGCGGGGCGAGATACCCCATGACCGGCGCCGAGAAAACGCAAGGGCGGATCCTGCTCGCGGTCTGCGTCTGCCATCTCATCAATGACATGCTCCAATCGCTGCTCGGCGCCATCTATCCAAACCTGAAATCGACTTATCATCTGAGCTTTACGCAGATTGGAGTCGTGACGCTCACTTATCAACTGACGGCGTCCTTGCTACAGCCCCTCGTCGGCTTCCTCGCCGATCGCAAGCCCCTGCCCTTCTCCCTGCCGGTCGGAACACTTTTCACCTTCGGGGGTCTGCTCGTCCTCTCGTCCGCCGTGAGCTACCGGGCTCTGCTCCTCGGGGCGGCCGTGCTCGGGGTCGGCTCGTCGATCTTCCACCCGGAATCTTCGCGCGTTGCGCGGATGGCGTCTGGCGGGCGCTATGGTTTTGCGCAGTCCTCGTTTCAGGTCGGCGGAAGCATCGGCGGAGCGCTCGGGCCGCTCGGCGCCGCGACGGTGGTGGTGCGATGGGGGCAGAGCAGCCTCGGAGCTTTCGCCCTGCTTTCCCTGGTTTCGACCGTGATCCTCGGTCGCGTGGGCTTTTGGTCGCGTCAAAGGCAGCGGGCGACGAGGCGCACGAGCCCGTCCGTCCCTCGCGTGAATCGCACCGGGCTCTCGGTCCGTCGCGTTCGTGGATCGATCGTTGTTCTGCTCGTCCTCACGTTCTCGAAATACGTGTATTTGACGAGCATCACGAGCTACTACACGTTCTACTTGATTCGTCGATTCGGGGTCGCCGTGAACACGGCGCAGCTCTATTTGTTCGCCTTTCTCGCGGCCGTGGCCGTCGGAACCTTTGCCGGCGGGCCTCTCGGTGACCGATTCGGCCGCAAGCCGGTGATTTGGTTTTCGATCCTCGGAGTCCTTCCGTTCACGCTGGCGATGACGGTCGCCAACCTATTTTGGACGGGCGTCTTGAGCCTCGTCATCGGCTTCATCCTGGCGTCCGCTTTTCCGGCCATTGTGGTGTTCGGGCAAGAGATCGTCGCAGGTCGCGTGGGCTTGATCGCGGGACTCTTCTACGGCTTCTCGTTCGGCGCGGCAGGACTCGGAGCCGCGGCGCTCGGCCAGCTCGCAGACGCGACCAGCATCACGTTCGTCTACCGGGTCTGCGCGTTCATGCCCGCACTCGGAATTCTCGCGGCGCTGCTGCCGAACGCCGAACGCGCGTCCCCGCCCGGGATCGAGCCGGCGCCGATGTGATGGTGGTCGGGCCCTGTCCTGTTTTCGTGGGTCGATAAGGATCGTTCTCCGAGATCTCGTCGACCCGTCCGTGGGGAAGCCGCCTCGAACAAAGGGCCTGCCGACCTCGAACAAAGGGCCTGCCGACCTCGTTCCTCGCGCCCTCACTGCCGCGAGGTGACGGAGGAGCCCGAGGATGCGCTGGACGTGGCGGCGAGGATGCCTTCGTCTTCGGCATCCCACGCTTCGCCGGCGATGAAGTGATCGATGACCGGGCTCGTGCCGGGCTCGAGGAGCGCCGCGATGCGAACGCTCGACCGGCGGTCGGCGGCCGTCGTGCGCGCGATGGCCCCCATGAGGCGGCCTTCGGGGTGCCGGCTGGGCGAAAGGGGGTCCGAACTGTCACTTCGTTGAGTCGATCGCTTGCTCCAGTGAGGCGTCGATCGCCCGTTTGACGTCCGAGCAAAACTTCTCGAGCGCGTGGCTGCCTACTGCGGCGACGCGCGCTGCCCGACCCATCGCCGCCGCGCGGTCCGGGTCATTCCACAGAGCGAGGATCGCCGAGCGCAGTGCTCTAGCATCCCCGACCGGAACGAAAAGCCCCGTCACGCCTTCTTCGATCACGTCGACCTGACCCCGGGTGCGAGACACGATGACCGGTTTGCCCATGGCCATGGCCTCCAGAATGACGCTGACGCCGTTGTCGGTATCCGAGCGCTGGAGCGGTACGACGACAAATCGCGACCGTGCGTACAGGTCTCTCAACTCGACGGGGCTCTTGCGCCCGATCGACAAATCTGCGCCGACCGCCCCGGCCTGTCGAAAGAGCGTAGCGGCGCCCAGTCGTCGGGCCACGCCAAAACAGTCGATGCGAACGTGGTCGGTCGCGATGTGGCACGGCACTCCTGTGCCTGAAAGTGCTTCGAAGAGCGTTCGATAGTCCCTCATTTCCGCCCCCGCGCTGCAAATCATGTCGTAGGGGCCCTCTTGTGGCCTCCAGAAAAGCTGATCCACGAAGTGCTTGACGAGGTGGATATTTCGAGCCGGAATTTGCAAGTGCTCGATCGCATAGGAACGCTGGACCGAGCTCCACGTGATGATCGAACGAAGCGTGTGGCCGAACGCACGCAGCCCACACTGCACCATCGGGCGGGACAACCAATACATCATCGCGATGTGTGGCTTCGGCGCACGGGAAAAGCGTTGCATCGACATCACCGCGAGGGTGATGCGCTCGGACCAAGTGACGATCGCATCGTATTCGTCCGCGCGTCGCACGATATCCATGCCGAGGCGAACCCAGCGGGGAAGACGCCGAGCGAAGAGACCGCACTCTCCTTCATCCAAGGACGCCTCGTCATAGGTTCTTGCATAAAGGTCCTCGAAGAGATCCTTGCGCGGCGCCGCTCTCCCCGTTGGGTCGTGCGGCCCGTCGAGGGAGCCTCGGCGCCATTGCGCCAACGCCAGCCGTCGCCCGGGTCCCACCGGCTCGGCTCGTGCATCGGTGGCCGCGATGAGGGGCCGCCGTCCGCTGCGTTGGAAGGTCCCTTCTTCGTTCTGGTGCATGCTCAGCGAGCATCAAATCGCGGGCCAAGGTCCCTTGGGTGCGCCATGCGCCCCCAGGGCGCTTCGAACTTATCTGCGCACCGCGCGCATTTCGCAAAATGCAAAGACGCGCATTTGCATCGCGATTCATGTGAGGTCGGTCCAATGGAGGACCCCGCCGCCGACCGACCAGCCGACGACCGCCAAAAAGAGTCGGCGGCTGCCGAGAAGTCACTGCGAAGTCCAATCAACCTCCCCGCAGAGGCGGCAACCGATGGCCGACAGCGGAAAAGCCATGCGCAGGCTTCAACGCGGCATCGGGCTTGCTCTACTCGCGACATGCAGCTCTCCGGAGTGCCCCGCGCGAAGAGAGCCGTGGCCGCGAGCCCATCCGAGGACCCGCTTTCTCCGAAGCATCAGCTCGACGTGGGCGCCGTGCTCGCCCTGCGGGCACGCCAAAGAGCTCCGACATGATTTGCCCAACGTTCGCAATCGGAAGGGACGCGCTCGCGGAGGCGATGACCGATGCGGTTGATCCGGCACCGGTCATCTCGGTACTCGACGAGGCCCTCGACGATCAGGCGATCGGGCAGCTCATGCGCGATTTTCGTGCCGCAACGGGGTCAGCCACCGCACGATCAGTCCTCGAGGCGCAGCCTGGGAAAGAGACCGCTCCGCCTCGGGATAACCACGCCGTCGGCTCCGAGAACGGCATCCGATTCGCATGCCACGTCGAGGCACGGCTCACGCGCCCACGGAAGTGGGGCAACGAGCGGCCCCGGGAGCGTCGTTCCCGCCACGGCCACGACGTGCCCGCACCAGCGACAGAACGCCGAGCCGGAGGGCGTCGGAAACCATGCGGAGCTTTTGACGGGGCGGCTCATGGTCGACAAGGTAGCCACGTCATCGAAGGCGCGCCCGCAGGCTTGGTCACCACTGCATGTAGCTCGAGGCCCTCATGAAAAATCCGCCCGAAGTCGTAGGAACTCTTTCGCCTCACGAAGAAAAGCAGGTCAAGGACATCATCAGCCGTGCCGAAGGAACACTGGCCCACGAAACCGAGGCCTCATTCAACGTCAGCGAAACGCGGGCGACGATCCCTGAACGAGTCTGGGCCAAGGTGGTCGCCGAGGCCATTCTCGCGGGTTGGCTCGCCGATCAGCAAGGGGCCATCGTGACGATTCGTCGACCGTCGGAGGGCCACCATGGGTCGCCTTGACTCGAAGGGGCGTCATCGACCATTCCTTCGAGATTTGCGTTCGCCCGGGCCGGCAACGTCCGCGGCGCTCCGTGCCAAGATCAGAGGACCACAAGCCATCTTGATCAAAAAGACGCTGGCGCGAGGCCACCATTCACGGGCACGTCTTCGGTCGGCAAATCCGACTTGCTTCCCTGCCGGCCAGTGCGAGGTGCGACGTTTGCCTGGGCGCCTCCGTGCGCGCCACCAAGGTCGACGCCATCGTGAAGGTCTTCATATCGCGGCTGAAACGAAACGGCAGAAAGAGCACAGGGTTGGGGCCGATGTGAAGAGCGCTCTGTCCGGCCGGAGGCGCTCCGAACTTGCCACAAAATGAACCATTGCAGTCGAGGGTGCCATCGGTTCGAATGCCGTTGACGGGGGTGCTCCACGTCAGCGTCGTTCCCGTGAGCGCGCCTTCCGCCGGCCCGCAGGAGGGGATGACGCCGAACGTGACCGCGCGGGTGTCAACGGTCGTCCTCCAAAATAGGGTCTTCGCCACGACTCTGAAATCTTGCTGCGTGCTGTAAGAGACCATCTTGACCAAACCGCCGGGATTTCCCCGCTGGTCCTCGAACCGAAGGACCATATGGCCTGGGCCGATCGGATAAATGCCGTCGCCTTGACCCATCGGCGTATCGCTCAGCTCAAGGCTCGCCGACAAGTCGTAGTCGATGTCCCATTCTTCGCACGAGGGCTCGATCGTCTGCGCAGACGCATGCGGCGCGGATTGGGAAAAGAGAGATGAAAGAAGAGCCGTGCCAGCAAGTACTGCGGCCATGCGGTCTCCTCTTCGATCACGATTCGAGGCCGGCCGGCGCAGGCGAATCAGCACGAGATGCCTCCTTGGTCGCGACTCCCGTATACGCGATGCGGGTCGATTTCGTGAATCGGAATTCGAAATGTTCGGGTATCGTTCCCGTCGCGAGAAGACGCACGAAGCGCCGAGATCGCAGCACGGGGACGAAGCCGAGCATGTCGAGCACGCGAAGGCCGTTTCGCGCGCACATGGTCCGCACTTCGGCGGGCTTGAGAAAAAGGCGAAGGACATGAAGGTCCTTCGGGGTGTTCCGGACAAACCACTCGACTCCCTTGATGACGACGAGCCAGGCGAGGAGGTTGCGGTTGAACGTGTGGAAGAAAAAGAGTCCTCCGGGTGCAAGGACCCGCGCGGCTTCCGCAACGACGACGCCCGGACTCTCGAGGTGCTCGAGCAAATCCATCGCACATACGGCGTCAAAGCTGCCGTCGGAAAACGGCAGGGCCAATGCATCGCCCGCCATGTAGGACACCTTGCCGGTGTCGTCGTGGCGCGCCGCGACTGCAAGACTCGCGGTCGACGCGTCGATGCCCGTAACCTGATGTCCGAACTTGGCGAGGGCATTCGTCAGAAAGCCGGCTCCACAGCCAACGTCGAGAACGCGAACGGGACGCGTCCCGAGCGTCTGCCGAATTTTCTCGGCTACAAATGGCGCTCGGCACACGGACTCGGCTCGGAGCAGGGCGATGGGATCGTCATTCGCGCAATACCAGCGCTCGTCGAGGGCGTCGTAGAACGCGTTATTGACCGGGCGAGGGGGATTCGGGGCCATCGAACGTTCCAGTAGATCACTTGATACACGCAAAACCCGCCCGTCATGACGAATTGACCCGCGAGAAGGCGCTCTGACCACGGGCCAACCGGTTGCCGGAACAAAGACAACGGGGGCTCCTCGAGCCGGAGAGCCGGCCAGAGCAGACCCACGCAGGTCAGGCTGACCGGGTGGACGAGAAAGAGGATCGCGTGGAGCCAGTGCTCTCCCGGGCTGCAGCTCCGGGCATGAATCCACTCGTCCTTCGTGACAAACAGACAGGAAAAGACCGCGAGCACGGCATAGGCCGCGAGGCCGCTGCGGGTCGGTTTCGTAAAGAGCACCCAAGCCATGCAGGCCACGACAGTCATGGTATCGAAGGGGTGACCCAAGCGCTCCCATCGGCCGAGCCCTCGCCTCCGATGAAAGTAAAATTCGTCAAAGCCCATGGCCACGGCTTGGACGGCGAGGGGCATGAAAGGGGCCCAAGCTGGGATCACGTCTTCACCATCAGTCCGGCCGAAACGGTGAGGCCGGGGCCGAAAGCCAGGCTGACGACCCTCGTGCCTTCCCGAACGTCCGGTGCACGGGTCAGGTTCATCCAAATGTGCGGCAACGTCGCGGACGACATGTTGCCATAACGAAAGAGCACCTCTCGACTCGCGGCCACCTGGGCGTCGGACAATGAAAGCGCCTCTTGCATCACGTCGATGACCTTCGGGCCACCTGGATGGATCGCAAAAATGGTCGAGGGGGCATGTTCGGCAAAGCTCAGCCCGACATCGCTGAAGAGGGCCGACACGAACTCCCGGGCAGCCCGTGCGATGCGGATGGGGACGTCACGGGCGAGTGTCATGCGCATCCCGTGATCCGAGACAGCCCAGCCCATCGCATCGCCGGAATCGGGCAGTATTTCTTCGCGCAGGGCCATGACGGCGAGCGAAGCTCCCGCGCCTTCTGCGCGAGCGACGTCGCTGGCGACCACCGAGTACCGAATGTGGCCGTCCGCGAAGAGACTCTGTACGACGAGCTGTTCGGGCGAATGGTCGGCAGGATGCATGTGCAGCGTGCACAGCTCGTTGTGAACGATGTCAACGCGAGAATCACCCGCGACGAGGGCCCCCGCGATCCGCACCGTCGGCAGGGAGGCGTAGCAGCCCATATGGTACGCGTGTGTCACTCGGGTGCGTGCGCCCCACCCCCGCTTGGCGACGAGCCGCTGCGCGGCGCTCGGAGACGTGTATCCGGTGCACGTCACATGCAGCAAATCGCGCGGCGCGACGTCTTCCTCGGCGTAGAGGCGATCGATGGCCAATTCGGTGGCACGGGCGTAGAGCTGCGTGCGCTCGTGCGATCCTGCGCCGTCGGGGTGGGCGCCTACGTCGTAGATGCGCATCTCCGACCAGACCGCATGCGTGCCGTCGGCCAGCTCATAGCCGCGGGATGAAATCTTTTCGGGCGAGCACCCGCACCGGTAAAAGAGCTTGCGCATCCGCTCGCAGAACGCGGCAGCGTCGAAGTCGTCGCCCCTGCCCGATCGGGTCCGCTCGGCCTCCGTGTGCATCTTCGCGAGCCATTCGATGGTATCCCTCTGCGGCGCTTCGTGGGCAGGCCGAACGCTCTTGAACCCGGTGAGGCACGGCATGACGCTGGAGAGTCGGTGCATGGTCCGGTTGTCCTCGTGCGTGAACTTTACGAGAAAGCCGGAGGAGCGGGAGCCCGAAGCGTTCGGGTTGCCCGAGGCCTTCGCCACCGCTCATCACCGAGCGCCGGCCCAAAACGTGACCGCGCTCGTGCGCTGCGCAATTCGCTCTTTGCATCGAGCCAATCCGCGCGGCCCAAAACGAACGGGCCGCCGCAAGCGGACTCGCCCGTCGAGGCCCGCACCGCGCAGCAACCGAACTCGTCGGTGACGATCGCGCCAGACGGGTTTGGAGCATCCGGGCTGCGCACCCCCGAACGGCCCCGTCCGCTGGTACAGCTCGGCGGAAGTCCAGCCCGGTCCAGCTTGGCCGAGCGCACGGCTCGGCATCAGGGGTCCGTGCAGGTCTGTCCAACTTCTCGTCCGGCGAGCGAAAGAAACGACCGCTGCTTGGGAGAGCTCGAGACAAGGGTCGGCGCCATCGTGAACGTCTTCCAGTCGGCTGCGAATTCGAACGGACGGAAGGCAAAAGGCGCCTCCGGCGGACCGATCGGTGTATCACCCGCGGGCGGCGCGCCGAAGCTGCCGCACCAATTGCCCGAGCACGAGAGCGTTCCGTCGATTCGAAATCCGCGGATCTTGCCTGTCCAGGTCGCGGTGTGTCCCGCCAAAGATCCCTCCGCCACCGGGACCCCGCCCTCCGCCGCCGCGTGCACGAAGGCGCGGGTCTCGATACGCGTGTTCCAAAGCAAGGCGCGCGCCACGACCGCGAAGTGCTCGGTGAGCTCGTAGGACGTCACCTGTACTCGCGCGAAGGGCGCACCGTCCCTACGCCTCAACCGCAGCACGATTCGTCCGGGCCCCACGTCGTGAGAGCCGTTGCCTGCGCTCATGGCCGTATCCGCAATGGTCAACCGACCCGACAAGACATAGGCGATCTCGCGCGATTCGCAGGGAGGGCTCTGCTGCGCCGAGGCCCACAGCGGAACGCCACCCAAGCAAAGTGCGCCGAGGAGAACGGCCAAGGCCAACACCAAACCCGAACGGGGCGAGCGATCGCCCGGCCCCATCGATCGTGTCGAGCTCCTCACCCATCCGCCGCCCATGTTCCGCCGCCCCTCTGCCGGATCGATGCCAGCGCTTGCCCGGCGGTCGCGGGGGCCGTGTTGCCCAGCGCAGCGTGACGGCGGACCGCGGCTCGGCATCGAATGTTGCATGACGGCCACCAGCCAGCGTTTCCCAACTCATGCGTCGTCGGCTGACGTTTCCTACGAATCGTCGATCCGACGTCCGCACCCGCCCGGCCCCGACCACCTCCGCGTCGCATTCGTGGCCGACACGATCGACGGGCGCCTCGGGGGAGGGGTCGTTGCCGCCCATTCACTCGTTGCCGCGCTGCGCGAGCGGCACGACGTCGTCGTCGTCGGCGCGGACGCGACCGGCCCGAAGGACGTGCGCGTCAGGGGTTTTCAGCTGCCCCTCCAAGCGATGCGAGACATGCAGTTCACCATGGCGCGACCCGACCGGCCGGCTCTGCGACGGGCATTCGCCGACGCCGACATCGTTCACTTGCAGTTTCCATTCTTGCTGTCGGCGGTCGCGATCGACGAGGCGCGGCGGCAAAGTCGCCCCGTCGTCGCTGCATTCCACGTGCAGCCCGAGAACGCTTTGCTCAACGTGGGAATCCGATGGAAGTGGCTCAGCCGATGGCTCTACCGCGCTTGGGTTCACTTCATTTTCAATCGGGCCGACGCGGTCATCTGCCCGACGGCATTTGCGAAGCGCAAGCTCGTCGAACACGGGCTGAAGGCTCCCGCGTACGTGGTGTCGAACGGCGTCCCGACCGACGTCCGGGCGACTGCCGCGCGGAGCAGCAACCCCCGAACAGGGTCGCCCTTCGTGATTCTCGCTGTGGGGCGGCTCGCGGCGGAGAAACGGCAGGACGTCATCATCGAAGCCGTGCGCCGGTCACGCCACCGCGATCGGATTCGCCTCGTGCTCGCCGGCGCCGGCCCGCGGGAAGAAGCGCTCCGCGCGCAAGGCATGGACTTGCCAAACCCCCCCGAGGTCGGCTTCGTTTCACGCGCGCGACTCCTCGATTTTCTTTCGGAGGCCGACCTCTTCGTCCACGCAAGCGAAGTCGAGCTCGAAGGCATCGCAGTGCTCGAGGCGATGAGCGCCGGCGTACCGGCCCTCATCGCGCGAAGCGAGGAGAGCGCGGCTTCGGACTTTGCCCTTTCCGACGACTTTGCGTTCGCGTCGGGCGATGCCGCTCACCTCGCCGCTCAAATCGACGCCCTCATCGAGAACCCGCAGCGGCTCGCGGCCGCACGGGCTCAGTATCGGGCCGTTGCGGAGGCGCGCGATTTCGCGGAAAGTGTCCACGACGTCGAGTCGATCTACCGGCGCGTGCTGCTCGAGACACGCCGCTCTCTCGGCTCGCTTCCGGGCGCAGGGAGCGCGGTCTCCTCTCGCCAGCCGGGCTGAGAGATGGGAGGGGGCGCGGGCCGCGCGCACGCGGCCCTTTCCCATGGGAAGGCGTGTCGGTAAAGATGCGACTGAGGCGCGTTCCGAACACAATAACCCACACCCGATCTCCGCTCCAGGATTGGGCGCACACGCCGGCGCGATTGAGCCGTCGATGCGGCTGCTCGATACTGACAACGCATCACCGCCGAATGGGACGCGACGCTCCACGTGTGGTGGGCCGACTTGGACATGTACAAGGTGAGAAGCCCCCGGCCTTCGTCTGACTTTCTTCATGTTGGATCCCATTGCTCGAACTGGGGGGCCGTCCGTTATGCAATTTGCTTGGCAACGGCCTGCGGCGGACGGAATGGGAACGTGAGCGATGCCGGAGTCGCGTCTGCGGCGACCGCCGTCAGTCAGGGATCCGCCGCTCCGACGCGAACAACGGAGGCGGGTGCGGGGATTTCCATCTTGACGAACCGCTACGACAATGCGCGATCCGGAGTGAACCTTGGCGAGAGCGTGCTCACGACGTCGAACGTCAATGCGGACAATTTCAAGCTCCTTTTCTCGCAAGTCGTCGACGGGCAAATTTACGCGCAGCCCCTCTTCATGAGCGGCGTCACGATGGGCGAGGCCGGTGTCCGCGACGTCGTCTTCGTAGCCACTGAGCACAACGTCGTCTACGCCTTCGACGCCGACGAAACCAAATCGTCCGCCCCTCTTTGGCAGCAAACCATGGGACCGTCGGGACCGACGACCTCGGGCCCGATCCAGTGCGACAACCTGGCGCCGGCGGTTGGAATCACCGCGACGCCGGTCATCGACGCAACGGGCGGGACGCTCTACCTGCTCAGCAAAACGTACGACGGGACGAACTGGGCGCAAAACCTGCACGCCCTCGACATCACGACGGGCGCCGAGCGCCCGGGCTCCCCCGTGTCGGTCGCGGCGTCCGTGACGGGTAACGCGACCGACGCGACCGGCGGGATCGTGTCCTTCAATCCGATGTACCAGCTCGGGCGACCGGGCATGCTGCTCGAAAATGGCACGGTCTATATGGCTTTTGCGAGCCATTGTGACATCCAGCCCTATCACGGCTGGGTGCTCGGTTATTCATACGACGGGACGAAGTTCACGCAGACACAAGTCTACAACATATCCCCGAACGGATCCGAGGGCGGCATCTGGCAAGGCGGCGTCGGCCTGTCGAGCGACGGAACCAGCATGTATCTGGCCGCCGGCAACGGAAGCACGAATCCGATGTCGAATCCGCCCGATCTATCGGAAAGTGTCGTGCGGCTTTCGCTCGCGAATCTCACAGTCCAAGACTATTGGACACCGACTGCATACGCCGCGCTGAACAGCGGGGATCTCGACCTCAGCACGGGCGCCATTTTGCTTCCGTATCACTTGCTCTTGACCGGCAGCAAGGCGGGGGCGCTCTACGTGCTCGATTCGACCCAGCTCGGCACGTACTCTCCGGGTGGCGACCGGATTCTGCAGACGCTCGTGACACCGGGGAAAATGGCGGGGCTGCTCGGGCACCTCCACGGTGGACCGCTCTACTTCGACGTCCCCGGCGTGGGGGCGCGCGTCTATGCATGGCCCGAGGATTCGCAGCTCATCGAGTACGGGGTGGATCCGACGACCCATCTGTTGACGACGAATGCGTCGGGTGGCCCGATCGCACAGGGTAACTTTGCCTCCATTCTCCCCGGCCATCCGGGTGGCATCCTGACCATCTCGGCGAATGGAAATACGCCCGGTTCGGCCATCGTTTGGGCGTCGACGCCGAAGGATGCAAACAACGGCGCATGGCACACCCTCGACGCCGGGGTCTTCTATGCCATCGACGCCGCCGACGTCTCTCACGTCCTTTGGAAGGCCGACCCGCTGACGCTCGACGACGGAACCACGGCCGATGTGGCGAAGTTCAACTCGCCCGTGGTCGCGAACGGGCGAGTGTTTCTCGCGACGTTCTCGAATGCACTCAACGTGTACGGGCTGACCCAGACCGAATGATTCGACCCGCATCGGGCCACGAGCGGGCCCACGTCCGAGGTCGACCTTGTGCTTCGGATTGCGCCGGCCGCTCGAAGGCGGTCGGCGCAATCTGCTGGCGTTGGCCTGCACGGCGTTTGCACATCGCGACGACGCCGAGTGCGGTTCGAACGGATCGACCCGACGGACGCGCATGCGGGAGGATCGTCCCCGCAGCTTCCGCGCGGCGGTCAGGCGACGGTCACCATCGTTTCGTAACCGTCTCGTGGCCGTGTCCCCGCATGCGTCGAAGTCGCGCTGCTGCGCGCCCGAGGGCCGTCACGGCCATGCCTTCTCCGCCACAGGTCGTCATGGGACGTAAAACGCGAGCATTTTGCCTGGGAGGCGGGGCAAGCGATCGTCGCTTTTTGATTGGCGGCGGATCTAAGATGCAGGAGACCGACCTCATGACCGACGCGAGGCCACTCACCCCAGTTCGCGCGAGATACCAGGTGCTGATGGAGGTCGGCCGGGGAGGCATGGGTATCGTCCACCTCGCGATGACACGAGGCCCGCAGGGGTTCGTCAAACTCGTGGTCCTCAAGAGGCTGCATCCGGAGCTCGTCGGGAGCGAGGCGGCCACGCGGATGTTTCTCGAAGAGGCGCGGATCTCCGCTCGGCTGGCCCATCCCAACGTCGTTCAGGTCTACGAGGTGATCGAGCACGAGGGCGCTCCGACCATGGTCATGGAGTATCTCGAGGGCCGTCCGCTCTCGACCGTGCTCGACGAGGATCCATCCCGCTTCTCCGCTGCGATGCACTTGCACGTGCATGGCTGCGTCCTCGAGGGGCTCCACGCCGCTCACGAGCTTCGCGACTACGACGGCACGCCGCTCAATTTGATCCACAGGGACATCTCGCCCCATAACGTCTTCTTATTATTCGACGGCCGAGTCAAGGTGCTTGATTTCGGCATCGCGAAGGCAGCCCGTTCCGAAGTCGAAACGCGCACTGGGGAGCTCAAAGGCAAGATTCGATATATGGCGCCCGAGCAACTTCGCGGCGAGGCTTCGATCGACAGGCGAGCCGACGTCTTCGCCGTCGGAGTGATGCTTTGGGAGGCGCTCGCGGCGCAGCGCATGTGGTCCACGTTGACCGACGCGGACGTCATGCTGCGCCTGCTCAATCACCAGATTCCTCCGCTTCCTCGAGCGGCGCTCGTCCCGCGGGGACTCGCGCAGGTGTGCACCAAGGCGCTCTCGCCGCTGCCCCAAGACCGCTATGCAACCGCCGCCGACTTTCAGCGCGATCTCGAAAAGCACGCCGCGGAGCTCGCCCCCGTCGCCAGAAGCGACGACTTGCGCGCGCTCTTGTGCGAACGCTTCGGCGACGCACGCGCTGCGACCAACCGCCTGATTGACGCTCACATCAAAGTCGCAGAGCAAGTGCCGCTAAGGCCCGGCGGGGACCAGGGCCCGCGCACCGACGGAGGCGCGGTGCACCAGCGCACTCGCTCCTTCCGTCGAACACAGTCGCACGCGGCCGCCCGGGGCGTAGGCATTGCCGCACTCGTCGCCGCGCTGGGTGCTTCGCTCTACGCCGTGCGGACGCGCCAGACGCAAGACAGGAACACGAGAGCAGGGCAGTCCGGAAACGTCCCGGACGCGCCCCACGCCTTGTCACCACTCGGCTGCCCGACGGGGTTCAAGGCGTGCGGCGAGGCCTGCGTCAGCATCGATCTTCCCGGTGTCGGCTGTGCCAATGAAGACTGCGCGCCGTGTGTCGTCGGAAACGCCACAGCGCGTTGCAACGCCCACCACGCCTGCGACATCGCCGTCTGCTACGAGGACTACGACGACTGCGACGGCGATCCTGCGAATGGCTGCGAAGCACAGGTGCGCACCGACCCCAACCACTGCGGCTCGTGCGGGCGGGCGTGCTCCACCCTCCCACACGCACAGGCCGGCTGTGGGGACGGGTGCACGATCTGGCGATGCGATCCCGGCTTCAGAGACTGCAACGGGGTCGTGGCCGACGGGTGCGAGGTTCGGGTGTCCAGCGACGTCAAGAATTGTGGCCATTGCGGAACGACCTGCGCTCGCGGGTTGCGCTGCCGCGCCGGCCGCTGCGTGTGAATGACCTCCACGGCGGGGATCGTGTATCGATCGGAGATGCGGTGGCGGGCTGCGGCGCACATCCTTCTTTCGCCCATGACGCTGGCCGTGATGGCTTGCAGCGTGTCGCCTCACGAAGACCGCCTGCGCCCGATCGACGCGGGCAACGTATCGTCGCAGCAGCCTGCGCGCGAGCCGTCGCGACCCATCGAGCTTTTCAGCTGGTGGGCTCGGGTCGGCGAGTCCGACGCCCTCGAGGCCTTGACGCACGAACACCAGCGCCACCATCCGGGCGACGTCATCATCGACGCGACAGCCGAGCTGTCGGGGTTGGCCCGAAGCACTCTGAGACAGCGCATGCAGCGAAATGAACCACCCGATACATTCCAGGCCAATGCCGGTCGAGACCTCATGCAATGGGTCTTGTTCAATGGCCTCGACGACCACGAATCGAAACTTTTGGCGCTCGACGAGGTGATCGACGACGTCCCGAACTGGCGCAGGAACATCCCCCAAGCCGTGCTCGCCCCGCTGAGCTACGGCGGCAAGCTGTACGGGGTGCCCTCCGACATCCATCGACTGAACACGATTTTTTACAATCGCAAGGTATTGCGGAGTTATGGTCTGGTGGAACCTCGGACCGTTGACGACCTTCGAGCCATGGGGCGCCGCCTCGAAGGATCCGGCGTAAGCCTGCTCGCCATCGGCAGCCGCGAGCCATGGACGCTCGCCTTGTTTGCGTTCGAATCCCTGCTCGTTGCACGCGAGGGGCCGGCCTTCTACGAAAACTACTTTCGCGGACGCCTGAAGGCCGACGATCCGCACGTCCTCGGTGCCATCAGGAACATGCTCGATCTACTCGCCTTCGCGAACGACGATCACCCTCAGCTCACTTGGCTTCAGGCGGTCGATCTCGTGATTCGGGGAAAAGCCGCCATGACCGTCATGGGGGATTGGGCACGAGGCTACTTCGCGGCGAAAGGCCTCAAGGTGGGACAGGACTTTGGCGAGATGGCATTTCCGCAATCCGATGCAACGTTCGTATACACGTCGGATGCGTTTGCCCTGCCCGTTCTGGCGAAGAATCGTGCAGGCGCAGAGCGGCTCTTGCGCACGATCGGGTCCATCGACGGACAGCGGGCCGTCAACGAGGCCAAGGACGCCCTTTCGGCTCGCATGGACGTTCCGCCGACGGACGATCCCGTGCTCACAAGGAAGTTCGGCCTGTTTAAGAAGGGCCCGCTCGTTCTCGCGCTCTCGGGCTTGGTGCCCGCACGCTTCGCGGACGACGTCGCGCAGGCGCTCGCCGAGACCGTCGAGCAGCGCGACATCGAACCGACGGTCGAGACCCTCCGTAGCCGCTACGTGCTCCTCCAGTAAAAGAGGCCATTTCGCCACGTGCGGGCGAGTACGCTACGCCGCGAATGTGCCGTGGAAGCGCGCAAAAACGCGCTCCGGCCAGCGCTCCGGCCAAGCTCAGGGCGTGTTCGCCGCATCCGCGCCCGGAGGCCTTGCGCGAGCACGGCCGTTGCTCTCTGCAGCAGCCAGCTCGCGGCACGGACGCGCGCGAGCAGACCAACGGAGCGTGATTCACCATGAGCCAGCAGCCAGATCCATTCGGCTTCGTCGGAGCGACGCTGGGCGGGAAGTACACGGTCGAGCGGGTCGTTGCGCGAACCGAGTTCTCGGTGGTCTACCGCGCCAACCACCGCATCTGGCAACGCCCGGTGGCCATCAAGGCGTTCAGTGCGCCGCTCGTCGCGGAAGGCGCGCGCGCACCGCTGCTCGAAGGGTTCGTCCGCGAAGGAATGCTCCTCATGGACCTCTCGGAACGTTGCGCCTCCATTTGTCAGGCCCGCGACGTCGGGTCGGCGATCACGAGTTCCGGTGATTGGGTACCCTACATGGTTCTCGAGTGGCTCGAGGGCGAGTCGCTCGAAGCGATGCTCGCCAGGGACCGGGCGGTCTGCGCCCCGCCACGGACCGTCGCGGAGGCCGTCCAACTCCTCGACCCGATCGCGCAGGCGCTCACCCTCGCGCACGAACGCCGCATCGTGCATCTCGACGTCAAACCGGGCAACATCCTTCTCCTCTCGGACGGCGGGAGTGACGAGTCGCGCTCCAAGGTCGTCGACTTCGGGATTGCGCAAATCGGGGATTCGGCCGGCCCGACGAGCTCCTGCGAAGTCGCCGCCCTGAAATCGTTCACGCCAGCCTACGGCGCGCCCGAGCAGTTCGATCCACAAATCGGCCGGCCAGGCACATGGACCGACGTCTTCGCCCTCGCGCTCGTTTTCGTGGAGGTCGTTTCCGGGCAGGAACCGCTTCATGGCGCGAGCTTGCCAGAGCTGGCCAAGCGTGCGTGCGACGAGACGATCCGTCCCACACCCCTCGCGTCCGGAGTCGCCGTCTCGCCCACCGTCGAGAGGGTTCTTTCGCGCGCGCTTGCTGTGCGGCCAACCGATCGTTTTGCGAATGCCGGCGATTTCTGGTTCGCCCTCACGCGTGCAGCCAGGGGCCGCCGGGCGATATCAGGCGAACCGCTCGCACCGTCGGCGACAAGCGCGCCTTGGGGTCAGGGAATTTCTCTCGTCGAAGCGTCGGGCGCCATCCCGATTGCGCTCCTTCGCAGGCGTGCCCGCGGGAAAGCGACCCGGCCCATCGCGCGCGTGATGGCGATCGCGGCCGTCATGGTTATGGTTGGTGTCATGGTGAGCTGGGTCGCATTGGAACGGGCGTCCCAGCGCCTGCAGACATTTCAACCGCTCGACAGCGACGTTCAGGCGACCCCATCATCGACAACGGGGCGGCCGCTCCCGCGGCGAAGGCCCTCTCTGTCACTTGGCGCAGGCTTCCTTGTTTCGATTCGACAGATGGCGCGGGCCGGTGGGGCCTTGCCGTGGATCGAGCGGGGGGGCCTGGGGATCGAGCCGGGGGGCCCGGAGCGTTCATCAGGAAACCATCGCCCCTGAGGTGCCGCCGAGCGCCTGCTTTTCTTGCCCGTCGAGCCATGGACGGCGTGCTTGCGTGAGAATTGGGACCTCGTTTGAATTCCACCGAGATTGTCGAGACGCTTCAGGAGGCGCGCGTCAGCGCGCCGGCTCGGAGCGGCGATCGCCCGAGCCCTTCTCTGCGCGCTGCACCGTCCTTCGTGCTCACGAGCGCACGCGCGTTCGGAACCCTTGCCGCGGCGCGTTGTCTCGGCGACCATAAGGTGCCCGTCGTGCTGGTGGACGCTGAGCGCTTTGCTCCGGCGGCATGGTCTCGCCACGTCGCGCTGCGTGAATCATGCCCGCCCATCCGCCCCATCGGTCGTTTCATCGACTCGCTGCTCGCCTTCGGGTCGCGCGAGCCCGGTCACGTCCTCTATGCGACATGTGACGACCTCGCGTGGACTTTCGCGGAGCGACAGGCGGAGCTCGGCAAGTACTTTCGCCTGTTCACGCCGCCGTTCGAGACCATCGCACAAGTGCTCGACAAGCGGGCCCTCTACGCCGCATGCGCCGCGGTGGGTCTCGATACGCCAAGGACGTGGTTTCCCGAAACCGATGAAGAAGTCTCAGCGGTCGCTCGAAGCGCGCGAATGCCTCTCATCGTCAAACCGCGAACCCAGGCCTTTTTCACGAGCAGTCGCAAAGGGTTCTGCGTCACGTCGTCGGCCGAGCTCGGGGCGAGCTATTCCGCGTTCGCGCGCGACAACGTCTATGAACCTGGGACGGTCGCCCGCGATGCACGCCTCTGGCGACCCATGATTCAGGCGCTGTGCGAAGACGAACCCATCTACAGCGTGTCCGGCTTTTGCGATCCGCGCCGGGACCTCTTCGTCGCGCGGGGTTCGCGCAAGATGCTGCAATGGCCGCGACGGGCGGGCGTCGGAATCGCGTTCGAAAGTGCCCCGCTCGATCGCCGTCTCGCGGAGGGAACACGTCGGCTCTGCGAGGCGACCGGCTTTTTCGGTGTCTTCGAGGCCGAGTTCGTGGACAGCGGTCATGGAATGCAGCTCATCGATTTCAATCCCCGCTTCTTCGGCCAGCTCGGCTTCGACGTGGCGCGCGGTCTGCCTTCGCCCCATTTCGTCTACCTCGCGGCGACCGAGGGCTTCTCGGAGCTCGAAGATGCGGTCGAGAGAGCCAACGCGTGGCAAGCCAAGAGCCCCATCGCATTTCACCACTCGGCCATGATTGCGTGGACACGAGCGGTCGAGCGACTCGTCGGACGGTCTGCCTCACCGATGCCGCCCGGCGCAGACGGGAGGGACGCCGACGTTCTCGTCGTGGACGCAGCGGCCGACCCCGCGGATTGCCTGCCGGGCTTGGTCGACGCCGTCCAGCAGATCTGCAGCGCCCTCTTGCACCCTCGCGCCGCTCTTCGCTCAGCGGCCCGCGGGTACTCGTGAAACCGTCCACGTAAGGAGTCCGCCGTGCCTCACGAATCGCACGTTGCCATCGTGGGCTCGGGCCCCAATGCTCTCTCGCTTGCTGCGCACCTTCGTCACCGGAGCGTCGACTTTCGCATCTTCGGGCCGCCGATGAAGTTCTGGCGCAGTATGCCGGCAGGCATCAACCTGAAGTCGTTCGCCCACGCGACAAGTGTTTATGCCCCTGCCAGGGGCCATTCCTTTCCCGAATGGTGCCGCGAACGCGGCCTAGAGGACTTCGAGCCGTGCACCATGGCGTCTTTTGCATCGTACGGCATGTGGATGCAAGAGCGCTTCGTTCCGGGTCTCGAGCCCATCGAAGTGGCGCAGGTGGCCGTCTCCGGCGACCGCTTTGCGATCACGCTTGCCAACGAGGAGCGACTGCATGCGCGCCGGGTGGTCTTCGCGACGGGGCTGTCTCATCAAGCCCACATGCCGGCCGTCTTGCGGGAGTTGCCCCACGAGCTCGTGACCCATACGAGCGAGCATGCGGATTATGGCCGCTTCCGCGGTCAAGAAGTGGTCATCGTCGGAGCGGGCGCGTCGGCGATCGAAGCGGGCGCCCTGGTCCACGAAGCCGGCGGCCGCCCGCAGATCCTCGTCCGCGAGGGTCGGGCCATTTTTCACGACCGGCTCGACATTCACCGCCCGTTCATCGAACGCTTGCGCAAGCCCATCTCGGTCCTCGGACCCGGAAAGAAGAATCGACTGCTCGAGGAGCTGCCTTTTCTCCTTCACCTGGTTCCGCGGCGCCAGCGGGTGCGGTTCGTGAAGAACTATCTCGGTCCCGCAGCGCCATGGTGGATTGCGGACCGCGTGCAAGGCCTCGTGCCGATCTGGCCCAAGACCCACGTCATCGGTGCCGAACGACGAAGCGATCGGATCCGATTGACGATCCGCGAAGAGGGTCGGGGTGAGCGGACGATCGACGCCGATCACGTCATCGCCGGTACGGGGTACGCATCGAACATCGACCGTCTGCCTTTCCTCGACGATGGGTTCCGCCGCCGCGTGCGGCGCACCGAGAGGGCGCCGACGCTGTCATTCAACTTCGAATCGTCGATCAAGGGGGCCTACTTCATCGGGCCCGTGGCGGCGCTGTCCTTCGGACCCCTCTTTCGCTTCGTCGCCGGAGCCAAGTACGCCGCGCCGGTCGTCGCGCGTCACATCCACGGGCCGGCGCGCGCGATTTCTCACGTGATGCGCAGCTGGACGGGCGGGTCGCGGTCGACCGGGGGGTCCGTCCTCACGGAAACAATCGCAGCGGCGCTACCCGATCCGATGGGCCCTGACGGCTCCGCTCGTTAGACTGAAGCTAACCGATCCGATGGGCCCTGACGGCTCCGCTCGTTAGACTGAAGTTCCCCCCCCATGTAATGCGACGCGAGCACGCGGCGGCCGTCCGCCCTGCACGTTCCCGCGCAGCTCCGGGTTGGCGACGAACGAAGCGCAGCTCCGCCCCCATTGAAGGCGAGCGGCCGTCGCTCCACACGCCCTCGAGGAGGAGGGGGCGCTCTGACCGCCGCTGCTTTCGCGGGTGACCGCGTCGCGCGGCCTCCACGGTTTGCGCGGCAGCAGGCTGCCGAGTGCGGCCGGAGGGGGAGAACGCGACCGAGCGCTCGAGGAGTCGAGCGTCGGGATTCAGCCTGATCAGGCTTTGACAGGATGGCGAAAGACGAAATACCGACTCATCACGTAATTGAGTCCCATGCCCGCCACGATGCCGGCGAGAGCGGCCGCTTGTATCGACACGTTCGGAATTCGAGAGCGAAACGCGACCGCGACTGCATAGTTCGTCAACAGGCCGAGTGCGGACGCGCCGGCGAAGCCTACGAAGTGGCGGAGGAGCGGAGCGTGCCGCGCATAACCGAACGTGAAGCGTCGATTGAGGGCAAAATTCCCAAGAAAACTCACGACAATCGCCACGCCGATGGCGACGGCGTCCGAGACCCCCAGACGGGTGAGAGCGGTCAGAACGACGAGATTGACGACGGTGCCGATCGCGCCAACGATTCCAAACTGCAGGAGGTTCGAGAGCGTAGGATATTTGAAGATGAACAAACGACGCAAATGCTGGAGATACTTGAGCTGCTCGGCCAAATTCAGCTTGCTTTCACCGATCTTGCGATCGGCAAAATCGATGGGGACTTCCACGACCGTCCTGCAACGGCACTTGACGAGGAGTTCGAGACCGATCTTGTAGCCAATCGGATTGAAGTCGACCCCCTTCTCAAAAGTGGATCGACGAAGCGCGAAAAATCCGGCCATCGGATCGTGGGCCGACGTGAACGGCCGTGCGAGCCAGGTAGCCACTTTGCTGTTCAGCCAACGAAAAAGGCCCCAAGCCGCGTCGGTCGAGCCTCCCGGCACGTACCTCGACCCGATGACGAAGTCGGCACCGGCGTCAAGGGCCGCGAGCATTTCGGGGATCTTCTCGGGCGGATGACTGAGGTCGGCGTCCATCACGACGAAGCAGTCGTAGCGGGCTTCTCGAAGCCCGTGCAGCACCGCGGGGCTGAGACCACGATCGGTCGTACGAACGATGAGGCGAACCCACGGCGCCGCGGCTTGTGCCACCGCCAGGTCCGTCCCGTCCCGACTGTCATCGTCGGCCAGAATGAGTTCCATTTCGAGGTCGTGCGCACGCCGCACGGCGTCCAACCGCGAAATGAGGACGGGAACGTTGCCCGCCTCCTTGTACGTCGGAACGACGATGGAAATCCCGGATCTCACTGGGCCAGCCTAAAGACGACGGAGTCGTCCCAAAAAAGGGAGCGAATGCTCGTATCAGCGTCAATTTGTGTCAAGTGCTCGCTGCAATCGGTCGGGCGGCGGGCAGCCACGCCCTCTTTTGAAGCTTCGGCCGGGCGCCTCACCGCCACAAGCCGGAAAGCGAGCTACCCAGCCTTTCGCGCCTGGCCGGACCTTGGCGACAGGCTTTGTCCGAGCACGATGCTTCCGATGAATTTGGGCCGACCGATTTCTTGAATGGCCTGCAGAGCCGAGGCGATCGAGCTTTCGCCGAGGCGCACGCAGAGTACGGCCGCCTCGAGCGCGCCGGCGATCGCAATCGTCGCCGGATTTTCGGCGATCGATCGGAGCGACACGATGACCGACCTCCCCTCATCGACGTAGGCTCCAACTTCTCTCAGCTGGTACTCGACGAGACGCAAGCTCAAGTCGCGGCAATCGACGACGCACGACGCGCGACCGAGATACGACCAGGCCATCTTCGCCAACGTGTTGGAGATCTCGATCGTCGAGATGTCCGTCGAGCCCGCGACCACGGCCAGCGACCGCCACGGCTTGCGCCGGATTGCAAGCCAGAGCTTGGTCAGGCGAATGTCGTTGAAGTCCGTCGAGGCAGGGCGCACCAAGGCGAGCGCGTTCTCTGCCGACAGGGTCGGGGTTTCTATCGCGTCCCCCTCCGGGCCTTGCGCTCGCATTCGGATTTCCTTCTGTCCTCTTTCACTCGGTCGATTGCGACGAGAGTCAGCGATTTCGATAATACGCACATGGACTTACACGAGTCGTGCCGACCCCGTGACGGTAGCACGCGACCGTCCGTGCCGGAAGACTTGCTCGAGCCCGCCTGCCCCACCGCGCGCAGCAAGCCCTTCAAGAGGAGGGCTGGTCGAATTCGCCGAGGAGGGGAAGCTTCAATCGACGCTGAACCTGCCAGGGCTCGAGAAGCCGGCCTCCGAGAAGATCTTTCGCGAAGGCACTGCCCAAACTGAAAAGGATCGCTCCCAGAAATCCGACGACGAGCACGAGCGGGACGTTCGGCTTCTTGGGTTTCTTCGGAATCTCGGCGGGAGCCATGACGCTGAATCGATACTTGGCCTGAGCCTTGCTCAAGTCGAGCTGGATCTGGGCCTGGTCGATTCGGGTCTCGTCTTCGGTGTATTTCGTCGTGGCGTCGGTCAGTTTGGTCCGCGCGAGAGACACGGCCGGCGTGTCGGTGCGATCGATCTGGACTGTGATTCCGGCAGACCCTTGAAGGTTGTGCGAGGTCGGAGCGGCCGCCGGGACGCCGACCAAACCCGGGATAACCGGCGCCGGCTCGGAAAGTCGGTTCGCGAGCGACCGCTCTTCGAGCCTCAACTCTTCGAGCTGAGGGGGCTCTTTTTTAGCCTGGCTAATGGCTTGGTTGAGGGCCACGACCGTCGGGTGGGCCGGCCCCAGACCTTGGGTGACGACAGCCTCCTCGAGCTTTCGAGTGAGCTCCGCGAGCTGCCGCTGGTGGTTTTCCTCCGCCTGGTTGACTTCGGCGCGCTTTTCGGCAAAGGCCTTCATCGTCGCATCCATGCTCGCGGCGGCCGCAGCGGCCGCCGCACGCGCGGCGGACGACGGGACTTGAACGTGCGCGGCGGAATCGTCGGGCGCCGCAGAAGCGCTCGCGGCGGCCGAGGGCAGCGCCGCAAGCTGAGCCTTCTGCTCGTCGAGCGCCTTCTCGAGCTCCCCCATCGCTTTGACGATCCTGTCGTTCTCCTCGTTTGCGTGCTGCTGCAGGATGCCGATCGCGTCGTTCAGCATCGCCACGTCCACGTCGTAGCGCGCATCGATGAAATTTCTCTCGATGGTATTCACGATCTCATAGCTCATGAGCGCACTCGGCCACTGCACTGCAATCGTGAGCCCATTCTGGTCGGCGTCCACTTTGATCTTGGTCTCGAGATACTGAACCAGACCCAAAACGCGCTCTTGCTCGGTCACTTTCGGCCCCACGAGCGCGAGGACGCGATCTTTCAATCGAAGAAGCGGAGGACGTGTTTCGTCCCAACGCTGTAGCAAGTTCAGTTCCTTGGCGAGGGACATGAGGTTCTCGCGGCGGCGGATCATGTCCGCGGTGTGCTGTGACAGATCTTCGTTATCGCGGGGCTGGGCGTTCTCGACCGCTTGAATCGTCAAGTTGCGCTGCGCGAGCAGACGCACGCCTGTCTCGTAAGTCCGCGGCCAGAGCGCGGCGACAGCGATGGCGAGCCCCGCGCAGGTGACGAACACGAGCGTCGTCAGGATGGGATGGCGTCGGGGAGAACGCGCCGCGAAACCGACGAGCTCCTTCACTTGCTGGAAGTCGAACTCGCCGTCCTGCTGCGCGCTCTCGGCGGGAACCGCGTCGAAGTCTTCGCCGGCCATCGCAGCCCAGGGTAGCACAACCCGAACCCTTCGCCGGGCGCCGGCAGGCCCCCGCGAGCCGTATTGCCGGGCGTCGACGAGTTCGCCGTCCACTTGGGGCGAACCTGTCTCAAACGCACAAATTTGTCTACAGAGGCATCCCAAGTCGCGATTAGAGTGGCCTCTGGGGCTACACGGCGTCCTTGGCGCCTGCAGCATCCTCATCCTCCGCGTCCCCACCGCTTCGGCTCGCCGCCCTCGTCTTCGCATGCCCGAGACATCACCGCCGTCGTACCAGACCTCCGCGGCGCCCGCTGGAAGCCACGCGCCGTGATTGCGGGCGCGGCGTTCGCGGCGTTGCTCGATGTCTCGGCGACGCTGACCGTGACCGACGAGACGCAGCTCCGCGGCCACGCGTACTCCACGCCCGGGGCACCGCAGCCGGCAAACCAGCCGGGCGTCGAGCCGCCCGTTGGCTTCGACCTCGTCAACAAGCCGACCGCGCGCTTCGTCGCGTTGGGCCACCGGGCGATGTACTGGATTGGCAACGCGCTGACGTTGACCTTGCCCGATCTCGAGCAAGGTTTCTCGCAGCCATCCATCGACGACCCGGAGCTCTTTGACATCGCCTCGGTGGGCGCGCTGTGGCAGCTTTCCAGGCGGACCACGTTCTACGTGAACGAAGACGGTGGCGGCGGCACACAGAATTTCGCCAACCTCGCGCCCCTGACGACCGGGCTCGGAACGGGGCCCCCGGTCATTAACAACCAGATTGCACCGTCGGACAAGCCCCTCGTGCTCTTCCGGTCCAGCACGACTGCAACCCTGACCAACGTGCTCTCACGCACTTGGAGTGCCACGGAAACGCTGAATTACTTGATCGGAGGGGGGACGGACGCGTACGCCCGGGCCCAGATTCCGGTCGCAAACGCCGGCACGGCGACCGTTTCGCTGCACGACCGTGTGTCTCGCACGGAAACGTTCTTGGCGACGGCATCGGTCCTTTACGAGCGCTTCAGCAGTATCCCCAGCGTGACGCCCTGCAACAGCCTCGCCGGCACGCCACCGCCCACCCCCACGGCTGCAACGACTGCTCTCAACTCGGGAGGGATGCCGATGTTGCAAACACTGCAAAATGAACGGGTCGCGAATTTGCTCGCGAACGAAATTCCGACGCCTCTTTGCCGGCTGAGCGGCGGAACGGCCGTCGCGGAGGTGGGCGTCGAGACGCGCTTGTCGCGCACGACCGACCTCTCGATCCTGGCCGGCATTGCGGGCTACCACCTCACCATCGATACCCTGTCCTTGCCCACGCCGGGCACTTTGGTCTCAAACGAGCCTGCGCCGGCCGGGTCGATCACGTTTCGCGACCGCCTCGCCGGCGTGCCCGGACTGGAGGTCATCGGGATCCCCACCGACCTGGAAACGACCGACGCGAGCTGGCAGGGAGAGCTGGTTCTCGACGCCCAAGTCATGCCGATCACCGACTTTCGCAGCGGCGTCATCGATCCACGTTGGCAGGCCGATGCGATCATGCGCGAGCGCGTCGGCCGCTGGACCGTGGAGGCAACGGCCAGCTACTTCCAGTCCCTCGACGTCAACGAAATCTACGCGGTCGCAGCCGCCACAGCGCAATTGGACTTTGCCTACCGGATTAACCGACGGCTCGACTTCGGGGCCCTTCTTCGCGGACGGTGGCAGGACACCCGCGGAGGGACGACGGGCCTGGCTTGGATGCCATCGCTCTTCGCCGACGTCTCCGCCGTCCTCACGGTTCACCCGCTCCCAATCCGCTTTGGGGAGTAGTAGGCGCGGGATGGTTCGCGCACGCGGGGCGTGTGTGCGAGTCGAAACCGCGGACGGGTTTCGGGACGGCCTCTACTCGACGACGACGACGTCGCCATTGCGCAACAGAAATTGGCCCGTTGCCTGGTCCCCTCGAATGACGTTGAGGTAGGTGAACCGGATTCGACGGGTTTCAGGCCCGCGGCGAACGACGAAGAGGCGCTCGCGGTCGGCGAAATCGGTCAACCCGCCAGCCAGCGAAAGGGCCTCGGCGAGGCCGCTGCCGGGATCGAGAAGAAAGGAGCCGGGGTGGGTCACTTCGCCGAGTACGACGACGGTCGGGCGCTGGAATTCTTCGACGTTCACGGTAACGCTCGGTGCGTTGAAGAACGGCTTCAACCGGGCCTGCAAATCGAGGGCGACCGCGGCCGGCGTCCTTCCGCGCACCTCGATGTCCCCGAGAATAGGCACGCCGATGCGCCCGTCGCTCCGTACCTTGACACGCGTCGTCATGTCCTCGTGGTCGAGCACCCGCATGCTCAGCATGTCGCCACTTGAAATCACGTACTCCGACCCCCGCTGTTCGGCCGGCGGGAGCTCGTAAACCCACAGGTAAGCGCCCGTCGAAGCACATCCACTCGAGAAGGTCGTGAGCGGCACAATGGCGAAGCCAAGCACGGCAAGGAGTCTTCGACGGTGGCCCGAGTCGTGTTTTGCCGACATGTTGACTCCCCAGCCTATCCTGCCGCTTATACAGAATGGAGGCCGCGCCCTCAAGCGCCCTTGATCGAGCCGTCGGGCCGCGCGGGGACTCCGTCGAGCGAAGCGTCGATGGCTCGCCGGACGTCGGCGCAAAACTTCTCGAGGGTGTGATGCTTCTCCGCCGCGGCTCGGGCTGCTCGACCCATCGCAGCCGCACGCTCCGGGTTGCCCCAGAGCTCGACGATGGCCGCGCGCAAGGCTTCACTGTCGCCGACGGGAACGAAGAGGCCCGTCACTCCGTCCTCGATGACGTCGACTTGTCCGCGCGTACGCGAGCAAATGACGGCTTTGCCCATGGCCATGGCCTCCAAGATGACGCTGACCCCGTTGTCGGTGTCCGAAGCTTGAAGCGGCACGACAACGAATCGCGATCGCGCGTAGAGGTTGCGGAGATCGACAGGGCTCTTCCGGCCGACCGAGACGCCGTCGCCGGCCCGGCGAGCCTGACGCGCGACGGTATCGACGCCAAAGCGCCGCGGCACCCCGAATCGATCGACGCGCACGTGGTCCGTTGCAACATGGCAGCGTAGCGCAGTGCCGCGGAGGGCCTCGAAGAGCGTTGGATAATCCCTCATTTCGGATCCGGCGCTGCAAATCATGTCGGACGCGGCAGCTTGCGGAGTCCAAAATAGTTGATCGACGAAGTGCTTCACGAGGTAAATCTTCTCGGGCGCGATGTTCAGTTGTTCGATCGCGTACTTTCGCTGAACCGAGCTCCACGTCACAATCGAGCGCAGGGTGTGACCGAAGGCCCGGAGCGCACGCTGGGCTACGGGCCGGGAGAACCAGTACATCATCGCGATGTGTGGCTTCGGCGCTGGCGACAACCGCTGCATCGACATGACCGCCAACGTGACCCGCTCGGCCCACGTGACGATCGCGTCGTATTCATCCGAACGCCGCAATATCTCGAGGCCGAGTTGAACCCAGCCCGGAACACGGCGCCCCAACGGGCCGAACAGCGACCGATCGACAGACGACTCGTCGTAGGTCTTCGCAAAGAGCTCTTCGAACAAGTTCGTGCGAGGGGCGGCGTTGCCCGTCGTGTCTCGGCGCCATGCGGCGCCGTACTGCTGGGCCAGCGCAAGCCGGCGCCCACGAGCCCGTCGACAGCCGTCCCGTTCCTCGAAGCTTGCTCTTTGGCTGGTGTGCATGCCCGACGGGCATCAAACCCCGGGCCAAACCACCTCAGCCGCGCCGGAACGCAGAGCTCACCCGGATCGCACCATCTTCGCTCCAAAGCGCCCGCTTTGCTGAACCGGCAGGCCGTTTGGGGATGGAAGCGGTGCGGGGCCGGCGCCGGACGCCCCTACCCTCGCCCTCCCCTTAGGGTGCCCTCGCCTCAGGGTGCCCTCGCCTTAGGACGCCATCCGCCTTAGGACGCCATCCGCCTTAGGACGCCATCCGCCTTAGGACGCCATCCGCCTTAGGACGCCATCCGCCTTAGGACGCCATCCGCCTTAGGGCGCCCTCGCCTTAGGGCTCATCGCTTAGAGCTCGCGAGCTCGATGTCTCGTGTCGACCTCGGCGCCTACCTAACCCTGTCCAACGCCGAAGCCGAAAACCAAGCGGGCTCCGCCGCCTTACGCGCCGTTCGGAGCCCGCCGCCTTACGCGCCGTTCGGAGGGATTACGGCCCGCTGACGCTCGTTGATGCGCCCGGACACGAAACGATACGTTTCGGGCGGTATCGGCATGCTTGGGTATGCCTTGACAGGCGTCGTCGAAGTCCAGGAATACGTGATCGAATAGCGGTCTCGCTTCGTCGGGGCTTGCGCGCGATGAAAGACGCGGCAAGTATCTGCAAATACGGCCGAAAAGGCCTTCGCGATGGCCTGCTTCCATTCGACGCGCGGCAGCACGCGTGCGAGGGCATCGTCGGCGACGAACCCCGAACCGTAGTGAAGCGCTTTGGCGGCTTGAAGCGTTTGCTCGCGGGGAACGTATTCGAACGGTCCGCCGCCCTCCTCAACATCATTGAGGTACAGGATGACTTTGAACATCCGATGGTCTTCTGCATCGATGTGCCACTGACGAACGTCGTTGGGCTTGCCATCGGCCACCTCGCGTCGGAGATCGACCCCGTGGTAGCGGATTGGCAACCCAATGTAGTTTTCGACGAGATTGAGGAGGCGCTCGTTGACGCCCCACAAATAAACTTCGGGAAATTGCATCAGTCGCTTGAGCGGCAGACGTGGTGCATTGTCGCCGTTCGGCTGGAGAGCGCGCATCTCGGCGACCAGAGTCTCCAGCGCGGAGAGCATCGGCGCGGTCTCGGCCAATCCGAGCGACTCGACCGGCTCGATGTGCACGCCAACGCGACGCAGGACTTCGAACGTCGTGAGATCCTTCGGGTCGAGCGGCGGCAATCGCGTCGAATGAGCCTCGAGTGCCTCCCTATGCGCGTAGCCGTGGAGAATCCGGATGCCCGGAAGCCGCAAGGCTTCGCGCTTCAATTTGCTGGCTGCACGCGTCAGCGGATCGCCCTTATAGTACATGGATTCGTTTCCTCTTCACGAAACGGCGAAACGGACCGATTGCATGAACTTTAGGTGCGGCTCAGCGTCGAGGCAAGGCGGCCCACGATCCACCGCGGACTCTCGCTTGGGCATCCCCGCGAAATTTTCTGGCGCGTTCGCTTCGCTCGCGCGGCGATTGTATGGGCCGGGGTCGGATGGTCCGAGAAGAACACGACCTCTTCGATAGCGTGTGGGACGGCTTTGCCAGGGCCGACTTGCTCGAGAAAGAATGGGCAGCTACCCTCGATTGCGCGCGGGTGGGTAAAAACCTCGGCACGGCGGCTTGCGGCCTTCAGACTCATGACGATTGAGACGTCCACAGGCCACGTACCGACCTGACCATGGTGTCGCCCGATCTCGACGACGCGCTCGAACAGCCGCTGCCACCGCCGCCGGGCATCGAGCCGCCAGCGCGCAGGGTGCACAGTCACGAGGCCTCGCTCGCCGTTCGCAACGGGTTGAAGCTCGGCGCGTCGCTGCTCGTCACCTGGTCGCTCGCGCTCATCGTCAAGCCCCGCGTCGCCGCCCACCTCGGACCGGTGAAGCAAGGCTATTTCGGGTTTGCAGAGAGCTTCGCTGCGATGTTCTTCACGGTCGTGGGCCTCGGAATCGATACCTACATCATGAAAGAGGTGTCGGTCCGACCCAAACAGGCATCGGATTTCGTCGGCGGGGTATTCGCGCTTCGCGTCGTCACGAGCGTTGCCCTCATGATCGTGATGGGCATTGCGTTACGAATCACAGGGCGTCCGGCGGACCTGCAGCTGACGGTCGTCGTCTTCGGTGCTGTCCAGTTTCTGATGGCGATGACGGCCACGCTCGGTACGATCCTGCAGGCGACCGGCCACGTGGGGCGACTGGCCCTCGCGAACATCGGCGGCAAGATCATCTGGGGACTCGGCCTGCTCGTCGGCGTCCACTTCAACGTACCCTTGTACGTTCTCGTCTTACCGATGTTCGGGTCCGAGCTACTGCGGGCATTCTTTCTGGGTCGCGCCGTGGGAAGCTCGGTGGAGCTCGAATACCGAATCGACATCGTCGCGACAAAGGCCGCCCTCATCGCGAGCTTCCCCTACTTCGTCAACAATATGGCGATCAACTTCGGGAACAACCTTGCCCTCAGCTCTCTCGAGTTCATCCGAAAAGATGACCGAGAAGTCGGTTGGTTCGCGGCGGCACAAAACATCAGTTTTCTCGCGATGCTTCTCCACCCGCTGCTCGTGTCGATCTACATGCCGATGCTCGCTCGAGCCAGAGCGAGGTCGGAAGAAGAGATGATGAGCATTCTGAGGCGCTGCATCGAGGGCCTCCTCATTCTCGTCGCGCCGGCGACGATCTTTCTTTCCGCGGGTGCCGAATTGTTGTTGAAACTGATGTTCAGCAACGCCTATGCGCCGGCCCACACTGGAGTATCTATTCTGTCGTTGGTCTTCGTGATGGTCTATTTGAACATCGTTCTCGCCAATGCGCTCGTGGTCGCCGGGCGCGGCTGGTCGCTGACCGTCGTCTCGATCAGCTCCATCGTCGTCATGTCCATAGGCATGCTGGTGTTCGTCCCGCTCGGGCGCCTATTTCTGCCGGTGGGAGGGGAATGCGCAGGGGCCGCCGTCGCGGTCATCGTGAGCGAGGCATGGGTCAACATGGCGGTCCTGAAGATCTTCCAGTATGCACCATTCGATCGCCGCAACATTCGCGTTCTGATCACGATTCTCGGCATATCCATTTTCATTCTAATCCTTGATCGATATCTCCGATTCGATAGCATCCACTGGAAGCTTCGCACCCCTTGGAGCGGATGTTGTTCGTTCGACGTCGACCGGGGGCTCGGCCCCGCTCGTCTCGCCGTCGACATGGCGCTTTACGTCGCATTCGCCATCGGACTGCGGCTCGTTCGATTCGGCGACGTGTCGCGGGCGGTCCAGTTGATTCGAGCGCGCAAAGCCTGAGAGAGAGCGCACGAAGGCTCGATGCGGCGGGGTGATCGGGGGTCGCCAGGTTGAGCGACGCGGCCTGTCACGAGATCCGATCGCGCATGGCTCGGCCGATGACGAACAAGAACTTGGTGTCCCGAAGCAGGTAGCGGCGCCAGAGCCGACGGGGTTCGCGACCGAGCCGAAAGAGCCACTCGAGTCCGGATTGGGCCATCCACCGAGGAGCTCTCGGCATCCGGCCCGCCAGAAAATCGAGCGACGCGCCCACCCCCAGCAGCACGGCGGGACGCAACCCATCGCGGGCGCGATCAATCCAGATCTCCTGTTTCGGCGCGCCGAATGCCACGAACACGAGATGGGGGTCGGTTGCCCGAACGCGAGCCACGACGGAATCTTGGGTATCGAACGACGCATCGAGATCGAACTGAGGGGCGTCGACCCCTACGACTTGCAGACCGGGAAATCGCGCGATCATGGCGTCTCGTGCGAGTGCCGCGACCCCGGGCGCCGCACCGAGAAAGTATACGCGCCAGCCACGCTGTGCGGCGCGCTCGAGGAGGACCGGCGCGAAGTCGGAACCTGCAACCCGTTCCGGAAGGGGCGAGCGGAGGAGCTTCGACGCCCAAACGATCGGCATACCGTCGGCTATCGACAGGTCAACGCGCGCGTACGCATCGCGCATTTCCCGATTTTCCTGGGCAAGGATCACGTGGTCCACGTTCGGGGTGAAGACCGCACCGCCTCGGCCCGATGCGACGAGCGCCTCGACGGCCTCGAGCGCCGCGGCCCGATCGACGCAGTCGATCCGGACCGGACCGAGCATCAGCGGTGGACGGCCAGGAACGCGCGCTTTCTCAGATTGGTCGTGGATCAATGCTGACCCTTTCGCTCGCGCGCCGTGCGGACCCACTCTTCTTTTTTCGGCTTCGTGCCGAACAAGGCCAACCCGACCTTCCACATCATGTAAAAAGGCGCCCAGCTCAGATCGAGGACGGCACGAATGCCCGCCCCCGAAAGCCATATCCCGCGGACGAGATAGACCGCCAGCAAGAACAGGCAAACACCCCACGGGGCCAGCACCCACGGCGGGGCTGCATGAGCGAGGACCGCCGTGAGACACGCCAGCGTCCCACCCATCGACGTCAAGACCACGTACGTGAGCGGCGGGACGAGCAAGTCTGCGGCGAGATCAAGGAGCATGGGGTCATGGCGTCGCAGCCCTTCGATGACCAAGCGCGGGGCGTGCGCACGCGCCAGTGCCCAGCGCCCTCCCTCCCACCGACGACGTTGGCTGCGAGAAGCCTTCTCGGAGGAGACCATGTCGCCGAAAACCTGGGCATCGCCCGCATACACGACGCGGTGGCCGGCAAAGCCCAGCCGAATGCCGTACTCGACGTCTTCCACGACGGAAAATGCATCATGAGGGACCTCGCGGAGCGTTTCCACCGCGAAAGCCATCCCGTTGCCCCGGAGCCCGGCAGAAACCCGCATGCGTTCGCGACCCCGCGAACGAACGTCGTGGAACAGCGTGAAGGCAATGTGCATCAATCGCGTCCGCCAGGAGTCATGGCGGTTGGCGACGGCGTAGTGCGCTTGGACCGCGCGCGCGCCCGCGCGCAGCCGCGCGTCGAACGCGCGGAGCAGGTTTTTCGACACACGGGTATCGGCGTCCACGACGACGACCGCGGACGCACCGCTCCCGAAGGAGTGCTCGAACGCGCGAGCGAGGGCGTATCCCTTGCCCTTCCGATCGAGGTCGTTCCGTTCCAGCACGACGGCACCCGCCTGCGCGGCCCGGGCCGCGGTCGCGTCCGTGCAGTTGTCCGCAACGACGACGATGCGCCGATGCGGCGCCGGGTAGTCCATTGCGATGAGGCTCGCCACGGTCTCGGCGATCCCGGCTTCCTCGTTGTGGGCGGGAACAATCAGGTCGAAGACCGTCAGCGCCCCCTCGGACGACGCCGCGGTCGCGAAGCGGCCGCCCATGGAAAGAAGTGCGAGCCAAGCGAGATATCCAGTCCACGCAAGGACCGGCAGGGACAACGCGACGAGTGCCGCACTGGCGAGCACGACACCCCTACTCTGCGGCGCGAAGCTCGCGCTTCGCAAGTTCGACGTCGGCGTCCACCATCATTTCGACCAAATGCCGAAACCCCACCTTCGGTGCCCAACCGAGCGCCGCCTTTGCCTTGCTCGCATCTCCAACGAGCAGGTCGACCTCGGCCGGGCGCAAGAAGCGCTCATCGGTCTCGACGTATTCGCGCCACTCGAGCCCGACCCGTTGAAAGGCGAGCTCCACAAACTCCTTCACGCTATGCGTTTCTCCCGTCGCGATGACGAAGTCGTCCGGCTCATCGAGCTGAAGCATTTGCCACATGGCTTCGACGTAATCGCCCGCAAATCCCCAGTCTCGCTGAGCGTCCAAGTTCCCCAAGACGAGCTTTCGCTGGGTGCCCGCGACGATGCGGCCGACCGCACGCGTGATCTTGCGGGTCACGAAGTCTTCGCCGCGCCGTGGACTCTCGTGATTGAAGAGAATCCCATTGCAGCAATACATCCCGTACCCTTCCCGGTAATTTTGCGTGATGTAGAAACCGTACGCCTTCGCTGCCGCGTATGGTGACCGTGGGTGAAAGGGCGTATTTTCGTTCTGGGGTATCTCCCTGACCTTGCCATAGAGCTCGGAGGAGGACGCTTGGTAGAATCGAGGGGACCCCTTGCAGGTTCGGAGCGCTTCGAGCAATCGGCCGACACCCGACCCGGTGACGTCGCACGTATACTCGGGCATGTCGAAGCTCGCTCGAACGTGGCTTTGCGCACCCAGGTTGTAGACCTCGTGCGGCTCCATTCGGCGGACGGCGGCGATCAACGAAGCCGAGTCGACGAGGTCGGCCGCATGGAGTTCGAGCCTGCCGCGGAGATGCTCGATTCGCTGCGCATTCGGAGAGCTGCCCCGGCGGATGAGACCGTGAACCTCGTAGCCTTTGGCCAGGAGGAGCTCTGCGAGATAGGAGCCGTCTTGTCCGGTGATTCCAGTGACCAACGCACGCTTCATGGAGGATTCCGTCGCGGTGAGTCTTGCGGCGCTGCGCGCGCCGATGACCGCAATGACGTATCATACTCGAGCACCTCGCGAACGAGCTCCTCGAAACCGACCGACGGTCGCCATCCCAGCGTTCGAAGGCGGCGGCTATCTCCGATGAGCGATTGGACGTCGTTCGGTCGAACCAAGGACGGGGCGTTGGCACGAATGACGGACGAAGGCACACCGGCGATCTTGCAGGCGAGCGTGGCGACATCGAGGATCGAATGGCCCTCGCCGGAGGCGCAAATATAGTCGCCCGCCGGCGCTCCAAGCGCCAACATCCGTGCTGCGCTCGCCAAGTCGCGCGCGTGGCAGAAGTCGCGCACGACCGAGGTCGAACCGAGGACAAGCTCGGATGCTGCACCGGCTGCGATCGCCGCGACTGTGCCCGTGATTTTGCGAAATACGAAGAAAGAAGCGCGGCGCGGCGATTCTCCCAAATAGAAAATCAAATTCGACGCCGGGGCACCGAAGCCTTCACGGGCAAGCTGGACGGCAAGATGGGCGGAAGCCTTGGCCACGGCGTAGGGGGAGATGGGGGAGATGGGCGTCGTCTCGTCCTGCACGGGGCTGGCCGCATTTCCAAAAATTTCCGCCGAGCTCGCGTGAACGAGACGCAGTCGACGTTTCGCGGCGCCGTAAGCGACCGCGGCCGCCATTCGCGCATTCGTATCGAAGGTTCCCATCGGATCGGCCCAAGATGCCGAAACGCTCGATCGCGCTGCAAGGTGCACAACCGCGTCAAGTGCACCATTTTCGTCGAGGAGCGAGTTGACCCGGTCGAGCGAGCCCTTGGCCGGCTTCACCTCGCCCCGAAATACATCGGACGGGCTGCCGATGCCGATCACATCGTGACCGTCGGCAAGCAGTTGCTCGACAAGGTACGAACCGATCTGACCGGAGAACCCGGTAACCAGAATGCGGGCCATGACGCTCGGCCGGTCAGCCGCGATCGGGCTCGGGGGGACCGTGGGGAGGTGGAAACTCGCTGCGAGCCAGGCGGCGGACGCTCGGTCGGCTCGCATGCGGGCCATCGAGCAGGGTCACGATGTACTTCACAAGCCTGTCGCGGGTGAACGGCTTTTTCAGAAAGGCGTTCGCCCCGACGTTCTCGGCGTGGGCCATGTCTTCGGGCGAGCTCCTGTCGCTCATGACGAGGATCGGGACGAACTTATGCCGTTCATCGTTACGAATGTATTCGCACAGTTCGAAGCCGGATTCGCGCGGCAGCGTCAGATTCAGGCAAACCAGGTGGGGCACAAACTGGGACAAGTACGTTACCGCAGCATGGTAGTCGCCGACCATCTCCACCTTGAGGTCCTGCGTGGCCAAGGCGCGCCGAAACACCTCGCGTTCCGGAGGATGGTCTTCAACGAGGAGCACGGTCCGCTTGGGTAGGTCCATCAACGCACCACCGCCCACGTCAGCTCGCACCGCGACCCGTGAGCACCACGGGTACGGTCTTCAGGATGAGCTCGAAGTCATGGGCAAGGCTCCAGTGATCGATGTATTGCATGTCGAGGTACATCCACTCTTCGAACGAGATCTGATTTCGCCCGCTCACTTGCCAAACGCAGGTCAGGCCGGGCCTGACCGACAAGCGTCGCCGTTGCCACGCCTCGTACTTCGCAACTTCCGACGGAACGGGCGGACGCGGGCCGACGATGCTCATCTCACCACGCAAGATGTTGATGAGCTGCGGCAGTTCGTCGATGCTGAACTTTCGGATGAACCGTCCGACCGCCGTGATCCGCGGATCGCGCGAAATCTTGAAGACGGGTCCTGTCTGCTCGTTTTGCGCCATGAGCTTCGCCTTCAGCTCCTCGGCGTTCACGACCATCGAGCGAAACTTGAGCATGTGAAACGTGCGCCCATGCTGGCCCACGCGGACTTGTTTGAACAGAATTGGACCGCGCGACGTCATCTTGACGAGCAACGCGACGACAACCATCGGGGGCGAGAGCACGGCGAGCGCGACGCCCGAACACACGATGTCGAAGAGGCGCTTGAGTGCGAGCTGGATCGGCTTGTTGCGAATGCTGGAGTAATGGATGTAACCGTCGGCAACCGCCTTTTCATATTCAGGTCTTGCACGACCAAAGCGAAAACCGGCCGCCGGCAGGGCGAAGGGAATCCCGAAGCGCTCAAGCACGCGAATCGCCTCTTGCATCTCGCTTCGATGGGAGTCGCTGTTGCCCGCAATGAACACTTCATTGACGACGTGCTTCTTCAGAAGCTCGTCGAGGTCGCCCGCCGTACCCAAAACCTCGGCAGGGAGTCGATCATGGATGGGCTCGTCGGCGAAGCGAAGAAAGCCGATGACCCGGCGATGGCTTTCTTGATCGCGAATCTCGAGGCCGGTGTGGCGTCCGAGAGGCCCGATCCCGACGATCAAGACCGGCAAGACCGGGTGCTCACGATGGCGCAGCCAAATCGTCGTCAAACGCAGCCAGACGATGCCCGGCGCCAGAACGACGAAGAAGCGCCCGAAGTTGCTTCCGTCCGCGTAGCGCGGGACAAGCGGGCGCAACGCCGCCATCACGATGAGGACCGAGCCGAGAAGCACGAGCGTCAAGGCCACGTCGCCCAGCACCCCGCGACCGTTCCAGACGTCGTAGTGGCGAAGAATTCGGCCGCCGAGTACCCAGCTCAACATCGAGCCCGTCGACATCCCGAGAAAGACCATCCAGTGCCAGCCACTGTGCCAGGGAGGTATCGTAGCGGCCGCCGCCGCGACGAGCAGCAGGATGCAGTCGCCGATGAGATTTAGGTTCTGTGCAGTCTGCTTTTGCATTGGAAGACCGAGGCGACGAAGACGCGGCCCATAGGTTGGACGGATTCCCCTTCCGCCAGGCGAAGCAGGCTGACTGCGCGGACGATCGCACTAGTTACCACGCAGAATACCTCTGTCCAGGCAGACGATCCGAGCTTTGCCCGCGCGTTTGAGGAATCGCTCACTCTTTCCCTACCTTTACAGTGATAGCCCGGGACGAGCCCGCAAGCGCCATCTTGAGCCAGGCGAATAAAAAAAAAGATGCCGCTCGCCGCGGGCGTCCGTGACCTTCGTAACCCTCACCCTTCGACGCTCGGCTCCTTCGCTCACGTTTGTGCCGTTTGTTTCCGTTCTGTGACACGTAGACTGTTTCCCGCTTCGTAAGAACCTGAAGTTTCCGCTTCATTAAGGAGGCGAACGAGAAGGAGACGAACGAGAAGGAGACGAACGAGAAGGAGACGAACGAGAAGGAGACGAACGAGAAGGAGACGAACGAGAAGGAGACGAACGAGAAGGAGGCGAACGAGCACCCGCACCCGGGGGCGGGGCGGGCCGCGATTGACCGGCCAAGGAAGGAACGGCGCTCGGAGCGCGGAAGTTCACAGCGACTTCATGCGAATTCTCGGAGGTCGGTTGAGGGCGGTGATCGGGCGACACCGACCAACCGCCTCGATGCTCGATGACAACGAGAATGCACAACGCGGGCGCGGTCAGGCGTACTCTTCATGGCGTGCCGCTTTCTGCCCACACGCGGGACCGGAGGTCCGTGGCATGCGGGCGGACCGGGCACCGTACGGGCGGCGGCCGAGACACACGAGGAGCCACGGCCCAAGGATCACCGCGCCAAATTTATCGAGCAGAAGAGGGTACTTAGCCATTGCGGGGCCGAAGGACCCGCCTGGATGAACGGCCTTTCGGGAACGCCTCGGGCCAGCCGCGGTACCGGCCCGTCCCGCCAGCCCCACGCGCAGACGACACACCCGCCCGACCATGCGCGAAAGACCGCCCGGGCGTTCGGACGGCGGACGAGCCGGGCGGCCCCCGGCACAGCGCCACGCTTGCTGCACACAACACGCTTTCGGTCAGTCTTCGGGCGGCCCCAGCACTTGCAAAAGCAGCTTCAGCGCGTCGGGCTCGAGCTGAATGAATTTCAAGCCAACGTCGAAGCGGGCAGGAGAGCCAGCGGGGAGCGGCTCGATCCATACGACCTCCGCCGTGTAGGTAACGGGCGGAACGTCGGCAAGAAAAAATTCCAGTTTCAAGAGCTCGCCGACGCGTAGAGGCTCGTCACTGAAGATACGGACCCCTCCCAGGCTGATGTCGACGGGCTCTCGCTGTCGGGCGAGAAACTGCATGCCCGCGGGACGGCAATAGAGCGGTGCTCGAATGCGGCGGAACTTTCGCCGGTCGCTCGCGGGTTTCAGTGGCGGAGGAGGCGCAGAATCCACTCGCTGGATTGTACCACGGGAGGCCTTTTCCGAGGCGAGTTCGTCAAAGTACCGGCCAGGAGGCGAACTCGGACACGAAGAGGTAGATTGGCCTGCAGAATCTCCCATCGCCTGCCGATTGCCGTTTCCGCCTTCAAGGCTCTTTTGCCCATCGATGCGAGCGTCGTCCCCTTCCCCAGGATTTCGAGCTCTGACGAGCCTGCGCGTAGGTGATCGAGTGAGCTCTCGCTCGGACGAAGGGCTTCTCGTCGCCGAGTACGCGCTCTTCGATCCAGCCGACATCGTGCTTCGAGCAACCGATCCGGTCAGCGTTCGAGAGGCCGGGTACATGACAACGGCGCGAGACGCCATCCTTCGTCTGGCGCGGGCCGGGATCACCCAAGCCCTCGCCGAGGAAGCCGCGATCGCTCTTTCGCCCGACGTCGCGGCATCCTTTGCCCGAGGCGCCGCCGTACGCGCTCTCATCGGGCGACTCGGGCCTCAAGAGCTTTTCGACGGGGAAGTCTACGTCGCGGCGAAGCACACCTATGACGGCGCCTGGCTCGATCTCGCGAGCCTCACTCCGCGGCTCCACATCTCGAACCCCGCTGCGCTTCTACAAGCCCTGCACCTCGCGGCGGTGCTTTCCGAGGTACCGGGCGGCACGCCCGTTCACCTCTCGACGGCGGCCGTCACGAAGGACCGGCGCCCGGGCGAACGAACCCACGTCCGGGTGGCTCTCGAGGACGCCGCGAGGATGCCGGAGGCGCTGCGCCTCCTCGCCAGCAACCCGGAGCCCGTCGCCATCGACGCAACCGACGACCGGCGGATTGGCAAGCAGCTGCTGACGCGCGTCCGAGAGAGATTGACGCCGGACGCCACGCCGAGGCTACGCACGCATCTGGCCCTGCTCGAAAGCTCTCTCACCACCCGGACGATGCCCATCGGACCGCTGGCGGACCCCGATCTGCAGGCCATCGAACGCCAGCTCGCGAGCGGTGATCCTCGCGGAATCGACGCGCAGCTCGACGCGCTCGAGCGCGAGCGCGGTCACTCGGCGGGCCTGCGTTACCTTCGGGCTCGTGCGGCGCTGCTCCGCGGTGACGGATCCGCCAAGAACGTCGCGCAGATTTTGTCCGAGCTCGCGCAAGAGGAGCTCGGTCTCCACGAGGCCGCGCTCGTCGCCGCCCGAACGTGGCTCGGGACAAGCGAGGACGGACAGGGCCGGTATCTCGCCCGCCAGCCCGCCGACGACCATTCCGCCCCGGAACGTGAGCGACTCGGCGCCGTCGACCCCACCGACGCGACAAACGGCACCGCCAAGACGCGACCCGCCCCCCCGATGGCGGTCCCGGCGGAGTTCATGCATGGCGAACAACCGAAGTTCGTTTCACCCCCGGTTGCCGTTTATCCTCCGGCGCTCGATGACGCACCGGCGCCGAAGGTGCTCTTCACGACGCCCCCGCTTGCGCCCCCTCGCGGCTCCTCGCCGGGCCCGGGGGATCCCTCCGCCCCACATTTCGACGAGACAAGCGCGGGCTCGGAGGCAAGCCCGAACGGAGGGGAGGAGCTCCCTCGGATCAAGGGGATGGTCCTCGAACGCTATGATCCCGAGCTCATCGAGTCGCTCGTCCTGCCAATGGGCGCAAGCGAGGCGGCCCTCAGCGTCAACGAGCTGCCGAAGACGTCACTCCAGGCCCGAATCGCCATGACACGCCTCGCTCGTGACCTGGCTCGCGACTATCGGCTTTGGTACAAGAAGTCGCTTCGGTGCAACGTACTGGCCATCGATGCCATGCAGCAGCACCTGACTCAGCGCTTTGCGGGTGCCCCCATCTCCGATGAGGGCGTGGCCTGGGAGCTCCGACGCCACGGAGCTCTCTTCAGCGAAATCCTCGCGCGAGCACTCGGCGCCGGCTGGGTCGACATCGGACCGAGCGAGCCGGGCTACTGGTCCATGGCAATCCCGACCGGTACTCGAATATGGCCGATCGGGCGGGTCTGCCGATTCGTCGCTCTCGGACACAGCGCGCGTGACCTGGTCGGCTACTACCTCGACCTCGAAGCGCGCGTCCGGGGTCGCTCGAGTTAGTTTCCGAACGGCGAGGCCCGACCTCATGCCCGAGCTCCCCGATGTCGAGCTTTACGCGACGCATCTTCGACGACGGATCGTCGGGCAGGTTCTCGAGCGCGTGCGGGTGAACAATGCGTTTCTCGTCCGTTCGTTTGCCCCGCCGCTTCGCGAAAGCGAAACCCGCCGCGTCGTCGCCATCCGACGCATCGGCAAACGCATCGTCTTCGACTTGGAGTCAGACCTGCATCTCGTTCTCCACTTGATGATCGCCGGACGACTGCGCTGGCGTCCCGCGGGCGCGAAGATTCCAGGCAAGATTGGTCTTGCCGCTTTCGACTTTGGTGTGGGGACGCTGGTCCTCACGGAGGCTTCGACCACGCGCAGGGCCTCCCTCCATCTCGTCCACGGCGAGGCTGGCGTCCGCGCCCTCGATCCCGGCGGCGCCGAGCCTCTGGAAATCGATGCGGAGACGTTCCGAGCCGCGCTGCGGCGCGAAAACCACACCGTCAAGCGGACGCTCACGGATCCGCGGATTCTCAGCGGCATCGGAAATGCTTATTCCGACGAGATCCTGTGGCGCGCGGGCCTCTCGCCCGTGCGGTTGACGCAAGCCATGACGGACGAGCAATTGGACCGCCTGCACGCCGCCACCCAGACCACGCTCCGAGAATGGACCGAGCGGCTGGCTCGCGACACCGGCCATGCATTTCCGGAAGAAGTCACTGCATTTCGGGAGGGGATGGCCGTCCACGGCCGCGGCGGACAGCCGTGCCCACGCTGCGGCGCGCCCGTGCAGCGCATCGCCTATGCCTCGAACGAAGCCAATTACTGCGCTCGGTGCCAGAACGGCGGCCGGCTGCTCGCAGACCGAGCGCTCTCTCGGCTCATGCGCGGCGACTGGCCCAAAACGATCGACCAAATGGAACAGCTTTTCAGCGCCGCGAAAATTTCAGCCGCACCCTCGCCCCGGGAAGACACCGCTGCCTCGAGCGAGACCGGCTCGAACGAGGCCGCGGCAGCGCCCAGCGCCGCCGCCAACCGCGCGTCGTCTCGATCGGACGCTACGTCCTCGAACCAGGCCTCGGCAGCGCCGAGGGGCGCCCCCGAGGAGTCACGACGCCGATCGCCTGCCACCGACCCGAACGGCCGCGGGACGCGCCGCCGAACGACTCGAAAGCGCCGTTGACATCCGTCACTTGGGAAACGACGACCGGCTTTCGGGGGAGCACCGGGCCAGCAACCGAAGCACCCATTCGCGGCGAGACCCAGAATTTTCAGCAAAGGGCGAGGTCGGAACGACGATGAGCCCGGCGATTCGGCCGATCGCTTCGGCGTCCTTCCGCGCGCAAGCGCACACCGCGCTCTCGCGAAGCACTTCGCGGGCGATCCTCGCCGTTGGAGGCCCTTCCCGGTCGGCGCGAGCGAGCCATGTCGCCGCGCGGGACCAATCCTCTCGCGCAGCAAGATTTTTGCCGACGAGGTACGCGGCGAGAGGATCGCCATCGGAAACCCAGCGACCGACCGAAAGGCCCCCCAGCCACGCGTCGGGGGGCCGACCCGCCGATCCGATGAGCAGGTCGACGATGGCACGGCGCCCGTCCTCGCTGGCGGCGCCCAAAGCCTTGACCTCGAGCGTTCTCGCGACGTCTTCGTCGAGTGTCCGCGCTGCCAGCCTGCGGTACGAATCCTGCGCGGCAGCGACCAGGCCTTGCGACAGCTCGTCATCTGCCACGGCCTCCTCAGCGCGATCACGCCAGGTTCGCGGCGCGTTTTCGTCGCTCGCGATGGCCGCAAGCTCCGCGCGCCCCTGCGGCTCGGCCAAGTGCCCGGCTTCAACACGCGCGCGGTCGTATCGCGCGTGCCAATCAGAGGGATCGGCGGCCAGCGACCGACCGTAGAGCGACGCTGCCCGTGCAAAGCGACGCTCGTCTCGACATCGATCCGCGGCTCGGTCGAGCGCATCGACGAGGTGCGGGCACCTCCTTCCCCAAACGGCCGGACGGTCGAACCGCGCGTGCGCATAGGCACTTGCGTCCGCGGGCATCGGTAGCGTGGACAACCAGCCGCGAAACGCGTAGTCGAGGGCGGCCCATGAGGTTCCCGTCAGCTTCTCAATGGACGCGCCGCCGTACCACGCTCGAACGGTCGCCGGGCCCCATCGGCCGATGATCCATGACACGAACGCCCCAGCGACCGTATAGCTCTTTGCGGCGCCTTGTCCGAGAAAGTCGAGCGAGAAGAGGCGGCGCGAGTTTGGTAAAATGCCGAGGTCGAGCATGGCCCGAGCCCATTGGGCTCCCGTGAGCTCGTCGTCATCGGGGGAGGTCGCGACAGCCACGCCTTCGATAAGACCCGGGTTGGGCCATAGTCCGCCGCCCACCCGAAAGGGTCCCGTCGCGAAGCTGCCCGCGACGACGTGAGCGATTTCGTGACCGAGTATGGGGTGCGGATAGCGGGCGTACTGCACGTACACCTCGTGCCGCCAAGGTTTCGCGATGGACGTCTCGGCCGCGCCCATGAGCGCTCGCTTTTGATCGGAGTCGGCAAACACGTACTCCGTGATACGGCCATCGAGCCGGGCCCCGAGCCGTTGTTCGTCGGCTTCGAGTTCTTCCTCGCAATCGCGAACGAGCAGATCGACCTGCGCAGGCAAGAGCGAGTCTGGGTACAGCACGTCGCATCGGCTCCCCGATGCTCGCCCGCCGAGCGCCCGCGCAATGGTGTCGGCGGTCTGCCAGTGGCCCAAGGCGGCTCCGTTCATCGCAACCCCGAGGCTCGCCAAGAGCGAAATGCCACCGAAAATGCGACACGCCGCGACTCTCGCATGCCCCTTGGCCGGCCGGAGCCTGAGCGCACCGTCGGACGACCGGGTCAGCGATGCCGCGAGGAGGGCGATGCCAACGAGGAGTGCGCCCGATCCGGCGCGGTAGGTCCACAGCTCGCTTCGGACGTCGACCACGGTATCGTAGAGCGCCCCGCTGAAATATCCAAAGAACGGGTCGAAGGCGAAAATGATGGGTGTCGCGCAGAAGCGCACGATGCTGACGACGATGCCGGCAACCGGTGCCAGCATCGCTCCGACGACGCACGCGATACGCCGTCGCCGAAGATGACGGCACGCTTCGCCGACGAGCCCCCCCCAACACCCTCCGAGCAAGGTACCGATGCCGGCCGTGAACCCGAAGAACTGCAGGCCGCCGAGCAGGTCGCACATACCGCTGCGCAAGCCATGCAAGAGGGCCGTGAGCAAGGCGACGCCCGCCAGAAACGCGCCCGAGGCCACACCACGCGCGACGAGGGTCAGGGGGTCGACTGCCACGGCCGCGGACACCTCGATGGCGACCGCTATTGCACAAACCTCCGGAGCGACGAGCCCCGTCGCGAGCGATTGCTCGTAACCAGGGCCGTCAAAGAGCGGCAGAAAGCCAATCGCGCCCAGCAGGACAAGGACGACGCAAGCCGCGACGAGCTGCGGACGCGACCGAAAGAAAGGCGCCACGAGGTGCAGTCCAGGCTAAATGACCGTTTGCTGGGAATCGCTGTCCGGCTGAGGCTGAGGGGGTACCGATGGGGCCGGCGGCTCGAGCACAATCGGCAAGACTTCGTCGACCCGTCGAATCAAGTGAACCTTCAGCTCGCCGCGTACGTCGGCCGGAACGTCGTCGAGATCCGGCTCATTGCGCTTGGGCACCAGCACTTCGCGAATGCCCGCGCGGTGAGCGGCCAGGAGTTTTTCCTTGATTCCGCCGACGGCGAGCACGCTGCCTCGAAGCGTTATCTCACCCGTCATCGCGACGTCGCGCCGCACGGGGCACTGGAGCAAGAGCGAAGCAAGGGCGCTGAACATGGTCACGCCGGCGCTCGGTCCATCCTTCGGAGTTCCGCCCTTCGGAACGTGCAGATGCAAGTCCGTCGCTTTCAAAAACTCCGGATCGAGCCCAAGCTCCTTCGCGCGACTCCTGACGAACGAGACGGCCGTGGCCGCACTCTCGCTCATGACGCTCTTGAGGTTTCCGGTGACGAGCACCTCGCCCCGGCCCGGCATTTTCGTTGCCTCGATGAAGAGAATGTCGCCTCCCGTCGGGGTCCACGCGAGGCCCGTCGCGACCCCAGGTGTGCTCGTTCGCTCGGCAAGATCGGGCAGGTACCGCGGTGCGCCAAGCACCGTCTCGACAGCCGGCCCGTCGCCGAGGAGGCGGAGCCCGGTCTCGCCCTCCGCGATTCGCATCGCCACGTGCCGGCAGACCGCGCCGATCTCGCGTTCGAGCCCGCGCACGCCGGCCTCGCGTGTGTACGCGTCGATGATCCGCTCGAGTCCGTCCCGGGCAAAGTCGAGCTTTTCGTCGGTGAGCCCGTGCGCGCTCAGCTGCTTCGGACAGAGGAACTCCGAAGCAATGTGGAGCTTTTCGGTGCGGGTATATCCGGGACAGTCGATGACTTCCATTCGATCCATCAATGCCGGCGGAATCGTCTCCGGATCGTTCGCGGTGCAAAGGAACGTCACCTGCGACAGGTCGAATGCAACGTCGAGGTAGTGGTCCTGAAACGTCGAATTCTGCTCGGGGTCGAGAACCTCGAGCAGCGCGGCGGCCGGATCGCCGAGGACGTCGACGCCCATCTTGTCGACCTCGTCCAACACCATGACCGGATTGCGAACGCCGACCTTTTTCATGCCCTGGACGATTCGTCCCGGCAGCGCGCCGACGTAGGTTCGCCGGTGACCGCGGATCTCGGCCTCGTCGCGAACGCCGCCGAGCGCAATGCGATGGTACCGCCGCCCCATCGACCGAGCAATCGATCGTCCGAGAGAGGTCTTTCCGACGCCGGGTGGTCCAATGAAGCAGAGGATGGGCGCCTTCTTGCTACCGGCGAGCTTGCGGACAGCCACGTATTCGATGATTCGCTTTTTGATCTTATCGAGCCCGTAGTGGTCCTCGTCGAGACACCGGCGGGTCTCGTCGACCTCGAGTTTGTCGCTGCTCGATTTGCTCCATGGGAGGTCCGCAATCCAATCGAGGTAGGTGCGCGTCACATTGTATTCGGCGGACTGAGGCTGCATCGCGCTCATCCGACCCAGCTGCTTGCGGGCAACCTTTTGGACATCGTCGGGCAAACCCGCCGCCCGCAGACGGTCGCGTAACTCTTCGACCTCGTCTTCCTCGCCGCCCTCGCCCAGCTCTTCTTTGATCGTGCGCATCTGCTGGCGCAAAATGGCCTCCCGCTGGGCCTTGCCTTCGTCGGCGATCATCGAGCTGACCTCCTTTTTCACACGAAGGAGTTCGAGCTGGCGGCTGACGATGCCCAGGACGGCGCGCACACGACCTTTCGGATCGAACGTCTCGAGAATTCTTTGCTTGTCGGCGACCGTGGCTTGCTCGGGGGCGAGGTTCGATGCGATGAGGTCGGCCAGGGCACCACTCTCGCGCACATTGTCGAGAATGCCCGCGGTCTCGCGCGGCAAGTTCGGCATCAGCGCCAAGAGCTGCCGCATCCCCTCTCTCAAGCTTGCGCCGAGGGCATCGAGCTCGACGTCCCGTTCGAGATCCTCGGGCAGCCGGTGCACCCGGGCGCGCATGAACGGCTCGAGGGCCGATTGCTGCGCGATTTCGAATCGAGCGAGGCCGTGCAGCACGACCGAGTAGTTGCTCGGGCCGAGACGGAGGACCTTGACGACCCGCGCGACCGTTCCGACCTCGTAGAGGTCTTGGAAGCGAGGTTCGTCGACCTCGGCATCACGCTGGCTCACGATCCCGACGACGGCCCTTTCGTGCCCCGCGAGGTCTTCGACAAGGCGGACGCTGCGCGGCCGCCCCACGTTGATCGGAACGACGCTGGCGGGGAAAACCACGCTGTTCCGGAGAGGAAGGATGGGAAGAAGCTCAATTTCGGATGGCGAACGGGAGTCGCTCATTGTCCAAGCCTATAACGCGAACGGGGTCTCTGCGCAGGCTCGCGCGGCCGCATTCGCGCGTGCTAGAGCAGCCGACGGGTATGCGGCGGCCGCGATTCATGCAGCTCTTGCTCGTACAGCTCGTGCGAGGGGCACTCATGGGCGGGGCTGCGGCAGCCTGCGCGGCTGGGCAGCATCCGGACGGCGACCCGCAATCGATCTTGCGGGTCTATGCACGAGCACTCGAAGACGGCCGGGCGGACGACGCGTACCGCTTGCTCTCGGACGAAGCACGCCGCGGCATTTCAATCGAGGCGTTCCGACGCATGGTAACCGACGATCCGGACGGCGTGCGTGAAATCGGTCGTTCCCTCGAACGCCCGACGGCTCCGCCCGTCGTCAGCGCCTCGGTCACGACGGCCGGCGGTCAAGAGCTCGACCTCGTCCTCGAGGGCGGCAAGTGGCGCATCGACGGGGCGAGCATCGACCTTTATGCGCAGGACACACCTCGCCGGGCGATCCAAGGGTTTGTCCGGGCGATGGAACGAAAACGCTACGACGTCATCATGCAATACGTGCCCGACTCGCACCGCGAGGGACTCGACGCCGCCAAACTCAAGACCGCCTGGGAGGGCCCGGAGCGTGACGAGATCGCACAGGTCGTCGCCGCTCTCAAGCAGGCGCTCCCGGGCAGCGAAATCGAAGAGACAGGTGACCGCGCCACCATGTCTTACGGCGCGGGGACGATTCAGCTCGTGCGCGAACATGGGCTCTGGAAAATAGAAAACTTCGACTGACGCTCAAGGGACATCGAGCACGTCCGTTCCCTTCCAACGGGAGGAATCGATGGTCTGCCCCAATCGATGTGCCGCGTTCGTGATGGTGGTCGGCGCTACGGGCTGCTCGGGTACGATGCAGGCGACGAGACCGTATAGCCCCGACGCGGCGGGAATCGCCCAAGCGCAGAGTGCGCCGCGGGCCGAACCCACCCGCGCGACCGGTGCCCTCGTTGCGGGCCTCTTTCTCTTCAGCGCATCCTACGCGTCGTCGGCGTACGTAGGCATTCGTTCCACGCGCACGGCCGATCGCATTCTCGCGGTGCCCGCCGCCGGCCCTTGGATCGATCTGGCCGGTCGAGCCGCGTGCGTTCCCCCGCAGACCCCCATCAAGCTGCCGTTCGACCCGTGCTTGCCCGAGACCGCGATGCGCGTGGCCCTGGTCGTCGCTGGAATCTTCGAGGACGGGGGCACGCTTTTGACGATTCTCGGAATTCCCTCGTACTCCCATGCGATCGACCCCGAACAACGAGGACGTGGAGACGTCAGCGGGCCGAAGATCGCGATTGTGCCCACGTTGAGCGGGGCGGCCGCGGTCGGGACGTTCTGACTCGAGCCCATGTCCGCTGATGCCGGCGGCCGGGCGGTCAGAACCTTGCCGAGGATGGCCCGCCATCCCCGGCCTCGCAAACACACCGCAAGGCTGCGCCCACCACGACGGCTTCAGCCCCTCTGTCCGCCCCGGCCCTCGTCCCGTCGTGCTCGGCGACGTGCCGCGGTACGTCGGGGCCGATCGGGCATCGACCCGAGGCCTGCGTCCCCGAGCACTTATCGTCGAACGACGCTCGTCAGGGGTCGAGTTCGACGACGACGGGAGCGTGGTCACTCGTGCCGACGTCGGCAAGCACGCGACAATCGCGGGCGACGCGGCCTTGCCCGACGCTGAGGAGGAGGTAGTCGATCCGCCAGCCCTGGTTTTTCTGTCGCAGCCCTCGCCAAGGGGGCCACCAAGTGAAAAGACGATCATTTTTGGGATCGAGTGTCCGGGCGACGTCGTCCAAACCGGACGCCAGAATGCGCTCGAAGAGGTCTCGCTCGTCCTGCCTCTGACCGATCGCACCGGCTTTGCGTTCCTTCGGGTGAACGTCCATATCGGACCGAGCGACGTTCATGTCTCCGCACAGCACCAGCTTACCGCCCGACGCGTGGACGCCGTCGACATAGGCCCCCATCGCCTCGAGAAAGCGAAGCTTTGCCGCGTAGTCCTTGCCTCCGTTCGGGACGTAGACGCTCGCAACGACCCACCCGTCTTCGAGGCGAGCCTGAGCGACGCGGCACTCGACGTCGAACTCGGGATGCCCAAAATCGGGCTGACGGGAAAACCGGCTCTTCCGAACGTGCAGCGAAACACCGCTATAGCCTTTCGGACCCCCGTGCCAATAGCTCCAGTATTCGGGAAGCAGAGTCAGTGTTTCGCCAAGCTGTTCGGGCGTCGCTTTGATCTCCTGAAGACACACGACGTCGGGCTGGTCGCGATGGACCCACTCGACAAACTGGCTCTCACGTGCGCGAATCCCGTTGACGTTCCAAGTGGCCATCTTCACGGCGCAACGCTCCTTGCCTTGGCCATCGTAATGTCCGGGGGCCGAACGTAGAGCGGCTCGAGCGCGTCGCCCACGTCGGCCGGACGACCGAGCGCAAGCCGCCCAAGGGACGAGGCCCGTGCCACGTCGTGAGGCGGATCGAAAAAGAAAGATGCGCTCTGCCGGAGAGAAGCCCAATCCACCTCGCGAGCCGCTTCCCCCGCAATCCGGACGGGCTCGCCCGCGGCAAGTGCCCCTGCAGCCGCCGCCGCAATCCTGGGGGCGACGTCACCGAGGGCGAGGTGACATGCCGGCAGAATGAGGTCGCGCCCGCGACGGGCCTGCACAAATATCTCCCCTTTTCCGGCCCGAACGAGGCTGACGACGAGGCCGCCCCCCGCCCCCGCCGAGGCGATGGCGTCGAGCGACGCGATGCCGACTATCTCGGCCCCGGTCGCGAGAACGATTCCTTTGGCCAGGGCCACCCCGATGCGCACGCCGGTGAAGCTGCCGGGGCCGATGCCGACGGCCCAACGCGAAACTTCGGCTGCCGACCAGCCCATCCGTCGGAACAGCCCGTCCACCATAGGCAAGAAATGCTCGCCATGACCGTTCGCGACAGGCTTTTCGTCCTCCGCGACGAGCACCCCGTCCTCGAAGAGGGCGACCGACCCGAGGGCCGAACTCGTCTCGATGGCGGCGAGGCGCACAGCACGAGTCTACACGGCGCCCGCAAGGCCCCTGCGTCTGTCCGTGTGCGACCTGACGCCCGTGGGCCAACCAGAAGATCGCGACACGACGCCCCGACGGGTCCACAGAGCCGTCGCTTCTTGTCCCATTCGTTGTTATGTTTCCTGACGGTTTCTCATTGATCTGCGGGAGAAACAACGATGGCACGGAGATTGGACTCATGAACTTTGGAGGTGCGCCATGTTGAAAACCATTTTTGCGCTCACGCCGATTGCCGCATCCCTCGTATGCGCATGTGCGACGGCCGTCCCGCCGTCGGCGAAAGCTGCGGAAGTTGAACGCATTCAATGCGACTCAGGCCCCACGGGTGCAGACGACATCCACCTACTGCAGTCGGCCGCGGTGATCCGGTCTGAGCCGCTGTATTCTCATGTCATCACCGGAAACAATGGGTTCGAAGAGAGAGTGGACGGCGCCAAGCTCATCATTCGGCCGCCGGCCGGTGTTTCAGCAGAACGCATGACTCGGATCATCCAATGCCACAGCGCCCGCGCTCTGCTCGGGCAGGCTGATCGCGCCAATTTTGTGGACGACCCGTTCTGGCTCCCCGACACCTGGATCACCGTCGAAGTGACGCCCGAGAACGGCAATTACGCCGTCACCCTCGAAGCCAACGACGTCCCGACAAACATCCGCCTCGCAGCGAGAGCCCGCGCCTTTGCCGACGCGCACCCGTTCGGCGCGCCCGTCGTCCAATAGCTTAAGGTTGCGCAAAACGACCGCTCCGAAACGCAGCCTCCAGAAGTTGGTCCACGCGTGCGGCGAGCTCCATCGCCCGCGGGTCCGGAAACGAAGCGAGTGCCGTCTTGATTTCGCTGAGCGACCTCAGCTGGCTGAAGAGCTGCACGTCGCTCAAGCCGACCGGCCCTGAAAAGACTTGCCTGATTCGGTCGAGCTCGGCGGCCAGGGATTCAATCCCGACGCCGACGGGCCCCTTGCGTCGGGACTGGGGATGCTCGCGGTAGTGGGCCTCGAGTACGGGCGTGATGAGCGCGTCGAGGATCGACGCCTGCTCCTCACCGTTCCAGACGTGCCTCAGAATGAAAAAGTCGCCCGCGTCGGGTTCGCTGCGACCATCAAGGAAAGCGCTCGCAGCGAAGAGCTTGAGTAGCTTGACGACACGGCGATCACTGAGGGTCACGCCCTCGGCTCGAATCTGAAAAACGAGGCCTTTATACTGGGAGAAAAAGTCTTCTCGAAAGCGCGTTCGCCCGAGAAGCCGACGCTGCAACGCCGCGAGCTCGCGTGCCGAGACGACCGGCCCATCGTTCCCGCGCTCGCGCACTTCCTGATCGAGGCCCTTTTGGAGCAGGTCCTGGAAGTGGTACGCGTCGAGGTTGTCGCTGCGGATCCGTAGGATGAAGCGATCGTAAATCGCGTTCAGCGCCTCATCGGCAGGGACCTCGTTGGCGGCGCCGAACGCGCTCAGCAACGGCGAGATGACGATCTGGCCCCCACTCGTCAACCTGCGCTCGTTCAGAATCGTGAGCAACGCGTTCAGAATCGCGGAGTTTGACTTGAACACCTCGTCGAGGAACACGATCTCGGCTTCCGGCAACATGCCCTCGGTCCGACGCTCGTAGCGGCCCTCGCGGAAGGCAGCGATATCAACGGGCCCGAAAATCTCGTTGGGCTCGGTGAAACGGGTGAGCAGGTATTCGAAGTAGCGCGCGTGGAGCATGCGCGCGAACGTCCGAATCAAGGCACTCTTCGCCGTGCCGGGAGGTCCGATCAAGACCGCGTGCTCACCGGCGATGGCTGCGACGAGGAGCAGCCGAATGACTTCGTCCTTGCCGAGGAATTGCTGCTCCAAAGCCATCGCGATGCGCGCCAGCCGTGCCGCCAGCGAGCCGTCCTCGGCGACTGGAGCCTGCGTCATCGGCTCCCTCGCAACGGGGCACCCATCGAGTGCGAAGGCTAGCATGGGTGACCTGACACGCTCTGGTCGAGCCCGCCGTCCAACGGCCGTGAGGACGCGAACCCCGACCGGTCAGGCGTCGCGGCGACGCACCGCGACGACCGACATGGGCTTTATCGGGCGACACGGAAAGCACGTACACGGGCTTCCGCTCACTCACCCGTAGGCCGGTTTCAAGGCCCCTTGCGCTTTGGCGAAGATCCCGGAACGATCGTGCAATGAGACAACCTTGCTCTTTGTTCCTCGGAAGCGCGACGGCTTTGGCGGCGCTGCTCGGCGCGACGACGGCGTCGGCCCTCGGGCCCGTTGGAGTCGAAGTCGGAGCCCGAGTCGGCGGCGGCACGAGTACGGCTTCGAGCGGGCCGAACCCACTCGGCTTCGGCCTCGGCGGACGCGCGGGGGCTTCGATCTTCAACGTCTACGCCGGCGTCTCGTTCATGTACTACCTCGGTGGGAGCGAAAGCACCCCGCCTTCCGTCATCGCTGCCGGAGGGACGGGCGGAACTCTGTCCGCGAAGGCCATCCTTTACGGGGTCGACATCGGATACAACATATCGGCCGTCTTTCTTACCGTACGACCGCAGCTCGGCATCGGAAACTTCGTCCTTAACGGGAAGATCGACGGCATCTCGACTAGCGGCCACAACCTTTATCTCGAGCCGGGCGTCACGGCCCTCATCCCTCTCGGCATTTGGTTTGCGGGCGCCGACCTCAACTTGCTGGTTCTGCCGGGGGCTGCCGAGTCGAAGGCAGGGTTCACGGCTGACGGGCAGGTCGGGCTAAACTTCTGACCGGTTTCGACCGTCTTCGCCGAGGGAGCTCCCATGGCGCAGCCAAAACCGAAGGACGCGAAGGACACCATGGCGTCTCCGATCAGCCAACAGAAGGGCGGGTCGACCCGTCTGGCCATCGTCGAGCAAGCGATCGTCGACACGGTCGAGCGATTGCGCGACATCTCGCCGAGCCCGCGCGTTCGTGAACTCCGCACCAAGGCGGAAGGTTACGAGCGGGCACTGCGGGCCTGGGTGACGCGACCACCCACCGAAGAGCAACGTGCCGCGCTGCTCAAGCTCGTCCTCGAGCTGAACGTTGAAGTCATCTCGCTCGGACGGTCGTCTTCGAAGTAACGTTCGCGGGCCATGCGGCCCACGGCCATCCCGTTTGCGCTGACCGTCTGCTCGGCGATTGGCGCTTGCGCCATGCCGTCGGTTCCTCAGGCCCGCAAGGTCGGCCTCTTCGAACCAGCGGGGCCGAACTCATTTCGACCTCCACCGCCGCCGCCGCGTGACGACGGACGCCTGCCCGATACGGCGGCGCCGCTCTCATACGAAATCTGGCTCCATGTCGACCCGTCGCAGCCGACTTTCCGGGGCCGTGTGGCGATCGTCGTCGACATTCCACAGCCGACTTTCTACGTCGTGCTGAACGCGCGCGATCTGCACGTCACGGGCGCAAAAGCGATAACCGACCGTGCTCCCCTTGGGCTCGCAGCCCACACGAGCGCGCGCCTCGCGAACGGCGGTCTCGTGGCCGAGGAGCTCGTGCTCGCCTTCGACGAGCGGCTGCCGGCGGGGCGTGCCCGACTCGAAATGGCCTACGACGCTCCGTTCGCGACCGACCTGGCGGGGCTCTACCGCGTCGAGGAGGACGGCCGGTGGTACGCATACACCCAGTTCGAGGCCACCGACGCAAGGCGCGCGTTCCCGTGCTTCGACGAGCCTCGCTTCAAGACGCCCTTCAAGATCGCCGTCGAGACGCCGACTGGCACCGTGGCTCTGTCGAACGCACCGGCCGAGCCGAGCCGAACCGCAAGCCCGCCTGCCGAGCCGAGCCGAACCGCAAGCCCGCCTGCCGAGCCGAGCCGAACCGCAAGCCCGCCTGCTGAGCCGAGCCGAACCGCGACCGTGAACGCCACGTATTTCGAGACGACCCCGCCGCTGCCGAGCTACCTCGTTGCCCTTGCCGTCGGGCCGTTCGACATTTCACAGGGCCGCACGGACCCATTTTCGATCCGCGTCGTCACGACGCATGGGCATGGCCAAATGACGGGGCTCGCGCTCGAAACGGCGGCGGCTCTCATCGACAAGCTCGGTGACTATTTCGACATGAGCTACCCGTACGCCAAGCTCGATCTCGTCGCCGTGCCCGACTTTGCCGCGGGGGCGATGGAAAACCCCGGGCTCGTCACATTTCGGGATACGCTGCTGCTCGTCGATCCCGCGCACGCAACGACGTCGATCAAGCGGTCGCAGGCAGAGGTCATCGCGCACGAATTCGCCCACCAGTGGTTCGGCGATCTCGTGACGATGCAGTGGTGGGACGACCTTTGGCTGAACGAGGGCTTTGCGACGTGGGCCGAAGCCAAAATCGTGGACGCCTGGAGACCGTCGTTCGGTGCGACGTTGGAGCAAATCGCCGGGGTGCAAGGCGTCATGGATACGGACGCGCTCGAGAGTGCCCGTGCGGTGCGTGAACCCGTTCGCTCGACGAGCGAGGCCAAGGAAGCTTTCGACGGGATCACATACGACAAGGGCGCGGCCGTCCTCCGCATGATCGAAGGCTGGGTGGGCGCGGACACCTTTCAGCGCGGCGTCCAGCGTTACGTCCACGAGAACGCGTGGAAAAATGCCGGCGCCGAGGACCTGTTCAAAGCCATCGATTTCGTGTCTACGCAGCACGTCGGGGATCTGGCCCGGGCGTTTCTCGATCAGCCGGGCGTTCCGGCCGTATTCGTCAACTGGTCGTGCTCGGGTCCCCACGCAGGGAAACTCGAATTGAGGCAGTCGGAATGGCGGCCCCTCGGCGAGGGGCAGCGCGGGGTCGCACGCAAATGGACCTTGCCGGTCTGCGTTGCCAGCGAGGGGCAAAGCGCGCAGAGTTGCTTCACGCTCGGCGCCGAACCCATTGCCCGCACACTCGGTCCTCGGTGCCCGACCTGGATCTACCCGAACGCAGGCGAAGTTGGCTATTATCGATTCATCCTCGACCGGCGGCAGCTTTTGACGCTCGCCGGCGCCGGACGGGCGCTCGACCCGGCCGCTCGACTCGGCCTTCTGTCGAACGCCTGGGCCGGCGTCCGACAGGGGGCCATCGCTCCGCGCGTCCTTCTCGACGTGCTGCCAACGTTCGATGGCGAAGCGAATCGATTCGTCGTCGAGCAGATCGTCGGCGTCCTCGCTGGCGTAGAGCACGCGCTCGTCGAAGACGAGGCCCATCTCGCCTTCGAGCGCTACGCTGCGGCGCGACTCATCGGAAGAAAGCGGGCGCTCGGCTGGGGCGTAGGCAAGGTGGACCCGAACGACGATCGCGCACTCGAACGGCGCACCGTGCTTTGGGCGATGGGCCAAATCGCCAACGACGGTGCGACGCTCGACGAAGCAGAGACCTACGCCGAAATGTGGCTAAAGGACGCGACGAGCATTCCGGCCGACACCGCGGCCGTCGCCGTGCCGCTCGCGTCCATTCGGGCGGGGTTCCGACGTCTCGACGAATTGCGTGCAGCGGCAAAGCGAGCCAAGACGCCACAAGACCGGATCGTGGCCATCCGCGCGACGGGAGCCTTCGGGGATCCAGCGGTGCTCCGTCAGGCGCTCGATGTCACGCTCACCGACGAGTGGAAGATCTCGGAGCTTCGCTACGTGTTCGGCGAGGCCATGGGACGGCGAGAGACGCGAGCATCGACGTATGCTTGGGAAAAAGAGAACTGGGCGAAACTCCGTGTTCGATTGCCTGGCTCGCTGGCAGCCGGCTTCGCAGACATCGCGGGCACCATGTGCGCCCCGGCCGACCGCGACGATGCGCGCGCTTTCTTCGAACGCGAAACGCAGGGCATGGAAGGGGTGAGGCGGCCTCTCGACCAGGCGCTCGAACGCGCAAACCTCTGCATTGCCCTGCGTCGCTACGGCGCCGATGAGGTGACCAAGGCCCTCAGACATCGCTGAGCGCGTGCCGAGCCCGTGATTCCAACGCGGCGGTGCAGCGACACGGTCAGACGCCCACTTGCGGGCCGCCCAGAGCCAAGGCGACCACTGCCAGCAAGGACTCGAAGGAAAAAGGCTTTCGCAAGAACGTCGTGTAGCCAGGCGCTCGCGCTCGCACGGCGGCCTCCGCCATCGCGCTGATGAGGACGACGGGCACCGGCGCGAGACGATTGTCTGCCCGCATCGCCCGCAGAACGCCCGGCCCATCGAGCAACGGCATCATGTAATCGAGAATCACCAAGTCGGGCGCATGCGTCACCATCGTCTGCAAACCTTGCACGCCGTTGTTCGCCGTAAAGACCCGATACCCCGCGTCCGACAGCGTCGCGTCGAGCACGTCGGCAAGTCCGAACTCGTCGTCCACGATGACGATCGTCTTCATTTTCTTCTGGTCTGCCTCGGTCTGCGCGCCCTCGGCCGCTCGGCTTTCCGCGCGTCGCAGCGGATGCCGCGAATGCTGGCTCGCCCTCGACCGCCATGTCGCCGGCCGCTGCGGACCGGAGGTGCGCGACGGCGCTCGCCGAGCGTCGGCTCCTCTTTGGCGCGACGAAGTCGCGCCAAAGAGGAAGTCACTCCTTCCACGTTGGACGGCGATTCACGAAAGTGAGTCGGTCGGGGGTCGCCGCCGACACCCTCCCCGTGGTGAGCGGGGAATCGAACGCATCCCTCACGGGCGTTCATCGAGCGCCCCAGCGAGGCGAACGGTGAAGAGGGAGCCCCGGTCGGCTCCCGCTTCGATTTCCATTTCGCCCCCGTGCGCCAGTGCGAGTTGTCGTGCGATCCACAGTCCCAGGCCGAAGCCCGGGAACTCTCCTTGCCGAATCACGCGTTCGAACGGTTCGAAGGCGCGGGCGCGGTCCGCGTCGCCGATGCCTCCGCCGTAATCACGGACCCGGAGAACAGCCTGTCTGGCCTCGCGTCCCACCGAAAGCTGGACGGGCCGTCCGGCCCCATTTTTGATCGCGTTCGAGAGAAGATTCAAGGTGATCTGTTCGATGGCTTCCCGGTCCCAGAAACCCTCGACCGGGTCCGGCGCGCGAACATCGATGGGACAGCCGGCCCGGCCGGCTTCGAGGGCAAGTTCATCGACGACGGATCGAATGACTTCTGACCAATCGACGTGGGCTCGGCTCCTTCGCGACCCGCCCGAAGTGAGCTCCGAGACGTCGAGCAGCGTCGTCGCCCGTCGAACGAAGGTCCAGGACTGATGGGCGATGGCGTCGAGCCGCTCGACGACCCAGTCGGGCAAGCCCTCGCAATGGGCCGCGCGAAAGCGAAGGTTGGTGGTCGCGAGCATGACCGCACCCATGGAATTGCGTAGCTCCCGCCCGGCGATGGCAATGAAGGTGTCGCGTGCGACGAGAGCTTCTCGGAGCTCGGCCGCCTGCGACTTGATTTCCGCGCCTTCGGCCCGAAGAAGCCCGATCTCGGCGCGGAGGGCGACCAATTCGTCTTCGGGCCGCTGATCGTTGGCTGGCCTCGCATCCATGTGTTTCCCTGTCGCAAAGGGCTCGGCATCGGTTTAAAGGCCACCTCAGACACGATTGCCACGGGGCAAATTGCGACCACCGCGACATCTCGTCACACCACGTCGGCTGGGGCTGGCGAAGGCGCTCTCAAGGTCCCCGCGAATCCAGTGCCATTGTTCCCCGCAGCGCTTCAACGAGCCGATCCCCCGCAACTGCCGAGCCACCAAGGCCGCGCCCGGAAAGCGCAAATGGGTCCGCCACCACCGGGCGGACTCGGCCGATCGGCGCAAGAAACCGAGGGGCGCGGCGGCTTCGGCCGAACCGCTTCGGCCAGGCGATCTCTACACTTCTAGACAGCGGACGGCGCAGCTCGGCGCATCGCCGATTGATGGGCCGCAAGGGCCAGAACGAGGGAGCCCATTTTGCCGTGCTCGGGGACAACGTGCGCCGGCGCGCCCAGGCGCTCGAGCGCCTCCGCGCACGTGGGACCCACCGCCGCGACTATAACCCGATTTCGGAGCGCCTCCCGCAGGAGGGGAGCCTGGCCCATCCGCGCCGCAATCTGAAAGAGGTGCTGCGCCTGGATTTGAGTCGTGATGGCCAGGGCATCGACGTTGCCGCCGACCATCGCCATCACGAGCTCCTCGAGAGGACCCGTGTCTTCTGGCATGGCCCAACCGTAAGGTTTCAGGTCGCAGACGCGAGCCTCCCGTGCGGCCAGCGCGTCGGAGACGACGCGGCTCGACCCCCCATCGTGCACGAAAACGACATCACGGCCTTCAACGTCGACGCCCGCCAAGAGCTCAAGGAGCTCGCGCGTCGTATGCGGGGGAGGGGCTCGGAGGAGCGCGGGCAGACCCTCACGCTTCAAGACCGCAACGGGTTTCGGTCCTCGGCAAACCACCGTTGCTCGCTCGAGGCATTCGCGAAGCTCCCCCAGGCGACCGAGCTTATCGGCCACGGCCATCCAGCGCTCGAGGCCGACGCCGGTGGCGAGGACGACGACCGCGGACGAACGGCCTGCGGCATCGATGGCGCAGGCCGCGTCGGCTTCACATTCGAGCTCCACTTCGCGCAGAGCCGGGACGCAGATGGCCTCGCCGCCATGGCGGCGAACGAGCGCCGCCAGCTCGCTCTCTCGCCGGGCCTCGAGCAACGCAACACGCGCACCGAACAAGGAATCGCCCACGCGCTCGACGCTACCATCGCTCTTGTCGGCCGGCACCAAACACCGGCCGCGTTCGCGCGTGCCGACGACGGGATGGCTGTGGCGAAATGGCGCGAACGGAGTACATCGACCGTTTACGGAAACCTCTCCCTCCGAGGGAGGGGGCGTTCCGGCGGCGGGATGCATCTCCCTGCGTGTTCCCGACAAAGTGCGTGCTTCCACCGGCAGGAGAGACGGTTACACTGCGGCAGCAATGGCTCATGACTTGCCGCGAGGATCACTCGGCCCCTTGGCGGAATCGGTATACGCAGCGGATTTAAAATCCGCGACCCGAGAGGGTGTTCGGGTTCAAATCCCGAAGGGGCCACATCAAGCTCAAGGTGTGGTGGTTTCTTTCCGCAGTCGACGCGAGAGACAGGTCGGGCGTCGGGCTGCCAGGCGGCAAAGGGCATGAGACTCACGAAGTTGGGCGATCTCGATGTTCGCGTCACGGGAGGTTCGGACGGCGAGGGGGCGGGGGACGGGCCGGTCGTCGTGCTGCTGCACGGTTTCGGCGCGCCCGGCGACGACCTCGTTCCGATCGGGCGCGCCCTCAAGGCGCCGCGAGACACACGCTTCGTATTTCCGGAGGCGCCGCTCTCGCTCGGCGGCGCGGCGGCGGGGGGGCGCGCGTGGTGGTGGATCGATCTCGAAGAACGCATTCGTCGTCGCGCAGCGCAGGACACGGATGTCTCTGAGGTCCCCTCCGGACTGCATGACGCGCGCGCAAAGATCGAAAGGCTCCTCGTCGCCACCGAACGCGCGCTTCATCCGCCGCCGGGGAAAATCGTGCTCGGCGGATTCTCGCAAGGGGCGATGCTGTCTCTCGACGTGGCGCTCGCATCGAACGCGACGCTCGCGGGAATCCTTCTCATGTCAGGGTCGCATATCGCTGCCAAGGAGTGGGCGGCCCGCTTCGAGACACGCCGGGGTCTTCCCGTCTTCATGAGCCATGGTCAAGA
>JBEKFX010000018.1:0-71938 GCA_050013115.1 Polyangiaceae bacterium
GACCTCGCCGCCGCCGCAGGGCCTTTGACCGTGTTCGACGGTGCATGCGATCTCGGCCCCTGCCAATCCATCGTGGACGTTCCGGCTTCGCGAATCGAAGGTCGCGTCCGCATGACCGCGCGTTCCTTCGAACTCGAGGGTGCGCGCGCGTCTGTGGCCGGCGGCCATGTCGAGGCCAGGGCGGTGGTCGTCGACTTTCACGAACGCCTCGTCGTCGACGCCCCCCTTGTCGACGTCGACCTCGGGCGTCTGTCGCACATCGGTTCGGTTGCAATCGCCGGGCGACTCCGCGCGAATGTGCAGATCCGCGGCCCGACGCGTGAGCCGATCGTCACCGCCGAGGGCGCCGCGACGAACTTCGTCATCGGGGGTCGCCCGCTCGGTCGGGTTCGCTCCTTTCACGCCGACTATGCCGCCAACGTGCTCGAGTTCAGCGACGTCGCATGCGAGCGGAACGACAGCGCTTATCGCGGTCGTACCGTTCGGCTGGCGTTCGGCCGTGGCGGGCGCGTCGACGTCGACGCGCTCGTCGAAGCGGACGCGCTCGACGTCCGCGATTTGATCTCGATTTTGCGCCTCGACGGGGTGTCCGCCCTGGCGTCGCTCGGCGGCGGCCTGCGAGGGTCACGGGCGCGCATTCAGTTCTTCGCGCCGGGTCGCCAAGAACGAAACGGCCAGGACGTGCTTCGCGTCGAGGTCGCCTCGCGTCTCTCGGACCTCCGGGCATTCGGGCAAGCGTTCGACGAGGGCGCCGTCGACGTCGCGCTGCGCTGGGAAGGCCCCGGCGCCGGTGTCTCCGGGCTCGACGTGAGGCTCCGGTCGCTCGCGTTATGGCGCATTCGGGATGGCTCGCCTGCGGATGCGCATGCGGGTTTCATCCTGGCCACCGGCCAGCTCGATCACGAGGCGGTGAGAGGCTCCGCGAGCGTCGCGGGTTGGCCGCTTGCACGCGCCCTGGAGACCGCCTCGCCGGGGCTTGGATCCGCGTCGGGCAGCCTGTCGGGCCTTTTGGAAGCGTCTGGCACGTTGGATCGGCTCGACCTGCTCGCGGACATGCGAACGACGCCCGTCCGGGTGAACGGCGTCCTCTTCGGCCCCTCGACCCTCCACGCCGAGGTGCGGGCTGGCCGTCGCGTGCCTCTGCAGGTCGGCGCCTCGGGCAACTTCATCGGAGGCCAGCTCCGGGCCGTGCACATCCGTGGGGAGGGGTCCGCCTGGCAGGGGCACGCCGTGGCCGACAATCTCGACGTCGGATCCATCGTACGCGCCCTGCGCCACGGGCCTTCCCGCGTCGGCCGCCGTCGCTTCGGCGCCTTGGTTTCGGGGGACGTGACGCTCGCGTCGCTCGACGCGCGCGACCTTTCGAGCGCGCGCGCAAGCTTCACGCCTTCGCGCGTTCTCTGGAGCGCCGGAGCAGCACGGGGCCGCCTGCTCTCGACCGGCGAGGCGCTTGTCCTCGCCGATGACGCGCTTCGCGTTCCTCCCCTCGATGTCGGCGTTCTCGTGGGCCACAGCCCCCCTGCCCAAGCCATGGTCTGGGGCACCATCACATCGATCGCGCGCCATCCGCGGATCGATCTGTCGCTCACTGTCCCACCGTTCGACCTCGGTCTTCTCGTCGGCATCGTGCCCGACCTACAGGCAGCGCGGGGAACACTGGACTTCGCCTTGCGGGCGCAGGGGTCATGGGATCATCCCGCGCTCTCGGGCACCGCGACCCTTCTCTCGGAATCGACGAGCTTTCGGGGGCTCCCGGCGGACGTGCGCGCGGCCGACGTCGCGGCGCAGATCGATGCGCAGGGGATTCGACTGACCCACGCCTCGATGACCTTCGGCGGCGGTCCGGTCCGTGTCGAGGGATTTTTGCCTCTGGCCGGACCCAGTCCGAAAATCGCGGATCTCACGGTTCGCGCGCGCGGCATGCGCTTCGCGCTGGCCCGCGACGTCGATGTCGTGTCCGGCGGCGACTTTCGACTTCGCGTCGACGTGGCTCGGCTCGCGTCCGGCCTTCCCCACGCAGCCGCGATCACCGGGGAGGCTGCGGTCGATGACTTGGTGTATCGCCGCCCGATCGACCTCGCGCTCGACTTTGCGTCGATTGCGGCCTTGGCGGCTCGTCCCCTCCCGCGTTCGGCGCCCCAAGTGTACGACCCCTCGCGCGACGTACTGGACCTCGATATCGGGATCAAACTCCGTGCGCTTCGTGTCGACAACGATGTGGCGGACATTTCGTTCGCATCGGTCAAGACGGACCTCACGTCGACCGCACCGGCCCACGACCTGGGGGCCGCCCCCGACCTGTGGCTGCGCGGAACGTCGTACCGGCCTGCTGTCATCGGCCGTGTGCGGGCCCGTCCCGGGGGCCACCTGCACCTGCGCGGCATCGACTTCAACGTGGCCAGCGCGACATTGGACTTCGACGATCCGACACGCATCGATCCAGAGATCAATTTCGTGGCAACGACCGAGGTGCGGCACCTTTCGCCCTTCGAGAACCCGACGATCGCACAAGGATCGTATCCCCTCGATGCGCAGGCGCCGGTGCGCATCACGGCGACGGCGAACGGACCCGCCGACGATCTTCAAGTCGCGATGACGAGCGAGCCCTCCCTCAGTCCGGACGACATCGTGCTTCTCCTCACGGTCGGGCTCACGCGAACCGAGCTTGCCGCGATGCAGGCGGCCACCGGATCTCTGCAAGCAAGTGGCGGCCTCGAGGCCATCGCCGTCCTCGGGAACGCGCAGCGGGTGCTGCGCGGCATCGTGCCCGTCGACGACTTCCGGTTCGGAAGCGAATACTCTCCGCGCACGCTGCGCATCGAACCCGATGTCGCCTTGCGAAAGCGCCTGGGCGCCCGGCTCGACGCCACGGTGACGACCACCCTCACCGAAGAAGGAGACGTCCGAGCGGCACTCTCGCTCCGTCTCGGCCGTCGCCAGACTTGGATCGAGGCGCTCTGGGAGAACGAGGCGCCGCTGCCCACGCCGCTGGGCGACGTGGGCGCGGGCCTGCGGTGGCGACTTCAATTTCGATGACCTGCCTTCAACGACGTGGCGAAATGGTCACGCGTGTTCGTCGTTCTTGCCTCGCTTCTCCGCTTCGCGGAGATCGTTACCGCCTTCGCCATCGAGCGCCTCTTTTGCCTCTCGGGCGAGTTTTTCGACGCGCTCCGGGTTTTTGGCTGCGCGTTCGGCGCCGGCGTCGTACCGTCGCGCCGCCGAACGGCTGCCCTCACCTTCGTTCTTCAGCTCATCGTCGGGCGCTTCCGTCGGTGTCTTTGCCGTGGTGTCTTCAGGCATGGCGGACCTCCTTTTGCTTCCCGCGGTCAGCTAGAGCATCCGTCGTGCCGGGCGATCGATTTCGACCTCGAGCAGGGATTCGACGCTCGGGTCTTGTGCCGCGATGGCCGTCAATTGCGAGGAAAGCAGGTCCTTTCGGGCAGGGGATTCCGCGATGGCGATCGTCGCGAGATTGGCGCGGGCGGCGGCGGCGCCGAGCGCTCGCGCGAAGAGAGCGGCCTCGGCCGGGGGTCGACCTTCGGCCGTCGGCGTCGACAAGCTTGCGACCGTCCTGTCGGCAAGCAGGCGCAGGACAGGTCCCGCTCGCGGGCGCAACCGCCCGTCCAGCAGGCGGCGGGTGGTCGCTCCGAGGACCGCGTCGACCGCGTCCGACGGGAGCCGATCGAGGGCCCGCGTGGCCAGGATTCGGCCCGCCCTCGCTCCGAGGAACGCGAGCGACCGCTCCGTCCACTCGAACGCTGGATCTTCGCGCGTGCAAGTCGCGATGTTGGTGATGGGCGTTCGATCGAGCACCTCGGAAATCGCGTGTGCGAATCGCGCGTGGTCGACCGCCAGCGGAGTCAGCTCGAGCAGAGATCGGTGCGCGGCAGCCACGTTCACTCGCCTCAGCCGAGGCCACGCCTGCAGGTGGGAAGGGGGCTCGCGTCCAAGAAATTCGCGTGAACCGACCCAGAACGAGACGGTCTTGTCCGTTCTTCTCACCTCGAGAAGTCGCGCGAACCAGCTGTGCCGGCTGAGCGCTTCGCCGACCGTCGCCGGGGTGGCGATGCGGTCAATGGCCCCGAGCGCGATGTCGAGGATTCTCTGTGCGAGATGCCGGCGCAGCGGCGTGTCAAAGCTCGGATTGGCCGACTGCATGATGTCGTGGATGGCGCCGGCAAGGGCCCAGTCGGCCGCTTCCGCGTCTGGCAACGAGTCGACAGGGGCGAGCATCCGCGCGCGCCGCACCCGCGCGGCGGCGACGCGCGCCGCCAGGTTCGGATCGCTGCTTCTTCGACTCTCCGGCGGCCATTCGACGCGTGCTCCGATGGCGTGCCCCGGCATGAGCGGGCCGCCGAGCACGAGCGGGGCCATGACCCTCGTCCAGATCCGCTCCACGACCGCCTGGACGTTCACCAGACATCACCGTTCTTGCGGGTCTTGCGGGCCGCGTGCCGTTTGGACTCCGCGGAGCGGCATGAGGCCGATGGAACCGACGGTCAACTCGATGGGTTCGTCGGTCCATGGGTGGGCCAGTGCGTGGGCCTCGAGCGGCTCCCACGCCGGTGCATCGAGCAGAGCTGCCTCGAGGGGGACGAACGCGCTGTGGTCGAGGGCCACCGCACGCCCGTCGACGCCGATGAAGACGTGCTGGCCGCCGCTCACGCCAAGCGCACGCGCCAGCACGTCGGGCGCCACGTCCGGCGCGACGTCATAGCCGGCCGGAACGTAAAGGCGCGGGTAGAGTTCGACGTAAAATGTCCCGAGGGGTATCGCGTCGATGCCGAGAGCGCACCTTAGGGCCGCCCCCCGGGGCGTGAGCGCAATCTCGGTCGCCGCGATCGTGACGTGGGGGAGGGCATAGGCGAGGCGTCGTAAGAGCGGAAGGTGCTCGGTGGCGACCCAGGTCGCCGTCACGTTTCGAAGGGGTCGGCTGCTCGGTGCGAGCCGCAGCGGCACCGAGACGGGTTCCGTCACCGGCATCGATCGGCCCGCGGGCGAAATGACCTCGGAGGGTCGCAAAGCGACCCGCGCGAGGGCGGTGAGCTCGCCCATCGGCGCAAGTCGGTCGATGACCCAGGGCTCGTCACCCCGCCCCCTCAGGAGTACGAGGCCTGCAGGGTCGAACAGCGGGCACGCTCGCAGCTCGATGGGGTGGCGAAACCCGGTCTCGACGGCGATCCCAGGCCCCGACGGAACGAAGCTGACGATCCCAGGCGTCGTCTGAAGCAGCCTGCGCATGCGCCCCGGTGGGTCGGCAACCCTCAGGATCCATCGGCGTACGGGGTCTTCGTCGAGTGCGCTCGGGGAAGGCCATTCGGCCACGCACACTTCGCCCTGGACCCGAGAGCGAACCAAGTAATGAATGAGTGCCGGACCGAGCCCTTGTTCCGCGACGAGGATGCGGGATCCCCCTTCGGCCGCAGCGGCCCCATCGGCCCGCAGCATGAGCCTGAGAAGGAGCGAACGAAGGTCGACCGGGCGATCGACCCCGTACGTTTGGGTGAAGCGATCATGGTAGAGCGTCAGCGGGGCGTCGCTCGCAAGAAGGGAGGTGGCGTCGTAGCCAAATGGTCCGGCCGCGTCGCGGTATTGCACGAAGTGGCGGGTCGTTCCGGTGAACGTGAGGCCATCGACGAGACGGGCTGTGTCGGCGATTCGGTCCATGCGGTCGCTCGACTCCGCGGCGACCTCGAGCGCCATCTCGATCGCGCCGACGTCGGAGCGAACGACATTCAGAGAAAGGCCGTGCAGCAGGCCCTCGAGCGAATGGTCACGGGTGTAAGCGGCGAGAAAACCGACGAAGCGGTCGACCGACGGAAAGAGGACCAGACCTCGGGATCCGAGCGCGATCCCCCGGGCGTCGAGGCTGAGCCCCGGGGTGTGCAAGCGGGTCTGGTGAAGGGCGATTCGTTCGACCAATGACCCGCTGAGGGGCAGCATAGCCCGGCGGCTCGGCTGTGCCGATCGCAGCGCTTGGACTCTTCGTTGCAGGACACGAGGACGCGACGCGACACAGCAACAGAACCTTTTTGCGCGCGCCACACCGTCGGTGTCGCGCGCCTGACGGAGGGATTCATGCGCATTTCAGTCATTCGAATCGTCCAGGTGTCGGCTGCCGTAGTGGCCCTGATGGGTGGATCGGCCTTGGCCCGCGCGGCCGACCTCCCGCAGTCGATCAACAGCCCGCCTCACGGCGCCGGCACTGAACAGTCGACGGGACCGGGCGGGGTCGGGGTGAGGCCGGGAATCGAGGTGAGCGCCGGCATCGGAACGGGTTTCGCCGACACCTACGGCCTCGGCTTCGAAGGACGAATCGGTTACACCTTTCTCCGTGGGGTCTACGTCGGCGGCGACGTGCAGTACTTCGTCGGCCACTCCGTAAACGACCAGTCTGCGCACGCTGCGTTCGTCGGTGGTCAGCTCGGGTACAAGTTCTTTCCGACCGAGCACATCGAGATACGGCCTTACGCGTTTTTGGGGCCCGCTTTCATCACCCAGGTTTCGTCGAATCCGTTCCTCGAGATTTCGAAGACCGACCTTGCCGTTCAGCCCGGCGTTCTGGCCACCTACCACTTCGGCGACATCTTCATCGGCGGCGATGCCCACTACATGGCGACGCCGTCACCGAATACGCTGGCCATCCTCGCCAACGCAGGAATCGGTTTTTAGCTCACAGGCCGAGTCCACCCCAGACTTGCACCGCGCCGAGGACCGCGGCAGCGACGGTTTCGGTCCGCAGGATGCGAGCACCGAGCGAGACGAGCTGCCAGCACTGGCCGCGTGCGTGCGCGGCCTCGACGGGATCGAGGCCCCCTTCCGGACCGCAGGCGAAAGCGAGCGGAGCGTTGCGTGCAAGCTCGTCGAAGAGCGCGGGGGCGAGCGGCTCCTCGGCGCGCTCATATAGGCAAAAGCGCGCGTAAAACTCGGGGATGCCGTCGAGCGCTTCGAGCCAGGGGACTGGGGCATCGATCGTCGGCGCGTCGCTGCGCCCGCACTGGCGCGCCGCCTCCCGTGCGATCCGCTCCCACCGAGCCCGACGTGCCTGCGCGCGCCCCGCCTCGAGCCGGACGACACTTCGCTGGGCGGCTGCGAGGATGATCCTCGTCGCGCCGAGCTCCGTCGCATCGCGCACGACCGCGTCACACTTGTCCGCCTTGGCGAGCGCTTGAATCCAGACGATCTCGCGGCCGTTGGGCATCGCGCCACTGCGTTCCCGCCCGAGCTGGACGCGCATTTCGGCGCCGTCCGAAGCGACGATGACGCCGTCGGCCTCCCGACCGCTGACCGGATCGAATGCGACGAAGGTGTCGCCCGGCTCGAGGCGCAGCACGTGCACGAGGTGGTGGGCGGCCGCCCGTTCGAGCCGCCGGGTTCCTTCGCGCAAGTCGGCGACCGGCAGCCGGTGCCTCATGCGCGAAGAGCCACGGCCATCCACTCGCCGTCGCGCCTCAGTTCATCGACGGCCATCGCAGCGTAGGCGTCGCGGACGTCCTGCCATTGCGAAGGGGAAACTTCCGGCGCCAGGATGCCGCCCAAGACGAGCGTTCCACCGCTCGCAACGCACGCCATGAGCGAAGGGGCCATGGCGACGAGCGTGCGCGCCTCGATGTTCGCCAGGACCGTCGGGTAGCGCGTCCCGAGCGCGTCGAGCCGGCGGTCGTCGGCTTGGATCCGACCGCCCCAACCGTTGCGATCGGCGTTTTCGTGCGTGACCGCGATGGCGTCCGGGTCGATGTCGACCGCCCGCGCGCCGGAGGCCCCGAGGGCCAGCGCAACGAGTGACAGAATGCCGCTGCCGCACCCGACGTCGAGAACTTCATCGTCCGCGATGGATGCCGCTCGTTCCGCGAGGATTTGCGCGACGAGGCGCGTCGTTTCGTGCAGTCCCGTCCCGAAGGCGCGGCCCGGCTCGAGCACGATGACCTGCTCGTCTTCGAGCCGCGCGTAAGCAACCCACGGGGGTCGAACGACGACGCGCACGCGCGCGGTCTGGCAGAGGACGAACGGTTCGAAGTGCGCTTTCCAGGCGTCGAGCCAGGCGTCGCCGACGATTTCTCCGGCCCGCGGACACCATGCATCCGGCAGCGCCTCGGCGGCTGCCCGGGCTTCATCGGCTGTCGCGAAACTGGCGACGAGCCGGACGGTGGCGCCTCGTTCCGCGTGGACGAGCGTCGTCGCGTCGCGGTGCTCCACCCCGGCGGCGCCGAGCTCAAAAAGGCGTACACCTCCCTCGTCCGCCTCGTCTTCGGCCACGTCGACCGTGACGATGGGGAAACGGGGCTCGGAGGCGTCAGGCATCATCCTGCCGCAATGTGATAGGGGTGTCGTGCCGGAACACTGGCGAGACTGTGGCGCGCGGCGCGACCGCGCGGCATCGGTTCACCGGGCTTTAGGACGACCGCCGTCAGTCGTCGACCGTAGACGCATCCGGTGTCGATGCCCGTCGCCCACTCGTGAAACTGCGGGTCCTCGAGCGCGTTGTGACCGAAGATGACATGGGGCGGTCCAACGTAGCTCTCGCCCCAGAGGGGCCGTACTTTCTTGCCGTCGCTCCAGTTACCTTTGGAATCGATGGCTCGAATGCGCATGAGCGCGTCCGGGGGCGTCCGTTCGATGCGCTTTCCTGGGACGACGCCCGCGTGCACGACGCGTGCCCGATGATCGGGCAAATCGAACCAGAGCCGCGTCCTTTCGAGGAGCCGCCACTCGCGCTCCGAAAGGGATGCCGCGAGCTTGCGATGCTCGCCGCGGATGCTGTCGTCGCCCCGGCGCACGGCAAGGACCTTCTCTTCATGATTGCCCCGGACCGTCGTCGCCCCGAGCGATTCGACGAGAGCGAGGACTCCGTGAGAGTCGGGACCACGGGCCAGGAGGTCGCCGACGAAAACCAGTCGGTCGCTTCCTTGGTCGAAGCGAACCTTCTCGAGGAGCGCTTCGAGCTCTCCGCGGCAACCGTGCACGTCGCCGACGATGACGGTGCGCCCCATCGGACCCTCAGACGAGTCCGTCGAGCTTGGCCCGTTTGGGGATGACGACGGTGCCGCTTTCGGTGACGAAGAAGCGCTGCCGGTCCGCTTCTCGATCGAATCCGATCACCGTTCCGGAAGGGATCTCGACGTCCTTGTCGATGATGGCACGCCGAATCTTCGCGTGACGGCCGACGCGGACCCGTTCGAATAGGACGCTTTCTTCGACCTCGCTGAACGAGTTCACGCGGCATCCGACGCCGAGCACGCTACGGTGGATGCGCCCGCCCGAGATGATGCAGCCGTGGCTCACCATCGAGTCCGTCGCGATTCCGACGCGCGCCTGCGCCTCGTCGCGGAAGACGAATTTGGCGGGGGGGTCGTGCGTCGCGCCTGTGCGGAGCGGCCAACGAAAATTGTAGAGATTGAACTGTGGATGAATCTCGATGAGATCCATTTGCGAGTGCCAGTAGGCGTCGATCGTGCCGATGTCACGCCAATAGCCGCGGTTGGGCCCCTCTTCCCCGGGGACCACGTTCGTCGCAAAGTCGTACGCGTACACGCCTGCTCCCGCCTTCACGAGGCGCGGCAAGATGTCGTGGCCGAAGTCATGACGGCTTTCTTCCAGATTCTCGTCGACTTGCAGCTCTCGCAAGAGGATGTCCGTGTCGAAGACGTAGTTGCCCATCGAGGCCAAGCAACGGCTCGGGTCGCCCGGCATGCCCGGCGGATTGTCGACCTTTTCGTGGAAAGAGAGGATGCGGCCGTTGGCATTCACTTCGATGACGCCAAACTCACGCGCCTCTTCGCGAGGAACGGGAATGGCGGCGACCGTGGCGTCCGCCTCGACGTCCTCGTGGAACGCGATCATTTGCCGAACGTCCATCTTGTAGACGTGGTCGCCCCCGAAGATGCACATGAGCTCGGGTCGTTCGTCGAGAATGACGTGCTGGCACTGCCAGACCGCGTCGGCCGAACCGCGGTACCACGTCTTGCCCGTGCGCTGCTGCGCAGGGATCGCCTCGATGAACTGGTCGAGGATCGGCGCGAGCCGCCAGTTACGCGCAATGTGCTCTTCGAGCGAAGCGCTCTTATACTGCGTGAGCACCTTGATTTTGTTGAGCCCAGAGTTGACGAAGTTCGAGAGGACGATATCGACGATTCGGTAGCGGCCCGCGAACGGGACAGCGGGTTTCGCGCGATCGAGCGTCAGAGGGTAGAGGCGCTTGCCTTCGCCGCCGGCGAGGACCATGACGAGGACCTGGTTTTGATCAAAGTCGAGAGGGTGGGCCTCGGACATGGGCATCGGCCGGCGATCCTAGCGCGCCATCCCGAACTGGCGATGTCGTTTTCGAGGCGATTCGTCCCTCGCCCATGTGGGCATCGGCGAAAAGCCGGTCGTCCTACGGCCCTCAAGCCGTGCTTGCCTCGAGCGATTGAAAGAGCAGTCCGAGGTCGGGTCGCGTCCGGAGCGGCGCGCAGAAGGCGCTTGCCAATTGGAGCAAGCGCCCCTCCGTCTGGTCGGCCAGGGCATCGAGCTCCACGGCACGCCGCCGAGCGGCGTCGCGGTCGCGATCGATGCCCTGCTCGTGGCTGGCGAGAGCCGACCGAAGCTGCGCAATCTGGTAATCGAGGTCGTCGACCGTTCGATCTTTCGCGTCGACGGCCTCGGTGGCCTCGCGCGCCTGGTTTTTCGCAGCCAGCCACCCGTCCATCGCCGCGGCGCAAGTCCGGTGAGCTTCGGCCAGCTGCGGGTAAGGCTCCGTCTGCGCCGACCGGCCCTCCCACGACAAGAGCTCGTCGTGCGCCTCGTCGTAGAGGCGGGCCGCTTCGCCGACCTTTCGTGCGAGCGCGTCGGTCCGGGCGCGCGCCGCCCTCGCGTCTTCTTTGGCCTTGGAGGCGTCGAGCCCGAGCGCGTCGACCGCAAATCCGAGGCGTTGTCTGCCTTCGCGCCCTCGGGCCTCGATGGTCTCGAGGATTCGCTGTTCCTTTGCGCTCGCTTTGCGCACTTCGTCGATTTGTCGGACGAGAAGGCGAATCTCGGCGAGCCATTGCTCCTGTTCGGCGGGAGGACGCGGACCGTAGGCGCGTGCGGCCATCAGTTCGAAAACGACGACGCGGCGCTTCCACTGTTCGACGACGATTCCAGGCCGTGCGCTCGCGGGCGGGCGGGTCGAGCTCTCGGGGTCGGTCTCGGGGTCGGGTGGAACCGCCGCCCCAAGGACTCGCGCAAGCGCCACGAGATCCTGCTCGACACGGTGGGCGTCGACGGGGCGGGCGCTGGGGTCTTTCTGGAGGAGCTCCAGAATCAAAGCATCGAGGCGCTCATGGACCCGAGGATTGCGCGTGCGGGGCGCCGGCGCGGGCTCCTTCAAGTGCTTGACGAGGAATGTCGGCGGGTCGCTCGCCTCGAACGGAAGGCCGGCGGTCACCATTTCAAAAAAAATGACACCGGCGGCATAGAGGTCGACGCTCGGTCCGGCGTCACCGCTCATGATACGCTCCGGTGCCATATACTGCGGCGTTCCAAACAGCTCGCCTGCGCTCGTCAACCGACTGTCGGTCCTGGACCGGGCGATCCCGAAATCCAAAATCTTGACGAGGTCACCGCGATCGGCCCTCTCGCAAATGAAAATGTTATCCGGCTTGAGATCCCTGTGAACGACCCCGAGATCGTGGGCGCGGGCGATTCCGCGGGCGATTTGGATCATGAGCGGCAGGGCGCGAAGGGTGGGCACGGGCCCCTCGTCGATGAGCGCCGATAGCGTTTGTCCCTCGAGGAGCTCCATGACGATGTACGGCGTGCCGCCGTCGGTCTCCCCATGGTCGAAAATTTCGATGACGTTCGGATGCGTCAGCGCCTGCGCGCTCTTCGCCTCACGGCGAAAGCGCTCCCGCACCTTGGCTTCGGCGGCCAGGGCCGGTTTCATCATTTTGACGGCGCAGGGTCGATCGACGAGCTTGTACCGGGCGCGGTAGACGGAGGCCATCCCCCCCTCGCCTATCTGGTCTTCGATGACGTATTGCCCGGCCAGCGTGGTCCCGATGAAGGGGTCTCGGGTTGCGACGAGCTCCGCGCCGTCGACGAAGCAGTAGACGGCGTTCGTGGGATAGCGGATCTGGCACAGGGGGCAGGACTTCATTCGGCCAAGCCGGTCGAGGCTATGCAGAAGCCCACCTGATTGGCTGATTTTCCGCAAGATGCAGCCGGGGCGTGTCCGGGGGCATCCGGCGAGGGGCCGACACTCCTTCTTGCCCGGGCCGCACGTGTTCGGGTGGCAGCGGAACATGGGCTGGATGGCGCTGCGCGAATTTGACCCGTGGAAAGCCGCGTGCGACGGTGGGCGCGATGGCGAGGTTTTTTGCGCGTCGTCTGGCCCGGCCCATGGGCTTGGCCTGGGCGCTCGTCCTCGTCGGCGCAGCGTCGAGCGTTCGCGCCGGCGATGCACCGCGGGCCGCGTCGCGAGACACGGCTTCCAAAGCGGCCAAGCCGTCATCGAAGAACCCGAAGGCGGCCCGTGTCGCCGAAGCCGGCGCTCGACGTGCCATCGCGGGCGGACCCGTGGGTGACGACCCTTCGAACGGACCCGAAAGCGAGGAACTGCGATCGCTGCGAGAGGCCGAACGCGAGCTCTTCGCGCCGGCCGCTCCGGCGTCCGGCCATGGGTGGCCGTCCGATCTCCCAGCGCTTCTGCCTGGCGACGGCGCCCCGCACATCGTCGCGACGGGGTTGCCTGCGGCCGTGCTCCCGGAACCGAGCCGGGGCGAATTCGCGGTCTTGCCGTGGCTCGATCGCCTCGAGATGCCCGATCTCCCCGTGCGGTGGGACGATCGTGTCATCCGATACCTGCGGTATTTTCGCGACGACCCGCGCGGGCGTGCCACCTTCGCCAACCTGCTTCGCCGCTCCGGTCGCTGGCGCGAGATGATGCGGCGCGTCCTCCGCCGAAAGTCCCTGCCGGAAGACCTCATCTGGGTCTCGATGATGGAAAGCGGCTTCGACGTGAGCGCGCGATCGACGGCGGGCGCCATGGGGCTCTGGCAGTTCATGCCGGAGACGGCCAAGATCTACGGTCTGGTCCTCGACCGCTGGCTGGACCAGCGCCTCGACGGCGCCGCCGCGACCGAAGCGGCGGCCAACTTTCTCGGCGACCTTCACCGGCGATTCGGCAGCTGGGAGCTTGCGCTCGCGGGCTTCAACATGGGCTACGTCGGGCTGTCGTCCGTCGTCCGTCGCTACAATACGAACGATTTTTGGTCACTTGCGCGGACTGAAGGAACGCTGCCGTGGGAGACGACCCTGTACGTGCCCAAGGTCGTGGCTGCGGCCGTCATTGCGCACAATCTCATCGCGTTCGGCTTCGGTGATCTCGTGCCCGAGCCCCCGATGGCCACCGACGAGGTTTCTGTTTCGCCTGGAACTCCCCTCGCCCTGGTCGCGCAGGCGGCAGGCTGTTCGGCGAAGGAGATTGAGGCGCTAAACCCCGAGCTGCGCGCGGCGCGCACCCCCCCTTCAGTCGACGGTGCGGCGTACCCGGTCAAGGTTCCGCAAGGCAAAGGCAGCGCGACCGCTCAGGCCCTCACGCGGTTTCGAAAAGAGCAGCCCCCGCTCGAGCGCTACGTCGTGCGCTTCGGCGAGACGCTCGAGCAGATTGCAGCGAGCTGCAAGACGACGCCGCAGAGGCTCGCCGAAGTGAACGCGATCCTCCCTGGCGAGGTGGTCCGCGGCGGGACCGTTCTGCTCGTACCGCGCTTCGAGTCCCGAGCGCCGGTTCCGGCGTCGGGCCGGCCGGTGTCGGGCGGATCGGTGTCTGGCGCGTCGGTGTCTGGCGCGTCGGTGTCTGGCGCGTCGGTGTCTGGCGCGTCGGCGTCTGGCGCGTCGGCGTCTGGCGCGTCGGCGTCTGGCGCGTCGGCGTCGGCGTCGGGCGCGTCGGCGTCGGCGTCGGGTGCGTCTGGCGCGTCGGCGTCGGGCGCGTCGGTGTCGGGCGCGTCGGTGTCGAGCGCGTCGGTGTCGGGCGCGTCGGTGTCGGGCGCGTCGGCGAGCAAGCCGACCGTGGTCGTGCCGGCGGACGTCTTCGTGTATCCGGGGAGAAAAAGAGTATTTTATCGGGTCCTCGCCGGCGATTCGTTGTCGGAGATCGCGACGGTCCTTCACGTGTCCCCAGACGAGCTCAGACGCTGGAATGGCCTCGACGCGAGCGCGCGTTTGCAGGGGGGAATGACCCTCCAGGCCTTCGTCATCCCCGAGATCGATTTGTCGAAGATCGTGACATCGTCCGAGGACGAGGTTCGCGTTCTAGCGGTCGGGTCGGACGAGTTTTTCTCGATGCTCGAGCACGACAGGGGCTTCCGTCGCATCCTCGTCACGGCCCGCAGCGGCGACACGATCGAGTCGATCGGCAGGCGCTACGAAGTCTCGCCACGAACGATGGAGCGAGTCAACCGGCGAGCCCGAAACGAAGCGCTCAAAAGTGGCGAGCCGGTCATCGTCTACCTTCCAGCGCAGCCAGATGGCGGTCGTGGCGCCGCCAAATGGGCCCCCATCGGGCTTGAGCCTGCGCGTGAAGCCATGATGGGCGAGGCCGTTCCGAACGGTCCGTTGCCCCTCCCGCCGGCTCCCGACTTATTGCCCTAATGACCGCAAAGCGCGGAATTCGGCGGGTGCCGGGCCGAAATTCACCGGAGCGGGCTACGCTGAGAGACACTGTTGCGTGTTGGATGTTTTGCCATCTTCGGCGATGGGGCGTTGCCGAGGATGCGATGGGGTCGGGTTTCGGGGCAAGGGAGGCCTAAGGAGGCCTAAGACATGGCACTGGAGACGACAGCGATCGTGCTCGCGGCCGGACAGGGAACGCGCATGAAGAGCGCCATGCCGAAGGTCATGCATACGGTCTGCGGCCGGCCCATCGTGCACTTCGGCGTTCAGGCCGCACTCGACGCGGGGTGCGGCGATGTCGTTGTGGTCGTCGGACACGGCCGCGAGTTGGTCGAGTCGTATCTCGCCGCGGCATTCGGCGGGGCTCCCGTGCGCATCGCGGTGCAAGAGCGGCAGCGAGGAACCGGCGATGCCGCACGAGTGGGGCTGTCGATTGTCGGCGACGAGGTCACCCGCGTGGTCTTGATGAACGGCGACGTTCCTTTGGTCCGAGGCGACGACGTCGGGGCAGTGATTCGGTCGCTCGACGACGAAGAGTTGCCCGCGACGCTGTCGTTCGCCACCTGCGTCGTCGACGATCCAGCCGGGTACGGGCGCGTGCTGCGGAGTCAAGGCCGGGTCGTGGAAGTGCGCGAAGAACGTGATCTCAGGACCGACGAAGAACGCACCGTCCACGAGATCAACGCCGGCATTTACGCGGGCTCGGTCGGGCCGGTGCGCGAGTCGCTGGCAGCGCTCGTTCCAGAGAATGCGCAAGGCGAACTTTACCTGACGGACATCGTGGCGTCGGCATCGAGAGCCGGACAGCGGGTCCGTACGGTCGCGCTCGCCGTCGACGTACTCGCGGGCGTAAACGACCGCGAACAGCTCTCGCGAGTCGAGCGAGCCATGAACGAGCGCATCGTCGTTGGATGGCGGCTTGCCGGGGCGACGATTCGGCAGGGCGCCCGCATCGACGCGGGGGTCATTCTGTCGCCGGACGTCACCATCGAAAGCGGAGCGGTTTTGCGCGGCACGACGCGTATCGAACGGGGCGCGACCATCGACGTCGGTTGCGTGCTGACGAACGTCAGCGTCGAGGCGGACGCCATCGTCATGCCTTACACCGTGGCTCACGACGCCACCATCGGCGTGCGCGCCCATGTCGGCCCGTTCGCTCACCTCCGGGCGGAAAGTCGTCTCGGCGAAGATGCGCGCGTCGGCAACTTCGTCGAAACGAAGAAGACGACCGTCGGCCGAGGCGCCAAAGCGAACCACCTCGCTTACCTCGGCGACGGCGTGATCGGGGACGGCGCCAACATCGGAGCAGGCACGATTTTCTGTAACTACGACGGAGTGCGAAAGCACACGACGACCGTTGGAGAGAGGGCCTTCATCGGGAGCGACTCGCAGCTCGTCGCCCCCGTCACGATCGGCGCTGGCGCCTACGTGGCCACTGGGACGACTGTGACGCGCGACGTACCGCCGGATGCTCTGGCTATCGCGCGCATCCGTCAGGAAAACAAAGAGGGATACGCAGCGAGACTGCGTGCGCGGCTTGGCGTGCGCCCGGAACCGAAGGATCCGAAGTAGCCAGTCTTTCGGGCTCGACGCGGGCGAAGACGGATGGCCGCTTGGCGGCGTTGCAGATGGTCGCAGGTGGACCGCTGGCCGAGCGGTCGTTCAGCTCTTGCGGTTGGGCTTTGACAGCGATGTCCGGCACGAGGCCTGCACTCGTTCGGAGCGTCTGCAGCTTCCGCGTTGGCGGGGGACGGCTCGACCGGAGAATCTCGATGAATCTCGCTCGAAATCTCGCGAGCGCCGCTGCGGCGCTCGTCGTCGGCTCTGCTGCGGCCTGCAGTCACGCGGGGGCCGCGGCGGGACCGCCAGCCATCACCGGCCCCCAACCTCGGTCCACTCCAGCCGTTTCGCCTGGGTCCTCGCCCCCTGCGGCTACCGAGCCCGATCGGGGGCGGGGCGCAGAATCGGAGCGGGGCGTGGAATCGGAGCGGGGCGTGGAATCGGAGCGGGGCGTGGAATCGGAGCGGGGCGTGGAATCGGAGCGGGGCGTGGAATCGGAGCGGGGCGTGGCAGCGGGGCGGGCCGGATCGCCCGCCGATGCCGAGCTCGTCGTGCACAGGGAGGTGGTGGCCGGGTGCCCCTCGCTTCGGCTCGTGCGGCAGCACGCCGACCAATTCGAGTCCGACATGGTGTGGCTCGCCGTCCTGGAATCGATCGCCGATTGCATGGGAGAAAAGGGGCCGATGGCGCAAGAGTCGATTGGGGTCTCAGGCGACGAACAACATCGGCACGTCGTGCGCGAAGTGCTCGGATCGCGCGGGATCGCACCCACCCGTGTCGTCGCGACCCGTGCCTCGGCGGAGGGAGCCGCCGAGTGCCAGGGCGGCGACTCCGCGTGTGGAGCGCGGATCGAGATCACCATCGCACCGGGCCCCTGACGGCAGCTCTGCCGTCCATCCGCTTGGCCAGCCGCTCGAATTCGGGCACAACGGTCCGAGCATGGACGCCATACGCATTCGCGGGAGCGGTCCGCTCCGGGGCTCGGTTCGGATCAGCGGAGCAAAAAATGCTGCGCTGCCAATCCTTTGTGCGACGCTTCTCTCGGACGGGGCCAGCCGGCTGCGAAACGTCCCGGCGCTGCGGGACATCGATACGACGGCGGCGCTCCTTCGATTTCTCGGTCGCGAGGTTGACGTCGCGGCCCCGGTGGTCGATGTCGCGGCCGGGTCGAGCGTGCGTCCGGAAGCTCCCTACGAACTCGTCAAACAGATGCGCGCCAGCGTCCTCGTGCTCGGTCCGCTCGTTGCCCGCTTCGGCCATGCCAAAGTGTCTTTGCCGGGTGGGTGCGCCATTGGTGCCCGGCCGATCGATCAGCACTTGAAGGGCCTCGAGGCGATGGGCTGCACCATTCGCCTGGAGCGCGGATACGTCATCGCGGAGGGGCCCGGCGGGGGCGGCCGACTGCGCGGAAATGAAGTGTACTTCGACATCCCTACCGTGACCGGAACCGAGAACCTCATGATGGCCGCTGCGCTCGCCAAGGGGCGCACGACGCTCGTCAACTGCGCGCGCGAACCCGAGGTCGAGGAGCTCGGGCGCGTGCTCAACAAGATGGGCGCCGAAGTGGACGGTGCGGGGACGGACGTCATTCACGTCCGGGGCTCCGAGCGAGGAGAGCTTTCGCCTTTCGACCACGCGATCATCCCCGATCGAATCGAGGCCGGGACGTACATGGTCGCGGCGGCCGTAGCCGAGGGAGGCGATGTCGTCCTCGAAGGAGCGGAGCTCGGCGACATGGAGGCCCTCGTCGTCAAGATGCGCGCGGCGGGGGTCGAGGTCGCCAGTGAAGGGCAGAGCGCACGCGTCCGGCGGCTCGGCCCGCTTCGCGCGGTCAATGTGACGACCGCGCCTCACCCGGGCTTTCCGACGGACATGCAGGCGCAATTTCTGGTCTTGATGTGCCTTGCACACGGGGAGAGCGTGATCAGTGAGACGATCTTCGAGCACCGGTTCCAGCATGTTCCCGAGCTGCAGCGCATGGGGGCCCGCATTGCGCTGCGGGGCAACACGGCCGTCGTCGAGGGGGTCGGTCGCCTGCTGGGCGCGAGCGTGATGGCGACCGACCTCCGGGCGAGTGCCTCCCTTGTCATCGCCGGCCTCGTCGCCGAGGAGGAGACCGAGGTGCGCCGCGTCTATCACATCGACCGCGGCTACGAGAAAATCGAGCAAAAGCTGCGGGGGCTCGGCGCGAGGATCGAACGAATCAAAGGGGCGGAGGCATGAGCGAGCTCCTGACCGTGGCTCTCCCAAAGGGGCGCGTGCTCCGTGTCGTAGCGCCCATCCTTGCTTGCGCGGGAGCCGACGTCACGTCGCTTTTGGCCGACGACAGGACCCTCGTGCGTGAGTCACCAGCCGCGGGGCTTCGTTTCTTGCTGCTCAAGCCCGATGACGTGCCCACCTACGTCGAATACGGTGCCGCGGATTTGGGCGTGTGCGGGCGCGACGTTCTCATGGAGCGCCCTTGCGAGGTTTATCAGCCGTTGGACCTCGGCGTCGGCCGATGTCGAATGGTGGTTGCGGGCGTAGCGGGCCGGCCTCCCCCCTCGGGCGTACCGCGGGTCGCAACGAAGTACCCGCGCACGGCGACCGAACACTTCGCGCGTCGGGGTGTCCAGGCCGAGATCATATTCCTGCATGGCTCGGTCGAGCTCGGCCCGATCGCTGGACTGTCCGATCTCATCGTCGATCTGGTCGAAACGGGAGCGACGTTGGCGCATAACGGCCTCGAAGAGATCGAGGAGGTTGCGCGCGTATCGAGTGTCCTCGTCGCCAATCGAGCGGCGTACAAGCTGCGGCACGCGCGTATCCGGGCCGTCGTCGATGCACTCCGTGCTGCCGTTCGTCCGCAGGTCCCGTCGCCGTCGGCTTGAGCGCAGCGCGCCGCGTGGCCGCGGCGCGCGTGCGTGGCCGCGACAGGGCGCGCGCGATCGGCTCCTCGAATGGCGAGTCGATCGCGCGCGCCGTCGCGCGCGAAAACGGCCCCTCAGAGGGGCATTCAACCCTAACCCTCGATGAGCGCGTCTTGCTCGGGCTCGCGCGATCGCAGGCGCGTCCGCGGCGAGGTGTCGCCCGCGTCGGCTCGGCGCTCCGCCGGCTCGGTCCATTCACGGACCTGAAGGGCGCCGTTGACGGGAATCGCGTCGAGCCTGAGATTGAGCGACCCGTCGCGGTTGGTGAAGCCCACCCCGATGCGGACCCAAAATGACTTGCCTTGGCCGCGATCGATGACTGTGTAGACCGCCTTCATGCTCTTCGTTTGATCTTCCATGATTCCTTCCTTGCGAGCGGCTGCGAATGCGCGCTCGCCCCGACCCAGAGCGATCTCCGTGCCGCACGCAAATCGCCGAAAAGACGGGTCGCGGCGGGCGAGGCCCGCTGGCCCCGACGGCTTCGGGCTGTCCCCGGACGGCCCGCTCGCGCCCGCGCGCCGGCCCCCCCAACCCCGCGCGCCCCCCCGTTCGCCGCCGGGCGATTCCGGACGGCGCATGCGGCCGCTTGAAGCTCAAGCACCCGGCATCGGCGCCACTCGATTGTTCGACCTCGCAGGATTTTTGCGAGCGGAACCGGTGTGCTTGCCGCGATTCAGCAGGACACGCAGGGCATCTTCCGATACCAAGAAAAGAAGGTGGCGTTCGCCGCCGATTGACGAGCGCTCCGCGCGCGAAAGAAAAGAAGAGTAGACCCATGGCAACTGGCACCGTGAAGTGGTTCAACGACACAAAGGGCTTCGGATTCATCACGCAGGACGGAGGGGGCGAAGACGTTTTCTGCCACCAGTCGGCCATTCAGGCGACGGGCTTCCGCTCGCTGACGGAAGGGCAGAAGGTGGAGTTTGACGTGAAAAAGGGGCCCAAGGGCCTGCAGGCGGCGAGCGTTCGAGTCATCTCGTAGGACCCGAAGACATTCGCAAGATGACACGGTGACCCGCGCGGTGCGGTCTCCCGGAGGATCGGGATGACCCCGCGCGCTGCGGTCTTCCGGAGGATCGAGGTGACCTTGCGCGCTGCGGTCTTCCGGAGGATCGGGGTGACCTTGCGCGCCTGCGGTTTTCCGGAGGATCGAGGTGACCTTGCGCGCTGCGGTCTTCCGGAGGGTCGGGGTGACCTTGCGCACCGCGGCCTTCCGGAGGGTCGGGGTGACCCCACGTAGTCCGTCTTTCCGGGGATTCGGGGCGAACCCAGGGCCCGGACGAGTCTTCCGGAGGCCCAAGGTAACGACCCCGTTCGCGTTCCGATGAGGGCATCGGGTGCAGCAGGATCCGGGCGAACCCGAAGGCCCGAGGATCTTCCGACGCCTGACTGGGGGGCGGCCCTATCGACGAGAAACCGCGCCCTTACCGCCACCAAGGCAGGAGTCTGCGCCAGCCGGTCGGGGGGTCGATCGAGGTGACTTCCCTCACGCGAACAATCGCAGCCGTCAGGTTGTCCGGCGTCCCGCGGGTGTTCGCCAGGCGGATGAGCTGCGCGCAGGCGTTCTCGCAGCTGCCGCTGCTCGCGACGTCGCGGATCTCGGCGTTCGAAAGCACATTGTAAAGCCCGTCACTGCAAATGAGCAGCACATCGTCCGTCGCGAGAGGAAACGAGATGCGATCGACCGCCGCGATGAGGTCGTGCCCCAAGCTTCGGGTGAGCGTGCAGCGATCCGGGTGATCCTTCAGTCGCTCGGCGCTCATCAACCCCATGCGCCGGCGATCGGCGGCGACGGTATGGTCCTTCGTCTTTTGCACGAGTCGACCGTTTCGAAGGAGGTAGAGGCGGCTGTCTCCGACATGAGCCGCGTAGGCGGTGGCGCCATGAACCGCCACCGCGGTCAACGTGGTCGACATGCCTCGGAGCTCGGTCACGACGAGCGAGCGGTCGTGGATTTCGATGTTTGCTTGCTGCGCGGCCCGATAGAGACGTTTGGCGGGCCCCCAAGAGCTCGGGCTGTCGCGGTACGCGCTCAGCGTGACGTCGACGGCCGTGCGGCTCGCGACCTCTCCTGCTTCGAGGCCGCTGACGCCGTCGGCCACCGCAATGACGATGTGCGCCGCGCTTTCGATGTGCGCGCCGCACGCGTCTTCGTTGTGCGGTCGTTCCGTCCCCGTATCCGAGAGCGTCGCAAAGCGAACCGCGCCCTCGAATGCGTCGCTCTCCGACGTCGCCATCATGGTCGGGCACTATTCCACAAAAGGGGCCCATGAGGGAGCCGAAGAACTCGAAACATCACCGAAACGATTCGCTGCAATTCGAATCTTCGTGGGGTGAATCGAGTATGCAATTCTCCCGAAACATACGCACGGTAGGGTTCTGCACCTCGTCACTAACCAGGGGACCAGCAACATGTCGGACATCACCACAGGAGCGGATTCGGGGCCCCCCTCGAGTCGTGGAACGCTCGGTTTGACCGGGCTGACCATCAACGCGATGGCGCTCATTGCGCCAGGGGCTTTTTTGTGGCTCACATTTCAGATCCAAGCGCTTTACGGGGCCCCCATGGCTGGAAGCGCCATGTGGTTTGGAATTCTCGTGGCGCTTCTCCTCTGTTTGGCCACGGCCATCAGCTACGCGGAGCTCGCGAAGCTCTATCCGGGCGCAGGCTCCTCGTACTTTTTTGCCGAACAGGCCTTCTTGTCAAAGACCAAGGCCTACAAGTTTGCTCGCCTCGCCAAGTTCATGACCGGCTGGGCGAGTCACCTCTATTACTGGGTATACCCGGGGTGCATGGTTGGGGTGACTGCGCTCCTCAGCGGTTACCTTCTAAATCAGTTTTTTCCCGATACATTCAGCGGCTCGTTCAACAGCCCGCTCTTCATGTTCATCTTTTGCTGGGTCTTTGCGCTCGGCGTCGCCTACATCGCCTTTCAAGGCGTGACGGGCACGACGAGCGTGAACATGGCCATCAACATCATTCAAATCACGGCCCTCATCGTCTTCTCGATCATCGCGATTGCCTACCGGGTCCAGCACCCCGAAGGCGCCCAGGGTTTCCAGCTCAAGAACGGTACGCCGATCAACTACGTCGTTGCGCAGGAGCCGGTCGTCGTGGACGGCAAGCCGAAGCTCGACGCGTCCGGGCAGCCGGTCTTGCAAGACAAAATGGACGCGAAGACCGGTGACCCAGTCCCTGAGATGAAGGACGGAAAGCCCGTTCCGTTCACGCTGAGCTATGCGGCCGATCAGGCGACGACGATGGAGCCGGTCGACGCGGACCACCCGAAGGACCTGGCACCTCATTTTCAGTTTCACGAAAATGCCGCCTCGGTCGTCGCCCCGCATGGCATCTCCTATATGTTCATTCAGGCGTGCGTCGCCATTCTCATCCTCGTCGGATTCGAGTCGGTCACGGCGATGGGGGAGGAGGCCAAGAACGCGAAGAGAGACATCCCCAAGGCTGTCCTCTTGTCGCTTTTGATTCAGGGTCTCGTTTGTTACCTCTTCGAATACTTTGCCGGAAACTACATGCTCAATTCGGGCTATACGCTGACGAACGCGGGCGCCTCGGGGGCCCCGATCGGCGACCTGATGGTCATCGCCGGAACCTGGCTCTTCGGCTCGTACTCGGCTGGGCGCGCCTTTATGCTGGTCGAAGCCTTCACCGTGTTTCTCGCGTTGATCGGCACGACCCTGTCATGTCTGTCGACGGGGGCTCGCGTCACCTACGCCATGGGGCGCGACGATGAAGTGCCATCGCACTTCGGACTCCTGCACGGCAAGACGCTGACCCCTCACCGCGCGATTTGGACCCTGGCGATACTCTCCGCGATCATCGGCATGGCCACGGTCGTCATGTACCTCGGCGGGACGACCCCGGCGCCCCTCGACCCGAAGTACCAGAACATCTGGTATAGCTTCGGGATCTTCAATCCCGATCTCATCTCGAAGTTGCCGAACACGCTCGTCATCGTGACGCTCGTCAGCAACTTCGGAACATTCCTCCTCTACATGATCACGTGCATCATCTGCATCGTGGCATTCCAGGAGCACCACGAGTTCCATGGATTCAAGCACATGGTCGTGCCCGTATTCGGGCTCGTGGCCAATCTGGCGTGCATGCTTTTCTACCTCTTCGGGCCCCTCGCGGTCACAGGCATGAGCCTGAAAGAGCCCTACATCGCCTTGTTCATCTGTGCGGTGTGGGGCGTGTTCGGCGGCATCTATTTCATGCGAGCGAGCAAGGCGAAAGCGCGGCCCGTCTTCGTCGCCGAGAAGGGGGCGGTGACCTGAAGGGACTGGGGATGGGGCAGGGTCGCGTGTCTCCTCTTGGGGCACGCGACCTCTCGAAAGTGGCGGAGCGCTGCAAAGGGCGTGGAGTCCCAGAGCCATGATCCCCGAGCGGTGACGGGGTGGGCAGCCGCCGCGACCCGCCGGTCGTCCGCGGGCGTCATCGGTGGGCGCGGGTGGGGCGAGGCCGGGTTCGATGGTTCGGTTCCGGGGGAGACCGTGCCTCGGGGAAGGACCGTGGTACTAGTGGGCCGACCCGATGGGCGAAATCATTGCGGGCGACCGCCTCGACCAATACGAGCTGAAGGAGCTCCTCGCGCGAAGCGGGATGGCGTCGATCTTCAAAGCCATCGACCACCGATCCGGTTCGACGGTGGCGCTGAAAGTGCCCCACATGCAGTTCGAGAGCGACGTCGCGTTTTACGAGCGATTCCGGCGCGAGGAGCTCATCGGCCAAAAGCTCGAGCACCCGAACATTGTCCGCGTGCTCGCCCCGGAGCAAAAGAGCCGCCTTTACCTCGTCATGGAGTTCGCCGAAGGGCGCTCGCTTCGCGCCGTGATCAAGGGAGGGCGGTTGCCGCTTGGCCAGGCCCTCGACATCACCCGTCAGATTTGCCGCGCGCTCGTGTACATGCACAGCCGGGGGATCGTTCACAGGGACCTCAAACCCGACAATGTCCTTCTCGGCGACGACGGCCAGGTGAAACTGCTCGACTTCGGAATCGCGATGGACGAAGCGGCGCGTCGTCTCACCTGGTTCGGGCTGTCGCCGCCGATCGGGACGCCCGATTACATGGCTCCAGAGCAGATCCGGGGCAAGCGGGGAGATGCCCGGACCGACGTCTACGCGCTCGGCACGATGCTTTACGAAATGGTGACCGGAGAATTGCCCTACGCCTTCGGCAACATGCATGCGCTCATGCGCGCCAAGCTGAACGAGGATCCACGACCTCCGCGCGAGGTCATGTCCGACATCGATCGAAGCATCGAAGAGATCATTCTCCGATCGATCGATCGGTCGCCGCGCGAGCGTTACGCGAGCGCGAAGGAGATGCTCGACGATCTCGAAGATCCATCGCACGTCGTGCCGCGGGATCGGTCGTCGCGCCACAGCGCCCCATGGCTCGAGCGCGTCCAGCTGCCACGTCGCATCCTCGTCCCTGGCGTTCTTGTCCTCATTATCGCCGCGCTGCTCGTCTTGACCGTGATGAGCGGCCGACCAGCCTCGCACCGGAACGTGCCGCTGCACGGCTCCGGGCACGGCTCGAGTGAAGGGCGGTAGGCGTGACGACGGCGCCTTCGCTCAATCTGGCGTGGGTGCTCGTCACCGCGTTCATGGTCATGTTCATGCAACTCGGCTTCGCGATGGTGGAGACCGGGTTCACGCGATCCAAGAACGCTGTCCATACGATGGCGATGAACTTGGTCGTGTACCCGCTCGGCGTCATCGGCTTTTGGCTCGTCGGCTACGGGCTTTCGTTCGGCGGTGTGCCGGGGTGGCCGTCGCTCGGGTCCGAGCCGGCGGCCCACGCTGAAATCGGATGCCACGTGGGCGGGCGGTTTTTCGGCCTGATCGGCGGGACCAAGTTCGCGCTCCTCAGCGTCTCCCACGATCCGCCGAACCTCGCGATGTTTCTCTTTTCCGTCGTCTTCATGGACACGGCGGCGACGATCCCGACAGGCGCCCTTGCAGAGCGATGGAAATTTTCCGCTTTCGTCGTCTACGGCATCTTCATGTCTGCGTTTCTGTATCCCCTCTATTGCAACTGGGTCTGGGGCGGCGGATGGCTCTCCGCGCTCGGGGTGAACTTCGGGCTCGGCCACGGGCATGTCGATTTCGCGGGGTCGTCGGTCGTTCACATGACCGGAGGCGTGACGGCGCTCGCGGGCGCCGTGGTGCTCGGACCGCGAATCGGCAAGTTTCGCAAGGACGGGACCGTCGCCCTGATGGAGGGCCACAACCTCCCCATGGCCATCATGGGGACGTTCGTTCTGGCGTTCGGCTGGTTCGGCTTCAACGCCGGATCCACTTTGGCGGCTTCCGAATCGCGGATCGCCGAGATCGCCGCCAACACGGCCATCGCGTCGGCGACGGGGGCGCTGACCGCGCTCTTTTACGTTTGGCAGCGCCACCGCAGACCGGACGTGGCCATGGCCTGCAACGGGATGCTCGGAGGCCTCGTGTCGATCACGGCCTCCTGCGCGTTCGTCGCCCCTCCGGCGGCGGCCTTGATCGGCGTGGTCGCCGGGTTGCTCGTGGCGTGGGCGGTCGGCTTTCTGGAGAGCCAGCTCCGGATCGACGATCCGGTCGGAGCCATCGCCGTCCACGGCGTGTGCGGAGCCTGGGGGACGCTCGCGGTCGGAATCTTCGCCGACGGCAGCTTCGGCGCCGGCTGGAACGGTGTGGACGGCCCCGTGCGCGGGCTGCTGTTCGGCGACGGGGCGCAGCTCGGCGCGCAGGCGGTTGGCGTCGGGACGAACCTTTTTGTCGTCTTCGCGATCGCGTTCGCCTTTTTTTTCGGACTGAACCGTTTGATGGGGAATCGCGTTCCAGCGGACGTAGAGTGGTCTGGTCTGGACGAGATGGAAATGGGGTCGCAAGCCTATCCGAGGGACTGAAGGAGCTTGCGCGTGTGACTAGAAACACGGGTGAAACGCGCGTGGTGTTAAGCACCAACGAGGCTGGCACATGGAGCTGTCGCGCTACGATCCGGCGCCTTTTTACGACGAGATGTTCGACACGGAGTGCCGGCCGCGCGCGGGCTGTGAGCTCCTCGCGCGAACCCTGTCTTCGCTGCCGGACGCGGATTTGCTGCGTCGTCAGCGGGCGGCCGAGCGGTCGCTCCTGCACGCGGGCATCACGTTCAACGTGTACGGGCATGAGAAGGGGACGGAGAAGATCCTTCCGTTCGATCTCGTCCCGCGCGTCGTTCCCGCCCGCGAGTGGGCCACCATCGAACGTGGCTTGGTGCAGCGCACGCGGGCGCTCAACCTGTTCATCGACGATGTCTACCATGCCCGACGCATCCTCTCGGATGGCATCATTCCGCGCGAAATCGTCGAGAGCGCGACCTCGTATCTACCCGGATGCAAGGGGCTCGACCCGCCGCGCGGCGTCTGGGCCCATGTTACGGGAACCGATCTGATTCGCGATGGGGACGGTCAATACTACGTCCTCGAGGACAATCTGCGCTGTCCTTCGGGGGTCTCGTATGTCCTTCACAATCGCGCGATCATGAAACGCACGTTCCCGCGCGTCTTCGAGGCGTCGCTGGTGCGACCGGTCGACGCCTATCCGAGCGAGCTTTTGCGGGTGCTCCAGAACGTTCGTCCGAGGGGCGTCGCGACGCCGACGGTCGTCGTCCTCACGCCCGGCCCCTACAATTCCGCTTACTCGGAGCACTCCTTTTTGGCCCAACAAATGGGCGTCGAGCTCGTTGAATCCCGCGATCTGGCCGTGCGCGACGGCTTCCTCTGGATGCGTACGACGCGCGGTATGGCGAGGGTCGACGTTATCTACCGTCGCATCGACGACACATTCCTCGATCCCATCGTGTTCCGGCCCGATTCGATGCTCGGGATCCCCGGACTCATGAGCGTCGTACGCGCCGGACGGGTGGCCCTGGCGAACGCGCCCGGAACGGGCATTGCTGACGACAAGGTCGTTTACACGTACGTGCCCGCCATCATTCGTTACTACCTCGGGGAGACCCCGATTCTGCCGAACGTACCGACTTTGCTCTGTTCCGACGACAAGCAGCGGGAGCATGTGATCGCCAACCTGCACAAGCTCGTCGTCAAGGCGGCCAACGAGTCCGGCGGCTACGGAATGCTCATCGGACCGCAAGCGTCCTCTGCGGAGCGCGCCGCTTTTGCCGACCGCATCCTTGCGAATCCGAGGAATTACATTGCCCAACCGCTGCTCGCCTTGTCCCGGGTTCCGACGCTCACCGGGGACGGGCTCGAAGGGCGACACGTGGACCTCAGGCCGTATATCCTTCACGGCGGGGACGACATCTTCGTGCTGCCGGGGGGCCTCACGCGGGTCGCCTTAAAGAAGGGTTCTTACGTGGTCAACTCATCGCAAGGCGGCGGCAGCAAGGACACGTGGGTGCTCGCGGACGAAGCCGCGACGAGGGACACCCCGTCATGCTGAGCCGGGCCGCCGACGCTCTCTACTGGATGTGTCGATACGCCGAGCGCGCGGAGAACGTGGCGCGCTTTCTCGATGTGAGCTTGCAGGTCATGCTCGACCTGCCGGGCGACTCGCACGGGGATCCGTGGTCCGGGGTCATCGCTGCGACGGGCGACCAGGAGAATTTTGCCAAGCGTTACGGGGTCGCCACGCGAGACGCCGTTGTCCGGTTTCTCACCGTGGATAGCGAGTCGCCGAACTCGATCGTGGCATGCGTCGGCCAGGCGCGCGATAACGCGCGTTCCATCCGCGAGGCGATCTCGTCGGAGACTTGGGAGCAAATCAACAAGTGGTATTTGCTCGTGCGCGAGGCGGCCGCGAATGAGGCCCTCATCGAAGACCCGCACGACTTCTTGGCGACGGTCAAGGAGGCTTCACACCTCTTTGTCGGCGTGACGTATCTGACAATGACACACGGCGAGGGGTGGCACTTCGGGCGCCTCGGCCGCTTGCTCGAACGCGCGGATCAGACGAGTCGTATCGTCGACGCCAAGCAAGCACTCCTTTTGGCCCGCCCCCCGGACGTCGGAGCGAGCCTCGACGAGATTCACCTGTCGGCCCTTCTCCGATCGGTCAGTGCGCTCGAGATGTATCGCAAGCGCTACGGGCGCTTCGACCACACGGCGGTCATCGAATTTCTGGTGCTGGACAAGCTGTTTCCCCGCTCGATTCGACATTGCCTCGACAAGGCTCAACGATCGCTCCACGCCATCACGGGGACGCCCTCGGACGCGTGCGGCACGAAGCCCGAGCGCCTGCTCGGCCGACTCGGGGCCGAGTACGAATACGCGATCGTCGAAGAGATCCTCGAGCACGGCCTGCACGAACATCTCGACGAGCTTCAATCGAAGCTCAATAACGTAGGGTTTGCGATTTACGAGACGTTCTTTGCATCCCGACCGGATCCCATCGCCGAGGCGCAACTCGCACTGCTGATCCAGGCGGCGCAGTAAACTGCTGATCCAGGCGGCGCAGTAAACTGCTGATCCAGGCGGCGCAGTAAGACGTTTCCGGGCACCGCGGCCGCCTTGCTCGCGCCGCCGTCCATGCGATGGGTCACGGGTCGAGGCCGACGGCCTCGACCCGAACCTCGACGTCGAGCGTCTCTGCCGCGCCACCCACGTAGAGGGTTCCGGAGGTGGGCGTCGCGTCCAGGTAGGTCCGCCCGACCGCGAGACGGACGTGATGGGTGCTCGTCACCACGCCGTTGGTGGGATCGAGCCCGCGCCAGCCGACTTCAGGGACGTACACCTGAACCCACGCGTGAGAGGCTTCCGACTGCCGCGTGTTCGGGGCCTTTGGACCGGTGAAGAGATACCCGCAAACGTAGCGTGCCGGAACGCCCATCAGCCGCGCGAGACAGATGAACAGATTCGTGAAGTCCTGACAGACTCCGCGGCGCTTGGCGTAGACGTCGAACGCGGTGGTCCCGAGCGTGGTCGAGCCAGAGACGTACGTGTACTCGCGGTGAATCGCATCGTTCAGGTCAAGGAGCGTGTCGAGCAGATCGCCGTCGTTCCGCGCCACAAAGCGCATGGCATAGTCGAGGAGCTCGAGCAACTCGCTTTCGGGTAGCTCGGGCGGGTGCAAGTACGGCTGGAGCATCGTCCGCTGCCAGGGCATCCACACGAGAGGAATCGCCGAACGGACGTGTCGGACTGCGAAACCGAGCGGGTCGGTCTCGAGGGCGTCGACCCGAGAACGCGCGATGACGACGAGCTCGCGGTAGGGCGTGTCGATGACGATGCGGCGAGAACGGTTCCCAAATACATCGTCGAAATCGTGCGATCGTCCCTCGACGGAGACCGACACATCGCAGTCGATGAGCTGCTGGTGGCGGTCGTGCATCGGAAATAGGCGCAGGAGGTGGGTGCTGCGCTCGACCGGCAGGGCATACCGGTACGTGGTGCGGTGCAGGGTCGAGAGGCGGCTTGAGCCTTTGCGGGCGGCATCGCGGCGTTTGGCGCGTGCAGGGGGCAGACTGAACGCCCGGGGAGCGACTTCGGCTCGTTGTTCTTCGGGCAAGGGGAGAAGGCCGCCGATGACCGCTCCTTCGCGGATGAGCAGGAGCTCGCCGGCGGCCAGTCGCCGCCAGGACAGGGGAGATTCCGCGCCCTCGTTGTCGAGCGGGGAGGAGGAGACGATGCATCCCTTGCGGGGTTTGCTTCCGCGTCGGGTGAGATCGATGGACACGTCTTCGTCCCCAAAGGCGACCCCGACATAAGGGGGACGGATTTCCGCGAGCAGCAGCCGTTCCGGACTGAAGCGGTCGGCGTAGGCGAGAAGGTCCTTCCCGTCGCAAAGCACGAGATCGAGGCTTCCGCGGGCGTTCAGATCGAGCAGCCAACCGTGCAAGATGCGGGCGTCGACGTCCGCAATGGATCGCCATCCGTGCGCAGCGATCCGGCTCAACACGCTGCAGAAGATGAGCTCGGTGTCGGTCGCGCCGACGGGCTCGAAAGGGGGCTCGAAACGTTCGTCCAACTTGGAGGTCAGACTGCCCGCGTGTCCGATCATCCACTCGCGCCCTCCCCAGCATCGGGCGAAAGGCTGCGTATTCGCGTCGGTGTTCTGTCCCCAAGTCGCCGATCGCACGTGCAAGACGAAAAGCGACGACTCGAGATGATCCCAAGCCTTCACGAGCTCCCCGCGGATGCTGCCGCGCGAGGGCGCCGGTTCCTTCAGTACCGAGGCCGAAGGCTCTCCAGCGGGGTAGTAGCCGATGCCCCATCCGTCCGGCAACGCATGCCCCGCTTGGAGGCAGCGCATGTCGAACGACGGCGCCAATTCCCCCTCGAATGACATGGCGAGCAGGTTGGGCATCCCAAGCGAGCGTGCTCAACTCAAACCAATTCGTCAACGCCCACCTACGTCCGTTCAATGGTCTTTGCGTTTGGGCTCCGGCGGCGTCGGCACCGTCGGCGGTTGCCTTGGCCACGTGCGGCCCCTCGTGGTACGAAGAAGGGCGGAGCGGACGGTCCTCGGGACTGCATCGCCGCTGCCGGCCACGTCGGCTGGCGTTCGCGCGGAGGAATTTCGATGGACGCGCACGAGACGCACGAAGAACGCGAGACCCGTGAACGTATCGAACGCGACGGATTGCCGACGCGGCGCACCTTCCTCCACGGAGCCGCGATGGCCGCCGCCACCGCAGCGATCGGCCCTCTGAGAGAGGCGCATGCCATGAGCCCCGCGGGGCTGCCGGCCCAGCCCCCTGCGGGGTTCGTCCCCTTCGCAGCGCCCGGTCGCGTCGTCCGTGTCAAGAAGGCCGGGTGCCTCGAAGCGAACGGAATTTATCCCCGGCCCGACGACGCAAAGGAAATGCTGCGCCGCGCTCTTGAGGAGCTCACCGGTCAGCGGGAGCTCGCGGACTCCGTGAAGCTCTTCGTGCACCCTCAAGACAAGGTCTGCGTGAAAGTCAACGGGATCGCGCTTCAAAACATGGCGACGAACAAGGAGCTCGTCCTGCCCTTCCTCGAAGCGATGATCGCCGCGGGGGTTCCGGCTGCGAGCATTACCGTGCTCGAGCAGTACCCGGGCTTCATGAATGGAACGAGGATCAACGCGCACAACGTACCTGCCGGCGTCACCGTGGCTTGGCACTCGAACAAAGATGCGACCATGGAATGGCGCGACATTCCTGGCACGCAGCGCCACACGAAATTCGTGCGGGCGCTCACCGAGTCGACGGCGCTCATCAATTTCGCGCTCGTGAAGGACCACTCGATTTGTGGCTACACGGGCGCGCTGAAGAACATGACGCACGGCTGCAGCGTGAACCCGCAGGACTTCCACGACCACCACGCGAGCCCGCAGATCGCGATCCTTTCCGCACAAGACGTTCTGCGGACGCGCCTCCGCCTCTGCATCCTCGACGGTTTCAAAGTCATGGCCCACGGAGGCCCGCTCTACAAGCACCCGGAGTACGTGGCTCCCCATGAATCGGTGTACGCATCGACCGATCCGGTTGCTCTCGATGCGATTGGCTGGGGCGAAGTCGAGAAGGCGCGGTCCCGCTTCGGTCTGAAGACACTCACCGACGAGGGACGCCCACCGGCGTACATTCACGCCGCAGCGGATCTCGGCGTCGGGGTGGCCGATGTCGGCCAAATTACGCTCCGCGACGTCGCCATCTAGTGCAAGTGCAAAAGGGGCGGGGAGCCCTGCGCGCTCGGCACACGGGCGCGGAAGGCGGGCGTGCGCGGGCCGCCCGTCCCGCCCGGGACCCCCCGCCGGGCACGCGAGGTCTCAATATTTCCGGGGTTGCCGGTCATCCTGTAGACTGGGAGCAACGTGCCGTCGGACTCCGAGCGAACCCGTGTTACGCGGCTCAACGCGCCGGAGCTCGCGCCGAGACCGTCCCGTCCTGGCAACGCGTGCCTCGTCGTCATCTACGGACCGGAGCTCGGAAAGCGCGTTCAACTCGGAACGGCCCCGTTTCAAATCGGTCGATCGACCGCAAATGACCTGGCGCTCGAGCAAGAAAGCGTCAGCCGGCACCACGCCCGCATCACGTTCGACGGTGCCGACTACTGGCTCGGAGACATGCAGTCGACCAACGGCACGTTCTTGAACGACGAGCCGACACGAGAAGCACGCTTGAACGACGGCGATCAGATTCGAATCGGTCGTTCGATTCTCAAGTTCATGACGGGAGAGAACGTCGAGCTCCAGTACCACGAAGAAATCTACAAGCTCATGACCGTCGACGGGCTCACGCAAGTGCACAACCGTCGCTACTTTAACGAAGCGCTCGAGCGCGAATTCAACCGCGCCGGACGGTATCGACGTGCGCTCTCGCTTGTCATTTTCGACATCGACTTCTTCAAACGGGTGAACGACACCCACGGGCATCTGGCTGGCGACAGCGTGCTCCGGCAGATCGCAGCCGCCATCAAGCCTCGTCTTCGGCGCGAAGACATTTTCGCCCGGATTGGCGGTGAAGAGTTCGCCGTGATTTTGCCCGAGGTCGAGCTCGAAGGGACGCGGGCCACCGCTGAGAAAATTCGGTATATCGTGGAGTCGACTGCGTTTCGGCACGAACAGAAGACCATTGCGTGCACCGTGAGCCTCGGTGTGGCGGCGCTCCTCGGCTCCGAAGCCGTGCCCGAGGATCTCTGCCGTGCGGCGGACGAACGCCTCTACGCCGCCAAGCAAGCGGGCCGCAATCGTGTGGCGGGATAAGAGCTTGGCTCGCTAAGGACACGACGCGGGTAGCGGCGCACCCTGGGCGATCCAGAAGCTGACGCGTTCGAGTTCGTCGACCGACAGCCCATGTTGGATGCCGGGGGGATACGTTGCGCTGAGGGGGCCCGCGGGGTTGGGCGGCATCTCGCGTCCGGTGATCATGCCGGCCAGGCGCTCTCGTTCGGCGTCCGGCAGAGGCTGCGGACACGGGTCACCCGCATCGCTGCAGGTGACCGAGTAGACGCCTGCAATACTGACGGCAAATGAGCCTCCCTCGGGCACGCCGCCGTCGCAAGGAGCGACTCCGGCGCTCAAGGTCGTGTCGCACAAGGGTGCGACGGCCATCAGCAACTTGTACATGAACCAGCTGTGTGCGGGGTCGCCGCTGCCGGGGGAATTCTCAGCCCCCATCCCGGACGGACCGGTCCCCGGATCCACAATCGGCATGTCCTCCGCGAACTGGAGTGTCGGAGGTTCGGGGTTACCGGCCAGCGGACCGGTATTCGACCCCTGCGCGACCCGCCCAATGGCGGTGGCCTGGACGTCGGCCGGGGAATCGAGGGCGAGACCCGCTCCCGGCCCGTTCGCGCCCGACGGGCTGGTGCCGTCGTGGCAAAAGGCACATTGGTGAGCGAGAAGAACGGGGCTGATGTCGCGACAGTAATCGATGGATGGCTGGGGGGTCGGTGCCGCCGCTGCAGGCATCGTGGTCATGAATCCGAACACCCGCTGCGCCGACGGCGCGAGCCCGGCCCCATCGATGGCACGAAGGCCGTTCGGATCCGTCGGGCCGCTCGGAGACACAATGGTGAGCGTGAACGGGCTGTTGACGTCGAGCGTCGCCATGGGCGTCAGCGTGACGACGCGCGCCGCGGGGTCGTAGGCGGGAGTCGGGGTCAAGAGCACCGAATTGCCGCCCTGGACCTGCTCCTCGAGAACAAACGTCTGGCGGACGACGCTGAGCGGGAGAAGCAAGCGATCGAAGGCGAGCTCGATGCGCCCGTTGGCTGGCAACATTCCATTCGCGATGTTCGTCGCGACGATGTTCACCGGCGGTCCAACCGCCGGTGATTCGTTGGTCGCTCCTTGATCACAGCCTGTCGCGAGGAGAGCGAGCGTGATTAGCTCTCCGAATAGAGCTGAAGCTGCTCTCGCACGACCTCCTCGCTGACGCCCGTGCGCAGGTGATCCTTCAGGACATCGGCCAACGTGAGCAAGAGCTCGTCGACTCCTTTGTCCTCGATGAGCTTTTGGAGAAGCTGGCGCGCCTCCCGGCTCTCGTCGGTGCGCAAAAACTGCCGGACGGTATCGAGCGAGATCTCGCCCTGGAAGTCCAAGTACATGTTCTCCAAAAGATAACGCACGAGCTCTTTCACCATCGTCCTCCTTGGCCGCAGGCTTGGGGGGGATGCAAGGGATAGACACATATCCCTCGCCCCACCAGCGTTGCAAGGCCGTTTCACAGCCAGACGGGAAAACGACGACCGCGAACGGCGTTTTCAGCGGCATGCTTGTAAATCCTTGTCGGTCTGTTCGTGGCAGACGTAGCAAGGCCTCGGATTTCGCTTGAATTGGGTGGCGCACCCCCCCACAAATCCTGACGTGTGCGGGTTGAACCCGGCGCCAATGCCGCCCGCCCCGTGGCATTGGACGCAATCGCGTTCGGTGTGGCAGCTGACGCATTGGTTCAAGTTTTTCTCGGCTTCGAAGGCATGATGCCCCGGTCTTGCCGGCGGATCGCTCCAAATGCTCTTTGGCGGGTGGAAGCGGCCGCTGTCCTTGGCGTTCGGCGGACTCGACTCGGCGACGCCGACCCGCAGGTGGCAATCAAGGCAAAAACTCTGCTGCTCGTGGCAGCTCGTGCACCGCTGGGTGGCCATGCGGGCCTCGATGGCGTGCATGTTCAAATAGTCGTTGGGGTGAATCGTGCGGGGCCGGACGCGCCCGTCGTGGCAGTCGGTGCAAAAGTCTTCCTTGTGACAGTTCGCGCAGAATTGTGAGTCGTCGGCGGCCACCCACTTGTGTCGGGCAATGAAGTCAGGGGTGTGCTCGGCGTTGTGCAGCCACCGCGGCGGCAGAAGGGCACCGCTCGCAAAGACCGTTTGAATGAGCGTTCCGCGAGCATTGCCCCGCGGATGACACGTGTCGCACGCGGATTTCGCCTCGCCGCGGGAGGCGGCGTCCGGCGCCTGATGGCATCGAAAGCAGCCGGCCATGCGGGGGAGCTGATCGCGCGTGGCGAGCTCGAGCTCCGAAACCGCGCCGTGGCACTGCGAACACCCGATGTTGCGGTCGACGTGGGCCTTATGGTTAAATAAGAGGTTTGCGCGCGGGGCCTCGACCGGCGCCACCGCATTTCCATCGGTTGCCCGGTATCCGAGATGGCAAAAGGCGCACTGTCCTGTTGCGTCGTCGCCGACTTTCACGGCTGCCTTGTTCGAGTGGTCCGTGGAGTGGCAGGCGTCGCAAACCTCGCCCGACGGCGTCAGCGTGTCTTTGGCCGAGGCGCTCCTGTAGGCGGCCGCATGGCAGGTCTTGCAGGTGGCGCCGATGTCCTTTCCGACGTGCTTGGCGTGATTGAACCGTACCGTGATGTGCTGGGTGGGGAAGACGACGTCGCTCGGGCCCATGTCGGGGTCGTCGGCACCGGGCGGGAGCATCGCCCGCGGAACTTGACGGTCGTCCGGGAGCGGCGCCAAACCGTGCAGCGCCGGCGCGGCGCTTTCTGCGAGCGCCATCGGCACGGCAACGAGCACGGCCAAGAGAGGGAGCAGCGCGAGAGCGAGCTTCAGCGTGAGCTTCATTTGCCCACCCCGAGTGAAAGAAGGAGCATGACACGAAAGCGCTGCCCGACGAGGCCGTTGATGTCGTGCTCCCATTCGACCGCCCCCTGGCAGCGGGGCAAAAACCGATAGCCGAGATTCGCGACGTATTGGAAGCTCGATGTCGCCTGATCGGCGCGGAGGGCATCCTTCCACTGCCAGAAGCCGGCGCGGCCACCGACGACGTAACGGGTTTCGAAGACGTGCTCGGCGGAGACGTCGCCGCCAGCACGGTCGCCTTCCTCCCCGAAATCGCCGCTTGCGTGGACGGCCACGCGCGTCGCACCGGTCCGCCACCGTGCGGAGAGATCACCGCCTTCGTCAAAGGAGTGGCTGCTCGGGGGAAAATAGCCCGTGCCGTACGCATGGTCCGCGGCCGAGGTGAACGTCACGTAGGAGCTCGCGTTCGGGTCCGAGGACGCCACGGCGAAAATCCGTACGTGGCCGTCGGCTGAAAGCGACAGGTGGTCGGTCACGTTGAAGTTTCCGCGAAGACCCAGGTTGCTACGCGGTTCGCCGGCGAAGAAATTCCAGATGCTGTCGGCATCGAAGGACGGCTGGTAATAGTCGTAGTCGACGCTCAAAGTCACGCGCTTGCCTGCATAGGCATCGAGCGAGGCATAGCCCGACGTGACCTGCGATCGATAGAAGTCGTAGACGATCCCGCCCTTGACGCCTCCGACGGAGGGCAGATTCGAGTCCATTTCGTATCCGAGGCGATCGGAAGAAATCCTGAACGATTTGTAAGTGCTCGGAGGATAGAGGCCGCTCGCGAACTCGGACGTGTTCGAATTGCTCGTGTTGTAGACCTGACGGTACGTGACGCGGCCGTGCAGCCACGTCACGCCGGTGGTCTCGAGTGCGACGCCAATGGCCGGCGCAATGTCCGGTACTTGGAAGGCAGGGTACATCGTCGGCAGAAAGTTCGGGTTTGCCCGGTCGCCTCGCCAGACTCCATCGCTCTCGAAGCGGGACGTGCTGAGCGGCAGGCCACCCCGCTGCTCGAGGCCTCCATACACCTCCGCTTTGACGTAGTACGGCGTCGTGACGCTCGCCTCGCCTCCGTCGAACGACCACCACCCGAGGGCGTCGGTGACGTACTGGCGCCCAACCTTGAACCCAAACCAGCCCCCCAAGAACCTCCGGCCTTCGACGTAACCGTACATCAAATCGACCAAAGCGGGATTGAAGCCGGGGACGAAGCTATTGATTTGCGTCGGGTCCGACGCGGCCGAAGGCGCGCCGTAGTCGGCGTCGTAGCGAAGGCGCAGGGTCAGCGTGAGCTCGGGAGCCTTCGGATCGCCGGGGGGGGTATCCAGGAGATCGTACGCGGCGAGGCCGAGCATCGTCGTCAGCCGACGGCGATTGAGGGTCGTCTCGCCGGTCGGGGATCGGACGTCGTAAAACTGGGCGGCCGTGTCACTCGTCAAGTCGGGGTCCATGGCGCGCGCATCGCGGCTGATGAGCAGCGCGGCAGCCATCGCGGCCGACGCGCTATGCATCGCCAAGAGCGATCGCGGGCTGCGGGCGATGACGCGGCCCGAGCGTACTTCGTCGAAAGGAGGACTGGTGGGCATGTGCTCACGCCTTCGGCGCGCCGAACTCTTTCTCGAATCGATCGTCAAACGTGTCGGCGACGGCGGCCGTGTGGCGTACGATTTGTTCGACCTCGGCATCGTCGAGGTCGGCGGCCGGACGCTCGCTGACGACGACGACCCGATCCGCGAGCAATCCGAAGCCGGCGTTGGCGAGGCCGCCCGCGTTGAGCTCGAGCAGTCGCCGGAAGAGGGCCACCTGGTTTCCAGAGTCGGCCGGCAGCTTGACGACGGGTGAGGCGACGCGGAGGTAGGTGACGTCTTCATTTTCTTGGTGGGTCACCGTGACGAGCACCGATGCGCTGCCACGCTTGAGTGTCCAGGCGGCTTGGTTGTCGTTGGGGCACGCCGCGCGGGTGACGTGCGGATCGAGCCCGATCTTGCGGATGGTTGCCTCGACGAGTTCTTTGGCCTTCTCAAAGTTTGGGTCCACGGTGCCTCCCGGCCGACGCGTCATGGCGTGGCGGCGAGAATCGTTGCCCCGATGATCGCTGTCAACGAGGTTTGCGCGGCCGGTGTGCGCCCGTCGTGTGACGGCGCCTTGACCCCCCGTGCGCGCGAGTGGCACCCTAGACCGGGAAGCGTGGAGGTCCCTGCAGCACCATGTCCGAGAGCCAGCAGCGCTATCGTGTAATCGAGCGGCTCGAATCGGGTGGTATGGCCGAAGTGTTCCGCGCCGAAAGCGAGGGTCTTCAAGGCTTTCGCAAGCAGGTCGCGATCAAGCGTGTCTTGCCGCACCTTTCGTCGAAAAAGAAATTCATCTCCATGTTCCTCGACGAGGCGCGCCTGTCCGCGCAGCTCTCGCATTCGAATTGCGTTCAGGTTTTCGACATCGGCGTCGGCGACGCGGCTTTTTTTATCGTCATGGAATTCGTCGATGGCCCGAACCTCAAGGCCATCATCGAGCACCTGAAAAAGACGGGTCGAGACTTTCCCGTCGAGGCCGCGGTGCACCTCGCGCTCGAGATTTGCAAGGGCCTCGCTTATGCCCATGAGCTCACCGACACGAATGGCGTGCCTTTGTACATCGTTCACCGGGACATGTCGCCGCCGAATGTGCTGGTGACGAAGCACGGAGAGGTCAAAATCGTCGATTTTGGGCTCGCGAAGGCGAACAGCCAACTCGAAAAGAGCGAGCCGGGCATCATCAAGGGCAAGTTTTCTTATCTCTCGCCGGAGGCGGCGATGGGACAAGAGGTCGATGCCCGCACGGATATTTTTGCCGTCGGCATCATTCTCTGGGAGCTTCTCGCCGGGCAAAGGCTGTTTCTGGGCGAGACCGACTTTCAGACGGTCAAAAAGGTCCAAGCGTCGCAAGTCCCGGCCATCTCGCAGATCAACAAAAAGGTGCCCCCGGAACTCGAACGGATCCTCATGCGGGCCCTCGCCCGAGAGCCTTCGGCCCGGTACGCGACGGCGCGCGCCCTCGGGCAGGACCTCTCGCGGTTCATGTTTCGATACGGGGTTGCCGTGAGTACATTCGACATCGAGCAGCTCGTTCAGGGCGCGATGAAAGAGCGCCAGCGGTATCGCCCGATGCAGGCGAGCATCATCGACAAGCTCATCGAAGAGGCGTTGCTCGAGTTCACGTCCCTCACCGACGACAAGGCAGCCGGCCCCCCGACCGCGGGCGGCGGGGTCGCGAAGGTTCTTGATGCCGTTTCAATCCAGGGGCCTGCCAGGGCGCCTGGGCACTCGGCCGCGTTCATCGACATGGGGCGCTGGATCGAGGAAATCTCCGTCAGCCAAAAACGGCAGCCGAGCGACGTTTCGATCCACTCGACCATGCCGCCCGCGGTCGTCGAGGGCAACCTCGCGGCCCTCGAAGACGAGCCGAGCGCGCCGATGTTCCCCCCGGCCGGCCCGTTGCCTCCGCGTCCCAACCTCCTTTCGGCCGCTTTGCGCCCGCCGTTCGGCCCGTCGTCGTCGGCTCGCGCCGTTGCTCCGGCCGCGCCGTCGAGTTCGGCTCCGCTGCCCCCGTCGCGCCCGTCGCGCCCGTCCATGCTCGGGTCCGAGCCCCTCGTGCCCGTCATCGCGATCGCGGAGGTCACGCGTCGGCCCGCTGCCATCACGCGGGTCGGTGTGGCGCTCGCCGTCGTCGTGATGGCGGCGGCCGGTGCAGCGGCCTGGTTTACGCACCTCATCCCCCACCCGTGACCATGGTGTATGTGTGTGTGGGTGGGCGGAAGTCCACCCGGCTTCCGCCCGAATCGGGGCCGGCCGCACGGCCCATATCGGGGCGATCGGTCGGGCGGTCGGGTTAGAGGAAGAGTGTCTCAGGCGAATGACGGTCCGATTCGCCCACTCCCGGGGAGGGCGATTCGCGGAGACGACCTTGAAAGAAGAGCTGCTTCGCGCGCCAGTCGAGGCGCCCGATCTCCACGCCGTAGCCGCGAATGACGGCCGTCGCGTCGTGCGGGCGAAGATCGATCGAGCCTTGCCAAATCGGCTCGTCATGGCCGACGACGTAGCGGTTCCATGTGCCTTGGGCTTCGCGCGCGTAAAGCACGACGCCGGAGGGATCATCCATCGCTTCGACGAGCGCGAACTCGCTTCCGCAAGGCGTGACCCGGTAGTCGACGAGTCGGCGACCGGCCTCGGACGTGAAGCCGGCCGGATCGCCGACGCACACGAGCCCGAACAGCGGAATCGAGAGCAAAGCCCGGCGCGTGCCGAGGGACCACCGTGGAAGTCCGAGCGTCGCGATCGGCTGGCGACGGGCGGCACTCCGGAACGGTGCCGCCGGACCGTAGACGCGCGAGAGGACCCGACGCACCGAGCCTCCGTCGCCCTGGGCCTGCACACCTCGCTCGAGGTGAAAAGCCGGGTCGCGTCCGCGGGCGACCGACACGAGCCAGCGGCCCCGCCGGTTCATGCGCAGGGCGGTGAACGCACCGATGGCCAGGGGGATGGCCACGTTCCACACGGATTGGGCGTTGACGAACCCCCAACTTGGGCCCGCTGTCGCGAAGAACGCAAGCATTTCGGCCGCAGGAATCGCGACCCAAAAGGCGGCGAGCAAAACGGCCCGATCCGCCTGATCGAGCGTGTCACCCTGCGTATCGGGCCACATGAGGATGGCGAGCTGTGCCGAGCACGTCGCGGCGAGTAGCAACGGGGCGAGGGCGACTGCGTTGCCCCAAGGTTCGAGCGCGCCGACCCCCCCGATCCGCCAGAGCTGGCCGACCTGCCGCGCCGCCTCGCAAAGCATCGCACCGACGGACAAGCGGCGGATGGCGGTCCGAAGGTTTTGGCTCGTCCAGGTGTGGCGCGCGACGGCGTACATGGCTCCAAGGTGCACCCACTCGACGCCCGCGTCGCTCAAGCGCTCGGAGCCGGAAAGGGCAGCCAACGACGTTTGACCCGCAGCAAATGACTGAGACCACACGAACGCACCAATCGCCGCGACGCGCGCCGGTATGAGTGGCGAAAGAGGGATTTTGGATGTCTCGCTCACACGCGCTCCCGGTGCCTGCTCCCCAGGTTCGACCCGGCGTGCGCGCATCGTCGCCCACGCCTGCATTCAGTCTGCCCCGCCCGCGGCGAACGTCAACGGTCGGAGCGTCAGGATGGCCCGCTCGACGGGAATGCCGGCGGCCGGCACCGCCGGGCTGGCGGATGGCTTCGCTCGGGCATGCGCGCACCGCGACGTTTCGCGGTTTGCCCGAACCTTGCGCGGCACCCGCGCAACGATGTCGAATGGTGGGAGCTGCCCGCAGAGTGGCGGGTCGCGGCGACGGCCCGTCTCCGTCTCCCTTGCGTCGTCTCGGGTCTAATCCGTACTAGCGGGTGGACCGTAGGCACGATTGAGGAGTAATCGTGCCTACGGATTCCGTCTTTCGACGTCATTCACGTTCGACCTTATTCGCCTTGGCCGGAGGGGCTCTGGCCATGTCCGGATGTGGCGGGGGGCCGGGGCCGACCCCCGATGAAATCGGACGTATCATCGAAAGTTCGACGTTGGCCGCCTCGCTGACCGACGGAGGCGCCGTCCCATCGCGCGGCGCCGGGTGCACACCGGAAGCCGAGGGCTGTCCTTGCACCATCGAGGGCGCGACCGTCTCATGCCCTGGGCCGGAAGTTCACACTGGCAACTACACGAGCTGCGAGCCGGGTGAGCGCACGTGCAACGGGGGAGCGTGGGGCGCCTGCGTCAGTATGACGATCGTCCAAAACGCCGACTCGATTACTCAGGATTACGCCAGTCCTTGTTCCGATGCCGCGATCGTGCGCTGGGGGGCCGTGTCGCTCGACGGGCTGACTCCGGGTGATTCGTTCATCGACGTGCGCGTGCAGACGGCCGGCTCGGAGGCGGGGCTCGAATCGGCTCCGTTCGCGGACGTCGGTCGGTTCGAGGGGCCGAAAAACTCGTCGTGGACCAGCGCAGATGTCCAAGGGGAGCTCGCGGCCATCGGCGAGTCGTCCGCGCGATGGCTGCGCATCACGCTGACGCTCGCCGAGTCGTCGAAGGGTGGAGAAACGCCAACGGTGGCGGGATGGCAAGTGGCCTCCGTCTGCGTTGCCACGCCGCAGTGACCTCGGGGTCGCTGGCGCTTTCTGGGCGCCGCGGCGGCTACTTCAGATCGTAGACTTCGACCGTGTCCGCCATGAGGTGAGGAAGGAGCAGCCGCGAACGCTTCGTGTCATAACCGATGTCCGCCGGCGTTTTCTGGTCGGCGAGGACCGTTTCGAAGGTGCCGCCAAGCCTGCCCTTGAAGACCGCGGAGGCCTGCCAGCTCGTCACGAAAACCGAGTCGCCGAGCGCGACCAGCCCATCGAGACCGCCTGCGGGCGTCTTCGTGACGTCCTGCTTGGCGCCCTTGTCGTCAAGTCGGTAAAGCTCATTCGATCCGAAGGTGACGACGAGAAGTCCCTTGTCGGACCACGCGACGCCGTTCGGGTGGCCGAGGTCCGCGCCCTTCGCGAGCACCTTCGTCTTGCCCTTTTCGATGGCGTAGACCGCGTCGGTCCCAGATGGGACGAAGTCGGTGGCTCCGGGCTTCAGACCGGAATCCGAGACGTAGACTTTTCCGTCCGGCCCGGCGGCGACGTCGTTTAGGAAGGTCGCGCCGGAGATGGGAATGTCGCCTTTCGGTGCACCGGTGGCGGCGTCGAAGGTCCTCACGACGGAAATGTCCGCGACATAAAGCAGTCCTTTGACGAGAGCCAGTCCCTTCGGCGCATCGAGCTTGACCTTCTTCTTACCGCCTTCGATCCACTTCAGCGCCGTGACCTGCCCGTCGGGCGCGAGCACCGAAATGAACCCGTTATTGTCCTTGTCGAGCGGCTTGCCGTTGATGTTCGACACGAGGTAGCGATCGGCGTCGGCGTCGTAGAGAACGCTTTCCGGCGCGGAGAGGCCCGTGTACGTCACGATGGCCGTGGGCGCTGGCGGAGGGGCCGGCGGCGCAGGAGGCGCGCTGGCCGAGGTCGTCGGCGGAGGAGCCGGTGCGCTGGCGGTGGCCGAGGGCGTCGCCGACGTCACCGGAGGCGGCGGGGGCGACGCGGGCGGGGGCTCTTCCGCACAAGAAACGAGAGATGCGAGCCATGCAGCCGACATGAGAATCGCGGAACGTGTCATGCTTTTCTCCTTAGAAGGCCCCCCGTTTACCACATACGTTCCTCGACGCGAATGACGTCCTCTTCGCGAGAGTCGCGATTGGCCCTCAATCGCAAAAGAGCTCTGCTCCGTCGACCCGGCAATCGGAACGGCGACAGTCGCGTCTTTTCACGTACGTTCGCCCTTCGCAAACGAGCTCCGATTTGCCGTCGACGCCGCAGGCAATGCGCCCGGGACGATCGCAGGGGTCTCCCTGCAGGGCCGCAGCGTCGTCGCAATCGACCTTATGGCCGAGTCGATCGAACGCGCATCCGCCGGGGCCACGGCACGAGGAGGCGACGACGAGCGCCCCGGCGTTGCACCGAAGCATGGCCTTGCGGTCGACCGAGCACGCGTAACTGTTTTCCTTTTCACAAGGATCGGTCGGCTCTCCGAGGGTCGTGTCGCAATCGACATGGCGCGGTTCGGTGATGGTGCAGGCGTTTGGTCCGCGGCAATGGCGCCAGAGGACAAACGAGCCATCGCGGCATGTGAGGGCGTTCGCGCGGTCGAGAGCGCATGCGTAGGCGGGTGCGACTCCAGGTGCGCATCGGTCGCCTGCGTTCGCGACCGAGTCGTCGCATTCGTCCCGACCGTCGCGCCGCAAACAGCCACGAGGCCCGCTGCACGCGACGAGGCCCCAGGTGGATGAATCGCAGACGAGGGCTCGACGGGTCCCCGAGCACGTCGGGGCGTCGGTGATCCGGCATGGGGTCCCTGCGGTCGGGTTGCTCCGGCAAGCCCCGAGTGCGACGGCCGCCACGGTCGCGGCCAACATACCGAGCGGATGGGTACTGGACATCCATTCTGAAATGCGAAAGAGCCGTCGTCGCAATTGGGTTTTTAGTTCGCACTTTCGCGCGTGGCGTCGAGCGAGGAGAGAGAGCCCTCGCGGAGCGCCCGCGCTCGGCGTGCGGCCGTGGAGCGATGAGAGCCGACTTCGACGAGAACGTAAATACAAGGATGATCCGACCGGGCCAACACCGGGGCTTGGCAGCGGAAGCACCCGGAAGCCATAGGTGGCGTCGAGCGCCACGTAGGCTTGCTCGAGGCCGGGTTGCCCCGACACCCCCGGCGGGGGGGCCGGTCGATCCGGCTCATCGACGACGGCCCACAAGCACGGCGTGCCCATTTTCGTCAGGGCCGTTCGCGCCGACCTGCGTCCTTAGACTCACATTGCCGCGTGTGCAGGTTCCGGCCCGCGCTCCGCGTACAGGCACCGTTCGCAGTGGCTGAGGCGCCGTCGCCGAGACCCTGCGTTCAACGGCTTGCCGGTCCGAGCGCGCCGTTCGCCATCATCTTGTCTCTGAGTCGTTCGAGCCAAGTCCGCACGACATCTTCGGCCGGACACGAAGGGATCGCGCGCGCCGCGTCCTCTATCCAGCGTCCGACCGCGCGGCGCGCTGCGGTCAGGCCGTAGGCGCGCACGAGACTCGGCCGCCGAAGGGCCTCGTCTCGGCCTGTTGTCTTGCCGGCGGACGACGCCGAGCCGACGGCATCGAGCACGTCGTCGGCTGCTTGATAGGCGCGTCCGACGAGATCGCCAAAGCGGGCCCAGTCCGCCGCGGGGGCGCTGGCGGCTCGGGCGCCCAGGCTTGCCGCGGCCTGAAAGAGCGCAGCCGTTTTGGCCCGGTGAACGTCCTCGATCGGGACGGGCGATTCGGTCTCCCAAGCTTGGCCGGCGATGATGCCACGGGCCGGGCCGGTTGCCTCCGCCAGCGCGGCGAGGGCGTCAGGCCCGCCCACGCGCGCGAGCGTCTGGAAAGCCAGCACGATGAGCGCGTCTCCCGCCAGGACCGCGATGGGCACTCCGTACGCCGCGTGAACCGTGGGCTTGCCTCGCCGAAGCGGCGCATCGTCGAAGCAGGGCAGGTCATCATGGACGAGTGAGGCGCAGTGCATGAGCTCCACCGAAACGGCCGCGGCGTTCGAAGCGGCCGGATGGGGGTCCCCATACGCGGCTGCGACGGAGAGGCAGAGCGTCGGTCGGAGTCGACTGCCCCCGGCAAAGACCGCGTGATGGATCGACTCGCACAATCGCGCGGGCGACCCCGGGCGAAGCGCGTGCACGAGCGCGCTTTTCATGGACGCGTCCACCCGCCCAACAAGATCTTCGAGGATTGCATCGCTCCTCGGGAGCGGAGCGGCGTTGCTCATGCTCTCGGCCAGCGTATATAGGGTTTGTTCATAGTCAAGGTTTGATGCATAGTTTGGGGGTGGGCGCTCAGGTCGTCGTCATCGGTGCGGGCGTCGGGGGCCTTTGCGCGGCGATCGATCTGGCCGTCGCCGGCTGCAGCGTGACGGTGCTCGAGCGCGGGGAGCAGGTCGGGGGCAAGCTGGCGTTCGTCGACATCGAGGGAACGTCGGTCGACCTTGGTCCGACCGTACTCACGATGCGATGGGTGTTCGTCTCGCTCTTCGCTTCGGCGTCACGGGAGATCGGCGATTACGTCAGCTTGCAGAAAGCGGACGTTCTTTCTCGCCATGCTTGGCCGGACGGCGTCAAGCTCGACTTATTTTCCGACGAAGAGCGGTCCGCCGCCGCTATCGAGGCGGCTTTCGGGGCGTCAGAGGCCGAGGCGTATCGACGCTTTGTCGCTCATTGCAAGACCATCTACGACGCCGTCGATGCGTCTTTTCTCCGAGCGCAACGCCCCGACTGGCAGCAAGCGATGCGAGAAATCAAAGCCGTCGGCCTGCGCGGTCTCCTTCGCATCGACGCGCATCGCACGATGGCGCGAACGCTCGAGCAAACCTTTCGCACCCCCCACTTGCGGCAGCTCTTCGGTCGCTACGCGACCTATTGCGGATCGTCTCCGCTCGAAGCGCCGTCGACGCTCAACCTCATCGCGCACGTGGAGGGCCGCGGAGTCGACCGCGTGCGGGGAGGCATGCGCGCCTTGGCCGGGGCGCTCGCGCGTCTCGCTGGCGACGTGGGTGTCGAGATTCGTCTCGGAGCACACGTCGATCGCATCCTCGTGCGAGACGGGGTCGCGCGCGGAGTCGCCTTGCACAGCGGGCCGACCCAGCATGCGGACGCGGTCGTCTTCAACGGCGACGTCTCTGCGCTGGGAGCTTCATTGCTCGGCTCGGACGCCGCCAAGGCCGTACGCGCCGTCGCGCCGCGGACGCGATCACTCTCCGCCATCACCTGGGCCATGGTGGCGCGGGCCGAAGGCTTTCCGCTCCTCCATCACAACGTGTTTTTCAGCGCGGACGGTCCCGCCGAGTACCGGTCCCTCATGGATCCCGTCCGCCATTGGCGCGACGATCCGACCGTGTACGTCTGCGCGCAGGAGCGCGGCGACGTTGCCCAGGGGAGCGCCGAGGAGCCTCTACTCATCGTCGTGAACGCGCCGCCGACGGGCGCCAACCCTTCCATGTGGAATCGAGAGGTCATTTTGCGATGGGAACGAGCCGCCTTTTCGACCCTCGAACGCTCGGGCCTGAAGCTTTTTGCGCGAGCGACTCGGACGACGACCCCTTTGGATTTCGAGAAGCGCTTCCCAGCGACCGGGGGGGCTCTCTACGGGCAGCGCGTGTCGGGACCCCTCTCCCCGCTGACCCGTCCCGGAGCGAGGTCGGGCCTCGCGGGACTCTACTTGGCGGGGGGCAGCGCCCACCCTGGGCCGGGTCTGCCCATGGCGGCGCTCAGCGGGCGCCTGGCGGCGAATCGTGTTCTCGAGGACCTCCCTTCGACGCGGCGCTCGCCCCAGGCGGCTACCAGTGGCACTACGTCGATGCCGTGAGCGACGACGGCCGCAGCACGGCCGTCGTGATCGTGCTCTTCGGCAATCCCTTTTCCCCCTCGTACGCGCGGGCGCGGGCGCGGGGGGCGTCGCGTCCGCTCGACTACTGCGCGTTGCACGTCGCTCTCGAGGGCCCTCTCGGACGCCGCTGGTCGCTTCGCGAGAGAGCCGTGAACGATGCCGCGCGCGGCCGGTCGGCGCTTGCGATCGGAGCGAGTCGTGTCGCGTGGATCGACGACCGAATCGTCATGGACATCGATGAGACGACGACTCCAGGCGGGCTGCGCCTGCAAGGACGCGTGGTCCTTCGTGCCGAGAGCCTCCCCGGCAAGGCCGTGTCGCTCGACCCGGGAGGGGACCATCACTGGTGGCCGGCCGCTCCGATCGCACGCGCCACGGTCGACTTTCGCGAGCCTCCGATGCGCTTCGAGGGGCACGGCTACTCCGATGCCAATGCCGGGCGTGTGCCGCTCGACTCGACCTTCGCGTCGTGGTCTTGGTCGCGGGCGCGTCTCGACGCTTCGCGCGCCGTCGTCGGCTACGACGTCGTCGACCGGAAGGGCGGCGAGACGACGCGTACGATGGTCTTCGACGCGTCCGGCACCGACTGCCGCGCGCCCATGGCCCGGACTCGGCTGCCGCTCAGTCGCTGGGGGCTCGCGCGCCGGGTGAACGCAGACGAAAACGCTTCGGCCAGGGTCATCCGCCCGCTCGAAGACGGGCCGTGCTACGCTCGCGCGCTCGTTTCGACTCGTCTTTTCGGACGAGAGGCCGTCGCGATTCACGAAGTGCTTTCCGGTGACCGATTGCGCAGGGCATGGGTGCGCTTTCTTCTCGGGTTCAGGATGGGGAGATGCGGGTGAGCTTTTCCCACGCATCGCACATTGCGCTCGAATGGGTGGTCGGAACGGCGGTCGTCGGCTTGATGGAACTCTGGGCGGGGCTTCTGCATGAGCGCGTGTGGCACGGCCCCCTCTGGATCGTCCACCGGTCGCATCACGTCGCCCGTGAAGGGCGCTTCGAACGAAACGACGCCCTCAGCATCCTGCACGCACCCATCGCGGTCGCGCTCATCGTCTTTGGGTGCCGGCTGCCGGCGGGCCTCTTGCCGGACCTCGCCTTCGGTGCAGGCGTCGGGATGACGGTGTTCGGGGGCCTCTACCTTCTCATCCATGACGGGATCGTGCACGAGCGGCTGCCGGTTGGCTTTCTCGGGAAGGTGCGCATCCTCCGCGCCATCGCCGACGCGCATCGCCGTCACCACCGCCGGGCCGGTGGTCCGCCCTACGGTCTGCTCTTTGGCCCGTGGGAGCGACCGGGTCCCTTCAGTGCGATGCCCGGAGCATCGAGCGCGCGATGCCCAGGCCCCAGCGCGTCGCATTCCGTGGCCCCAGGACGCGAAGGACGTGACGCCAGACAGCCGGATGACGGGCCGCGGTCCGGCGTAGGAAGCGAATGACGTCGCCTGGCGGGATCTCGTCGCGCAGCAGCCGTCCGTAGGCGTCCTCTCCCATGTCGGCCAACGTCGCAAACGCCACGTCGAGCAATGCGTTGAGTTCGGCGCCCCGGAATCGGCGCGACGCCATGACCCGGGCGAGCGCTCCAGTGACCGAGTGGACCGGGGCATCGTCGACGATGCACGCGTCATCGATCGGGCGTCCCGCAGCGACCTCTGCGATGGCTGTCGCCGACCGATCGAGCGACCGCAAGGTCGCCCCGAAGCCGCAGCAAGTGAGTGGCGAGTGCCTCGCTGCCGCGTCGCCGACGAGAACGACGCGGCGGTCGGGCGCCCGGGGAGCCGAGGACAGCCGCGACCACCCCGGGATAAGACCAAAGGTTGGCCTGAGCAGGCGTGCTTGGCCGCGCTTGTAGGTCGGCAAGGTCGAGAAAAAGCGGGCGAAGAGCGTGGCGAGGCTCACCGGCTCGTCGCGGTGGGCATAATAAAAAAGGTAGACGGTCGTCTCCCCCGGGCGGCCGGGGAAGGCCTCCCACACGTGCTGTCGGCCCGCTTCGACGCCGTCGGCGGTCGCGAGGATCTCCCCTGTGTCGGCGTCCACTTCGTCGTCGGCGTCGCCGGCAGCAAGCCCGCTGACGACCCCGCCGACGGTCGGGCACACCAGATCCGCGGTCGCGTACGGACTCGCCGCGCCGCGGGCGTCGACGAGGCATCGAGCGACGAGATCCAATTCGCCCGCCCGCGTTCGGAGTCGCAAGCGGACCGCATCGCGCCCTGAGCCATGAGATAGGACGGTATGACCATCGAGCAGGGTGACGCCGCGTCGTTCCGCGAGCCATCGGCCGTAGGCCAGAAGCGCACCGGCGTCGACGGCGTGGTCGAGCACTCCTTCGACCGCGTAGGATCGCCCTCCGTCGAAGCGGCAGATCCCTCGAGCGTAGCGAGCCACGACCCATCGATGGATCGTCGGCTCGTCGGCCAGCCCCACGCGAACGAGCGCTTGTAGCTCCGGACCGCTCGCGTTCCATTCGCGATGCGACTGCCCGATGCGCGCCCGATCGACGACGGCCACGCGCAGGCCGCGGGCCGCGAGCAGGGGCGCGAGAAGCGACCACAGCCCGCCTCCAGCGATGACGACGTCGAAATCGACGGAGGCACCCGGCTCGGGGGGCGGCGGAGCCACCTCTTGCCGGCCGCGGGCCGTGCGGGTCGCGTCGAGGTGATCGAGCCGATCGAGCAGCTCGACGCCGCCCGCTTCGCGCACGCGCGATCGCGCTCGTTGCGCGTCGATCATGGTCGTTCTGCACACGCCGCCACGAGAAACCGTACAGGCTCGAGGGGAGGAGGATCGACGGCCGCGTGGCGGCGCCACCGGGTCGCAAACGCGCGCGCGAGGAGCCAGAGCTTGCGGGGCGTGCCGACGACCGCGCGCCGATGAACGGCATCGTAACGGGCTCTCCGTATCGAACGGCCGATGTCGGCGTAGATGAATCGAGCCGCGCCAATCGCAAGACGGCAGTCGACGGGCAGGTGGCCGATCCCCAACTCGGCTCGGCGATAGAGCCCCTCGGCCTCGCCGAGCAGTCGCTCGACGAGCGCAGCGAGCGCCTCGGACTGCGAGGGTTTCTCGAGCCACGGCTCGGGCGCGATACCGGCTTCGCGCATCCACTGAAGGGGCAGGTAGAGCCGACCCCGTCGGGCGTCTTCGCCGACATCGCGGGCGACGTTCGTCAGTTGCATCGCCACACCGAGATCACACGCGCGGGCGACGAGCCCGGGTGTCCGCCGGCCCATCACGACGGCCATCATCGCGCCGACCGTACCCGCGACCCGCGCCGCGTAGGCGATGAGGTCGGAGAGGGTCTCGTAGCGACGGCCGAGAGCGTCCCAGGTCATCCCTTCGAGGAGCGCATCGAAGAGGTGGCGCGGAACGTCGTGGCTCGCGACCACCGATGAGAGCGATCGGTCGATGGGGTCGTCGTCGGGACGGCCGGCGTAAATGCGATCGATGCGGGAGCCGAGCGCGTCGATCGTCGAACGAGTCGCGCGCGGCCCGAGATCGACTGCATCGTCGGCGACCCGGCAAAACGCATAGAGCGCGGTGGCCGAATCGCGTACACGCGCGGGGAGAAGGACCGCGGCCGTCGCGAATGATTTGGATCCTGCGCGCAAGACCGCGCGGCATGCGGCGATGTCGGCGGGGCGCGGCCGTTCAAGCGGCATTCGGGACAACCGTGTCCAGCACGCGCGCCGAGGAGAGCACCCCGGGCACGCCGGCACCCGGGTGGGTGCCTGCGCCGACGAGAAAAAGCCCGGCCACTTCTTCGCTCGCGTTGTGTGGCCGGAAGTACGCGCTCTGCGTGAGCACAGGCTCGAGACCAAAGGCCGCGCCCCGCTCGCTCAAGAGGTCGTCTCGAAAGTGCTCGGGTGTCATCGAGCGAGACGTCACGACGGAAGTCGAGAGCCCGGGGAGGATCGTGGCCTCGAGGGCGCGCTCGATCGACCGCCGGTACTTTTCCGCACGCTCGACCCAGTCGATGCGCGCGTCGAGGTTCGGGACCGGCGATAGGACGTAAAACGCATCGCACCCCGGCGGGGCGAGGGAGGGGTCGGTAGCCGTCGGACGATGCAGATACAAGCTGAAATCCGACGCCAGCACGCGTCGCTCGAAGATGTCACGAAGCAGTTCTTCGTACCGCGGTCCGAGGAGGATCGAGTGGTGCGCGACGCTCGGGTAGAGCCGACTGGTGCCGAAATACCAGACGAAAAGGCTCATCGAATAGCGGGCCCGGGCGAGCTTGGCGTCCGTCCATTTGCGCCTGTGTTCGGGGGCGAGCAGCCGGCGGTAGGTAAACGCCGAGTCGGCATTCGACACGACGATGTCGGACTCGACAACCTCGCCGGAATCCAGTCTGACGCCGCGCACGCGGCGGTTCTCGATGAGAATTCGATCGACCGTGGCGGCGTAGCGAATGGTCCCCCCCACGCCGCGGACGAGGTCGACGAGGCCATTGACGAGCGACCCCGTCCCGCCCATCGGGAAGTGAACGCCCCACTTTCGCTCGAGGTGAGGAATGAGGCTGTAAATAGAGGTCGTCGTAAAGGGGTTGCCCCCGACGAGCAGCGGATGGAACGACAGAAGCTGCCGCACCTTGTCGCTTCGGACGAACTTCGAGACCATCCCGTACACGGTGCGGTAGCTCTCGAGCCGCACCATCTCTGGAACGATCTTCGCCATGGTGGTCCAAGACCCGAATGGCACGTGCGCGAGCCGTTCGAAGCCGACGTCGAAAATCTTGCCGCTCATGGCGATGAAGCGGTCGTATCCAGCCACGTCGTCGGGCGCGAGGGAGCGAATTTGCGCGCGCATCGCCGCCGCGTCGCCCGAATAGTCGACGGAGGTGCCGTCGTCGAAGCGAATCCGGTAAAATGGAACCACCGGTCGCAGGTCGATATGGTCCGAGAGCTTCTTGCCGCAGAGCCTCCAGAGCTCCTCGAACAGCGGGAGCGCGGTGATGACCGTGGGCCCCGCGTCGAAGACGAAGCCGTCCTGGCGGAAGACGCGTGCGCGGCCCCCCGGCTGATCGTGCCTTTCGAGGACCGTGACCGACCACCCCCGGGCGGCCAGTCGCACGGCCGCGGCGAGGCCTCCGAAGCCGCTGCCGATGACGAGCGCGCGATGTCCGCGTTGTGCTCCGAGCCGGGGCATTGTACAAACTGTGTATATAGTCTGTAGAAAGATTGTCAAACAAAGGCTCCCCGTCACGGGCACGGTGTCCGGGGCGCATCGGGCCTTCCCTTTCGCAGCAGGCTTCGCGCTCATTCGGGTCGGCTCGGCCGCGAACACCGTTCCGACGAGGAGCGGGACGGCGAACCGGTTGCGGTGACCGCCCGTCTTCTTCGGACCCCACGACGATGTCCAATGATCCCGATGACCGCTCCTACGGTGAGCAAGACGAGGTGGCTCCAGCCCCGGCAGGTCCTCTGCGGATCCACACCGTGGCTGCGCTGACCGGAGTCCCCGAGCCGACGCTTCGAGCCTGGGAGCGACGGTACGGAGTTCCCACTCCGGAGCGGACTTCGTCAAACTACCGCGTTTATGGTGAACACGATGTCGCGCAGATTCGCGAGATGCGGGCACTCTGCCAGGAAGGGATGGCGACGGCAGAAGCCGCACAGCGTGTCCTCGAGCGATCGGAGGCTTCTCCTCGGCTGGATCGCCCCGCCGGCGGGGATGCCTATTCGGCGGCCGTTCGAGCTCTGACCGATGCGATGGTCCGATTCGACGACGTCGCGTTCGAGGAGCATCTGCGTCGCGCGAGCTACCTCGGCTCGAGCACACTGGTCTTCGAGCGCGTCCTTGTTCCGATTCTGGCCCGCGTCGGCGAGCTTTGGCGCGAAGGGCACGTATCGATCGCGCAGGAGCACTTCGTGTCCCAGTCGATCGCGACGCTGGTCCGGGATTTGACCCGGATCGTGGCTCGATCGGACGCCCGAGACGCGGCGATCGTCGCTTGCTTCGCTGATGAAGATCACGAGATTGGCGCGCTCGGTGTGGCGCTGCGCCTGTCGACGTGGGGCGTTCGTCCGGTCTTCTTGGGTGCGCGCACTCCCCCCGCCGCCATTCGCAGCGCGGTCGAGTCGCTCGATCCGGCGCTCGTCGCATTGTCGGTCACGGTATCGCCGGAGCGAGCACGCTGCCGAGAGCTCCTCGACGGGTACGGAAGCGCTTGCGCACCCATTCCGTGGATCGTTGGCGGCCAGGGGGTCGATGCCATGGCCGACCTCGTCGCACATGCTGGAGGCACAGTCGGCCCGGCCGAGACGAAACGACTGCACGCCGTCGTCGGGCAAACCCTGGCTCGGTCGAGTTCGCCTCGAGCGAGGCCTTGAGTCATTTTCGCGGAGTTACGGCGATTTACGATTTTTCGTGCAAGGCCGCGGAGCGAAGAGAGCCATGCGAGTCCGATTTTGCGGACAATGGATACGCATTTGGGCCACACTGGCGTCTCCCGAAGAGCGCTGCGGTTGTCCTCCCCGCGTCACACTTTGGGTTTCGCCCCGCCACTCTCGACACTCCGGCGAGTGTGGCGGGGCGATGGTTTTGCTGTTCTCGGTTCGGGCTTGCCCGGGCGCGCGACCTGAGCGTCAGCCTCTCGGCTCAGGCGGGGCGCGACGGCCTGCCGCAGCGAAGCGGCCAACGTTCGAAAGGCGTCGACCCAAGGCGAAGTCGGCCGCCACACGAGCCCGATCGTGCGGCTCGGAACCGGCGGAGCGAACGGTCGCACCTCGAGCTGCCCTCGCCTGTTCTCGACGTCGACCGCGAGCTTCGGCAAGAGCGTGATGCCCGCGCCGACCGAGACCATCTGCACGAGGGTGCCCAGGCTCGTCGCGCGGAGGTCGGTTTCGCGTGCGCCGCTTTGCGAGCAGATGGCGAGCGCTTGGTCACGAAAGCAGTGCCCGTCGTCGAGCAAGAGTGCGCGTTCACCGTCGAGGTCCGACAGCAGAATGCGCTTCTTTTGGGCAAGGGGATGCCCGAAGGGGAGCGCAACGACGAATGGATCGTCCATCACGACGGCCGAGTCGAACTCGCCGCCGACGGCGTCGAGTGCCACGAGCCCGAGATCGAGTGCCCCCATGCTCAAATCGCGCATGACTTCGACGGTTTTTTCCTCGAGAAAGACGAGCTCTAGCTCGGGGTAATCCGCGTGGATCGCCGGGGTGGCGTCCGGCAGCAGGTACGGTGCGATGGTCGGTATGACGCCAACGCGAAAGCGGCCCGCCAAGGGGTCGCGCGTGCGGCTCGCGGCCGCGATGAGGTCGGCGACATCGAGCAGGATGCGACGGGCGCGTGCGACGATGTCTTCGCCCGGGCTCGTCACGAGCACGCCACGCCGATCGCGCTCGAAGAGCCGGACACCGAGCACATCTTCGATGTGCTGCACCTGGGCGCTGAGTGTCGGTTGCGAAACGTGGCATCGCTCGGCTGCACGATGAAATCCGAGTGTATCGGCGACCGCAACGACGTACTCGAGCTGACGAAGGGAGAGATCGCTTACCTGCGCCACGATGGATTCCGCCTATCGAAGTAATCGAAACATCGTCTTGGAGCCATCGCCCCCCCGGACGTAGCTTGGATGGAGTCGGGATTCGCCCGACCGAGGAAGCCAGATCCCATGGGTGCCCAGATGATCCCGGAAGAGCGTGCTGTGGACGTCGCAGTCGTCGGTGCCGGGACGGCGGGGCTCGCCGCGTACCGGGCCGCAGCCGCGTTGACTCCCGAGGTCATTCTCATCGAAGGTGGCGTGTACGGCACGACCTGTGCGCGCGTCGGTTGCATGCCGAGCAAGCTGCTCATCGCGGCAGCTGAAGTGGCGCACGAGGCGCGCCACGCGGCGCCTTTCGGACTTCACGCGTCGGTCGAGGTGGACCGCAGAGCGGTGATGGACCGCGTGCTTCGCGAGCGCGACCGATTCGTCGGGTTCGTCGTGTCTTCCGTTGAAAGCATTCCGGTCAATCGCAAGTTGATAGGCTATGCCCGCTTCGTCGAACCCGGCCTGCTCGAAGTGGGGGCCACGCGTGTGCGCGCCCGCGCCGTGGTCGTGGCAACCGGATCGACCCCGGTATTGCCGTCGATGTTCTCCGGCCTGGGCGATCGGATGATCGTCAACGACGACGTGTTCGGTTGGTCAGAGCTGCCGGACTCGGTGGTCGTGTTTGGCGCCGGCGTCGTCGGTCTCGAGCTCGGCCAGGCCCTTCATCGCCTCGGCGTGCGCGTGCGCATCCTCGGCAAGGGCGGCCGGCTCGGCGTACTCACCGACCCGGTCGTTCGCGACGCGGCGGGCCGGGCGCTTTCGTCCGAGCTCCCGCTGGATCTCGACGCCGGGACGCGGAACGTGCGACGCGTCGAGGACCGCGTCGTCGTCGAGTGGGTCGACGCGGCAGGGCAGGTGCGCGTCGAGTCGTTCGCCTTTGCGCTCGTGGCCGCGGGGCGTCGTCCGAATCTGTCCGGGCTCGATCTCGAACGCGGCGGCGTGGCCCTCGACGCAGACGGCTTCGCGCGCGTCGACCGCACGACGGCCCGGCTCGGCGGTTCGAACGTTTTTCTGGCCGGCGACGTGAGCAACGACATTCCCCTTCTGCACGAAGCCGCCGACGAGGGACGCATTGCGGGCGAGAACGCCGCGAAGTTCCCCGAGGTCCGACCGGGGGTGCGTCGATCACCGCTTTCGGTCGTCTTCACGGATCCGCAAATGACCGTCGCGGGTGAGGGCTATGCCGCCGTCGCCGTGCGCGGCTCGGAGGTCGTCATCGGGCAGGTGAGCTTCGAGGATCAGGGGCGAAGCCGGGTCATGCTCAAGAACTACGGAGCCGCCCGCATTTACGCCGAAGCGTCGTCGGGCCGTTTTCTCGGCGCCGAAATGGCCGGCCCGCGCGCTGAACATATCGGACACCTCCTTGCGTGGGCCCACCAGGAGCAGCTGACGATCGCACGAATGCTGTCGATGCCCTTCTACCACCCGGTCGTCGAAGAGGGGATCCGAACGGCGCTCCGAGATGCGGCCACCAAGCTGTCGGCGCATCGCTGAAACCAATGTTCACGAGGAAAAAGGACGAAGGAAAGACACATGCTGAAAAACTCCGAGGGGCAGAGAGTCCCGCAGGTGACGTTTCGCACACGAACCTCCGAGGGGCAGTGGAAAGACATCGACACGCGCGAAGTCTTCGGTGGCAAAAGAGTCGTCGTATTCGCCTTGCCGGGCGCTTTCACGCCCACCTGTTCGAGCAGCCACGTCCCTCGATATGACGAGCTCGCCCCGGCCCTCAAGGCGCGCGGGGTGGACGACATCGTTTGCATTTCGGTGAACGACGCATTCGTGATGAATGAATGGGCCAAGGATCAGGGCGCCGAGCGCATCCGCTTCTTGCCGGACGGCAACGGCGACTTCACGCGGGCCATGGGAATGCTCGTCGACAAGGCCACCCTCGGCTTCGGGCAGCGATCATGGCGATACTCCATGCTCGTCGACGACGGAGTCATCACCAAGATGTTCATCGAGCCCGAAGTGGACGGTGACCCGTTTCAGGTCTCGGACGCCGACACGATGCTGAAGTTTCTCGATCCCAGCGCAAGGGTGCCGCACGACGTCCTCATGTTCACCCGGGCCGGATGTAGCTTCTGTGCGAAAGCCAAGAAGATGCTCGATGCCCGATCCATCGCGTACGACGAAGTGGCCTCTTCGCCACGACGTCTGCGCGCCGTCAGCGCACGGGCGTCCACGCCCCAGGTGTTCATCGACGGCTCTTACGTCGGTGGGGCCGACGAGCTCGAGAAGTGGCTCAGCGCGCGGGCGTGAGGCCCCCGCGAATGCGAGGAAGAGCCGCCGGCGCGCGCCCGCTTTGCTTAAGGCGTCCCATCCTCTAGCCTCCAAGGGCATGCGCTCGACCGGCTGCACGGCGCCGTGGGCGGCGATGGTGCTCGTCGCCGCGGGATCGAACGGCTGCGCCAGCCGTTCCATCCCGCCCGCAATCGCTGGCGCACGAAGCGAAACGCCAGCGCGCGCTTCGACGACGAGCTCATCGATCGCGGCGATCCCAGATCCTGGCTCCGAGGTCTCTGCGCCGGGCTCATCGATCGCGGCGAGCCCGGATCCTGGCTCCGAGGTCTCTGCGCCCGCCCATCGGCCATGGCGGACTCTCGGGTGGGTGAGTCTCTCGGTCGGGGCCGAGGCAGCGATCGTCGCCGTCATCACCTCGTTCATGCTTCTTTCCGAAAAGGGCGATCGCGACGCCAACTGCAACGGCGCCGGCATTTGTTCGGCCACAGGTTACGAGTCGAACGATACGCTCAAGCAGATCCTCCCCTGGAACACGGGAGCGTGGATTGCCGGTATCGCGGCCCTCGGAGCGGGCACGACGTTGCTCATCCTCGACCCCGCCGATCGTCGCCAAACGGTTGCCGTCGGGGTCTGGCCGACGGGCGGCGGTGCGGCCGCGGGCCTTCGGACGACGTTCTAATGCGGGGACTCGCTCCGATGTTCGTGGTCGCGGCGCCCTTTTCCGCTGCCGTGGTGTCCGCTGCCGGCTGCGGTCTCTTCATCAATTTCGACACCGGGCGCTATGTGCTGGCGGACGCGGGGACCTGCACCGGGTCGGCCGATTGCGACGGAGGCGCTTGCTGCCTCATCTCGGACACTCCAACCTTCGCCTGCCGGCCGTCTCCGTGCATGGCCATCGCTCCCTTGCCCGCCGTAGCCGTTCAACTTTGTGAAGGGCAGAGCGACTGCACGGGCGGACCTTGTATCCCCCAGAATTGCCCGACGTGGGTGAGCCTGCAAATTCAGGCGTGCGGTCTGATTCCCATGTGCTCGGAGGTGGGTCTCGTCGATGCATCGGGCTCCAGCCCCTCGCTGCCGAGCGACGCATCGAGCGCGATCATCGTCGATGCTCCGTCGACAACGGCGCCTCCTTTTGATGCCGGGCCCTAGCCTCTCGATTGCGTGAAATGTAAAGTCAGACTGCCCTTTCCGCAGCTTGCCACGTGGCATGACAAGGCGGGAAACCTCAAGTTGGACGACGCCTGTCGAGCGAATGGCGCGGAAAGACCCTTTGCATTCGAGGGGATCGCGGCACTCGATTGGACCAGGCGAACCAATCGACTAGGCAAAGCAAGCCACAAGCTCTTGCATCGACGAGAACAGAGTCTCGGCGCCGGCGTGGGTGAGCTCTTCGCGCGAGCCGTAGCCCCAGAGCACGCCGGCGGCACGTACCTCGTTGCGATGCGCGCCGACGATGTCGTGCATGCGGTCGCCGATCATCCACGCGTCTCGACTCGCGAGGTTTTCGGTCTTCAAGAGATGGGCGATGAGGTCGCCTTTGTTGCCGAACTCGCCGCTGAGCTCGGAGCCGTAGACGCGTACGAAGAAATCGCCGAGGCCGAAGTGATCGATGATTCGCTCCGCGTACACGCGCGGCTTGGACGTGGCGACCCAGAGTCGGACGCCAGCGACGCGGAGCGTCGCCAGGCCTTCGCGAATGCCGGGGTAGACGCTGTTGTCGAACATGCCCTCCGCAGTGAAGCGCTCGCGGTAGAGGCGAATCGCGTCCGCTTGAAGGGCGATTTGCGATGGCCCCAAGAGATCTCGAAACGCGTCCTGCGTCGGTGGCCCGATGAACTGCGAGAGGGCTTCGTCCGGTGGTGGCGTCAGTCCGAGGGCAGCCAGCGCATAGCGCATGGAGGCGAGAATGCCCGGGCGCGAATCGGTCAGAGTGCCGTCGAGATCGAAGAGCAGCGCCATGCCCGAAGCTGCCATGAGCTTTTCCCCGCCGTCCAGCACCCCGAGCGTGGCGGCGCCGGCGGCCCCGCGCGAGGGGGGACGGTCACCCGCACGGTTGTCGACCCGGCGGCCCGGTTGACGGCCTGCTGCCCACGCGACCAAAGTTTGGGGCATGGAGCGCGACTCGACCGAGCGACGGGGCGAGAGGGCAGTTGCGTGTGGAGCGGCGATCGCTGGCTCGCGATCCGGCGATCGCCAGTGCCGCGGCGTGGCCCTCGCCGTCCTCGGGGCCGGCGCCGTCCTCTCCTCGCCTTCTCCGGCGAACGCCGAGGATGCGCCGCAAGTGCGTCTCGTCTGGGTGCGCGGCGAGCGTACCGATGGCTGCGATGACGGGCCAAGCATCGCCCGGCGCGTGGTCGAGCGCCTCGGGCGGGAAGTTTTCGGAGATTCGGCGCCGCGCAGCATCGAAGGCGTCCTTCAGCACGAAGGCGACCGGTGGGACGCTCATCTCTACGTTCGCGATTCGAATGGCAGCTTGCTCGGTTCTCGGTACCTGACGAGCACCGCGCCGGACTGTGCGCCCCTCGATTCGGCCGTCATCCTGGCCGTGGCGCTCGCCATCGATCCAGAAAGTGCTGCGCGACCCCGCCCGCCGAGCTCCGCCCCCGTGGAGCCTCCTGCGCCTTCGCCGCCTCCTCCTGCTCCGGTGTCACCCGTCGCCGCGCAGCCCTTGCCTTCGCTCCCCCCGTCGCCCACGCCGTCAAGATCACGGCCCCCGCCGCTCAAACGGCCGGAAGGTCCGCCTGAAGGTCCGCGATCCGGAGGACTCTCGGCCTCGATGCGGGTCCTTGCGGCCGCGGGCGTGCTTCCCGAGCTGGCTGCCGGCGCCGCGCTCTCGGTCGAGGGCCCCTCCGGCCGGACGTTTCAGGGTACCGGTGGTGTCCTTTACTTCCCCGAGGTCCGCACGAGCGCCCCAGCCGACTTTGCATTCGGCGTGACGGCGGGTTGGCTCGGAGGGTGCGGTCAACCGTGGCGAGCCGAGCGCGTCGCGCTTTTCCTTTGCGCCAAGCTTTTCATCGGGGCCATTCATTCGGTGGTGTACACACTGAATCCCACTCAGCCGGGTGACCGGTTGTGGAGCGGCGCGTCCGTCTCGTCGACGGCGAAGTTCCGGATCGCCGGTCCGTTTCTCGCCGAGATCGGCGCCGAGGTGCTCGTCCCCCTCACACGCCAGCCCTTCATGGTCCGCGGCGAGAGCAAGCCCATCTTCGAGGAAGGGTCCGTCGATCCGGTCGGCTTCGCCGGCGTCGGCGTGTCGATTCCGTGAAGGGGAACAGGGTGGACCGGCATTCACCTTTCGGTTCCTTGTATTCCTTGGGACGGATGCCCCTTCGACTCGTCATGCAGCCGCAGCAAGCGGCCGGGCGGCTCGACGTGGCGTCCATCCACGATGAGCACGCGAACTTCGTCTGGCTGAGCCTGCAGCGACTCGGGGTTCGTGACGCCGACATCGAGGATCTTCTGCAAGACGTGTTCGTCGTCGTCCACAAGCGGTTGCCTTCGTTCGATCACTCGTCGCGAATCACGACATGGCTCTTCGGCATCTGCCTGAGGGTCGTTTCCGCCTACCGCCGACGGGCCTACCGCCGACGCGAGCAAAGCGTCGCCGCGATACCCGAAGAAGGAACATCCGAAGACGTCAGTCCCGAGCGCGCCGCCGCGACGAGGCAAGAACGACAGCGCCTCCGTGCCGCACTCGACTTGATGGACCTCGAGAAGCGGGCCATCTTCGTCATGTTCGAGATCGACGAAGTCTCGTGCGAGGACATCGCCGAGATGCTGTCCATCCCCATTGGCACCGTGTATTCCCGATTGCACAGCGCACGCAAGGACTTCGAGCGCGCGCTCGCGCGCCTGCACGCCATCGAGGCCTCTCGGCTCGGAGCTCGACGTGGAGGCCCGACATGACCCCGCCCGTACGATGGCGCGACGACGCGACGATCCCCGACGAGCGGCGCGCGCTTGTGCGCAGCGCAGCGGGATCGCGTCCCTTGCCGAAGGAGGTGCGATCGCGGTCGGCCGGCCGAATCGATCGTTTGATCGTGGTTCCCGCAGCGGCATGGTTGATCTTCTGGATCAAGGGGGTTGCGGCGGCGGGGCTCTGCGCACTCGGTGTGGCGGCGGCGGTCCACGTCGTTCCAGCGTTGACGCGCCGGGTCGTGCTCGCGGCGACACCTCGTCCAATGAGGTCCGGCTCGGGGCCTCGCCCGGCGGCGGCGGCCCGATCTCAATCTCCGAACGACCCCATGGCAGCGCCCGGAGCGTCGGCGCCCCTGGAGGCGGCGGATCCTTTTGCGGCCCACGGGTCGTTCGGGGCGCCGGCCGGAGAGCTGTCGGGAGCGTCGGCGCCTTTGGATGCGGCGGATCCTTTTGCGGCCCACGAGTTGTCCGGGGCGGTGCCGCCGCCGAGAGGACCGGCGGCGGCGTCGATGCCTTCGGAACTCCACGCTCCTCTCGGGGCGCACGCGCCGTCCGCTCCGCCGTCCCCGCATTCATCGGACCTTGATCGCGTCCCACACCAGGCCGGAGCCGAGCCGCCTTCGCTGTGGCCTACGATGTCCGACTCGCTCGCACGCGAGGCTGCCATGCTGGAAGACGCTCGCGGTATCTTGGATCGCAACCCGAGCGGCGCCCTGGCCGTACTGGATCGCCATGCGTCGATGTTTCCAGCCGGGAGTCTCGCCATCGAGCGCGAGCTGCTCGGGGTGGAGGCTCTGCGACGCTTGCGGCGCTTCACCGAAGCGCGTGCGCGCGGAGACGCGCTGCTCGCCCGAGCGCGCGGAAGCATTTACGAAGAGCGCGTCCACGCGATCCTGGCGGCGCTGCCGTCCCCCTGACGCGCGAGGCCGCGCGAGGAGGGGGGCATGTTTTTGCCGAAGGGGGCAACGGCGTACGGGCATTCATGGGTTCAAGGAGGTCGCAACGAATGCGAACGTTTCATCACTTGCTTTGGGTCCCGGCTCTCGGTCTCGTCCAGGCCGGGTGCTCAGCTGCCTTCATCGCATCGCTGCCCGATGGTGGCACATCGTCCAGTGTGTCGAGCAGCAGCTCGGTCGGCAGTGTGTCGAGCAGCAGCTCGGTCGGCAGCGTGTCGAGCAGCAACTCGGTCGGCAGCGTGTCGAGCAGCGCTTCCGTCAGCAGCGGAACGAGCGAGCATTCGAGCAGCGCTTCCGTCAGCAGTGGAACGAGCGAGCATTCGAGCAGCGCTTCGAGCGGACGATCGAGCACGTCGATGAGCAGCACGTCGATTGGCAGCACCTCGATGAGCAGCACATCCGTCAGCAGCTCGAATGACGCCGGCGCCGTGCCGTGCTCGGGCGATGCGGATTGTGCCAGCGACGAGGTGTGCGGCTTTCCGGAGACCCCGGCGTGTACGGCACATGGTGTGTGCTTCGAACCCGAGCAAGTCGTGTGCAATCTCTATTTGCCGGGGTGCGCATGCGACGGGACCGAAATTTCGATCGCGTGCACGGGGTTACCGAGTGGGTACGCTCGTAAGCCGCTCTTGCATGAAGGTGCGTGCACGGATGGAGGAACCGGTTGTGCTTCTACGCAAGATGGCGGGTGCGGAGGAAACGTGGCCAATCCGTGAACGTGCCTGACGGGCTTCGTCTGCACCGCAGGCGACAGGTCTGCCCACAGGGGGGACGTCGGTGGGGCGTGCAACCCCGCGCCCTCGATTTCCGAATTCGGCCTGGATCACTCTTTTCACGGGCCGTTTCGAAGGGGCCGGCTGGACCGGCATGGCATGGGCAAGGCGGAGACGCCCGCTGGGCGGCCACTCAGATCCCCGTCGGGAAGTCGACCTCCCGCACGGTGACCTACAAACGTCACCGAATCTTTGCTGGACGGCCGGTCCATCCGCCTAACCTGGCGTTCGCGTGCGCACCGACGAGAGGGCACGGATCGATAGAGGAAATCGACGCCTCAGCACACCGTTCGTGCGCGGTGGGTCGGAGGCACTCCGCCTCTTGCCCTTCGGGAAGCTTGCGATTGGATGCGTCGTATCGGGATCCATTCTCTTGCGCACCGCTCCTGCGAGGGGGCAGCCAGCGTCGGCGCCCCCTTCCTGCAGCTCTCTCGTCAGCTCGTCGGGTTCTCTTGCCTCGCCCGTCCTAACCGTTTCGGGACCCAGCGACGCCGAGGGCTCGGATGGCCCCGAGGCCCTCGCACAAGCGATGGCCAACAACCTCGAGAACGCTTCGATCTCGATCCTTTACGTCCCTCAGCCCCCTTGCGATGCCGTGGGGAACGTCGTCGGCGGCACGAGCGCACCCGCACCGGCACTGCTGCTCGAGCCTGTTTCGATGGCGGCCTCCGCGCAGCCATGCACGGGGCCCGGCGATTCACCGGACATCGCCATCTCCGACATCGACCCAGACACTTGCGCGCGCAACCTCGGGACGCCTCAGCTGACGGCCGCAGGGCAGCGCGACGTGATCGGCCCTGTCCAAGTCGTGACTTTCGTCGTCCCGCAGGGCTCGTCCGAACGGTCCATCAGCGCCGATGCCGCGTACGTGGTCTTCGGCTTCGGAGCCTCGGCCTACGTCGTCGAACCGTGGAGCCGCAGCGATTCGATTTTCACCCCGGACGTCCAGTCGGGGCCCCTCAATCTCGTCGGGACGGCGATTGGCCTTGCTCCCGCGGGCTTTGCCAATGCGGCGCAGACCACGTGGACGGCGACGACTGCCCTCATCAACGCGCTCTCGCAGGTTGCCAACGCGAGCGCGGCAATTGGGATCCTGCCGAGCCCGATCGCCGAGAGCTCGAACGAAACGGTCCGGGTTTTAGCCTACCAGCACACCGGACAGCAGTGCGGCTACCTGCCAAACTCCGATGCCGACCATCGCGACAAGATTAACGTTCGTCAGGGTCGTTATGACCTGTGGGGGCCACTTCACATCGTCACGTCGGTCGACGCGAATGGTCAGCCCCTCGACCATACCGGTCAACCGAACGCGGCTCTTGCGGCGGTCATCGATTGGCTGGACGAGAGCGGCCCAGCCCCGGGTTCAGCGCCCACCGGTGGTTTGCTGGACGCGAGCTCGTTTTCGTTGGATGCGCAAAGCCTGGTCGAGGGAGAGGCCATGGCCGGGCTCATTCCCTGGTGCGCGATGCAGGTGATCCGCTCGGCCGGGGCGCTGTCGGAAGCATCGTACGCGTCGCCGGCGCCGTGCGGCTGCTCTTATGAAAATGCGCTCGGCGCGACAACGTCGACGTGCATGGCTTGCCGACAAGACGGAGACTGCAACTCGGGGGCCCCGACATGCCGTTTCGGATTTTGCGAGGTGCAGTGATGGCCCGGAGCCCCTTCGCTGCAGGCCTCATCCTCATCGCCGCCGGATCGGTCGCCTGCCTCGGGAGCGGAGACGACAATGGATCGCCTGTACCTGTTGCCGACGCGAGTCTGGAGAGCGCATCGGCGCAAGACGGCGGGGCCGCGCAAGACGCGTGCTTGGCCGACCTCAGCTGCAACTCGTGCACAACCCCGGCGACTGACCCCCTCAATGCCTGCTCCGGCTTCGCGAACCAGTGCGTTGCCTTCGACGCGGCGCGAGTTCCGCCTCACCCGAACCTCTGAAGGTCGTTGGGTGACGCTGTGCCGCGGCTCGGCGCCGCGCATCCGCTGCGCGTCCACGCAACAATTCTTCGCTGTCTCGTCTCTCATCGACCCGGTCGCAACCCTCCGACGCCGATCGCCCGTCGCATGGGTGCATGGCGTGACGCGTGCACGGGACCGGGCGCATCGAGACACGGGCATTGGCCCTCGGCCCGGCGACCGTTTGCAAAACGGATCTCACAGGGCCAATTCGAAGCGGGAGCGATCATGCAAGCACCGATGGAAACAGCGAAGGTCAAGCTCGTGACGATCGTGGCCGGCTCGGAGCTCGAGCCTCGACTCGAGGCCGAGCTCAAGCACCATGGGGCCGTCGGCTATACATCGACGAGGGTCGAGGGCCGAGGAGTCCATGGGGTCCGCAAGGAGGGAATCCTCGACACCGGAAACGTTCGCATCGAATCACTCGTTTCTCCCGAGATTGCGCACAAACTCCTGCAGCGCCTGGCGCGGGAATATGCCGACTGGCCGTTCATCGCCTTCGCACAGGACGTCGAGGCCGTTCCCCGTGAGCGATTCGAATAAATGCATGGCACACTGACCTCGGCCGCGAGAGATTCCCTGTCGTGAGGTCGCGCCACGGGCGCGTGCGCACGGACTCGGGAGCCCAAGGCCTTGCACACGATGGGGCGTCGTGCCCGATCGCGTGAGCGCCCGCGGCAGGGACGGGCAGTCGGGGGCGGGGCGCGGAAGAGGCGCGGGCGGGCCGTTGACCCGCGACGCATCCTGGATCCCGTGGGACGACGTGACCGCGGCGGGTGTCCCGGGACAGGGGGCGGATCGGCCCCGACGGCGTCGACGGTCATCGAGAAGGCCGAAAGCACGGCTCCGCGCATCCGGCATACCGTTCGCTCCCGATGCCGGCCATCGCCATGCTTTCGACTGCACTCAGCGCCACGCTCGTCGGGCTGCAAGCTCACCCGGTGCGCGTCGAAGTGGAGGCGCTTCGGGGGCCGCCCTTCTTCGAACTCGTGGGTCTCGCGGAGGCAGCGGTTCGCGAGAGCCGCGTTCGAGTGAGAAGCGCGCTCGCGCAGGTGGGCGTGAATCTGTCCGAGTGTCGCATCGTCGTCAATCTCGCGCCTGCGGACGTGAAAAAGACAGGCAGCGGATTCGACTTGGCCATCGCCGCGGCAGCGCTCGGCGCGCTCGGGGCCGCGCCCCGGGAAGCGTCGCGTCGCATTTTGTTCATCGGCGAGCTGTCGCTCCAGGGAACCGTGCAGCCGCTCCGTGGGGTCCTTGCACATTTAATCGGGGCGCGTGCCCGAGGCGTCAAGCGAGCGATCGTTCCGCGCGCGAACGCGGCGGAGGCCGCGCTGGTCGAGGACATGGCGGTGCACACGGTGGCTTCGCTCGGGGAGCTTCTCGCGGCACTTCGCGGACAACGCCAGCTGCCAAAGGCCGAGCGGGGACGTGAGGTGGACCGACTCAGCCCGACGGAAGACCTGGCGGAGGTACGGGGTCAGGCGGCGGCGCGCCGCGCAGTCGAGATCGCCGCGGCGGGCAACCACAACGTCCTGATGATCGGACCCCCGGGCGCCGGGAAAACGATGATGGCCCGCCGGGTTCCAGGGCTGCTCCCACCGCTGTCCACGGACGAGGCGCTCGAAGTGACAGCCATTCATAGCGTGGCTGGTCTTCTGTCGCCTGCTCGAGGCCTGTCTCGGGACAGGCCATTCCGGGCGCCGCACCACACCGTGACCGACATCGGTCTCGTCGGGGGTGGAGATGGTCCGCGCCCCGGCGAGGTGACCTTGGCGCACCATGGGGTCCTTTTTCTCGACGAGCTGGCCGAATTCAGGAGATCGGCGCTCGAGGCGCTCCGCCAGCCGCTGGAGGACGGTGTCGTCACGATCTCGCGTGCATATGCCAAGGCGACCCTCCCGGCGCGCTTGCTGCTCGTGTGCGCTGCGAACCCCTGCTCGTGCGGCTGGCTCGGCGACCCGAGCGGCCGGTGCGCATGCACGCCCGAGCGCGTCCGTGCGTATCGGGCAAAGATGAGCGGGCCGCTGCTCGATCGAATCGACGTCCACGTCGTTCTGCCTCCCGTCGAAGTGGCGGCCTTGCAGAGAACCGGCCAAGGCGAGACGAGCGCCGCGGTGCGAGCGCGGGTCGAACGGGCGCGCGCGATCCAGCTCGAACGCGCCTCGCGACGGGAGGTCTTCGTGAAGACCAATGCCTCGCTCTCGCCCCCCGAGATCGAACGAATCGTCAAGCCGTGCGCCGAGGGTCGGCGAATTCTCGCCGGGGCCGTCGAGCGGCTCGGGCTCTCGGCGCGGGCGTACGGCAAGGTGCTTCGCGTCGCCCGGACCATCGCCGACCTCGAGGGGTGCACCGAGGTACGCCCGGAGCACGTCGCCGAAGCGATTGGTCTCCGGGTGCTCGATCGCGCTGGCGCCGCCGTGGCAGCTTAAGAGGCGGCTGGGCCGCCTTCACCTGGAGCGCCGACTTATCCGGTCCTCCTGAAGGCGCGATTTCACGTGACCGTCGCGGCATGAGGCGGGTGCCTGCCCACGCCGAGTGGAGGGCCGCCCTTCCGGGTCCTCTTGCAGAGGCGCAGGCTCCGGTCTCGCACGAGGTCCGTGACGCTGGATACGTCGCCCGGCCGAGACTCGGCGGGGTTGGGCGGGGCGCGCGGACCTCGCGTGGTCGGTCTTTTCGCCATGAGGTCGGGGGCACCATCGCACGGGCCTTCACGGGCTACGGCGGGTCTTGGGTGTCCCGGGACAGCTCGGCGTCGGCGGAGACAGCCCTGGTGACCCATGATCGTTTGAAAACGCAGGGACCTCCTACGGCACGCCCTTCGCTCCAGGCTTGCTCGTCGCCATGGTCGTCACCGCGCTCGGTGTCACGTTCGTCGGCGTGACCAATGCCTGTGATGAATGTCCGTGACCAATGCCTGTGATGAATGTCCGTGATGAATGTCCGTGACCAATGCCTGTGATGAATGTCCGTGATGAATGTCCGTGACCAATGCCTGTGATGAATGTCCGTGACAAAGAAGGAGGAGTCAACATGTTGGAACCCATTGCCGATAAAGTGCGCGCGCTGAAGGGGGTGATCGTGGCCTTGGAAAAGCAGTTCGGGAGAGGGGCCGTGATGACCCTCGGAGACGACGAAAACCCCGTGCCCGTCGCGACGATTCCGACCGGATCGCTGGCGCTCGACCTTGCGACCGGCATCGGCGGGTATCCCCGCGGGCGAGTCGTCGAGATCTATGGTCCAGAGTCGAGCGGAAAGACCACCCTAGCACTCCACGCGATTGCGGAATCCCAGAAGGCAGGCGGCGTTGCGGCGTTCATCGATGCCGAGCATGCACTCGACGTCGCTTACGCCCGGTCCGTCGGCGTTTTGACGGAAAAACTCCTCATCTCCCAGCCGGATACGGGCGAGCAGGCACTCGACATCACCGAGATGCTCGTTCGTTCGTTGGCCATCGACATCATCGTCATCGACTCGGTCGCCGCCCTGACACCGAAGGCGGAGCTCGAGGGGGAAATGGGCGATGCCCACATGGGTCTGCAGGCCCGCCTCATGAGTCAGGCGCTGCGCAAGCTCACGGCGTCGGCCTACCGGGCGGGAACCACGCTCATGTTCTTGAATCAGTTGCGACAGAAAATCGGCGTCACGTTCGGATCTCCCGAGACGACGACCGGCGGCAACGCGTTGAAGTTCTATGCCTCGATGCGTTTCGACGTGAGGCGCATCGGGCAGGTCAAAGTCGGCGACGAGTCGGTCGGTGGGCGCACCAAGGTCAAGCTCGCGAAGAACAAGTTGGCTCCGCCGTTCACCGAGGCCGAATTCGAAATTCGATGGGGCACCGGGATCGATTCTGTCGGGGAGCTTCTCGACCTGGGGTCAGCGCGGGGCCTCGTCGACAGGGCGGGCAACCACCTCTCCTTTACCGGAACGCCCCTTGGCCACGGGCGCGAGCGTTCGCGCGAAACGCTCGCGGCGAGTCCCGACCTGCAGAGCACCCTGCGGCAAGCGATCGTGGCTTCGGCTCCCGTCCGAGGTGCGAAGCGCGGAGAAGGAGAGGCCTGATCGGCCGCTCGCGAGGGGCTCGATGCAGGCCGGTCAAGCAACGCTAGTTGCGGCGGCGATCGCCCATGAACCGGAGGAGAAATAGAAACATGTTGATGAAGTCGAGGTAGAGCGTGAGGGCTCCGACGAGCGGCAGGTTGGCGCTCGTTTCGCCGCTCTCAAAGAGTGCTTTGAGCCGCTGGGTGTCGTAGGCCGTCAACCCCGCAAAGAGGACGACCCCGACCACCGAAAGGACCCACTCGAGGCCACTGCTGTGGACGAAGATGTTCACGACCGAAGCCAGGATCAGCCCAATGAGCGCGAAGAGCGCGAATCGACCGATGCCGCTCAGGTCGCGCTTGGTCGCGGCGCCGAAGACCGAGAGGCCGCCGAATGCGCCGGCCGTGACGAAGAACGTGGAGGCAATCGATGACGCCGTGTAGACGACAAAAAGCGTCGAAAAGGTGACCCCCGTGAGGGCCGCATAGGCAAAAAACATGAAGGCCGCGGCGGCCGAGCTCACACGGAGCGCCATCGAGCTCATGGCGAAGACGAGGCCGAGTTGCCCGAACAAGATCGCGTAGAAGACGATGCGGTTTTGCACCAGGGCGTCGATGAGCGCCGGCGAGTGCGCAACTCCGAGAGCGACGACGCCGGTGAGCGCGAGTCCGAGGGTCATCCACCGGTAGGTGATCCAAAGCAGATCGGCCGCGGAAGACGCCGCCGGGGCACCGAATTTCTCTCTTCCGGTCGCGTAGTTCATGGCGCTTTCCAAGGTAAGGCTTGCATGGCCCGGTCGCCAAGGGTCTCGCGGCCGGGGGGCCCAACGGATTGGGTCCGGCTAAGGGCCCCCCCGGACGGCCCGACGCATGCGCGCGTCGCGCGAGGGGGTGTTCGGGTGCCATACTGGGTCGCTGCGTGACGAACCAACGACGTCCCGTGCCTCCGCCTTCTTCGGCCCCGTCTGTCCTCCGCCCTTCGGCGGGGGCCGGCGCCGGGCCCGTCGAGGACTCGGCCGTCCCGCCGTCCAAGCCCCCGTCGTTTTTCCCGGGGCCCGAGCCCGCCTTGCCGAAGGTCGCGCCCGAGGAACAGAGCGTGGCCACTGCGCGTCAGTTCATCGAAGCCCTTGCCATTCCGCGGCTCTCGCTCAGCGTGCAGCGCGAGAACGGAAGCGTTGCGGCGCGGTCGATCGTGTTCGACGGCGATTTGTGCCGCATCGGAACGCACACCTCGAACGACGTCGTATTGCTCGATCCAGCTGTGTCGCGCTTTCATTGTCGACTGGTCCGGGAAGCCGGAAGCTGGCGGGTGCACGATTGGGGATCGCTCAACGGGACCCGGCTCGAGGGCCTGCGAATCCGCGACGCAGACCTACCCGCCGAAGCGTCGATCGGCCTCGGAGACTCCATCCTGCGGGTTCGAGCGGTGGACCCGGCGGAGCAGGCGCTCGTCCCGCTCATCCCCGCCTTCGGCCAGCTCGCCGGCACGAGCGTGTCGATGCGCAAGCTCTTCGGGCTTCTCCAAAAGGTGGCCCCAAGCGATATCAACGTGCTCATCCAGGGCGAGAGCGGGACTGGCAAAGAGCTCGTCGCCAACGAGCTCGTGCAACGAAGCCCCCGTGCCGAGCAGGCGTTCGTCGTCGTCGATTGCGGCGCCATCAGTCCGAATCTGATCGAGAGCGAGCTCTTCGGCCATGTCCGGGGCAGCTTCACCGGGGCCGATCGGGACCGTATCGGTGCGTTCGAAGCGGCCGATGGCGGGACCGTCTTTCTCGACGAAGTGGGCGAGCTGCCCGTCGAGCTTCAGCCGAAGCTGCTCCGGGCCATCGAGGCGAAAGAGATTCGCCGGGTCGGCGAGTCGCGGCCGCGCAAGGTGAACGTGCGCGTCATCAGCGCGACGAACCGCCAGCTCGAACGTGAAGTCAATCACGGGCGTTTCCGCGAAGATCTCTACTTTCGGCTCGCGGTCATCAACGTTCGGGTGCCGCCCTTGCGCGAGCGTCTCGACGACCTCGTCATCCTGATTCGCGTCTTTCTGCAAGCGCTTGGTGCACAAGACGCCCAGCGCCTCTTCACGGCCGAGGTCCTCGCGGAGATGCAGCGCCACGACTGGCCCGGCAATGTGCGAGAGCTCCGCAACTACATCGAACGCAGCGTCGTCCTCGAGAAGGCGAGCCCGACGCTGAGGACGACTTCGTTCGCGTCCGGCGCGCCGGCGCCCATCGACATCGAAACACCGTTCCGATTGGCGAAGGACGCGGCGGTGGATGCATTCGAGCGCGCTTACTTGACCGCGCTGCTCGAGGCCGCGGGCAACAACCTGAGCAAGGCTGCGCGCATGGCGGGCATGGACCGGATGTACTTGCATCGACTTGCCCAAAAGCATGGGCTTCGCGCGAGCCCAGGCGCTTAGGAATCGGGCGACGGGCGGGTCGCGTCGCGACTCGTCGTCCGGCCGCCGACTCGGCTTTGTGCGACTCAGCGAGCGGCGGGCCGATGGGCCGATGGCGGCGGCCGTCGTCTCGACGCGAGCGACCTCACGAGCGCGACGTCGCTTGCGTCGATCTCCCCCATCGCCACGAGCAGTGCGAAGTAACCGGTGCCGATGACGAGGGCCAAAGCCGGCGTCACCAGACGGCCCGTCCCCGGCATGTAGAGCCCGACGACGAAGCAAGCGGCGAGGGCGATGCCCACGCGAAGGATGGTCTTCGACGGTACGAATGCCCGGGTGCGTTGCCGAACGAGCGTGCCGGCAACGATCAGCGTCATCGTCAGCGCCAGGAGGGTTGCCTCCGCCGACCGTACGAGCTGAGCATGGCCGAAAGAGGCGTGCGGGACCGATGCCGCGCACGCGCTCGCGACGGCAATCACGGCGCCCAGCGTGATCCACGCGGAGGTCCGTTCGCGGCCGATGCTCGTGAGCACGGTCGTCGCGATCCCAAGCATGGCGAAGGCGCCTTGCGCGAGCGCCATGATGCGCAGGACATCGGCGCCGCGCTGCGCGTCCGCTGCCCCGTAGGCAAAGCCCAGCATCGATCCAGGCATGGCGAGGACGACGCCGACGACGACCCCGCCGAAGATCGCAGCGAGCCGGCCGCCGCGTGCGACGTAGGCGCGAACGGCGGCGAGGTCGCGCTCCGCGTGTACGCGCGCCAGCATGGGAAAGAGGATGAGGGTGATGCTGAAGAGGAGCTGGTAGGGCAGGAACGCGAAGGTCTGACACTCCTTGTAAATCGCGATCCACGACTTCACAGTGTCGCGGCTGTCTGCGGTCCACGCGCCCGCGCTCGCTGCTCTCTCGCTCAGAAAGCGCCCGAGCAGGGCAATGTCGATCTGGAGGAGGAAGTTCGTGCAAAGCTGGGCGCCGGCGATGGGCAGCAGCATGGCCACGTAGGCGCCGGGTCGCGGAACGCCGGCTGCGGGGCTACCGCTCGGCGTTGCCCGGCCCAAGCCGGTCGAGCGGATGGCCACGGGCAGGATGCACGCGGCCGCTGCCACCCAGCCGACCGTCGTTCCGAGCGCGCCCGATGCCCCTCTCAAGGCGAAGGCACGGCCGAACGCGACGAGGCCGACCGTGCGCAGCGTGGCAAAGAGAATATCGAGAGCCGCTTGCCGCCCGAAGCGACGACGGCCGTTGAGGTACCCGATGAGGGGCGCATAGAGGCCATAGAGGAGAGCCACGAGGGCCATGACGAGCAGGGGCGCGACGACGTCGTCCGCGTGCTCGAACTTCGCGAAAAGTGGCGTCGCAGCCACCATGATCGCGGCCACGGCGACAGCCGCGACGGCGTGGACCTTCAGAGCAGCACGCAGCGCTTCGTCTTCGTGGCCGGGCGCGGCCGCGACAGCGCGGCTCACCCCCTGTGTGCCGCTCGATACGACCACATTGTTGACGGTGTTCGCGACGACGAGAGCTTGCGCCAGCGCGCCGAAGTCATTGAGCCCGACCGCGAAGCGAAGAAGAGGCTGCTGAAC
>JBEKFX010000019.1:0-68678 GCA_050013115.1 Polyangiaceae bacterium
AGCTCCTGGTCGGCGTCGTCGATTCGTGTGCGCGCAGCCGTGAGCTCGGCACGCAGCCGATCGTGCTCGGCCGCATCGATCCCAAAGGCCGGAGGCCGGATGCTCCCGCGCGCGGCCGGGGGCATCGAAGTACGCGGGGGTGTCGTGCCGACGAGGTCCGCGTTGGCGGCGCCGTTGGCTGGCGGGCGGCTTTCAATCGGCTGAGGCGCCTCGACGCCCGTCAGCCGACCGAACGCCGACTCTGCGAAGGCGTCCACTTCAGCTTCGACCGACCCGGGGCTCCGGGCCGACGTTGGCGGAACCGAATTGAGCGAAGCGGGGCGAGCGGACTCGGGGCTCGTCGTGTCGGCTGTCAACATCCCATCTTCCTCGAGCAAGTAGTCCGCGCTACCGACCTCGATTTCGTCTTCGATGACGATGGCCGTCTCATGCCCTGACATACCGATCGGGACGAAGTTCTGAATGTGCTCGAGGAGCGTGCGGAACGCGATGGGTTTGTGAATGTAATCCTCAGCTCGTGTCCGCAGTTTTCTGTGCTGATCGAACGTTTCGTCGCTCGATTCGGTCGACATGATGATGAGCGGGACTTCTTTGAGCGAAGGATCCTTTTTCAGCTTGTTGCAGACCGAGAATCCGTTCATCCGCGGCAGCTCGATGGCCAGAAGGATGAGATCGGGCCTGTCAGCGATCGCTTGTTGGAGGCCGGCGTTTCCGTCATCCACGATCGTGGTGGTGCATCCGAGCGCGTCGAGCTCGCTCCGGAGCTCGCCAGCAAACGCCGCGTCACTCTCGAACACGAGGACTTTGGTGGGCATGGACGAGCGTCCTTAGGGCGGTAAGGGGCGGCTGGCTATGGATGCTCGCGACCGCGCCGAGCCAAGCTCGATGCGCGACCGGAGAATAGGCGCCAGCTCGAAAACGTGTCAACGCGTTGCCTTTTCTTCATGGCCGCTTTTTCCGGAGCGACGCGCGAGCTCGGCCCAAACGCGACGGAAGGGGAGCGAGCGCCATCGTAAGCCGACGAGGGTGTGATAGAGGGAATCGGCGGCTTCACTGACGACCCGCTCGTCGGTCTCCGACTCGATTGCGCGCGCAAGCTCATCGGCTTCCTCCCGGATCTTCGCTCCGATGACGGGAGCCCCGCCATCGTACAGGCTTTTTGTGTAACTCGTCTTGCCTGTCGACTCCTTTCGGGACTGGAGCACCGCTTCGAGGGTCGACGGTACCGTCTGACTCGCGTTCGCAGCAACGAGCTCGACCCCCTCGAGCGATCGAAAGAAGCAGGTTTGTGCACCTGTGTGGCAAGAGTTCCCGCGGGGCTCGCTCGAGTAGATGACGCAGTCCCCGTCGCAGTCGACGAGGACGCGCAGAACGCGGATCGTGTTGCCGCTCGTTTCTCCTTTGCGCCAGAGCTCCCCGCGCGATCGGCTGAAGAAGGTGGCAAGCCCGGTCTCGAGCGTTTCGCGCAGGGCTTCTTCGGTCGCATAGGCAAACATCCGGACCTCACCGGTCAAGTGGTCCTGGACGATAACGGGGATGAGGCCTTGGGCGTCGAACTTGAGCGGGAATCTCGGCGACGGCGTCGACGGCGGGTAAGCGTTCATCGCAACGAAGAGTACACGGTCGAAGTCGCCGATCAGAGGGTGGCGGAAAGCTTGGGTCGATGTGGTGCGGAACGGGGCCTGCGTGTCCTGCATCATACGACCCTCGGGCCCGGCCGAGGCGACTTGCTTCGGGTAGACTTGGTCGGCGGCCCATCCGCACCCGCGGTCCCCACCTTGGGACGGAGGGCGGTCTCGGACCGCCCGGTGCAGGCGTCGACGCAAGAACTCCCCACCCCCCCCCACGGAAGGCGAGTCCCCTCGCAGGGGACGCTCGGCATGTCATCTGGACCTCCCCCGCGCCTGCGCGCGCAGCTTGCCTTTGCGTCGCCCCGCAAATTACCCCGGGCACGAGATCTCGCGGGCCGCGTCGTCGTGTTGGACGTGGCCTTTGCCTCCGAGGCCGCGAGTGGTGGCTTCGATAAGATTACGCTGCCATTCATCGAGCAGCTCGGCCCTCGTTTGGCAGGGTGGGTGGATCACCACGACCACGCGATGCATGAACGCTACCGGGGCGACCCCCGCTTCGTGTTGGCGACAAAAGCTGAGCACGGGGCTTGTCCGGAGATGGTCACCCCGGAAATCGTCGATCGCATCGGTCCCGTCGACACCATCGTCTGCCACACGGACTTCGATGGCCTGTGCAGTGCGGCAAAATGGCTTCGTCATGGCGTGGAGCCCTACGTCGGCGCCGACGACGACGCGCGGGCCATCGATACCCGAACATCGATCCCCGGTCCCGTCGGCCAGCGCTTTGACCGCGCCCTCCGCGCGCGGCCGCGGGATACCGCACTTTTTGGCTTGGTCGTCCGTCACCTGGCGAACGGCCTCCGCGATCCGTCTCTCTGGAATGTCGTCGACGTCGCGGCGGCCGAGCTCGGACCGATCGAGGAGGTCACGCGGCGCATCGCGGCAGGCTACCAACTCATCGACCTTGGCCCCGGCGGGCCCCTGCCGAAAGGCATTCACGCGCTGGCGTTCGTCGACGCCACCGAGCAGCACGGCAAATACGATAAGACGCTCTTACTTCTGATAGGGCAAGAGCGCGCCGGCGTTTCGGTCGTCGTCGATACGGACACCTTGACCCTGGCTGCCGGCTTCGCCAGCGGGATTAATTTCTTGGAGATTTTGGGGTTGTCTGGGGGCATGCCGACACTCGTATCGATCCCCAGGAAATGGCTCGAAGCATCGCTCGGTAAGGTCGGTGTCCCCGCTGCGGAAGTTCGCCGACTCGTCGGCTGAGCGGGTCATCGCCCGCTGCGGGAGTTCGCCGACTCGTCGGCTGAGCGGGTCATCGCCCGCTGCGGGAGTTCGCCGACTCGTCGGCTGAGCGGGTCATCACCCGCTGCGGGAGTTCGCCGACTCGTCGGCTGACACGCACTTCCCGGGCGGGCCTGCATGCGCCCCGAGAGAAAGGAAAGGGCAGCGGAGCGCCCCGCCCGGGTGTGACGGAGAGAAAGGAAAGGGCAGCGGAGCGCCCCGCCCGGGTGTGACGGAGAGAAAGGAAAGGGCAGCGCAGCGCCCCGCCGCGGGCCGCGTGTGACGGGCGAGAGAAGGGCAAGGCAGCGACGCCGGTTTGGTCCTCCGATACACGCGAGATGTCGAGGTCGTTCCCTTTTTGCAATGTTTTGCATTGTGGTGACAAGTTCTCGATTCGCTTTGCATTCGGGTTGACCAGACCGCAGCTGAGATGCTAAAGGTCTTTCAACTTTGAAGTGTCGCGTCCGCCCTCCGTGTGGGGAGCGAGGCGATCGTGGGCGGCGGTCTCCCGTGATGTGAGGGGTCCCGCAAGGGTGGGTGCACGATGGCGGCGAAGGCCTTCTCGTTTCAGCAGAAAGCGTCAGACGAAATATTTTTTCAGAACGACGCTGTCTCGCTTTGTCTCCTTATCAACCGGCGCGCACGCATCATGCGCGTCATCGATTTTCGCGCCGGGCCTTCGTCGGCGAAACGTCAGCTCGTGCTGTCCTTGGCCCTGCGCGAAGGGGTTGAAAAGGCGTACACGTTGGTCGAGCGTGACGAAGTCCAGACCTGGATAAAGCTCGGCTTTGCGAAAGAGGGAAACGTTCCGGGGTTCTATAAGAGGAGCGACGCCTTCCTCCTCGGCTGCCCGGTGAGCTCAGCGTCCACGGCACCCGCGCGATCGTCGCCTTCCGCGGAGTCTCCGGTGGAGAGCGAGACGCGCCTCGTGGCGGCCAAGCCGGTCGGCAGCGCGGCGTCCATGACCGCCGGGCAAGAGCGGATGGAGCGTACGATCGCAAGCGCCAAACGCGGGCTGAAGGACGTTTTGGAGAAGATGCCGCAGCAGGCGAGGATCGCCGTCATCGACGAACCCGAAGCTCGCAAGCTGGCGGTGGCGGCTGTGCGGGCGGGGCGGGGACTGACCGCCTTCGAGCCGTTTGGCCGCGACGTCGAACGCACCTACTTTCTCGTCACGGTTCGCGGAGGGTTCGAGTTTGCTGCGTCGGCGGAATCGCAAGCGTGCTTTGGAAACGCGTTCCTTGAGCTGTTGGTCGCTCCGAAAACCGAGGGCGAGAAAATGGCGACGGCCGGTGCGCTCCGGGCATTGTGCGAAAGGCTGCTGTCCGAAGGCGTGGTGAGTTGCTTCGCACTCGCACCGAGCGACGATGTGGGCCTTGCGTCGGCTTTTCTGTCGAACGGATTCCGCCGCACCGGCTTGCTCGCGGAGCACATGATGGTCGGTGGCCATCGCAAGGACGCGATCCTTTGGTCGCGCAAGCTCGCCAACCCGACCGAAGAGTAGCCGGGGTTGCCCCGAGCGAAATCTCGAACGTCACGGAGCCCAGGATTTCGGCGGAGGCAGCAGACCGGCGCGTGCGATGACCTCCCGCAGGCTGTCGAGAGACCGGACTCCGTCGAACGCGACCTCTGGCGCAGTCAACGTCTCCTCGACGGCGACGGCCACGTCCGTGTCGAACGCCGGCGACCTCGGATCGATCGCAGCAACCCGCCCTTCGAGGCGCGTGAGCGCGTCGCGCGACACGAGCAAGTCGCCTCCAATTCGAAATGCACCGCTCGAATCGGCCCCCGCGCCGAGTGTCCCGATCGCCACCTCGGTCGTCGCGGTCCACGGAGGCTCCGATAACGGTTCGTCCTCGGGCTGACCATCCGTCTTCGCGACATCCAACGCGACCGGGTCTCGGCCTTCGGCGTATGCGCTCACGATGAAGCTGACGACTCGGTGGGGGTCGACGCTCCGCCCGGCCAAAGCCTCGAGCGTAGCGGGGGGGATGCCGAGGAACGACGGGCGTTGCGTGGTGGCGAAGGGCGAAGCGACGGCGACGAAAGCTTCGAAGAGCGTCCGGTGGGTCGTGGAATCGTGTGCGTATCCGACCCATGCCGCGGGCCGGTGGGCGATGCTCACCCAGTCGCGTCCGAAGAAGTGGGCGGCCTGCCCGAGACGCGTCAGCGCGCGGAGTAAGGGGCGAACGTTGCGGTTCGCGATACGCTTCGCATCGGCGGCAAGGAGCGCACCCGGGTGGGCGAGGGAAAGGGCAAGGTGGACCGTTCCCGGTCCGACGATCACCTCGGGCCCTCCCGAACCACGTCGCAACCGCGGCCAGGTCGTCGGCAGGCCATGGGTCCGCTGATAGGATCCGACGAGCAGCGCGCCGTCGCGGAGCACTGCCGTCCATAGCTCGACCTTTTCGGTGAGGGGCGCGTCGAGCGCTCGACGGGAACGGGCGGCCACCTCCGACGCGCTACGTTCCCCGGCGGTTGCGATGCCGATGCGCGGGATCATGACGCCAGGCGCCTCTACCCTTACCATCGCTTTCCATGGCCGCACACCGTGAAGAGGGGCGCTTCGTCGTCCACGTCGAGCTCGCCGCGGAGTTCGATGACGACTACGAAGGCGAGGAGGATGGCTACGCCTGGCTCGAACGCTGGCGCGCTCGTGTCGTCCCCCGCCTGGCTCGAGCGGTCTACGATGTTCTGCGCGCCGAGCCAGGCTTCGACGCGATACCCACCTCGCGCGGCAGAGACCCGAGCCAGCACCTCGAAATCGACGTGCGCCTCAAAACGCGGTGATTTGCCGCGACCGCGTTGCCGACGCGCGGCCGACCGGGCGCCGACAGGCCGACAAGTCGTTTCGCGGATGCGGTGTGGGCAGCCCGACGCAACGCGCGCGCCCGCCGGGACGAGCGGTGGATGGCTCGGCCCCGGCGCGCCCGAACAGCGCCCGCCCGTCGCGCACGGGGGGGAATCAAGCGGCGCGTCTTTACTGAAATCGGCCATACAGGTACAACGATAGGGCAGTCTTGGCAGCGTCCGTTGCGGCGCTCGACCCGGCATCCTGCCCCGAGGGCTCGAATGGTCAACCCGCAGATGGTGATGTACGAAGAGGAGTTCAATCAGATCCAAACGGTGGTGGACCGTCTGGTTCGCGATGCGAACGCCAAGGTCGTCTTCATCGTCGACAAGAATGGGCAGCTCATTGCCGCTGCCGGGGACATCGACAACGTCGACACGACGAGCCTCGCGTCCCTCACGGCCGGCAACATCGCGGCGACCGGCGGTATGGCCAAGCTGCTTAAGGAGCAAGAGTTCGCGACTCAGTTCCACGAGGGCGAAAAGGCAAACATCCACATTCAGCTGGTCGGCAACCGCGTCATTCTGGTTGTCATTTTCGACTCCAAGTCATCTCTCGGACTCGTCCGGCTCCGCGTCAAGAAGGCGAGTGAAGAGCTGAACCAGGTCTTCGAATTTCTGCTGAAAAAGGTTCACAAGCCGGGGGCGGACTCGCCGTTTGCGGAAATCACCGACGAAGACATCGACAACCTCTTCAATGACTGAGGTCACCCCGTCCCGGGATCACCAAGCCGCAGGCTGCCGATGAGTTTCATCAACTACATGGCCCGCGAGATCAACTGCAAGCTCGTCTACTATGGGCCGGGGCTGTGCGGGAAGACGACCAATCTTCAGTACATCTACGAGCGCACCAACCCCGAGCACAAAGGAAAGATGATCTCGCTCGCGACCGAGACCGAGCGGACGCTTTTCTTCGACTTCCTTCCGCTTTCACTCGGCGAGATTCGCGGCTTCAAGACGCGTTTTCACCTCTACACCGTTCCCGGGCAAGTCTTCTACGATGCCTCGCGCAAACTCATTCTGAAGGGGGTCGACGGGGTCATTTTCGTTGCTGACTCGCAGATCGAGCGCATGGAGGCAAACGAGGAGTCGATCGAAAACCTTCGGACGAATCTCGCGGAGCAGGGATACCTGCTCGAGCGGCTGCCCTTCGTCATCCAGTATAACAAGCGGGATTTGCCCAATGTCGCGGCGACCGACGAACTGCGCCAACTCCTCAACAGGACGAGCGTCCCCGATTTCGAGGCGGTGGCTCGAACGGGCATCGGTGTTTTCGACACACTGAAAGCGGTCGCGAAGCTGGTCCTGACGGAGCTCCGACGGGGGAGCAGCCAGTAACCCGACTCCGTGAAAACGGCGGGGTCGGCCCCGGCCGATCACCGGGGAATCGGCGTTCCTCGCGCTCGAACCGGGCGGAAAAGGGGGGCCCGAGGCCGAAAGCCGTTCGGTTCCTCTCTCCTCGCGCTTCGCATGGGCCGTGCGCTTGGACCGCAGGCGACCTCGGAAGCGATAAGCAGGCTCCATCGAACCTCCCCCTGCGCCCTCGCCGCACGTTGCCCAAACGTGCGGGTGCCGACGCCCGCAAACACGCTTGGCTCGACGGCCGCTCTCATCCGATGCGCCTCGCGGGACCTGGGACGCCTCGCGTGGGGTCGGCGGCTCAGCCCAGCTGATAAACGCGCGCCCGTCGGTTGCGGTCTTTGGCCTTTAGTTTGGCGCGGAAGCGCTTGGTCTTGTTGCGATTCGCCTTGCGTGGCTTCTTCGAAACGGCGATGTACATGGGGCAAGCGCTCCGAGGTGGAGCCACCGCTTACCATGAACGTTCGGCTCGTGCACGACTTCCGGTTCGAGGCGGCCCACCGCCTGCCCAAAGTGCCGTCGGGGCACAAGTGCGCGCGGCTCCACGGACACAGCTTTCGGGTGGAAGTCGCGGTCTACGGACCAGTGAACGAGTCGACGGGCTGGTTCATCGACTTTCAGCGGCTTTATGACGCTTGGGCGCCCCTTCATGATGAGCTCGACCATCGGTACCTCAATGAGGTTCCGGGTCTTGAAAACCCGACGAGCGAAATTCTTGCTCGGTGGATTTGGGATCGTCTAAAGCCCTTTCTCCCGCCCCTCGTCCGGGTAACCGTGTGCGAAACGTGCGAATCTCGTTGCGAATACGAAGGGACATGACCGGGTGTCGTGTGACGGTCGCTTCGCGGCGCCGTAGGCCCGATGTTGGTCCGTCGATGGTCTGCCTCTGCGAGGACGTCGCGCCGTGAGCAAGACGCTGGTTTGTCGCTGCGAGGACGTCACGCTGCACGATCTCGCGGCGGCCATTGCCCGCGGGTTTACGGACATCGAATCGCTCAAGCGATACACCGGAGTCGCGACGGGCTGGTGTCAGGGCAAGTGGTGCCTCGCCATGTGCGCGCGGTTGCTCGTCGAGCGCGGGGGCATGGCAGAATGGCCGATCACGCCCCGACCTCCGACCCGTCCGGTCGCGCTCGCGGACCTTGCCGGCCTCGCGGGCATCTCGGAAGTCGAGGAAGCCGAAGGCGGCCCCCCGTCCGAATGAGGGTCGGCGTCGGCACTGCGTGATCCCGGGGCGGGAGAGGCGAGCCCTGCGCGCCGCTTCGCGGTGGCGGTCCCTTGCTCAGGCACCCCCGATGGCCGGCTTCTTGACAGCGGTCCAGACCCGATTCGACGGACCGATGCACGTTCAGCCAAGCCAGCGTCTTCATCCCAGCGTTGCGAACGCGTCGGCCCGCGGAGCGGAGACGAATTCCTGCGCGTCCTCGAGGGCCGCTGCCGCCAAAAGGACGAGAGCGATCCAGACCGCGTCGGCCAAGCCGAGGTGAACAAGCTGGACCGATACCGGTGCGCCCGTCACGATGTCCAAGAGCCCAGCGGCGACTTGAGCCATGGCGAGCCCGCTCGCCGCGTGCGAAAACCGGCGAACAGCCGAGGTGGGCTTGACGGCGCGAACGAAGCCGCTCGCCACGACGACACCGAGGGCGGTCACACACGCAATCATCGGATGGACGACGCGGAGCCGCACGAAGGCGTTTGCCCCCGGCGCGAAGTCTTGTGCGATCCCGATGGAGAGCGATGGCGCCGGGAAAAGAGTGTCGCCCAACGCGGTCACGGCGCCGCTCGCTCCGACGGCAAGCATAGAGGCAATCGGAAGTCCGAGCGCCAAAAGGACGTGGCGTGAACCGCGAAGGTGGATTGGACCGCCTCCCGATGCCCAGTGGGCCGCGAGGGCCGTCGATGCGAGAAGAAAGAAGGTGTTCACGAGGTGCACGCTCATGCTTACGGCCCGGCGCAATGAAGCGTCGTGCGCCACGAGTTCGAGCAGGACGAGGCCAGCGCCGATGAGGGCCTCGACGCCGATGAGGGCCGTCGCCACCGCCGCTGCGCGGCGAACGCGGTGGCCGGCAGGAAAAACTTTTCGCGCCCAAAGAAAGAGCACCAGCGTGAGTGCGAGCGCGAGCCCGCTCGAAGCGCGATGCGAGAGCTCGATCAGGGTGTCGAGCCGCGGGGCTCGCGGGACGATGACCCCGTTGCAGGTCGGCCAGTGACGCCCGCACCCCGCCCCCGATCCGGTGGCCCGCACGTAGGCGCCCCACAAGATGACGCCGACGTCGGCCAAGAGCACACCCCAGGCAAAGCGCGCGACCGGTCGCAGCATCGCACGATGATGTAGCGAACGCCGAGGTCTCTTTCCACCCGCCTCGCCTGGTCAGTGGATCCGCAGGCCCCGGTCACAGCCCGCTCCCTTTCGACGAAAGCTCAATCCGGCCGGCTCCCAGCCTCCGGCGGACGCAAGACGGGGCGCTGCCTGACCCGCTCGAGCTCCTCACGGGTTCCATAGGGCTGAGGCGACGCGGCCGTCGCGCGCAGGTACTCGGGCAAGTCCACGATGTCCCAACCCCTTCGCTCGGGGTGCTTCGGATCCCACGCGGCGGACTCGAGCCTTCGGAGCAGCCGGTTGAGCGCCTTGACCGACGGCCAATGCATGTCGTGGAGCAAAACGATTCCCCCTTGCTTGTATTGCAGTTGGTCCTCGAGGGCTCGGGCGATGTTGCTCGCATCGTCCTCCTTGATGTCCTGAACATCGATGTTCCACAGCAGGAGCTCGAGGTGTCGATCCCGCAGCGCGTCTTCGAGCCAATCGTCGAGCGCGCCGTACGGAGGACGAAAGAGATACGGCCGCTTTCCGACGGCACGTTCTATCGCCGCAGCCGAGTCGTCAATCTCGGCGAGGGCGGCGGCGTGAGACAGCGCGGTCAGTTTCTTGTGATCGAAGGTGTGATTTCCAACGAGGTGGCCGGCCGCGGCGATTCGCCTTGCCCATTCGCGCGACTCGATCGCTCGACGATCGTCGCCGACGAGATATTCGCCAATGAAGAAAAAGGTTGCTCTGATCCGGTGCTCATCGAGGATGCGCAGAACCGTCGGCGCCGTCTCGGGGAAGGGACCGTCGTCGAATGTGAAGGTCACGAGCCTTCGCCCGTCACCTGGCGGGTGAGCCGGCCCTTCGCTGATGAGCCAGGCGCGCTCGACGCCGGCCTCGGGGTTCAGGTGCGGCCAGGGGGGCGCCGGGTCCGGCAGGACTCCAGGATCGATGGTCGGAGGTCGTTGATCGAGGGGCGGTACGAGCGAAGGGGGGGGCTCTCGCGCTGGCCGAGCGATGGACGTGGCCGCTCGAACCCCCGCCGCGACCGCCGTGCGCGCGTCAGGCCGACCGAGGCCGATCCATGTGCCGATGCCGAGGGTGACGACGGGCAGCATCGCTCGCGTGAACGCAGACATCGACCGCTGCGATGGTAGGGACGAGGCCGACCGTCGGGCAACTTCGCAGCGCGTTCAATAGCTGCCGGGAACGGCCGACCGGATCATGGCGACGGGCCACATCCACGGATCGCATGCCCAGCGGGCGACAAAGGCGTCGCGCACGACGATCTCCGCCCGCTTTCCACGCGGCGAAAATCCCCACGGCGGCTCCTGCGAGGTATCGTCCGGGTCGGCATAGACGCGCCAAATGAAAAAGCCTGCGAAGTCGGGCTCGTCGAGGAGAGGCTTCAGGAGGGCCCGATAGGCCGTCGCCTGGGCGGCTTCGTCGACCCGAACGCCGTTCATCGCGTCCGGCCATTCCCAGGGTCGGACCGCCGGGTCCGGGCGGGCCGTGTAGCCTGTTTCGGTGAAGAGCACGGGCTTCTTCCAGCGCTCGGCGAGCACGTGAACATGCTCGCGAATCTTGTCTGCTGCTTCGTCCATCGCGGACGCCGGCGCGCCGACGGCGTCGGCGAGAGGGAAAAAGGCGTTGATCCCGATGAGATCGAGGTCTCCGAGGATCACCGACTGCTCCGCGTCATCCCAATTGGCAGAGTAGGTGACTAGACCATGGTACACGTGGCGCACTTGCCGAAGAATGCGGCTCAAGCTCGGGGCTCGCCCGGTCGTAGCCCAGGAGCGAAGCTCGACGCCGATCGAAAAGATTTCGACGTGATGGGTTTCGGCGACCTCCGCCCACGACTGGATGAACCGCGCATAGCTGTTGGCCCAGCGCGTCCAACCTTCGTCGGTCTTCGGGTCAATCTCGCCCCGCCACTCGCCGCTTTCGACCCACAGTGCCGGGACGACCATCACATGCAACCGGTGCGCGTGCGCCATCTCGATGGCACGGCCGATGTCTCTCCGATTGCGCTCGAAGGGCTCCTCGAAGGTCAGGTCGACGCCGCCGCCGCTCAGATTCGCGACGCGGCCGAACGGCGTCAGAGACACCCACGTCGCGCCCATGGCTTGCAGTTCGGCGAGCGTTCGCTCGTAAGCCGGTGAGCCATAACCCACGCCGGGGTGGTAGCCATTTTCGATGGGCCCAACGGTCACCCCGCGGATGCCTCCGAGCTCCGCGCGTTTCCAGGCATCGCCGCCCGGGGCGGAAGCCACGAGCTGCGCGGCCACGGTGAGCACGAATGGGGCGACGCCGGTCAAAGCGCACCATCGACGACGGCGCCGTCGAGGATCGAATCGGTCAGCGCGTCGAGGTTTGTCACGACGTCGTCCGCACCGGCGCGACGAAGCGCGTCGGGCGAGTACGAGTGGGCAACGGCAAGGCAGCGGAGCCGCGCCCCTTTGGCCGAGGTGACGCCGCCGATGGAATCTTCGACGGCGACAGCCGGCCCTTGGTGGCCAAGACGACGAAGCTCATCGAGGGCCGCGAGGAATGGCGCCGGGTCGGGCTTCGAAACAGGGGTCTTCTCGGCGCTCACGATGAACGCCACGAGCGTTCTCGCACCAATTTTCTCCAGGGCGAACACGATTTCCGATTCGAGCGCTCCGGACACGATGCCGACGGGCCCGCGCCTCGCGCGGCGGTCGATGAGCGCGCGCGCGCCAGCGTAAGGTCGAAAGGTTTGCTGGAATCGCGCCATGAAATGGGGATTTTTCGCGCGGACGAGCGCGCGCACTTCTTCTTCGCGGAGCGTCCGCCCGCTTGTGGCGAGCACGGTACGGAAGACGCCCGCGTCGTCGAGACTGAGGTAGCGCTCGACGTACTCTCGCTCACCGATGGTCAGCCCGTAAGGCGACAGCACGTCGTTATACGCCGCAAGGTGAACGGGCTCGCTGTCGACGAGCACGCCGTCGAAATCGAGAAGTGTTGCGGTCACGCTGAACGTCTCTTTACTTGCCCGCACGCTCGAGGTCGAGTTGCACGATGAGGGGCCTTCCGAACCGTGCCTCGACCTCGCGCGTCTCGTCGGGGTGTCCGGGGTGCTGCACGACGAGGGTGTGGGCTCCGTGCGCCACCTCGATCGACAGAGGCGTCGTGCCCGCCGTCCTCCTGCCGTCGACGAGGACGGTCGCCCCCGTCGGACGTGTCGTGACGGTCAGCATGGACGAGCGCGATCTCAAGAGCAGTGCTTCGCGCGCCGCTTCGTCGCGATCGGCGGCCGAAACCTCGCGCTCGGCCACATATTCGTCGAGCGCCGCCGCTGCAGCTTCTGCGTCGCCCTTTCGCTCTTCACAGCGTGCGATGTTCCAAAGCTCGCTGGGAGGGCCCCCAAGCCCGTGCGCCGCTCGAAAATAGAGGACGGCGTCAGCGAACCGGTTCTCCAGAAAGCTGCGCACGCCCAATCGATCGAGCTCGCGAGCTGACGCGACGTTCGTCTGGCGGCCATCGCGCAACTCCGGTCCCGATTTCGCCGGGCCCGCGCAAGCCGCGCTCGCGAGTGCGAGGAAGAGCACGCGGCGCATCGGGCCTTTCGCTCGGAGTCCGTTCTCCGTACCCATCGCCTTACGCCGCAATGAGGACGATCCGAGCAATCTCAGGGGGCGCGCCGACTCGCGCCGGAGGCCCGACGGTTCCGAAGCCCCGATTGACGTAAAGGTGCGTGCCGCGCACCGCATAACTCCCGGCCACGTACTCGAAGAGCGGGTTCAGCAGCACCGATCCGGGATTGATTTGGCCGCCGTGGGTGTGCCCGCTGAGCTGAAGATTCACGCGGCCTGCCCAGCGGTCGACGGTCGGAGGTTGATGGGATAAAAGCACGCGCGCGAGCGCCGCCGGGACGTGCTTGAGTGCGCGATCGAGGCTCGGCCCCGAGCGTCCGTGGCGGCTCGACGACAGATCGTCCACGCCCAGTACGGAAAAACCTCCGCCATCGCCTCGGGCAATCACCTTGCCTTCGTTGATCAGGGTGTCGATGCCGCATGCACGAAGCGCTTGGGCGACCTCTTCGGCCCCCGCGTAGTAGTCGTGGTTGCCGAGCACGGCGCAGACTCCGTCTCGCGCAGGAAGGTCGGCGAGCTTTCGGGCGATGAGTCGGGCCAATGCCGGGTCGTAATCGACGAGATCGCCGGTCACGACGATGAGGTCCGGGCGTGCGAGACGAACGAACGCGAGTCCCTCGTCGATTTGTCTCGCATCGACGTACTCTCCAGTGTGAATGTCGCTCACTTGGGCGATGACATATCCGTCCAGGGCGCGCGGCAGACCGACCATGCGGACCGGCACCTCGCGCAATTGATACTCGTGACGGCCGCGGGTGATACCCCAACCAATCATCGTACCGGTGGCTCCGAACAGGGCTGTTCCCGCGGCGGCCTCGATGATTTGCCTACGGCGCATCGACGATGCGGTCGATCCTCCGACCTCGGGAGTCATGGTCCGACGTCGAATGCTCCGGGACGCGAGGCGAACGACGGCAAGTGGGAGCGACGTCAGGGCCATCCATACGCCGGTGCAGACGAGGGCGAAGTGGATCGCCGCTGCCGCTCGCGACTGAGTATGGACGACGAGCCAATAGACAGGTCCCTGGGCGAGCTGGATCACGATGAGTCCCCACGCGAGCCATCTCTTCCGGACAGCCACCCAGGGGAAGGCGGCCACAGCCCACAGATAGACGATGGTCGCCGGCACGAACATCAAGAAAACGGACGCAGCGGCGAACATCGTTGATGATTCAGCGGGGATTTAGCACGCCCGAGACGACGCGCTCGATTCGGCCGTAGTCGCGGCGTGTCTCGATTTCGGAAAATCCAGAGTGGAGGAGGAGTTCGGCCGCGAGACGCGCTTCGCCCGAACCCACCTCGAGCGCAAGCACCCCAGCTTGGGTCAAGTGCCCGGCGGCTCCGTCGACGATTCGTCGAACGATGTCCATTCCGTCGACACCCCCGTCGAGGGCGAGCCGAGGTTCGTATTCGCGCACCTCGGGCTCGAGCCCTGCGATTTCGGCGGTCTCAATGTAAGGAGCATTGGCCGTGATGACGTCGAACCGGCAACCGCTGGGGATCGCCTCGAACAGGTCACCCTGCCGAAACGCCACCGTATGGGCCCCGAGGCGCTGGGCGTTTTCCCTGGCGACCGCCAGAGCGTCCGTGGACAAATCGCTCGCGAAGACCCGCGAAGTCGGACGCTCTCGCGCAAGCGTGATCGCGACGCAGCCGCTGCCGGTACACAAGTCGAGCGCGCGCATCGACATCGACGCATGGCGGGTTCTTTCGAGAGCTGCGTCGACGAGTGCCTCCGTATCGGGTCGGGGAACGAGCACCCGTCGGTCAACGCGGAAGGTGCGCCCGTAGAATTCGCGCTCGCCGACGATGTAGGCCACCGGTTCGCGTGCGCGCCTTCGCTTGACGACCTCGCGGAAGCGCGCGAGCTCGTCGGCGGCGAGGGCCCTCGTCGAATCGACGATGAGCTGGACGCGAGTCGTCGACAGCACGCGAGCCAGCAGGATCTCGGCGTCGAGGCGGGGCGTCTCGATGGCGCGACTGCGAAAATCGTCGGCGGCCCAACGAAGGACGGCGTCGATGGTCCACACGAGCGGTTGCGTTCCGACCGACGACACGACGGCTCCTCGGTGCCCGTCGCCGAGCGCTACGCCGCACCGCGGCTCGAGCGCGCGGCCGTCACGACCCGCTCGACCTCGGCACGAATCGCGTCGCGTCGCGTCGCGTTCGTCGCCTCGAAGCGCATGACGAGCACGGGCCCGGTGTTGGACGCGCGCACGAGCCCCCAGGCCGGGTCCTCCTGCGTTCCGAAGGAAATGCGCGCACCATCGATGTCGACCACCGGCCGGCCTGCGGCCCGGTAGTGAGACCGGACGGCGGCTACCACGTCGAACTTGATTGCATCCGGGCAATCGAGGCGGATTTCGGGCGTTGCAAATGTCCTCGGCACGTCGGCGAGCATTTCGGTCAGGCTGCGGGGATCGGTCGAGAGGATTTCGAGCAGCCGGAGCGATGCGTAAATCGCGTCATCGTAACCGTAATAGCGATCGGCGAAAAAGAGATGTCCGCTCATCTCCCCCGCGAGGAGTGCGCCTTCCTCCTTCATTTTCGTCTTGATGAGTGAATGCCCCGTCTTCCAGAGGATGGGCCGGCCACCGTGTTTCGCGATGTCGTCGTATAGAGTTTGCGAGCACTTCACCTCGCCGAGAATGGCCGCTCCGGGCTGCCGTGCAAGCACTGCGCGCGAGAAAAGAATCATCAGCTTGTCGCCCCAGACGATTTCTCCGTTGGCATCCACGGCGCCGAGGCGATCCGCGTCGCCGTCGTACGCGATGCCGACTCGCGCTCCGGTGGCTTGGACGCGCTCGATGAGAGCGTGGAGGTTTTCCGGCATCGTGGGGTCGGGATGGTGGTTGGGAAATCGCCCGTCCATCTCGCAAAAAAGTGGGTCCGGCGAGAGTCCGAGCTTTCTCATGCTCGCGATGGCAAGGGGTCCTCCGGCACCGTTGCCCGCGTCGACGACGAACCTGAGGTCCGTTGTGGCGAGCTTGATGCCGCCCGTCACCATGTCGATGTAGCGGCCGGCCATGTCGATCGACTCGATCTTGCCCGCATGGGAGGCTACCGCGAGTCGGTCCTCCTCGATGAGCTTGCGGAGGGCTTGGATGTCCGCGCCGAAGAAGCTCGCCTTGCCACGCATCATTTTGAAGCCGTTCTCGTCGCGAGGATTGTGGCTGCCCGTGATCATCACTCCGCCGTCGGTCGACAGCGCATGCACAGACCCGTAGAGCATCGGCGTCGGCCCAACGCCAACGTCGATCACGCTTGCGCCAGCCTTCGTGAGTCCATCAACGAGCGCGCTGAACAATCGGTCGCTCGATAAGCGGCAGTCCCTTCCGACCGCGATGCGAACGGCGTGTTGGTGGGCGCCGAGCATCGTGGCAAAGCCCTGGCCCGTGGCGCGCGCCACGTCGTCGGTGAGGTCGCGATCGGCAAGGCCTCGAATGTCGTACTCGCGGAACGCGTGCGTCGGCGCCTTCATGAGGCGGAAAGCGTTGCGCGATTTCGTGTTGCTGCGCAAGTCGGGTGCCAAAAGTTTTCGTGCGCAGCGGGTCGACGGCGACGCCCGTCGGGAACTAAGCTCGGCGCGTCTCTTTGGATTCGCTACCGCCCAAGCCACCGGCTGCCGATGTCGCAGACCCGCCCGCGGGGTACGTCTACGCGCCGGGAGATATTTATCCGCGGGGCTCGCGCGAGGCCCGACTGTGCGACGTCGCAAGCAGCCCCGACTGGCTCTACCTCGGGGGCTTGCTTGTCGTCGACACCGGTGCGATCGCCCTCGGGAGCTCCCGTGGGGTCAAGTATTCGGCGAGCATCCCGGTGCGGATGACCGGCCCCGCGCTCATCGGCGTCTCCTGGGGCGCCACGGTCGGAGGAGCTTGGCTTGCGCTCCCCAAGTGCTCTCCCCAATGGGTCGGGGAGCCGCCTCGAGAAGGAGCCATTCGCGCCGATTGGCCGCTCGCCCTCTCCATTGCCCTGCTGGCGGGCGTCACGGCACCGATCGTGAACGCGATCGCCATTGGATATAACCTCCCCGTTCAGTGGACGACCTTCGAGCGCGAGATGCATCTCGTCGCCGCCGGGGTCGCGGGCTTCGGCGGAGCGCTTCTGCCCTACTTGCTTCCGCCGCGCACATGGGCGGCTGCCCGCGAAATCGACCGAATACGTCTGGGCGCCGACGGCCACGGTGCGTTCATCGAATACGGCGCCACGTTCTGACGATGGCCCGTGGCAATGCCCGTGGCAATGCCCGTCGCGCGACCATCACCTGCCGCGGTCGGGTCTGGTACCGCCATCGAGCCGGTCAGCCTTCGCCCCATGCGCTCAAACGGCCGGCTTGAGAAAACGCGCCAAAATCTTCTTTTCCCCCCAACCTGGGAAGAACGCGACGACCGCCGGCTCGCCGACGTTCGTGATACGAAGGACCTCGCCGTCGCCGAATCGCTCGTGCCGCACGCGGGCGCCGCGGCGAAGGTCCATCTCACGAACATCGGCCGGTCGATCGTCGAAGAATTCGTGGTCCACGTAGCGACCGCCGGCTTGGGCACCGCCGGCCGCCGAGCCTTGCGGGTGGGACCATGGCTGTCGGCGGGGCACAGCATCGTCGCGGTCGACGAAGCGATTGGCCCTGGCCTCCCCGCTCATCGAGGCCGTGGCGACGTGCTGCACGACGTCGGCAGGTAGCTCGGCCAGAAACCGACTGGGTCGATTCCACCGGGTCGTGCCGAAGATTTGCCGCATTTGCGTATGGGTCATCACGAGCTCGCGGCGCGCTCGCGTGATGGCCACGTACGCGAGCCGTCGTTCCTCCTCGAGCTCGTCGGCCTCACCGGGATCGGTGCCCTTGTAGGGAAACATCTCTTCCTCCATGCCCGTCAGGAGGACCCGCTCGAATTCAAGGCCCTTGGCGCCGTGGACGGTCATCAGCACGACGCGACCTCCGTCGTCGATCGCGTCCGCGTCGCTCACCAGCGCGACCCGCTCGAGAAAGCCGGAGACCGTTGGCTTTTCGCCGGCCGCCTCGGCCTCGACCTCGTAGTCTCGGAGAGAACCGACGAGCTCCTTCAAGTTTTCGATCCGCGCGTCGGCTTCCGCACTGTCCTCTTTCTTCAGCGATTCGATGGTGCCGGTCTCGGCGAAGATTTGCGTCAGCGTCTCACTGGGTGCGCTCGACTCGGACAGGCGACGGAGCCGGTCGAGCAACTCCCGGAACGCTGCGAGTCTCTTCTTCGCGGCGGGCGCGAGATCGGTGATCTCGTCGACGCGACCCAGTGCGTCGGTCATCGACGCTTCATGCAAGGTCGCCCACGTCGTCAGCTTGTCCACTGTGGTCTGTCCGATCCCCCGACCGGGCACGTTCACGACGCGGAGCAGATCGACGTCGCTCCGGGGATTGACGAGAATCCGGAGGTAGGCGATCGCATCCTTAATCTCTGCCCGGTCGTAGAATTTCAAGCCGCCGACAATTTGATAAGGAATGCGCGCGGCGCGAAGCGCCTCTTCGAGGACTCTCGATTGGGCGTGTATGCGGTAAAATACGGCCATCTCGCGGAGGTCGGAGCCCTCGCTCCGTGCTCGCTCGATGGCCCCGACGACGAACGCCGCTTCGTCGCGCTCGTCGCGCGCAGAAACGCAGAGGACCGGGGCCCCTGCCTCGTTTGCCGTCCAGAGCTCTTTCGGCTCACGTTCCGGCGACCGCGAAATGACGCCGAGAGCCGCGGTCACGATCCGCTGCGTCGAGCGGTAATTCTGCTCGAGCTTCACGACTGCCGCGCCCGGATAGTCGCGGCGGAACCCGCGAATGTTTCGAACATCGGCTCCGCGCCAACGGTAGATGCTCTGGTCGTCGTCGCCGACGACGCAGAGGTTGCCGTGATCCCTCACAAGATCGCGCAAGAAGCGGTACTGAGTCGCGTTCGTATCTTGAAACTCGTCGACCAAGACGTAGTCGAAGCGCCGCCGGATCCGGTCGCCTTCGCCTTCTTTTTCGAGCAGGCGCGCGACGAGCAAGATGAGATCCTCGAAATCGACCGCATTGGCGGCTCGCAGTCGGTCCTCGTAGGCGCGAAAAATACGCAGCGCGATCGCGTCGACGTACGAGTGCGCCGCGGCTTCGTCGGGACCTCGGCCTTCCTGCTTGTGCTTGTGGATGTGCGCGAGCACGGCGCGGGCGGGGTATCGCTTCTCGTCGAGGTCCAGCTCCTTGAGCGCGCGCGAGACCACCGCCTTTTGGTCGGCCGCGTCGTAGATGACGAAATTCGGCTGGAGCCCGACGGGGCCGCCGTGGGCGCGCAGCAGTTTCGCGCAGGTCGCATGAAAGGTTCCGACCCAGACCGCCCGAGCGAGCTCGGCGCCGCAGAGCCGCTCCAGTCGAGAGCGCATTTCTCCGGCGGCCTTGTTCGTGAAGGTGACCGCCAGAATGCGCCAAGGCGGGACGCGCTTAATGGCCAGCAGGTTCGCGATTCGGTAGGTGATGACCCTGGTTTTTCCGCTGCCCGCTCCGGCGAAGACAAGAAGCGGCCCCTCGGTGTGCGCAACAGCGGCCGCCTGAGGCTCGTTGAGCTCGGCGTCGAACATCGCGGGAGAACGTAGGCGCCGCGCGTTGGCGAGTCGAGTGGGAACGGCGGCCGCGCGCTAGCGATAGTCCTCGAGGCCGAATCGAACGTCGCTGAGCCCTTGCCCTTCCATTGCGGAGCGAAGGGCTTCGACCAAGATCGAGACGACGTCGAAGCGGGTGCTCGGCGCGAAAAATTCGTCTTCCTCGACGTGTGGTAGCGCTGCGAGGCGCTGCTCAGCGGCGTCGCGCTCCCCCGGGTCGAGCTCGAAGTTGCCGTGCCAGCCATCGGCGGCATCGAGGATAAGTGCTTCGCGCACCATGCCGATGGGATTGAACGCGCAGTAGACGGTCGACAAGCAGAGCCGAAAGTCCGCGTAATCTTCCGAGATCCGCCAAGAGCCGCCGAAGGTCCGACGAATGACCTCGCCAAGGTATGCGCCAGCGGCCGACTGAACGACGTCCGCTATTTCCGGGCGCCGACCCACTTCCGCGCGGGCGTCGCGTACCCATTGGTCGACGAAGCTCAATGTTTCGGGTGAAAAATCGAGCTCAACCCCGTAGCGAGCGCTCACAAATCGAATCGACGCGTTGGCCAGTTCCGCGATGCGGGGGGGCGGAGGCGAAAGCGCTTCCGCCTCTGGCTCCGCTGCGCCGCGGTCGTCTCCCGGGTGGTCCTCTTCGTCGACGGGCTCGGCGGCAGCCCGAGCTGCGCCCGACACGTCGTCCGTTTCCTTGTGCTCGTCGACACCCACCGAGCGGGCCTAGGTCGAAATGCTTCGAGGTGCAAGCCCGAGTGAAACCGACATCCGCTCCCGGTGCCGGCTGATTCTGACCGGGGCGCGCATCCGAACTCTTGCGCGTGGCAGAACATCGAGGCGTTCATCGCCCGACGCCGACGGCTTTTGCGGGCATGGGAGCGGAGGGGTGGCGGCGCTCGGGCCCGGAGTGCGGCCGGAGCGACCGAAAGCGCCGAAGAACGCCGGAAGACCCACACGCGGGCGCGAGCCAAGGCTGGCGGTTCGTCCAACATCGCTCTAGGGTGAAGATGGCATGCGCCTCGGGATATTCAGCGACATCCACGCCAATCTCGAGGCATTGTCGGCCGTTTTGGAGGCGTATCGCTCCGAAAAGATCGACGTCTATTATTGCCTTGGCGACACCGTCGGCTACGGAGGCTCGCCGAACGAGTGTGCCGATCTCGTGCGCGAGACGGCCCGCTCGACCATTCTCGGCAATCATGACGCGGCCGTCAGCGGCCGCATGGATTACTCCTACTACTACGAGGCCGCTCGTCACGCGCTCGACGCACACGCCGCCATGTTGTCGGAATCGAACATGGCGTGGCTGAAGGCCCTCCCGTACCAAGAAAAACTCGAGGCTGACGAAGTTCTACTTTGCCACGGTTCGCCCGTTCGTCTGGAGGAATTCGAGTACATTTTCGCTCCGGAGCAAGCCCGCGAGTGCCTTCCCATCTGGGACAAGATCGGGCACATCACGCTGATTGGGCATTCACATCTTTGCAAGGTGTTTGCTCTGACGGAGAGCACCGTCGAGGAACTTCCGTCGACCGATTTCAATCTCGAACCCCAGAAGAAGTACATCGTCAGTGTCGGCTCGGTCGGGCAGCCGCGTGATTTCGACAATCGTGCGAGCTTCACGATCTACGACACCGACAAGAAACGATTCGAGTTCAAGCGGATCGAGTACGATATCGAGCTTGCCGCCGACAAGGTGCTTCGAGCGCGCCTCGAGCGAAACTTTGCACATCGTCTGTTCATCGGGGTCTAGAAGACGACAGGACATCAAACACGTGGGTGGTCCGTGAGCGAAATCGACGTATCCGTCATCACGCCGACGTTTCATCGCGAGCGTCAAGTCGTCACGGCGATCGACAGCGTTCTCGGACAGAGCGGCGTGTCGGTGGAAGTCATCGTGCTCGACGACAGCGCCGAGGGCTCCGCGTGCGAGGCCGTCCGCTCGGTCAACGACCCACGGGTCCGTTACGTCAAGCGAGCCGTCCCGTCTCAGGGCAAGCCGGCGCTCGTACGGAACGAAGGGGCGCGGCTCGCGCGGGGCCGATTCCTCCACTTTCTCGATGACGACGACGTGCTGGAGCCAGGTGCTCTCGCCGCGCTGACGGGAGCGCTCCAGACGCGATCGGGCGCAGGCATGGCCTTTGGCGGCATCGTGCCGTTCGGCAACGACGAGCGCGAGCTCCGGCGGCAGGAAGACTACTTTCGATCCGCTTCGCGCACGGCGCGTTCGCTTCACGGGCGCATGAACTTGACGGCCCGGCTACTTTTTCTCACGACGGTGCTCGTCAACTCGGCATGTATGGCCCGGCGCGAAGCGTTCGTCGCCTCCGGTGGGTATGACCCCCAGGTGCCCGTCTGCGAAGACGTGGAGCTATGGATGCGGATTGTCCGTGCGACGGATTTTGTCTACGTCGATCGGCCGATCCTCCGCTATCGCACCGGCAATCCCTCGCTCATGGCAAGCCTCGCGAAGAACGACGAAAAGCTGCGGGTTGCGTATGGGCGGATGTACCGTAAGTATCGAGATACGTACGGGTCGATCGAGTTTTTCGCCCTCAAAATGCTGGCTCGGCTGGTGCTTCAGTGGTTGCAGTGACCCCTGCGTTCTTCTCGTTCAGGGCCCGCGAAGTCGCTCACCGCGCCGGAGTCTTTTCCTTCCTTGCAAGCGTCCTCGGGCTCCCCTCCGGTGCTCGACGATCACTCAATGAAGCGCGACCGTCGCTCTTGCGACGGGGCCCGACAGGCGTCTAACTTGCCGAACCACCGGTAACGTTTCGAAGCGACCCAACGATACGCCCGATCTCGAAGCGTAACAGGCAAAAGCAGCAACACGCCGAGCAGGGGCCACCAACCGGACAGGTGGCGCGCGATGCGGAGCGCTGCCGTCGAGCGATCGTAGACGCGCCCATTTTCGACGAACAAAATGCTGTCCGGCGCTTCCGAGCGCTCTCCCTGCCCGAGCAGACCGAGCAAACGGCGCCCGGAGTCGGATTGCAGCGAGCTGAACCGAAGCGATCCGGTCCGGTCGCGGTCGATCACGAAATTGACGGTGCCGTTGCACAAGTTGCAGACCCCATCGAAATAAATCGTCGGCGGCTCCGCAGCCAAGCGCAATTCGAGTAGAACCGGTTCAATCACAGCGAGCTTCCCTCGTGTAGGCGCCATCCCATGGATCCGCCCCGCCATCGACGTACCCTCCTCAGTTTAGCGTGCGCCCGAAGGTCCGATCCCAGCTGGCCCGGTACGCGGGCGTCGCCACCTGGGCCGGTCCGCCCGACGGCGTCCGCGCAGGGCTTTGCGGCCCCTTCACTTCGTATTCGACTTTCACGTCGTAGAGGTTGGGAAATTGCCCGTGGGGCGAAAGTTGAACGACCTGCCCACCGGGGGTGAGCGGTTGCCCCGGTTGGAGTGCGCGGACTTCCCCGGCTTCAAGTCGCCCGGGCCGGGCTCTGAGAACCCGCGCACCATCCCCGTCTTCGGTTCGATCGTGGACGAGCACCACGTCGAAGTCGTCCGCGCCCTGCTTGTCGTGCAATGCCACAACGAGAGTTTAAGAGTGGCGAACGGCGCCGTCGAGGACCTTTCCCCGTTGAAAGCTGAACGGAATAGCAGTATAGCTCTGGAGTAGGACGGCCATGGACGACATCAAGAACAAGACCAAAGCGATCGAGCTTGCAGTTGCCAGTATCGAAAAGGAATACGGCAAAGGATCCATCATGCGCCTCAAAGAAGGCGCCAGTCTCTCCGACGGCATTCAAGTCGTCTCGACGGGGAGCATCGGCCTCGACATCGCGCTCGGCATCGGCGGGTACCCCCGTGGACGCATCATCGAAATCTACGGCCCTGAATCGAGCGGAAAGACCACGCTGACGCTCCATGCGATTGCCCAGGTACAGAAGCTAGGGGGAGTCACCGCGTTCATCGATGCCGAGCACGCCCTGGATCCGAGCTACGCGCGAAAGCTCGGCGTCAAGACCGACGAACTCCTCGTCAGCCAGCCGGACTATGGCGAACAGGCGCTCGAGATCGCCGACATGCTCGTGCGCTCCAATGCCGTCGACTTGGTCGTCATCGATTCGGTTGCCGCGCTCGTGCCCAAGGCGGAGATCGAAGGGGACATGGGCGACAGCCATGTCGGGGTTCAAGCACGTCTCATGAGTCAGGCCCTCCGCAAGTTGACGTCGACGGTGTCCCGCTCGAATAGCTTGCTCGTCTTCATCAATCAGATTCGAATGAAGATCGGCGTCATGTTCGGAAGCCCCGAGACCACGACGGGTGGCAACGCGCTCAAGTTTTATGCGAGCGTGCGGCTCGACATCCGCCGCATTGGCGCCATCAAAGAAGCTGCTGCAGCCAATGGCAAGGACCCTGCTGTCGTCGGGAATCGCACGCGGGTCAAGGTCGTGAAAAATAAGCTTGCGCCGCCGTTTCGCGAGGTCGAATTCGACATCCTCTACGGACTTGGAATTTCTCGCTCCGGCGATCTCGTCGACCTCGCCGCGGACATGGGGATTGTCGAGAAGAGCGGCGCATGGTTTTCGTTCGGGGGTGACCGAATCGGGCAAGGTCGAGAAAACGCGAAACTTTATCTGGAACAGCACCCGGACGTGATGGACCGAATCGAGGCGCTCATCCTCGAGAAGCACGGTATCAAGCGCTCGGGTGTGGCAACCGCGTCTGCCCTGGCTTCGAACGGCGCGGAAGACAAAGCAACAGCGGTCGCGCCCAGCAAAAAAGTGGCTGTGCCCGCCAAGCCGGCGAACTAGACCGAATCGAGCGGGGGTCCGCAGTGAAGCTTTATCTCATGCGTCATGGGCCAGCGGAGGATCAAGCCGAGAGCGGTCGGGACGAAGACCGCGCCTTGACGTCATCCGGCCGCGAGCGCGTGCGACGTGTGGCCAAGGCGCTGCTCGGTTTCGACGAAGCTCCGGCGCGTATCATCTCGAGCCCTCTCGTCCGTGCCGTTCAGACTGCCGAAATCATGGCCAGTGAGGCGAGAAACGACGATCGTGGCAACGACGTCGAAGTGGGTTATGAGCTCCGCCCCGGGGGGCCCGCCGCGAGTCTCATCCGCAGCCTCACCGCGGCTCGCCCGAAGCGCGTCATGTTGGTGGGCCACGAGCCCGATCTGTCGCGACTCGCGGAGTCCTTTCTCGGCCCCTTCAAACGATCGTTCGACAAGGCGATGGTGATCGGCTTGCGGCTTGATTCGCCGGGCGCCCACGTCGAACTGCGCTTCGTGCTCGATCCGAATACGCTCCGCATGGATCCCGACGCGCGCACGGTGTGAGCACCCCTCGCTCTTGTCTATGCAGTCTGCACGCAAAGGGTCGGCGCGGGGGGTCGGGCCCTCACTGCCAAGTGTTTGAATTTATTCGGCTCAATTCGCTTCCTTGACACTACCCACCCCTTCTTCTAACCCGCGGGGTGGAGGCTACAGATGGGCAGTCGCAGCATGGCGCCGCTTCTCTACGCGAGCCGGGCCGGGGCGGCCCGGATGAGCGCAGCGCGTGGCGTCATCGCGGCCCGCTCTCAAGGTGCCGCCGCGATCCGAATCCCCGAGCGCGTCGGCGCCCAGCTGAGGCTGGTCTTTCCGACCTCGTCACCGCGCCTGTTCGTCCATGAAGGAGCCCGTCAGTCGCTTGAACGCAAGCTTCGTGCCGCTTTTGCTGGGCCGACCATCCTCTCCATTACGGACAACCGGCATTCCATCATCACCCATCGTGTGCAGCGAGGGACCCTGCACGTCCGGGTCCATCACATGTTCCTCGACGCGGTGCCGGGCGTCGTGGATGCGCTCGTCCGCTACGTGACTCGGGGCGATCGCGAGGCGAGTGCTGCCCTCGGCGATTACATCGACGCGAACGGCTTTCGCCTGGCTCGGCGAAAGCGCAACGCACCCCTCATCGCGAAGGGAAAGCACCACGACCTCTTGGGTCTGTTGAACGACATCAACGCCCGCTACTTCGACGACGGCGTCCATGCGGTCATCACATGGGGTAAGCGCCCCACGGTGAAGGCCAAACGACGTAAGACGATTAAGCTTGGTAGCTATAGCGCCGTGGACCGGCTGATCCGCGTCCACCCAGCGCTTGATCGCACGTGGGTCCCTCGCTACTTCGTTGCATACATCGTCTATCACGAAATGCTGCACCACGTCATTCCTGGGAGCCGGGGGCTCGGTCGCGTCAATCTTCACCCCCCCGAGTTCAAGGAGCGCGAGCGCCAGTTCAGGCACTTCGAGCGGGCTCTCGAATGGGAGCGGCGGCACGTTGGGCGCCTCCTTCGCACGTGAAATTCGGGCGGGCTCTCGAATGGGAGCGGCGGCACGCTGGGCGCTTCCTTCGCACGTGAAATGCGCCCGATCCGATCCGCGGTGTTCGGTTGGCTTTTGTTTCGTCGTGGTGGCAGCCATGGCGAATCTGTCTTGCGGCGCGACCGGCCCGCGCTCCCGGTCGGCGGCGTCCTCGATCTCGGCTGAAGCGGTCGGAACCGCCTCGCTCGCGACGAAGGAATCTGCCCCCGCGCCCGCCCGCTCCCACGAGGTGGCTCTGCTCGACCGAAAGGCGCTTGGACCTTTTGTTGCCCGCGACGCCGCCGGCGGGCTCGTTGCCTGGATCATGGCTCGCGACCGAGGCGACGGGCAGGATCTGGTCGTCGTTCCCCTCGCGCCGGATGGCGCTCCGCTTCGCGATGCGCGCGCAGTCGCGCGCGTACCGCGTGAGGTGACCGCACTCGTCGTTCAGCCGACGGGTGGTCCCCAGCGAGGCTGGCTCATCGCGTGGAGTGCCCTTGCCGATCGGGGCGAGTCGCTCAGTGTGCTCGGCATTGCGGCCGACGGCACCGCGCACGGTACCCCCGGGGACGTTCAGCGAACAAGCGATCACATCAAATGGCTGACCCTGGTTTCGACGCCCCGCGGGGCGCTTTGCATTTGGGCTGAAGAAACCGCCTCCGCCAATGCGAACATGCTGACGGTTCCGCTCGACCCCGACGGCAAGCTTCGCGGCATGCCGGCCCGGATCGCAAGCGGCATTGCGGGTTGGCAAGCGGTATCAGCGGGCGAGGGAGCTGCCCTTGCGCTTGTCAGCGCCGGTCCTTCGGACGACCGGGCGGCGAGCGGAACGCTGGCGTGGCTGCGCGTCGACTCGGAGGGTCGACCGCTCGGACGGCCCGTTGCCGTCATCAACCGCCCGAGCGTCAGTGGCGACGTCGACGTCGTAGAGCTCGGAGGTCGCTGGCTCTTGGCATGGACGGACCGCACCGGCCAAGACGCACAGATCGTCCTCGCCGCCATCGATGCGACCGGTCGCGTCGAAGGACCGGCGCCGGCGATGAGTCCCGTCGGCGGATGTTCGCTCGTGGCGCTCGCTTCGGGCGGTCACGGAACGGCCGCCCTCGCTTGGGACGAGCCTCGCGGGCACGACAAGCCGACGCGCGAGCTTCACCTGGCCGCCGTTTCTGCACAGGGGGACCTTGCGGCGCGGTCCGTCACGTCCCTCGAAGTGGCTAGCGGGACGACGACGGAGCTCGTTCCCGACGGATCTGGTTACGCTCTCCTCACGTCCGCACGGGCGTGCCTTGCCGACATGAGCGACCGGGCGTGCGTCGGCCCGATCGTTCCGACGGTTCTGCGCTTCGGCGACACGCTCGAACCGTCGCAGGCCGAGCCGCTGTTCGTCGGCACGGGCGGGCGCGATCCCGCTGTCGTGGCGTGGGACCTGCGTTGCGAAGCCGAACGCCACTGCTCGGTCCTCGCTGCACCCAGTCAATTCCCGACGCCCGTCTACAGCGTCGATGTGATCGCGAGAACATCGCCGTTCGCCGTCCCGCTGACGGCCGCCCTTCCACCGGACGCTCCGCGCGTCACCGGCCTCGCGACGTTGGCCTCCGGACAACCGTACGCGGATCTCGGGGCGGTCAAGCTCGGCGACGCCACCCTCGTGGCTGCGCTGAGCGAGTCCCGTGAAGGCCCAGACGTTCGCCGTCGGTCGAGCGCCCGAATCACCCTCTTTTGCGCGGACGACGCAGGTCACCTGCTCGATCGGCCGAGGGTCCTCACGACGCGGGCCGTGGCCGTTGGCGGCGTCGCGATGGCGCTGGGCGGTCGAACCGAAGACGACGCCGCGCTGGCCTGGGTGGCTCGCGACGCCGGTGATCCGGAGGTCCACCTCGCGCGAATCGACGCCCGTGGACACACCGTGCGCGAAGTCCGTCTCACTCAGACCGAGGGCGAGGCCAGCGACGTCGCGCTCGCTTGGGCGGGCGACGGGTGGCTCGTGGCTTGGGTCGACGGCCGCATGGGCAACGGCGAAGTGTATGCGGCCAAGGTCGATCGGGAGCTCAAACGGACCGCCGGCGACCAGCGGCTCACGCACGCGCCCGGCGACGCCGACGACGTCGCGGTCGCGGTCCAGGGTGACGTCGCGTGGGTTGCCTGGAGCGACCCCCGCGACAATCCTCGAGAAGGCGTTGCAGACATTTTCGTCATGACGCTCCATGCAGCCGACGCCACGCGCGCAAGTGACGATGTGCGGGTGCTCGCGACGGATCGGCATTCGAGAACCCCCTGGCTCTTGCCGTCGACGAACGGCGATGCGCTCCTCGGCTGGATCGAAGACGCCCCTTCGGGCCTCGAAGGACCGGGTGCCGCCATGATCGCGCGAATCGACCGCACGGGTCATGTTGCGGCGACTCCCGTGCCCTTGCTTTTCGTACCGGGCGAGCGTCCGACCGGAATCGTTCTCGCACGAGAATTGGGGGGCGCTCGCGCGGTCGTCTCACACGCCGGGCGAGAAGGCGTCGACCTCGACGCCGTCGGGCTGACCGAGGACGGCGCCCCCTCGAAGAATGTGTTTCGGCTCCTCGAACTCGATGCCCCTCCGTCCTTTGACGTTGCATTTCGCGTGGCTGGGGACGCCATCGTGTTCGACGACGTGGGAGCGTCGTCCGGCGAACATCGGGTGCGTCGGGCATCCATCCTGTGGAAACGCTGATTTTGCACGCAACTTCTCAGTTGAAACGATCGAAATGGGGTAGATTGGCCGGCGGCGCCTCTGGCGCAGGCAGACGCTTGAGTTCGCCCGAACGCATCGGGTCGGGTCGGAGTCCGCATGAACCGGAGCAGCCGTTTCGTGCGGAGCTCGTCGACGGCCACTCGGGCTTGAACCTAAGCTATCCATTCAAGGCGCCATGGGTATCGACCAGATCGGCAAGAAGGGGCCTTTGACCCAGCCCGTCGCAATCGACGCTCCTCTGCATCCGGCCGAGCCGGCGCGTCCGTTCGAGCTCTCTCCGGCGCGAGCGGCCACGGCTGCCTCCGCTCCCGATGCTCCCACGGGGGCCATCGCACAACTACGCTCGGGCAAGCTCAGCCTGGAGGGCTACCTCGACTTGAAGGTCGCAGAGGCCACGTCTCACCTTTCATCGCTGGCCCCCGCCGCGCTCGAAGCCGTACGCTCGACACTCCGGGAGCGCCTCGCTACGGACCCGACGCTGGTTGACCTCGTGCGCGCTGCGGCGGGGGAGCTTGGCTCCTCCCGCCCACCGGAATGACCGAAGTGAGATCGGCGTTCGTTCGTCGCTCATTCCTCTTGGGCGTCGCGGGCGCTCTGGCCTGCGCACACGGAGAGGGGTCGGCGAGCGGACAAGCAGGCCCTCGCCCGAGCGCGCGCCACGCCCGCCTGCTCGAGTGGGACCTTGGACCGCAGTCATGGGGGAGGGCACGCGCGACGGTTGTCGTGCCGCGCTGGGGCGGTCCGGAGGCCCGATTTCCCGTGCTCGTTGCGCTCCACGGCCGAGGCGAGGCACTGAAATCGCCTGCGGAGGGGGCGCTCGGTTGGCCGCGCGATTACGCGCTCATGCGAGCCGTCGATCGCGTGTGCGCCCCACCTTTGACCGCAGCGGACTACGAGGGCTTGGTGGACGCTCCACGCCTGAACAGAGCCAACGTCGAGCTTGCGTCGCGCCCTTTCGGCGGCCTCATCATCGTGTGCCCCTGGCTCCCCGACGTCCATCCAGCGGGCACGAGTGATATCGCGGCGTACGCTCACTACGTCATCGAGACCTTGCTGCCCCGGGCGCGCAGCGAGACCCCGGCCATCGCGGCGCCGGAAGCCACCGGGATCGACGGTGTCTCCCTCGGCGGGATCGTGGCGCTTCGAATCGGGCTGACCTGCCCGGACGCGTTCGGCGCCGTCGGAGGCATTCAACCGGCGATCGGCGACGAGCAGGCCGCGGAATGGGTCTCGCTGGCTCGCGGAGCTCGCGCGCGGCGTCCGGACATGAAGCTTCGACTGCTGACGAGTGAAGAAGACTACTTTCGCGACCCCATCGAGGCACTCTCGCGGTCCTGGAATGCGGCGGGTATCGTTCATGATTTCTCCGAGTTTCCGGGACCGCACGACTACGTCTTCAACCGAGGCCCGGGGTCGCTCGGGCTCTTGCTTTGGCATGATCGAAATCTCCAGCACGGCTAAAGGTCGAGGGCGCCATCTTCCGCACGGCGGTACGATGGCCGCCATGATGAGGCTCGTGGTCGCCGTGTTGGTGTTATCCGCAGGGTGCGCCGACGAGCTGCCGGACTACGTCGTCCTCGCCCCCGCAGCAGAAGACGTGGAGATCGCGACCGATAGCCCCAGCCCCAACGCATATCAGCTCATCGGCGAAGTGCGGGGTCAGGCGGCCGCCGACGACGTCGACCGCGCGCAAGCGGCCGCCCGAAATGACCTGCGCAACAAGGCCGCCGCGCTCGGCGCGTCGCTCGTCACGATCGACGAGGACACGGGGGAGGCGGTGCTTCTCGAAGGCAAGACGAAGGTGACGCTCTCGGGTCGCGCCTACAAGTCGGTCGACTGACGAGCGCCTGCGGTTACCATCGCGCGCATGTCCTCGTGGCTGGTGACGGTCGCAGCTCTCGCGCAGCGGCGCGGGGGTGACGATCCTCGTACCATCGGAGGAAAGGCGGCGCGTCTCGTCTGGCTCGTGCGCCATGGGTTCGAAGTACCCGAGGCCGCGGTGTTGCCTGCGGAAGCTTTCGCCCAAGCCATTCGCGCGCTCCCTCCGGGCGCCGAACCTCGCGCGCTCCTTCGCGCGGCGCACGGAAGAGCTGGCTACTTGCGCGCTGCGGAAGTCAGGCAGATGATCCTTGCAGCGCCGTTGCCCGATGGCCTGGAGCTCGAACTCTTCGGCCTGTGGGCCGATCTCGGAGCCCGCTCTCCCTGGGGGCTTGCGGTGCGATCAAGCGCGACCTGCGAGGACGGCGCGCTCGTCTCGATGGCGGGCCTCGCCGAGAGTGTGCTCGGGGTCATCGGTCCTGAGGCGCTCGTTGCCGCCGTCCGAAAGGTCTGGGCCTCTCTTTCGAGCGGCCGCGCGCTGGCCTACCTCGCCGCGCACGGGGTGCGCGACGTCGGCATGGGTCTCGTCGTGCAGCGCATGGTGGAAGCCCGAGCCGCAGGAGTCATGTTCACCCGTTCGCCGGGTGCGCGGGGGCGGGTGTCACCAGGCGAGGAGGAGCGCATCGTCAACGCCGGCTTTGGCCTCGGCGCACCGGTCGTCAACGGCGTGACGACCCCCGACGTTCTGCGTATCGATGCGCGTGGACGGCCCGTCGACGCCATCATTGCTCACAAGGAAACCGCCACTGTCGTGCGCGACGGGCAACTGCAGGACGTCAAGGTCGAGGCCCCGGACCTTCCGGCGCTTGGCCCGCAGGCGCTCGAGATGCTGGTGCGCATCGCCAGTCGCCTTGAAAAGCTCGAGCCGGTCGCCTGGGACGTGGAGTTTGCCTGCGACGAAGAGCGGACCTGGATCGTCCAAGCCCGGCCGGCGACCGGGCGCGGCTTTCCCGACGGCGGTGACGCGGAGACCGTTTGGAGCAACGTGAACGTCGGCGAGGCCCTCCCCGGCGTTGCGACACCCTTCACGTGGTCCGTCGCGGGCGCGTTCAGCGAGGCAGGCTTTCGTCGCGCTTTTGCTGCGCTCGGCTGCCGAGTCCCGAAAAACGCGCGACTCGTCGGCAACGTCCACGGTCGCTTTTATCTGAATCTCACGCAGTTCATGCGCATCGCCGCCCAGGTTCCCTTTCTCGACCCCCGCATGCTGGTCGAACTCGGAGGGGGCGGGGGCGGCGATCAGCTCGCCACCCAGGTGCAGGGGGTTAGCCGACGGGGCTTCTACGCACGCTTTCCAATCACCGCGTCGCGCCTTCTTCGCGAGCAGCTGCGCTTGGACGACGACGTCAAGGCGTTCGAGGCTTTTGCCGAAAAGCAGTGGCGGGCCCAGAGCGTACTCGATCTGGCCATCCTGCCTGACGACGGCGTTGCGCGCCGGCTGCGCGACATCCAAGCGCTGCTCGAGCGGACGGGGACCGTCATGTTGACGTGCGCGTCGAGTACCCTCGGCACCCACCTCGCATTGAAACGGGTGCTCGAGCGGGCTGCGCCCGCCGACGCCGACCGCCTCGCACGATCCTTGACGAGCGGCATCCGCGATCTCGAAAGCGCGCGGCCCGGCATCGGGGTCATGCACGTCGCTGCGCTGGCCCGGAGAGAGCCGGAGGCGCGGGCGGCCATCGAGCGGGATTCGACGACTGGCCTCGACGCCATCCCGGAGGGCGCGACCCATCGTGCGCTCCAGAGTTTTTTCGAACTCTATGGCGATCGGGCGGTGCGCGAGGTCGAGCTGTCGACGCCGCGGTGGAAAGAGGACGCGCGCCCCGTGCTTCGCATGCTCCGAGCCGCGCTCCGGACGGATGCGGAACGAGCGGGCGGAACCGTTGCCCGGGCCAAGGCTCAGGCCGACGCCGAGATGGCGCGCCTGCTCGTCGGGCTCGGTTTCGTCGAGCAGACGGTCATTCGGCACCTCGTTTCGCGTGCCCAACGTGCGGCCCGCTCTCGTGAACGCATGCGCGCCTGGGTCACGCGCGTGCTTGGAATGCTCCGTGAAGCGGCCCTCGACGCGGACAGACGTCTTTTGCGTCGCGATCCCGAGCTCGAGTCCGATTGGCGAGCTCTGTGCGAAGCCGGCTCGCCGCTCGCGAGCATCCAAAGCGTCTTTCTCCTGACGATTGACGAGGTCGTTACGGCTTTGCGTGCACCGCGCGCCGAGCTCGCGCCGCTCGTCCGCGCCCGCAGGGCCGAGCTCGCACGCGACCGGGCGCGCCCCGATCCCCCGGGCACGTTCGTCGGAGCCCCGCCTCCCGTCGTTTTGCCGCCCCTGGGCGGAGCCGTGATGCGCGGGCTCGCTGCGAGCCCCGGCGTCGTGGAGGGCAAAGCGCGCGTTCTTTTTCGAGAGGATGAAATGGACGCGCTGCAGCCTGGCGAAATTCTGGTCGTCCACACGACCGACGTCGGCTGGACTCCGCTCTTTCTGGTGGCCGCCGGCGTCGTCACCGAGCTCGGCGGTCCGCTGTCCCACGCCGCGGTCGTGGCGCGCGAGTTCGGCGTTCCGAGCGTCGTCAATGTCGCCGGAGCGACTCGGGCCATCAGGCTCGGTGATCTGCTGCGGGTCGACGGCGACCGCGGCACCGTCGAGCGGGTCAAGGTCTGAGTGGCGGGATCGAGCCCCGAGCGCCCTGCACCGAATCCATCGGTGGAAGGCGCACGGCGGCGATGGCGTCGAGTGGGTCAAGGTCTGAGCGGGGGATCGAGGCCCGAGCGCGCTATACCGAAACCATGCGGTGGAAGGCGCACGGCGGCGATGGCTCTCGGGTCGGCGACATTCTGGACAAGGCCGGTGTCGACCGAAGGGCCGTGACCGAGGGGCGCGTTTTCATCGGCCGAAAGCGGGTGCGGTCCGACGACGAGTCGGTGAACGAGGGCGATGTCGTCGAAATCGCCCGGGCGGTGGAAGCGCACGGCAAAATCGCGATTTTGGTTCAAGCGGACGACTTCGTAGCCGTCAGCAAGCCTGCGGGAATTCCGACGATTGCGGATCACGCCGGTGCATCGCACGCGCTCGTCGCCCTCGTGGCTCGCGACTTGGGCGTGCGGCCGGACAGCCTTCATCCGACGTCGCGCCTCGACCGGGACGTGAGCGGCGTCGTCGTGCTGGCGCGAACTCAGGCGGCCGCGCAGCGCCTCCTCCAGGCTCGCGCGGCCGGCAAGTACGAACGGCGCTACGCGGCGCTGGCCATCCGCGCTCCGGTGCCCGCCGCCGGCACATGGGAGGCCCCCATCGGCCGTGCGCGCGACCCGCGCTTGCGCGAGCCGTACGGCCGCGACGCGATCCCGGCCCTGACGGCATTCGCGACCTGCGCGTGCATTCGAGGAGGTGCGGCCATGCTCGCGGTATCACCCCGGACCGGTCGAACGCACCAGATTCGGGTCCATTCGGCTCATGCAGGCTCCCCGCTGCTCGGCGATTCGGCATACGGCGGTCCCATCCGCGTAACCATGCCTTCGGGCCGCGTCCTCGCGCCGGGCCGTGTGGCTCTGCATGCCGTTCGCGTCGTCGTGCCGGACGCGGCCGGCCGACCCGTGGCCGTGGAGGCTCCCATCCCGGTCGAGCTCCTGGCTTTGTGGTCTGAGCTTGGCGGAGAGCCGTCGGCATGGGAACGTTGCGCGGCTTGCGTCTTCGACCCGCCCTCATCGTCGTCTCCGCCCTCGGCGCATTCGCGCTCTCTGCCTTAGCCGGCGAATCCCGGCGCACCCTGGACATGAGCCGCGCCTTCGACGCGGGGGCCTTGCCCGACTTTGCGGTCACCCGCACGCCGCCCGATCCTCCCCCCCTTGTCGCACAGAAACAGTGGGTCTTCGATTTGCGGTGGGATCGAGGCGCCCCCTGGCTCCTTGGCGTCCGTGCCATCGAGCTGCCCGCTCCCCAAACGACCCCCCGCGTGATGGGGCGATTCGCGCTCGAACTCTTCGAGGGGCCCACCTTGATCGAACGGGTTCGGTTCGACTTTCCGCTTCTCGCCGATTCCGAAGTCGAAGGTCCAATCGACGGCGGCGTCCACGCGCTCTCGCTGAGTGCGAAGCTTCGGACCCGCGTGGGTGTGGTGTTCCCATCGACCTCGCGGGGCACCCGCCTCGAGCTTTGGGATCGGGCAACGAACCGCCGGTGGTCGCTCCCCTGGCCGGCTACCTCGACGCGCTGACGCTTCCGCTCTTCCGGGTGCTTCGTGGCGGGGAGTACCCTAGACTTCTTCTTGCCATGCAGTGCTCTTCGTGTCGCTCCGTCGTCGACGGCTCCGCTCGTTATTGTCCGGCCTGCGGCGCTCCCCAGAATCCGGCCCTGGCGCACGAAGGTCCGCCTGTCGATCCGCTGCTCGGACAAACGCTGGGCGGCAAATACAAGGTCCTTCGCCTGCTCGGAGAGGGTGGGATGGGGGCCGTCTACGAAGGGGAGCAGCAGCTCGGGACGACCAAGCGTCGCGTGGCCATCAAGACCCTTCACCCCCACTTGTCGCGTGATCCGAGTATCGAGGCTCGCTTTCAGCGCGAGGTTGCGACGATCGCAGAGCTCGAGCATCCCAACACCATCCAAGTTTACGACTTCGGATCGTCCGCCGAAGGCACCCTCTATATCGTCATGGAATTTCTGCAGGGGAGAAGCCTCGCCCAACTGCTGGCGGCCGAAGGGGCCATGGATCCGTCCGGCGTGGCTCATGTTCTCGAGCAGGTCTGTGGGTCGCTCGAGGAAGCGCATTCGCGAGGAATCGTTCACCGCGATCTGAAGCCGGACAACGTCGTGCTCGTCTCTCGCGCTGGTCAAAAGGATTTCGTCAAAGTTCTCGATTTCGGGATCGCGAAGCGCTCGAAGGAAGAGGACGCCCTGGAACAAAAGCTCACCCAGCAGGGGATGGTTCTGGGGACGCCGCCCTACATGAGCCCCGAACAATTCACGGGCCAACCGATCGATTCACGTAGCGACATCTATTCGCTCGCCATCATGACGTACGAAATGCTGACGGGAAAGCTTCCCTTTCACGCGACGACAGCGTGGGAGTGGGCCAGCCAGCACATGACCCAGCAACCGATCCCCATCGAGTCGCTGGCGGAAGGGGAGCGCGTTCCGACCTCGATGCGCAGGGCGCTCGAACGCGCGCTTTCGAAGGCGCCAGATCAACGCTTTCAGTCGGTGCGCGAGTTCATCGAAGCGTTCGAGGGCCATGGCCTCGCGCCGACACAAATCGAGTCCGGAGGCCCCGATCCACATCCAACGGAGCCCGCCGCGGCGCTCGATCTTGCGGTGGCGTTGGGCGCCCCAGCGTTCGGCCCCGGCGGGCGTCGCGGCGTCACCCCCGCAGCGGGCAACATGGCCCTACCAACGCCCGGCGAGTCTCTTCGGCCGCCGGCCGGCAAGCCTCTTCGCCGGGCTGGGCCACTCGCCGTTGCGGGCCTTTTGGGCTTGGCCACTGCCGTGGCCATCGCAGTCGCGGAGCGCGGGGCGACACGAGGACCGCCAAAGGCCGCCTCAGCAAGCGCTTCTTCGGTTCCAGCGGCGCCGCTCGCGGCGGCCCGGACGCCGGAGACTCCCGGGCCGACCGACCCTTCGTCGCCTCCTCCCGCCATTCCCGCGCTCATCGCCGGCGCCCCGCAGAGCGCGTCCAAGCCGCTGCACCCGGTCTCCCGCCCGCCTCCAGTGTCGTCGATCCCGTCGTCCCGCCCCGAGGCCCCAACCGCTCCGGCAGCGTACTCCGAGCCAGCCCAAGCAGCGATCCTCCCGGTGCCCGCACCGACGGGCGCAAACTCACCTACGAACTCACCGCTGCCGGCCGCGACGTCGGCCCCAAGGTACGACGGCGTCGAGTGCCAGAAAGCCCGCCTCTTCCGAGCGATCAATCGACCAAGGGAAGCGCAAGGCTGGTCGCTTGCTTGCATCGCCAAAGGCGGGGAGCCGTAGTGTGGACAAGCGTGGGCATCGATAAGCATCGGCAAACGTGGGCCAAACAGCGAGGGGCGCAAGAACGCCACGACCGAGGAGACCGCGAGAGCTCGAGGGAACGAGAAAGGGACGTGGGCGGCGACAATTGACCGATCGGGCGGCCGGCTATGGGTAGACGCCAGGTCAGAGGATGCTAGATTGATGGATGTGGACGTAGTCCTTCGCAAGCTCGGCAAGGGCGCGCGGTCCGTGGGTGGCCGTCTCATCCGAGCACCGCGCAAGGGCTCGGTGGTCGTCATCGAATTCCCAGATGGGATGCACGAATACGTGACCACCCCAGTCAAGCGCGTCCTTCGCATTGCTGGGCGCGAGGTCTTTTATATCGAGACCATCAACAGCCGCTATCGCCTCGAAGTGCGGAGCCGCGAGACGGCCGCTGCCGAGGGCACTGGCTGAAGCCGCAGAAATCAGCCCGCTCGAGGCTGCGTCGGGCTTGACCCTGCCCGCGCGGAGGGGGCATGGTGCGCGCCGTGGGAAAGCACGACCGCCGCAATTCGATGAAAATGAAACGCCGCAAGGGGCAGGTGAAAAAGAAAGCTCGCCTCAAGCGTCAGTCGGCCGAGCGCAAGGCGGCCGTAGCGCCCGGGGCGAAGAAGGCGGCGTCGCCGAAGCGGAGCAAGGCTGCCTCGTCGGCGGCACCCGCTGCAAACGAGTGAGCGACACCCTGGCGAGCCCAGGTCGAGCGCCAGCCGCGGCCTGCTCGCGTTTCGTCCCCAACGACGCCAGGTCTTCGACCCATCACATGGCTCGGGCTTTTCGCGAGGTCAACGGCGATCCGGTCCCAGCGTTGGCTACCTGAACGACCCGGTTCGGGGAGACCCGCCCATTCGGGTCGAACCGGACGGCCAGGCGGGGCCTTCGCCTCGCTTTTCCAACTCCGCTGCGGATGGCTTCAAAGAAGAAACGGCGACGGCGCCGGTGTCCCCTCAGTCTGCAGCCCCGCCCAGTCGGATCGTCGGGAACTGTGCCGGACCGCTCGGTGGCGCCTGGAAGACGACGGGATCGCCCAGCAAGCCAGCGTCGCCGTCGACGCGATCCTCGGCCACGAGCTGCCATCCGCCCTTCTCGTGCCACTTCTGGGCGAGCGTTGTCGTGCGCAGCTCTTCTTGCTCGGGCCGATACCAGGAAACCCGCACGATGACTTCGACGTCGTGCTCGCCCTTGGGCCTCATGCCGGCGACCTCGAGCTCCGCGATGCGAACGCCGCTGCCCCACGCCTTGTGACGTGTTGCGTATTCTTCGCGCGCGGACGGGGCGACATGCTCGATCGCCGACTCGAGGCGTCCAAAACGCGTATCGAGGTTGAATTCCTGGGTCGTTTCTTGCGCGCGCGCCAGCGGAGTCGGGGGGACGAGGCACCCGCCGCATAGTCCGAGCATCACGGCAAGAGAGAGAGGCGTCCGCATCCCCCTCGCAGACCACGGGCGACCGGGCAAGGCCAACTTTTTCGTATAGCCCGCGGGGGCTCTGGGTCGAGACGAGGGCTCTCGTCGAATCAAAATGGCACCGACGCTACGAAATACGTCTTATTGATACCGCCACTCGCCAGACCGCGGGCGTATCCCGCACGAAATGTGAAGTCGAGGATGTATCCCAGCGTCAGGTCGAACCAAAGCTCACCCCCGACGCCGGTTTTGAACTCAGCGCTGTTGGCGTCGTCGAACGCGCTCCCGTAATCGACGAACGCCGCTCCCGCAATCCGATTGATAAAGAACGGAAGGGTCGACGGTCCCCGGTCGACATTGATGATTGGAAATCGATATTCGGCATTGAAGAGGCCGTAGTAGTGCCCGACCTCCGCGACGACCGGATAACCGCGCAAGACGATTCCGCCTTGAATGAGTGTGTTCTGCACGGTGCTGACGAGCGGTTCGTCCACGAATCCCCCCACGTAAAATGGCCCGTCGCCGCCCGCATTCCCTCCGCTTGCCCCTCCACCCGCATGAAGTGCAAGGACATGATGCTGCAGCCACGGCATACGCAGATACGTCGCGAAGTTGACCGTCGCAGCATATCCCGAAAAGTCGCTCGCGAGGGTCGGGTCCGACACGTCGAGTGTCGCGCTCGCGTCGAAGCCCTGCTCGTTGCCGACGCTCCAGAGGAAACCTGCGGCATTCGAATAGGCCCAGCCGAGGTGAAGAGCTCCCAGCAGCCCGACGGTCGGGTAAGCGGGGGTGTCATACGGATTGAGGGAGCTGACGGGAATGGCGATCCGACCCGCCACCCGCGCGACGCTGTAAGAGAGGGAAAATGCCTGCGAGTCGAACGCGCGCGGAATGGAGTAGGCGACGGAACTCGACACTCCGACCGTCTCCTCTACCCACGGCAGCGTGTTTCCTCCGACCTGAAATGTCGATGGCGTGATTTGGCGAAAGACGCTCACGCCCGCATCGAACGGAAGGCGCGAGTAACCATAGGAGACGCTTCCTTCGATCTCCGGACGGTCCCACTCCGTCGTTAAACTTGCGACGACCGCGTGGTGGCCGGCGATATCGCTTCCCGAGACACTGACGATGCTCGCTTGTCCGAAGTTTCCGGGCGTCACCTGTGCCGAATAGCTCCGCGGCACCAACGTATGCCACGGATCGTAGGGCATCGTGGCCGTGGCGAGCGGAGCCGGCTCGGCCGGAGCGGGCGGTCGCGTCTCCTCGTAGGGCAATGGGTCCAACCACTGGGAATCGTCGATGGGGAGGACGAAGACGTCGTAGCCGTCGTGCGTGTAGCCGACGTAGGCGAGCGATTTTCCGTCAGGCGAGGGCTCGGGTTGGTAAGCGCCGGTGATGACGTTCGTGACCTGACGAAGGCGACCCGTCGCCACCTCGTAGGCGTAGACGTTCGCGACCCCCGTCCGATCCGAGTGAAAGAAGAGCCATCGACCCTCGGGCGAATACACCGGGTCGGCATCGATCGCGCGATCGTGCGTGACCTCGACGTACGATCCGTCGAATGTGTCTACGATGCGCACGTCGCGATATCCGCCGCGTCGCCAACACGAGTAGGCGACATGACGGTTGTCCGGCGAAAAGCGCGGAGTGAAGGATTGGTCGAACGCCTCGCTTGGCACGAGGACGCGCGGGTTCGCGAGAGCGTGCAGCCCTGCCCGGTCCGGAGACGGAACGACGTCCGCAATCATCAGCCGGGTCGTTCCACGGTGATTCGTAGTGAAGACCGCGCGCGTTCCGTCGGGCGACAAGCTCGGGTCGATGGCTCGCCAACCGTCGCTCCAGCGCACGCGTTCCGAATCGAGTCCGGTCGTGCTCCTGCTGTGTTGAGGGAGCTCGAACAGATCGTCGAAAAAAAACAGGTTTTCGTGCACTTCTTGCGTGCTGAAGACAGCGCCTCCGGACGTCGTGAAAGACAGACCTCCGACGCCGTTCATGCGGATCAGGAGATCGCGGGCATTCTCGCGCGATCCGACGATCTGCCCAGACGCATTGCGGACGAGGGGAAGCGCCCAGTAACCCGGCATCGAGTGGCCGTCGTCGACGTAGAAGGCCAGATCGCCGGCGTGATCGGTCCATGCGTTCGGAGGGATCCAGCGCGGGTGCTCCACGGTGTTTCCCGTGTGGGTCAGACGAATGCCCTCGCGGATGCCCCGCTCGCGTATGCGCTCCACCTGGGCGCCGAAGCTGCGGCGCAACGAGTCGATCCACGCCGGGTAGAGCTCCTCGAAAGTCCGCCCGGTGACGCGGCGGATGGATCGATTGATCGAGTAAGGAATGAGCTGGTGCCCGTAGTCGTCAATCATCTCGCGAATCGCCTGTTCGCCGTATGTTTCCGCGATCCACTGCATGAAAAAAGAACCATAAAGGTACCAGATGTTTCCCTGCGGCCACCGGCGCGGGGTATTCGAGAATACGTCGAGGGGTGCCGTGTTGTGCTCGAGCACATCGGCACGCATAAACATGTTCCACATCGATGATCGCAGTCGGCCGCCGCTCGTTCGCGCGCTTTCCTCGAAGACCGCGAGTCCCTCGAGCAGCCACCGGGGCTGCACTTGGTTGGGTGCGAGGGTCTTGCCCAAGATGCGATTGACGAGCGCCGGAAGGCCCTCGATGTGATCGGTGTGGAGAATGTGCGTGAACTCGTGCGTGACCAGCTCGAGGTACCAGTCGTCCACATCGCCGAGCGGCGACATGTCGTCCGGCGCCGTCACGAAGAGGCGGATGGCGTCGTACGGCAGGGCCGTTGCCGAGCCGTTCGCGCTGTCCGTTTGGTCGGTGAGTTCAATCTCCGTAATCTCGTTCGGAGGCCATCCGACAGCCGCCGAGAGGCGCCCGAAGATCGACTCCGCGAGAGTCGCGACATGCTCGGCGACTTCCTCTTCGGTCGAGTAAAACGTGATACGAAAGTGTTTTGTCTCGATCGATTTCCAGAGAAGTTTCGGGTCGTCTGCCCCACGGGCGGTCGGCCCGAGGAGCGACGCGGCCGCGACCACCGCGGTCGCGAGAAGAATGCCCGAGGGTCGAAACAAGTGATTTTGAGGCGGCGAAAGTTCTCAGAGATCGTCGTGAAAAAGAGGTTCTCGATTGCGGACGTATCGGTACACGAGCTGTCGGGCTTCCGACGTGATCTCCGTGAACTGCGCCCCAAACCCTGGCGGCGCGTCATTTCCGGCGTCGCTCGCCTCGCGCCGCCAGCGGACGACCGCGTTTGCCTCGAACTCGTATCCGCCCGGCAACGAAACGCGCAAACGAACCAGTTGACCGATCTTGGGCAGTTTGTAGGTCGAGACGAACAGCCCTCCATGGTCAATGATGTCATTGCCCGAAAGCCCCTTGTAAAAGTTACTGGGGCTGTGCGCTCCGAGCTCGGCGGTGACCGGTCCGTGGTCGATACCTGGCGATGGTGCAGCCCCGGCGCGAGGATTCTGCGGTAAAACCTGCTGTTGCGGCGCCGGTGCCCTCTGGACGACCGGTGGGGGCGCCGCCGCGGGCTGCGGCGGCGCCGCGGCCGCCGGCGCGGGCTGATGAGCGGCTTGCGGAGATGGCGGACGAACGGCCGCGGCAGGTGCTGTCGCAGAGACCGCAGGTTTCACCGCTTGCGGGGCCGCCGGGGGCACCCCCGCTTTTGCTCCTTGTTGGGCCTGCGGCCCGGGCGGAGGTTGGGCGCCCGTCCGGGCGAGTGTGTGGACCGTCCCGAGCGCCCCGGCCACGGCTTCGAGCGCCGTCGCGACGGGTGCTTGCTCGACAGGCTGCGCTTGGAGACGACTGAGCGCATTTTGTAATAGCGCCATTGCCGTTTGCGCGTTGGTCGCGACGCCCGCTCCGCCGGAGCGCTCGATCTGGTGCAGTGCGCCCATCGCTTGTGCGATTGGCGCAGCCAGGTCGACGAGGTGGCGCGGCACGTTCGGATCCCCCTGTAGCGCGTTGAGCCCCCGAGCGAGCGATTCTCGCGCGCTCCGCGCAAGCGTGACGACGTCGGACACGGTTCGCCTCTCCCTTTCTTCGGAGATCGAACAGTAGCGCGCCGCACCATGCAACCGCAAAGCGACCGGCCCAACACGGATGGAGTCGACCCGGTCCGGTCATGCCGGAGGACGCGCCGCCTCGACAATCCGCGCGAGGTCCTCCAGCCTGAGCGATCCATCGTCCTCGTCACGACCCTCGAGGAGCTCGAGGGCGATGTCGGCAGCGCGAACGACCGCGACCCCATCGGGGCGCACGGCGGCTTCCGTGGGTACGAGGGTCCTCGGGAACTGAGATGTCGGACGGACTCGGACCAAGGTGACGCGGCGATCACCGATTTCGGTCCAGGTACCGGGCCAAGGCGCTGCAGCTCGGACGCGGCGTTCCAGTCGTTCGGCCGTCCAAGACCAGTTCATCTCGAGATCCTCATCGTCCGGGGCGGGCGCGACCGTTGTCGCAGCGGGATCTTGGGCGATGGCTGGGGGAGGCCGACCCGCTCGAAAGGCGGCCGCGACCTCGCGCAGGAGCGCGAGACTCGGGCGATCGAGCCGCCGCGCGAGCTCCCAGGCGTTCCATCCGGCGCCGATGCGCACTTCACGCTGTCCGAGGATGGCGCCCGTGTCGTACTCGGCCTCCAGTCGATGTGCGGTGACTCCCGTCACCTCGTCACCGCCGTCGATGGCCCAAAAGAACGGATCGGGTCCCCGATGACGGGGAAGAAGGGATGGGTGGACGCCTACGGTCGGAGCCAGATCGAGCAGGTGGGCAGGCAGTTTCCTCGTCCAAAACCAACTGACGATGAGATCGGGGGCGGCCGCGCGCACCCGATCGTACGTCTCGGGGAGGTCGACGGCCGGGCGAAGCCACGTGTTTCCCGGCGCGATGTCGCGGGTGAGACGGCGCAAGCCCGGACCACGACGGCACGCGGCCGCGTAAACGATCGAATGCCCGTCTGCGGCGAGCAATACGGCGGCCAGGGGGAGCCCGAAGAAGGCGATTCTCAAGCGGCCCGCCGCGGCCCCGCGCTCACGCGGGCGTGACCGGCGCCACGATCACGCCCGGGGTCGGTTCCTCGCCGGATTGACGGAGGAGCGCCGTCCGTACCGCGTGCTCGACCAGTTGCCAGAGCTGGGCCCGATCCGTCACGCGACCCAAAAAGCCGATCGGGATACGAAAGCCGCCCTTGTCGCGCCGGCCCCCTCCGAAAGGGCGACCCTTGTCGTCGGAGCCGAAGGCTTGTTCGAGCCAAACCGCCGGATCGACGCTCGGCGAGTGCGTTCGCAGCGATCCCTCGATGTACTTGTCGCCGACGACGCCATAGACAACGCAGGTGTCGATGTCTTCACGCCGAACGAGAAAATCCGCAGCCTGAGCAATCGTATCGCGATCGGCCTCGCTGACGAAGCCGACACCGGCCATCGCGAAGTTTCGGCGCACGACGAGCGCCTGCAGCGCCCGCGCGATGACGTCCATGGCCGTCGGAGCGATGAGTCGCCTCGACAGATCCTGCAGCAGGTCGCGATCACAGACTTCGACGATGAGGCTGGCGGCGCGGAAGTCGGTGGCCCGCGCGAGCATGAAATCATCTGTGTCCGTGGCCAAGCCGTGCATGAGCGCAGTGGCAATACGCCGGTCTTCCTCGACGTCCCCGTCGAGGGCGGCGAGTTCCTCGATGTACTCGACGAAAATGGTGGCCGTCGCGCCGACGTCGAGGCGCATGTCGACGAAACGGGCCTTCGGCGGCGAAGTGGGCCTGTGATGGTCGATGATGGTGAGCACTTCGTACTCGGCACCATCGACGAGATCCGGATCGACTTCATGCGCGTCGACGAGCCCGAGGAAATCGACCCGGCCGACCTCACGGACGCTCTTGATCTTTCGAAGCTCGAGCCCGAGCAATTTCACAAGCGCGCGGTTTTCGCGGTGACTGAGCTCGTGGCAGTAGCCGATGGTCGTTTGGGCCACCCCGAGGCGCTGGCCGAGGTGGGCTTGTGCGAGCGCGCAGGCGATGCCGTCCGGATCCGGGTGCCCCCGGAGCGCGATCAGCATGTGCTTTCCGCGTGCCGCGGAGAGGACTTCGGCGAAGGCGCGGGCTCTTGGCTCGGGCGCCGGCTGGTTCGGCAGGGCCAAACGTCGGACCGGTTCCGTCATCTTGGGGGGGATTGTGGACATGTTTTCCTGCGTAAATCCAGGTTCTCCGTGTGACGCATAGACGATGCCAACGAACCTAGCTTTTTGAAACACAAACAAAATTCGCCAGAACTCGGTGCTACCGTACAGCGCTTCCGATGTCTGCCGGTCGGCTTGCTGAGGCGCGCTTCTTGCGCGCCGTCATGGCTCCGATGGTCGTGGCACTTCCGCCACTCTTCTGGGTGGTCGACGCAACCCGACGTCAAGCTGCGACGACGCTCGGCCGTGACCAGGGGATCTTTCAATACGTCGCATGGGCACTCGGCCGCGGTGCCGTCGATTACCGGGACATCCGGGACGTCAACGGTCCGCTGACGCACCTCATCCATCGATTGTTCTTTGCTTTCGGAGGCGAAGACGAGCACCGGTTTCACTTGCTCGATGTTGGCGTAAGCGCGTTGGTTTTTCTCGGCGTCGGCGCGTGTCTCCCGGGCTGGCGATCCCGTCGTTCGCCGGCGTGGCTCGAGAGGGCCGCCTGGTCGATAACCGGCTGGGTCGTGCTGAGCGGGCAATACCTCCTCTACGGCTTTTGGGACGCCGCCCAACGGGAAAGCTTTTTCGATTGGTTCATGCTGTCGAGCGTGGCGCTTCAGTTGGCGGGTCAAGGGGCTCGCGGGTCGCGCCAGCCGTGGCTTCTCGCGGTGGCAGGCGCGCTGAGCATCTTGCCCTGGTTCGGCAAACCAACCTACGCGCTCTTTACCGTCGCCCAAATCGCGGTGCTTGCAGTCGACCCGAAAATGGCCATCGGTCGGGGCCCCGCAATCGGCCTATTCGCGCTGGGCGGCGTCATCGGCGCTGTCGCGCCCATCGCATTCATTCTTGTAAGCGGCGATCTCGGCGCGTTCCTTCGCATTCAGCTCGTCGACGTGCCGGCGATGTACCGATTCATCTGGGCTCGATCCGCTCCAGATCTCCTCGGGACGCCCTTTTACGCGACCTACGCGGCACTCGCGCTCGGTGGCGCCGTGAGCTTCGTCGCGCTCGTGCTCCTCGATGAGATGCCGCGGAGGGTGCTTGTGACGGCGCTCGTGCCCCTCTGCGCTCTCGGCAGCGTCGTCATTCAGGGCAAAGGCTTTCCCTACCACTTTCACCCCGTCACCGCCGGGGTGTACCTCCAGTGGATCGTCTTTGCGTCATGGCTCACCGAACGGACGCGCGTCGCACGGCGCGCGTGGGCGCTCGTCCGGTTCGTGCCCATCGCGGTCGGCGTCGTTCTGGCCATCGAGGTCAGCACGGCCTTGGAGGCCTCGCCGTACATCCGCGACTCCTGGCTGCTCTGGGCGGTGAGTGCACCGGGGGCGCGGACAACGCCCGAATACTTCGGTCACTTCGATCGCTCGGATTACTTCCCGTACGAAATGCGCGAAGCCGCAGGTTATCTGCAGTCGCACACCGGGCCGGACGATCGCGTCCAGACCTACGGCATGGACGCGTACTTGCTCTTTCTGGCTCGGCGCTTGAGCGCGACCCCCTACATCTACGCCTACGACCTGAACGCGGACGCGGCCCTCGCCGGCGGCACGGCCGCGAGGCCCGATGGGGCCGAGGCAGAACGCATTCGCGCAATGCGCACGGCTCACGAGACGGACCTCCTGGCCCGGGTCATCGCCGAGCCGCCAGCAGCCTTCGTCTTCGTCGATGGCTCTCCTTTGCTCTCGGAGGAAGACGCGTGGGACGACTTCGAGGCCCATTGCGAGCGCGCGGCCGACTGGGTGCGCGTCCATTACCGGGAGACCGCCCGCTTCGGCCACCATCACGTCTGGCTTCGCCTCGACTTAAGCTAAGGTAGCCGGTCTGGTGCCGCTCATGATGGATCACAACTCCGCGGGTCACGGCAAGGCGCCGACCGAACCGGCGGCCTCTGCCAATGGTGCAGTGGTGTCACCCCCCGCGCCTCTCTCTGCGACGGTTCTTCCGACCGAGCCCGACATCCGCTCGACGGCCCTTTACCTCAATCGTGAGCTTTCCTGGCTGGAATTCAACGCCCGCGTTCTGGCCGAGGCCGAGAACGAGGCCGTGCCCCTGCTCGAACGCCTCAAGTTTCACGCGATCGTAGCGAGCAACCTCGACGAGTTCTTCATGGTCCGCGTCGCCGGGCTCAAGCAGCAGCTGACGGGCGAGGTCGCGGAGATGGGACCGGACGGCATGACCGTCGCCGAGCAACTGACGGCGGTTGCGTCCCGTGTCCACGCTCTCGTCGCCACGCAGGCGCAGAGCCTGGGCGAGCTTTTGCCTCGGCTCGCGGAAGTGGGCATCGTCCTCGTCAGACCGAGCGAACTGCCGCCCGAAGCGTTGGCCGATTTCGACGCACGCTTTCACAGCGAAGTCTTTCCAATCCTCACTCCCATCGCGATCGATCCTGGCCATCCATTCCCCCAAGTACGAAATAAGAGCTTGAACCTTGCCGTGATGTTCACCCGGGAAGGGACCCTCGAACACGGCTTCGGCGTCGTGCAAGTACCCTCGATGCTGCCGCGCGTCTTGCCCGTCCATGGCGTGCGGACGCCGAGCGGAGCGCCGGCGATTCGGGCGTACGTCCTTCTCGAGGACCTCGTTGCACGCCATGCATCGACCATTTTTCCGGGTGTACGGATCAAGGGCCTTTACGTCTTTCGCGTGACGCGCAATTTCGACATCGAAATCGACGAAGAGGAGGCTGAGGATCTACTGCAATCGATCCAGCAGGAGCTCCGTCGGCGAGAGCGCGGGAACGCGGTTCGCCTCGAAGTTGCGGGGGATCCGCCGCCCGGCTCGCTTGCGAAACTCGTCAAAGCGCTCCGGTTGGATCCAGAAAAGGACGTCTATTCGATCGACGGAATTCTCAATCCGGCCGACCTGCTCAGCATCACCCGCGACGAGGTGCGTGCACTTCACGACGAGCCGTTCATGCCGTACGCCGTGCCGCCCCTGCGAGAGGCCGAAGACATCTTTGCGGTCCTCAGGGAGCAAGACGTGCTCCTCCATCATCCGTACGAGTCCTTCGACGCCGTCGTCGACTTGGTGGCGCGCGCGGCGGACGACCCCGACGTGCTGGCCATCAAGCAGACGCTTTACCGCGCCGGGGGCGACTCTCCCATCGTCAAGGCGCTCGTCCGAGCCGCCGAAAGCGGCAAGCAAGTGACGGCCATCGTCGAGCTGAAAGCTCGGTTCGACGAAGAATCGAACATCGTTTGGGCGCGGATGCTGGAGAAGGCGGGAGCGCACGTCGTCTACGGGCTCCTCGGTCTGAAGACCCATGCGAAGTGCTTGCTCATCGTGCGCCGTGAGAAGGGCAAGCTTCGTCGCTACGCGCACCTGTCGACCGGAAACTACAACCCGACGACCGCCCGGTTGTACACCGATCTGACGCTGTTCACCTCCCGCCCCGACGTGTGCGAAGACGTCTCGAGCTTGTTCAACTTGCTAACCGGCTACAGTGCCCCGCCGAAGTGGAACAAGCTCCTCGTTGCGCCACTGGGTCTCCACGAATCGGTGTTGGCGCTCATCGCGCGTGAAGCGGAGCACGCGCGCGCAGGTCGGCCAGCCCGCATCGTCGCCAAGATGAACGCGCTCGTCGATGCGGACGTGATCGAGGCGCTCTACCGCGCTTCGCAGGCAGATGTCTCGGTCACTCTCCTCGTACGGGGAATTTGCTGTCTCCGTCCAGGCCTACCCGGAGTGAGCGAAACCATCGAAGTCCGTGCGTTGGTCGACCGCTTCCTCGAGCATGGCCGCGCCTTTCACTTTGCGAACGGAGGGCGCGACGAGGTTTACGTGGCGAGCGCGGACTGGATGCCCCGCAACTTTCACCGTCGCGTCGAGGCCATGCTGCCGGTCGAAGATCCGGCCATTCGTGCGCGCCTCATCGAGATCCTGCAGCTTCAGTGCGCCGACAACGTGAAGAGCTGGCTGCTCCAGCCCGACGGCAAGTACGAGCGCGTCCACCCGAAGCCCGGGCAGCCACTCGTTCGCTCCCAGGCCCGCTTCATGGAGATGACTCGCGACCGCGTGAAGGCCGCCGACGCCAAGGTGACCGGAGGGCGCTTTTATCTTGCCGCGCTCCCGAATGGACGAGCGAAGTACGATCGAAAGCTCGGCGACGGTCGACGCCTGCGGCGTGAGACCGGCCGTGACGGCAAGAAGGGATCGTAAACCCTCCCGTCCATGGAAATCGCAGCCCGCGCAGTCGTCATCCCGCTGGGCGTCCCGACGGAAGGCAAGGGACTCGGGCTCGGCCTCGCCGCTCTCGTGCACGCCTTCGTGCATCTCGAAGGTGAGTCCGTCGCCATTGCAGAGCTCCGGCCCCGCCGCGATTCGGAGCGCATAGAAGGTGCTCCGTCCCCCGTCGAAGCCTTCATTTCGCCGGCGGCCTGGCGCGATATGGCCGATCGCGGCGACGGCTCGACCCACGTTGGCGTCGTCGTCACCGGCTCCTTCCAGCCGCCGGTCGACGGCCATGGTGCGATCCGGCTTCTCGCGTTCGACGCCCGCGACGGGCGCACGCGCGCGAGCGTCGACGAAGCGGTCGACGGCCCATACGCGGGAGCCACGCTCGTCCAAGCCATCGGTCGGTTGTCGGGGCTGCTCGGCGGTGAGATCGGCGGGCTGGACGGCCTGAAAGACTTGCCCTGGGAATCGCTCGAGAGCGTGCTTCGCGCGGAGCGATGCGTGCTGCACGATCCGGCCCGAGGCGGCCCGCACGACCGCCTCGCCGCCATGCTGCATCTGGGCCGAGCCATTGTCGACGCGCCGGAGGCACGCTATCCGGCCGAGCGTCTGGCGTCGATTGCACTCGAAGCGGTCATGGGACCCATGCCCGCCCCCAGACTGGCTGCCGCCGCCCTCCGGGCTTTGGAGCGAGCTGTGGATGATTCATCGACGAGCCTCGATCTCGTCGAAGCGCTCGCCGCACTTCAGGTACGCCTGGGGCGACCGGAGGAGGCCGAGCGGCGCATGAATGCTGTCATCGCCACCCACCCCAAGCGGGCGAGGGCCTACGTACTGGCCTCCCAGGCGCTCCGTGCCCAAGGCAAACTGGATCGCGCGCGAATCGTTCTCCAATCTGCGCTCGAAGCTGCTGGGCCGGACGCCTTCGTCGCGGTCGAGCAGGGCGCGCTCCTCGCCGCGGGCGGCGACCTCGAAGGGGCCGTGCTTGCATGGCGCGACGCGCTCGCGCGCGATCCTTTGAATCCGGTCGCCTTCGGTCGCCTCGGGGCCATCGCCGCTCAAAATCGAGATACGGCTGCGGCCCAGGAGCTTATCGACACAGCCCTGGGATCGCCCCATGCGCAAGCGGACGTCCTTCGCTGCGCCGTTCAGTTGGTCTTGGGCTCCGAGGAGGACGGTCTTGCGCGCGCTGCGCGTCTCGTTCGGCTGGGCGAACGGATCCTCGAACGGGCGCCCATCGATTGCGCTGCGCTGCTCCTGGTCGCGCGCTCGCGCCTCGCGTTGGGCGAGCATCGGCAAGCCGCGGTGCGCCTCGATCAACTGCAGCAGTTTGCTCCCCGGTCGCCTGCAGCCGCTGAAGCCCAGGCGGTCTTTCTGGCCATGAACGAGCCGGACGTCCACCTCGAAGTCCAAAGCCTGCTTCGAGCAGCCCATTCGGCTCCGCGAGAGCGCCTCCTCGACGTGAGTATTCGCGCTCGACGGCTTGCGACCGCGCATCGCTCATGGCAGGCGTGGCTCGCCGCCGCCATCGCGGAGCGTCGCCGCTCCCGCTGGGCAGCGGCACGCGCCGCCCTCGAAGCCGCCCTCGAAGCCGCTCCTGGGGCGCTGCCCGTACTCGTCGAGATGGCCGCGGTCCTCGTCGAGATCGGCGACGCCGGCGGGGCGATCGAACGCCTCGAGGTCGCCATCGCCCAGGGGGCGCCCTCGCCGCGGGCCTTCGAGCTCCTCGCGCGCGCCCTTTCGGCCGTCGGTCGCGCTCCGGAGGCACTGGCCGCAGCGCGCACCGCGCTCACGCTCGCGCCCGAGGATTCGGGGTTGCATTCCCTTTTGCACCGCTTGCACCGTGCCGCCCCGCCGGAGCGGTGGACGGTCAAGGTGAGGCAGTTTTTTCGGACCCTGCGGAACACGTGACGGCAGCCAGGCTCATCCACACTTGGCTTCTTGGAGCCCTTACATGCCCCGGCGGCCCGTCGAGGTCCACGGCCGGGCGTTTGGTCAACGGCGATCCACCGCGGCAGCAATCCACGACGCGAGATCGTCGACTCGAACACCGTTGGCGCGCCGGCGAAGGTGGATGAGGCTCGAGGCGCATGCCGTCACCACACGCCCGCCACCCGCGCGTGCATGTGCAGCCAAACGCTCCTTTGCGATGTCGCGGGCCAGCTTCGGCATCGTGGTCGGGAGCAAGCCTCCCGCACCGGAACAACGAGACACTTCCCGGGCGTCATCGAGCTCTTCGGGCGGTCGCCGCAAGATACGCTCGAGCACTTTGCGCGGCGCTTCGTAGATTCCCAGGCCGCGACCAAGTTGGCACGGGTCGTGCCAGCGGACGGCGGTTTCGGGCGGGAAGCCATTCGGAACCAGTCGTTCGATTTCACGCGCGACCACCTCGACGAAGACTTCAACGCGGGTCCCGACGTCGAGCCCGAACTCGGTGCGGTAAAGACGTTTCAGCGCAACAGCGCACCCTGGGTCGACGACAAGAATGCGCTCGTCATCGTCGAACGATTTCGCAAAGCGCGCCGCGTGACGCTCGAACGCAAGTCGATCGCCCGCGAGTCGCAACGGAAGCCCGCAGCACCCCTCCACGACCCTCGCGGGCTTGCCCAACAGGCCATCGACGGCTGCAACGGCATCGGCCGCCTCCCGCTTTGCGCCGCGCAAGTATGCGCACCCAACCAGCAGTGCGATATGTGAGTTGCGCACCGTCGACCGATTGGCGACGACGCGCTGCGCTGCGCGTCTCGTCCGCTCGAGGTGCACGTCGAACCGAGCGAGAGAACGGGTTGCTTCGAGGGGAGCCGCGCCGCGGCGAGTCACCGCGTCGCGCGCGTCAAAGAGGACGGCGGCGACGGGGTTTGAGTGCTCGCACGTCTCTTGGCAGGCGAAGCAGCCTGTACAGGCCCAGGCGGGCGCCGAATGACTCCCGTTCGCAGGAACGTCGCCATGGGCCATGAGCCAAGCGCCTGACATTTTGCCCCAGGGAGTCAACGTCTCGCGCGGCTCGGCGTTCGACACGGGGCAGGCGCTGCGGCAGAGCTTCGGGCAAAAGACACACTTTTCGAGAGCGCCCCGCTTCTCTTCGAGCAGTGGCAGCGCGCGCATGGGACGTTGCCCGGGACGCGTCTTGCGCGCTGCGCCCAACCGCCTCACTGGTATGTGAACAGCAAATCGTGATCGCAAATGCGAAACACGTCACCCTCAGCGATCGGCTTGCGAGCGATCCGCTGGCCGTTGAATGCGACGCCGTTGGTCGATCCCATATCCACCATGAAGTAGACCCCGTTCTGGAATTCGACGAGCGCGTGCTGCCGCGAGACGTTCGGATCCTTCAGCGTCAGATCGCTCGATTGCCGACCGCGGCCAATCACGAATCGATCCTTCGCGATGGGATGTCGCTCCCCGTTGTAAACGAGGGTCAGCGTGCCACCCCGCGCGCTTGGCACCCCGCCGTTCGCGCCAGGTTCGCGAACGCTCCGGGCTATGCCCGAACCAGTGGGCGCGAGGGTTATCGTTCCGCGCGGCGCCAGGGCCGGAGCGGGGGTGGCGATGGGAACGGGACGCGCGTGGCCCGGGATGCTTGGAGGAGCCATCGGCAGGGGACCGGGGATGGGCGGCGGCGCGACGGGCAGTCGCGTTCCGGCGACTGGAGGCGGCGGAGGGGTCAAGCTGCCGCGCGACGCGGGCGGGGCCGGGAACGAAGTCGGCCCCACTCGGGCCATGGAAGGCTGAGGCATCCGAGGCGGTGGTGGCAAAGGAGCCGGTGCCGGAGCGCGCGAGGCCGGGGACGCGGGCGGCTTCAATGCGCCCGTCGAGGGAGCGGGCGCCGCCTGCTGGGCGCCCTCGACCCGAGGAGGGGGGGGATACGGGGTTCGCGGCGCGCCGTGTAGGCGCTGCCGGGCGTACTGCTTCATCGCCTCGTTGACGAGGTAGTCGACGCTGCACTCCAGCTCCCGCGCCATCTGCTCGAACGTCTCCCACAAGACGTCACGGCATTGGAATGTGCGGGCGGTCTTCTTATTGGGATCCGCGCTCATCGCCTCACTAGGGTTGGGCGCTTGTCCTTTGGACGAGCTTGCCCCAACTCGACTCCTTTCAAATTAGTGCCGAACGCACCGTTTGCCCAGTTTCGCATAGGCCCCTCACTGGAACGATGGCTCGATGCACCATCGTACGAATTCCCCGAGAGTCGCCACGGTCTTCGTTTCGGTCTCCGACGAGCCCGGACCCTTCGGCACGTCGCACTGCCAGCCACATTGATCCGCGGGCTCGCACTTCGGGAGGGGCGTCTTATCCTCGGCCAACGGTGTCACCGCTCCCGCTTCGGACTTCTTGGCCGTGTAATACGATCCGACCGCCGTCAAGCGTGCTCCGAGGCCGCCTGATTGCAAAAATGCATTGAGCACGTCACGGGGCTTTGGCCCCGCGGCCGCATCCATCGACAAGATGAGCGCGCCGTAGGTGATCGGCTCGCTCAGCGCCATCTTGGTCCGGTCGTTCGCCGGGAGTCGATGCATGAACTCCGGCACGTCTTTGGTCGTGATGGTCTTCAGGATGAGGCGGGCCGCGTCGAGGCGCACCTGCCATTTCTTGTCGAACAGCGTGTAGAGCTTCGGGACGAGCATGTCTCTCGGCAGCTCGCCGAGGCGAGCCATCGATACGGCGCGCACTTTGTCGGCGTTCGTATCGTCTCTGACGATGTCAAAGATGATGCTCACGTCGTTTGGGAAACTCTTTTCGATGCGATTCTCGAGCGCTGCCAGCGCGTCGGTTCGCATTTTGTCGCTCTTTTCCTTGTCGTGGGCGAACGCGAGACAGAATTCGATCGCCGGTCGACCGCCGACGCGTTTCATATTCGTGAACACGCGCTCGAGCTCCGATTCCTGATACTGTTTGAGCTGATCGTTGACCTGCTGCGGGGTCGCTTCGATCTTTTGCTTTCGATTGGCTTCGACGACGAGCGGCCGCTGCTTCTCGAGCCACTGCGGCGCATCGATTCGTTTGGCCAATCCCACGAGCGCGTCGCTGGCCCGCTTCTTCGTTTCGGCATCTCCGATGTCGGCGATGAGCGCGCACGCACGGTCGACTTTGGCCGAGGTCTCCGTGATCGTCGCCGGCAGCGTCTTGACGCTCGGGGCCCCGAGGTAGCGCATGATCTGCTCGACGCCGAACTGTTGGCCGCCGTTGTCGATCCGATCTTCGAAATCAGCCTGCACCCATTGGGCGAGTGCCGCCGTCAGGTCGGCCTTGGTCTTCTCGTCGCTCACGAGCGGGGGTTCGTGCGAGAGGAGGGCGAATGCCGCATCCTTGTACGGCATGCTCGGGTCGGGGCCGATCGCGCCCCCTTCGACGGGCCGCGGTGGAGGGGCCTGACGCATGGCTTCGACCAGCTTGGGTGCGATGTCATTGACGATTCGTCGACGGGCGTCCTCACCGAGGACAGCCAGCGCGCCTTGCACACGCCCCTGCGGCGTGTCGAAACCGACGACGAGCTCTTCCAGGCCGATGCGCTTGCCATTGCGCGGGCGCATGCGGACGAGTGAAAGCGCCGCTTCCTCACGAAGGGGCCACGCGTACTTGTCGTGCGTGATGATGGCGTAAAGCTTCTCTGGCCCGTTCTCCGTAGTCTCCCAGCGATGAACGTCCGAGTCGCTCACGGCGCAGCCACCGAGGCTTGCCGTCGAGAGGCCCATCGCCATCATTGCGGTGGCGGCCGGCCGACAGGTTTCGAAAGGCCATCCGTTTCGTACGCGCCCCTGTCGCATCGTCGTGTTCGTCTCCTCCCTGCGGGGTTGCAGCACAGCCGTCTCCGGAGCCGCGCGCCGTTTTGCACGAGCGCCGATTCTGCTTCGCGATGCTACGCCTGCGCGCGCGCGATCGGAATTGTTTCGGGAATTTGACGTCTCTGCGCCCCGTGTCGTAGGTTCGCGCATGTAAGGCTACGTAGGGAATGTCTATCCCCGGAACATGGACTGGCGATCGTGCCGTGGCGGGAGGACGCCCGGGCGCACCACCACCGCTTCCCGCGAACACGCGCGTCCCGAGCGTATTGGGTCGCGGCGCGTCCGGTTATGGGCGCGGACGCGAAGTGGCAGCGTTGGTCCTGTGGACGCTCGCGATCTTTCTTTGCCTCGCACTTGCATCCTTTCGAGGCGACCCGTCGGCAACCACCTTACCGACGCCCACGCCTTCCGGACCCGACTGGGTCGGCCCGGTCGGTGCCGCGAGCGCCCGGCTGCTCGTGAGCCTCGTCGGCGTCGTTTCGTGGGGCCTTCCCGTCGAGCTCATCCTCCTCGGCGTCCCGCTCGTGCGCGGCAAACAGAGCCCGGCCACCGCGGGCCGAATTGCCGGCGACTTCTTGCTCGTCGTCGTCGCCGCGGCCCTCGTTCAGGTGGGCAGCCCGTCAAGAACCGCGTTCGGGACATTCCAGGCCGGCGGTGGCGTAGGCGAAGTGTTTGGAGAACTCGCGCGATCTCTTTTCTCGACAGCAGGCTCGTTTCTCGTGGGCTTCGCGTGCCTCGGGCTCATCTTGATCGGACGAGCTGCCTTTTCGTTCATCGCCTTCGCCCGCCTCATCGCAAGCCTTGCCAGACGCGCTGCTTCGTGGCTGGCGGAAGCTTCGCGGGCGCTGGCTGAAGCTTGGCGACGCGCTCGCGAGCTCGAGGCGAAACGTCGCGAGGCGGCCCGACGGGCCTGCGAGCCCAGGATCGACACGTCGCCGAAAGACGAAGCCATCGTGGCCGCCCTTCCACTCGATGTCGACGAAGGGTTGGTCGAAGCTCTCGCGGACGCGACATCGGTGCCCAAGCGGCGTCCGAAGCGCTTGAGGGGCGGCAAGCCGCCCCCGGACAGCCTTCTCGACCCGTCGAGCCGCGACGACGAACTCGGACCCGGAAATCCCACGGCTGAAGCAGTTCCCGTTTTGGGAGAAGTGTCCGGGGCCGCCCAAGATGGTTCGATGCCCCGACCTCGGGCCGAGCCGCGCTCCCCATCGGGGGACCCTCCCGGCGCCCATGAACCACTGGCCGTTCCACCCGAACCTGAGCCCTCCTCCGACGACGCGGATGCGAAGCCAGTGCCCGTCGCGGACCCGGCGGGCTCGCCGCAAGTCGCGTCCGATGCGCCCGCGACGAGGGCCAAGCGTGCTCGGGCGCTCCCGACCATCATCGATACGTCGGCCGCTCTCCAAAGGGAGGCGCCGCCAACCGTTCCGACGCGGGTCGTGCGCTCGCTCTTCGAGCTCCCGAACATCGAGATGCTGGTTGCGGAAAAGGCCGATCCCAGCCTTGCGATCGATCGCGACAAACTGCTTGCCAACGCGCAAAAGCTCGTCGAGACACTCGCGCACTACGGTGTTCAGGGCAAGGTGGAGGACATCTTGCCCGGACCGACGGTGACGACTTACGAGGTTTCCCCTGCGGCCGGGACGAAAGTGTCGAAAGTGGCGAGCTTGGCCGACGACCTCGCGCTCGCGCTCGCGCGCAAAGTCCGCATCGTCGCACCGATTCCCGGAAAAAATCGAATCGGATTCGAGCTCCCGAATGACCGCCGAGTCAAGGTGGTCCTGCGGGACTTGATCGAAGACCGCCGCTTTCAGACGCTCGAGGTTCCGCTGCCCGTCGTTCTCGGGCGCGACATACTCGGTAACCCGGTCTATGCGGACTTGGCGAGCATGCCGCACGTCATCGTGGCCGGCGCGACCGGCGCCGGCAAGAGCGTCGGCCTCAACGTGATGCTCCTCTCGCTGCTTTACCGTCGCTCGCCCGACGAACTCCGGTTGCTCATGATCGACCCGAAAGTGGTCGAGCTCGCTCCGTTCGATCGAATTCCGCACATGCTCCTTCCCGTCGTCACGGACATGAAGCAGGCCGCCACTGCGCTCAAGTGGGCCGTCGACGAGATGGAGCGGCGCTATCAGCTCTTCGCGGATGCCGGTACGAAAAACGTGGCCACGTACAACGCATGGGTGGAGCGCGTCCTTCGTCGCGACGGCCAGGCGACACCCCTGCCGTCGGGTCGCTCCGGTCCTCGGCCGGTCCGCATGGTCGTTGCCAAAGACCACAACGGTTTTCCCGAAGAAATCCCGGCCGAGGCTGGAAGCGACGAAGGGTCTATTCCCTTGCCCGAGAAGCTGCCCTGGGTCGTCGTCGTCGTCGATGAATTCGCGGACCTCATGATGCAGCAAGGCAAGGAGGTGGAGGCGGCTGTCGCCCGTATCGCCCAGAAAGCCCGCGCAGCCGGGATGCATGTCATCCTCGCGACGCAGCGGCCAAGCACGGATGTCATCACGGGCACGATCAAGGCGAACTTTCCGACCCGGATCGCTTACCGAGTCGCACAAAAGGTCGATTCGAGGACCATCTTGGACGAACAGGGTGCCGAACACCTGCTGGGCATGGGCGACATGTTGATCAAGCTGAACGGCACGGGGGAGACCAAACGCGTTCAATGCCCTTGGGTGAGCGAAGAGGAAGTCCAGCGCGTGACGGACTTTCTTCGCACACAAGGGGAGCCGGTCTACGATGACAACATCCTCAAGCCGCGAGACGACGACGATGCAGCGCTCGAAGAGGCGGACGCGGAGCAGGACCCGCTCTACGACGACGCGGTACGGGTCGTGGCCGAGACTCGGCGCTGCTCGACCTCCTGGCTCCAGCGGAAGCTCGGCCTTGGCTACAATCGGGCCGCGCGAATCGTTGAAATGATGGAGCGTCGCGGCCTCGTGGGCGCTCCCCACGGTGCCAAGGACCGCGAAGTGCTGGTCGACCCGATCTAGGGCCCCCCAAACGCACGCGTCCCCGGTTTCGTTCCCGAGAAATTCGACGAACGCACGAGCCAGGCTATGATTGGCCCGCACGTGTCGAGGACGGTCGAAAAAGAGTTTGGGGCTTCGACGAGATCGGTGGACGCGAACTCCGAGGACGGGCGCGACCCCGACGAACGCTCTGGAGTCAAGTCGGCCTCGGCACTGGGCCTCGAGGACGCACCGAACGCGATGCACCGAGCCTCTCTCGCGGATGCATGCGAATCCGAACGAACCCGACTCATCGCCGACCTGGCGAAGCTCGTGCGCGAGCCCAGCGTTCCCGAAAGCATGAGGCTTGCCGGGCTGACGCTCATCGGCTGGCTCGCCCGCCGCCGCAGCGACGAATCACCTCATGCGATCGGCATCGAGGAGGCTCGCGAATCGGAGCGCCGCATGAGGGCGGTTCGCAACAAGACGCGGTAATAGCCGCGCCGTGAGGCGCAATCGGATTGTCGTCGCCGGAGTCTTCGCGGCGGTGCTCGTCGCGTCAGTTGGCGCGTTGAAGCGGAGACACTCTTTCTCCCGGTCGCGGGTGGCCGACATGATCACGGATGCCGGGCCGATGCCGGACGCACGGGGTCTCCCCCATGGTCTCGGCGCCGGCCCTCCGCCGGTCGACCGGGGTGCCACCCGCGGACCGCGCATGCTGCACGGCGACAGGCGAAGGACCGGGCGCGCCGTCTCGACCTCTTCGCGATCCGAGCCCGTCGTCTCTTGGTCGCGCGACGTGGGTGGTCCCGTCGAGTCGCAAGTGGTCTCATCCCCGGACGAGCAAACGCTCTATGTTTCTTCGCTCGGCGGGACCCTCACCGCGCTTGCGGCGCATGACGGAAGTCTTCGTTGGGCTTTCGCGCTCGGCGATCGCGGCTATTCGACGCCGTGCATTGCAGACGATGGAACCGTCTTCGTCGGCAGCGATGCAAAACGATTTTTTGCGCTGAGCCCGGCTGGCCGCATCGAGTGGAGTCTCGAGACGGAAGGGGAAGCCGATACCGGGGCCGCCATCGCGCCGGACGGAAGCCTCGTCTTCGCCGCCGGGCGCACGGCTTATGCGGTCACCCGGTTCGGAGCCATACGCTGGCGCTTTTCAGCGAAAAGAAAGATTTTTACTGCGCCGGCAATCGACGACAAAGGACGGGTATTCTTCGGCTCACAGGACCACCATGCATACGCTCTCGACGCCGAGGGTCGAGAGACGTGGGCCGTCGATCTCGGCTCCGATGTCGACGGCGCTCCAAGCATCGGCGACGACGGAGGCGTGTTCGTCGGCACCGACGCAGGCGACGTGGTTCGCTTGGATGCAAACGATGGGAAGACCGTGTGGAGCGTCAATGTGGGAGGATTCGTTCGCGGCGCGCTGTCCGTTGCGCGAAACGGCGACGTTCTCGTCGGTGTCTATGGCCCAACGCCGCGCGCCGTACGAATACGTGGCGCGACCGGAGAGGTTGTAGGAGGCTTTCCGGTTCAGGGCACCGGGGCGCGCGAGTTCGGGGTCCACGGCGGCGCTGCGGAAGACGAGAGCGGGACCCTCTTTTTCGGCACGCAAGGGGATGAAGTCATCGCCGTCGATGCCGTTGGGAACACGCTGTGGCGCTTCGCCACCGGCGGTGACGTCGACGCGCCCGTCACGCTCCTGAGTGACGGTACAGTTGTCGTCGCATCGGATGACGGTTTGGTTCGAGCACTCCGCGCCGCACGGTGATGCTGCGAAGCCGTTCTCCGAATGATACCTATATCGCTTGCCATGGCCGGCATTCCGCCTGTGATCGACACCGATTCGGAGGACGTGGCGTGGGCGCTGCAAACGGCCGAGGCGCTCTGGAAGCGCAACGAACATGGCGACGCGGTCGTGTGGTTGCGGAGGGCGATGCAAGCGGCCGCCGACGCCGAAGACGACGATCGCGCGGTCTCCCTCGCGCGCAATGCGGCCGAGCTCGCCGAGTGGGTGGCGCGGGGTGTGCCTGTGGAGGGCCATCGGCCGTCGTCCGATCGTGCCGCCGTCGATGAGCTCTTGGTGCAAGGCGCCGATGAGGTCGAGGACGTCGATTACGCGATTGAGGAAATCGTCGACGACGGGGAGGACGAAGTCACAACGCCTCTGTCTCGTCCCCCGCCGCCGATACGGCCAAGCCGTGAACCGCCGGCGTCGCTCCGCTCCTCGCCGGCCGAGCGGCTCTATATTTCGCGCCTGAGGTCCGCGTATCCGTCGGCCACGCTCACGCTTCCAATGCCGCCTCCGATGCGCGCCTCGACGCCGCCTCCGTCGTCGGGAACGCTTCCTCCTTCATTTGAACGGGCTTCCGCAGCAGGGCGACTTCAGCCGTCATCGGCCAGGTCGGAGCCGCGCCCGGACGCGGCTCCGACCCCATGGTCGCAGCCCGTCGTCGAGCCCTCTCCCCCCACCTCGCGGCTCGCGGTCGTGCCACCGCGAATGACGCCGGCAGCTCCTTCGCCGCCCGTTCCCTTCGCGCGCGCGCCATCTGCAGCGCCCGCGACGCGCGACGCAGCCGTTGTGCAGCCCAGTCTTTCCGCCCTGCCTCCCCCGCGAAGTCCGCCGCCACCGTCGCCCTCTCGAAGTCCTTGGGCGGCATCGGGAGCCCTCCCGCCCTCTCCCGCGGCGTTGGGGTCGTCTCCTGCCGCGGTGGCGTCGGCTCCGGCCGCATTGGGGTCGTCTCCGGCAGGGTTGGGGTCGTCTCCTGCCGCGGTGGCGTCGGCTCCGGCCGCATTGGGGTCGTCTCCGGCAGGGTTGGGGTCGTCTCCGGCGTCGGGGTCGTCGGCCTCTCGCGCATCGCCGCCGCCGCGCGCATTCCGCGGATCTCGGCGACCGCCACAAGCCGGTGGCGAACATTCGATGCCACCGCCGTTTCGCGTGCCGACGGGTGCGGAAGCCCACGCCGGCATGCTCGATCCATGGGCGGAGACCGAAGGGTCTCTCACGGCCAAGCGGGCGGTTGGCCAGGGCCCCGTACCGATTCCGCCGGTCGGCCCAGCCTTGCAGACCACCTTCGATGCCGATGAGATTGTGACCAGCGCTCCGCCCGTCGTCCGGGTCGCCCCCAACCCGCCGCCGGCGCACCGTGGGCGAGTCAGCACGCGGCCGTTATCGCCGTCCTCGGCGTCGCCGACTGACCTGGACCTGAGTTCGGTCGAAAAACTGGCCGATTTGCCCAATGACGCCCGGGTTTCGTTCGCCCGGCGTGCCGTCGTGAAGGAGCTCGCCCGCAACGACGAAGCGTCGAATTTTGCGTTGGCCCTCGTGCTGGAGGGCAGCGTCGAGGTCGCGGCGACCATCGTGGATTCGCCCGCCTTCCGCCTCGATGCGGGCGCCGTGCTCCGAGGGCGCGGAACCATTCATTCCATCACGCCGATACGTCTCGTCGCAGCCACCGATCATGCGCGCGTCGCGACGTGGGACGAGCGTGCCGTCGCCGACGCGTTCCGCTCCTGCCCGTGGATTGAGGACGACCTTCGCATCGCTGGCAATCGAACCCAAGCCCTCGTCGGGGTGACCATGGGCGCACTGGGCGAGCGATTGGACCCCGTCTTGCGTGGAACCGTGACGAATCGGATGCGACTGCGCGTCCTCGCCGAGTACGAGGTGTTCGCCAGAGCGGGCGCGCCCATCCCGGGCTTGTTGGTCGTGGGCGGAGGAGAGCTCGAATTGGTCGGAAAGACCGGTGTGCCGACAGGCGCCATTCTTCGCGCGGGGGACTTCCTCTTTCCGAACGAAGTGCTGCGGGCGGCGCCCGCACCGAATTCCGTTCGAGCCGCGAAGGGTGGCGCAATCATTCTCGTCGCCGAGCGTGGCATCACCCACGAGCTGCTCGTGACATGTCCCCCACTCCTTGAGCTCTTCGCCGACGGGGCTTGAGCCGGCCGCGTCCGCTTTTGACCCTTTCCTCGGCTCTTTCGGTGGGCAGCATGGTCGCTTTCCGAAATGTCAGCGATCGGGTGACCCCACCCTGGAGCTTGCCGTGCCCGCTCCCCGTTCCAGCATCCAAACCAGTTCGGCGTTGCCTTCGGCTCCGGCGAAGCGCAGGCCGAACCATTTCGCGCCGGCCGCGATGGTCGGGCGCCCATCGGCCGTCACGCTCGGAAAGCGAATCCGGAAAGCGTGTCGCCAGACCGTCGTGTATGGGAAGTAACGTGACTCGAGTGGGCCCGGTTTGACGATCAACTGAATTTTGGAAGGGGCCGTTTCGTCACCTTGGTCGTCGATGAGGCGGACGATCCAAGCGCTGGGCGGCCGGCTGAGGTCGGTCCAGCGCCAATTGGACGCGTAAATCGTCACGTAAAATTCGTGGTCGTCCTGGGTCTCGTGCAGCGTACGCTCGAGGAGCTCACGCCGCTCCTCCACGCTGAGGCGGTAGTCCGAGGCGTAGCGAACGACGTACGCCCAGCGAAAGTCCCACGATTCGAACGTGGCGGTCACGCTCAACTTGTGTTCGAGTTCGGAGAAGGAGACGAGGTTTTCGTCGCGCGTCCACGCTTGCAAGACCTGCGGATAATCCGTGGGGACGTATTCGCGCGGCCCCTTGGCGAGCGAAACCTTCGTTTCCGCGCAACCCATCAACCCCAGGGCCGCAGCAGAAAGGAACAGGCGGGCGACGTTCGGAAGGCGCATAGCGCGGCGCCAGGGTAGCGCAACGCGGGCCAGTCGATGCAGCTGCCCATGGTGTCTGGGGAAGCTACACGCGCTTATCGACGCCCACGTGGGTGCAAAAAGGGCCGGATCGCCGCGTAACGAACGAGGCATGGCGGGCCGGTCATGCCCTGGCGGGTCTTTTTCGAATCAGGTCGCGATTGGTTCCGCGTTTTCCCATCGAAAGAACGAGATCGATGGGGCTCGGCCGAGTGGCATGGGCTCTGCACCTTGCCGGGAAGTCTTGGGCCATCGCGGCTTGCGGCTCAGGTCGAATCTCGAACCCAAGCAGGCGCAGCAGACGAGCGACGCCCGCGGGTCGGCGTCGCCTCGAGGCCATCGTGATCGACAAGCTCGGTTTTCTCGTGCGCTTCTGGGAGCTCAAGGCGCGGCACGCAACCCTCGGTCAGCCGCTCTCGTCTTCGGAGCAGATCGAACTGTTGTCGCTGATGCAACTCGTCACGAGCGAGTTCCGGATGCCGGAACCGGGCGCATGCGTCCGACCCGCGAACGCGTTGCCCGCGCAGCTCATCGGCGAAGGAACCATTCAGGCCGTCGAGGTTCGTCACGTCAGCGCGGCGGCTCTGCTCGTTGCCAGCGCGAAATCCGTATCGCTCGGCGAGCGCATGATCGTGCGCGCAGCCGACGCGGTGAGCGGGGTCGAATACGTCCTGCCTTGCTCGGTAGCGTGGGCCCACGAGGGCACCCCTTGCACATTGGCACTCGTCGTCGATGGGATCCCGACGCGGTCCGATCTCACGTCGTTGCCGGAACCGCGAGTCGCGCAAGGCTTCGCCATTGGTCGTCAGTCACGACTCGTCGGCTGAAAAAAAGCCATTTGCGATCGGCGAACCGTCCGCCGTCGAGGCTCGTTTCAAGATTGACGAAGCCGTCAAGGCGATCGCCTTTGCCCGTGGAGCCGTCCCTCGCTGCCCAGACGGGTCTGCGCCGCCAGCAATTGACACTCCCGCCCTACGACACCGAGGCGAACACCTCAAGTCCTCGCCTGGGAGCCGACTCGGCGCTCCAGCGGACCCCTGCATCCTGTACCTCGCGAGATGTGTCTGGCATAGTCGCCTTCCATGCCTATCGATATCCAACTCCGGACGGAGCAGCCGTCAGCGCTCTCCGCCGACGTTCTGGTCATCGGCGTTCTCCAGAGCGCCAAGCCGGTCGGCCTCCCTCCGGTCCTCAGGGCAATCGACAGCGCGCTGGGGGGGGCGCTGAGCAAGGCGGCTGCCAAGGAGGAGTTCATCGGCAAGCGCGACCAGACCCTCTCGTTCACGACCCTGGGGAGGATTGCGGCTGACAAGCTCATTGTGATGGGCATCGGCGAGCGGCGGTCGCTTCGGACGGCCGAGGTGAGAACTTTTGCGGCAAAGGCGGCTCGCGCAGCCATCGTCGAAAAGGCCAAGGCACTCGCGCTGGTCCTACCCGCCGGACTGGAAGGGGAACTGCGCGCCGTGGCCGAGGGCCTCGAGCTCGGCGCGTACCGATTCACGAAGTACCTGACCGCCGATCGAAAGCCCAAAGTCGACCTGACATCCGTTGCGCTCACGCTTTCCGGCAAGATCGATGCGAAGAAAGCGAAGGCCGCGATCGTTTTGGGGCAAGGCGTAGCGGCCGCAGTCAACGCGGCTCGTGACTTGAGCAATGAGCCGCCGAATGCCATTTATCCCGAGACATTCGCCGCGGCGGCCACGGCGCTGGCCAAGGAGAACGGACTCAAGATCCAGGTTTTCGATTTCGACGAAATACGGCGGCGGGGAATGAAACTCATCGATGCCGTCGGCCGTGGCAGTTCGCACCCTCCGCGGTTCGTCCACATCACTTGGGCCCCGAAGGGCGCCAAGCGGAAGCTCGCCTTCGTCGGCAAAGGCATCACTTTCGACAGCGGAGGCCTCAGCATTAAGCCTGCTGCAGGGATGGGTGAGATGAAGCACGACATGAGCGGAGCCGCGAATGTCGTCGGTTTGATGGCGGCGGTCGCGGCGCTCAAGCCCAAGGTTGAAGTGCACGCCATCGCGGCTTGCGCCGAAAACATGCCGGATGGCGACGCCTATCGACCCGGAGACATCTGGGGCTCGCTCGACGGAAAGACCGTCGAAATCATCAATACCGACGCGGAGGGGAGGCTTGTCCTCGCCGATGCGCTCACATACGCACGGTCGCTCTCGCCGGACATCATTGTCGATAACGCGACCCTCACGGGAGCCTGCGTCGTGGCGCTCGGTAACACCTGCTCGGGCTGGTATGCGACCGATGAGGACACGGCAACCGCCTTCTCCGGCGCCGTGAGAGAGTCCGGCGAAACCATGTGGCGGATGCCGCTTCTCGAGGAGTTGCGCGAGCAGATCAAGAGCGACGTAGCCGACGTGAAGCAGACGGGCGAGCGATATGGCGGGTCCATCACGGCTGCACTCTTTCTTCGAGAGTTCGTCGGCGACTCGCATTGGATTCACTGCGACATTGCTGGGCCGTCCGCGATCGACAGAGCGCATGCGTGGATGCAGTCGAAGGGCGCGACAGGGCACGGCGTTCTGACGTTTCTCTCGATGATCGAGCGCGCCGCCTCGTGAGCACGCCGGCCCTCTCCGCGCGGCACCGGCCCGAGCCTCGTGCTACGAATTTTCGTTAGCATGGCGCAAGCGTCGGCCGAAGCCCTCGAAAGAAAACTCGGGCGTGCCGTCTCGCGCGCTGTTCTGGACTTCGCGATGATCGAAGAAGGTGATCGCTTGCTCGTCGCAGTCAGCGGGGGCAAAGACAGCTACGCAATGCTCCATCTCTTGCGGTCTCTGCAGAGAAAAGCGCCGGTCAGCTTCGAATTGCGCGCGGTGAACGTGGACCAGGGGCATCCCGGTTATCCGGGGCAGCGACTTCGCGAATACATGGATCGCGAAGGCTACGCGTTCGAGATGATCGTCGAGGATACCTATTCGATCGTCACGGAGAAGATTCAGCCCGGCAAGACCTACTGCTCGCTTTGCTCTCGGCTCCGTCGGGGCATCCTCTATCGCGTCGCCAAGGAGCTTGGCTGTAACAAGATCGCCCTCGGGCACCACCGCGACGACGTGCTGCAAACGCTGTTTCTCAACCTCTTCTTCGCTGGACAGCTGGCAGCCATGCCACCGCGCTTGATTGCCGACAAGGGAAGGCTCGTCGTCATTCGTCCCCTCGTCTACTGCGCGGAGGAAGACATTCGCGAATTTGCGCGAATCCTCGAGTTCCCGATCTTGCCGTGCGACCTTTGCGGCTCTCAAGAGCATTTGCAGCGTAAAGAGATGGGGCGTCTTCTCGACCGGCTGGAGGCCGAGCGTCCGGGGACGAAGCAGGTGATGCTCGCCTCGCTCCAGAATGTCAGGGCAACGCACCTGCTCGACCAGCGGCTCTGGACGCTGGCGGGCACGCAAACCGCGCATGAAGCGGACGAAGACTTCGTCGCCCCGAGCGCTACGGTCGGGCGCTTGCTCCGCACTTGACGGCCGAGATGCACGAGCAGGGGCCGGCGACGCGGTTTGACCCGCAGCTTTCTCCGCGAATGGCTGCGGCGCTTTCGTCGCGTCAGCCCATCGTGCCCGGCCTTTACGCCTGGGCGGTCACCGTGGCGCCGAGCGGTTTCGGACACGGGGCGTCGGTTGCATCGTCTCTCGCGGCGGCGGCGGCCCCCCTTCTCCTCGTCGGCACCACGATAGCCGATGTCCGTGCCGCCCCGCGCATGCGGTCGCCTTCGCTCTCGTGCTTCGTCGCCTGCTGCGCGCTCGTGTGGGCCCTTACGCCGCTTGACCTCAAGCGTCCCGCCTTCGACATCGTCCGAGCGGCGGCGGGGATGCTCGGGTGGGCACTCTTCGCGCTTGCGTGGGCTGCCCCGCGCGAAGCGCACAGCAGGGACCTCCGCTCTGCCCCCTCCGAAACGGCTCCGGGCGTCATCCTGCCTGGCGCGGCGGTTGCGCCCGCCGATGGCGCCACCCGAGCCGCGGAAGGATCTCGGCTCGAGAGCCGTCGTCGGGTGCCCGGAGGCGACGTTGGCTACGCGGCGCTTGGGGCCTTCTGCGCTGGCGCGCTGCAGCTCGTCGGCTGGACGACCCTTTCTGTCGAGCGCGCGATCCTCATCCGGTTCGTTACATTGGGGTTGGGGATCGCGCTCCTGGGTACTGCGGCCGAGCTGGCCGTCGTTCGGCACCATCCGCGCTCTCGGCAATCGCTTGGCGTACGGCTTCGAAGCGGTCTCTGGCCGGGGCTCCTCTTGATGGCGCTCGTCGGAGCCGGTTTGCTCGCCGCAAGCCGCTGGTAATCTCGACGGCATGCCGCAGCTCCTCGATGTGCTTGCCATAGCGCTCGTGATCGGCGCGGGTGGCGCATTCGCGCTCGGCGCATCCGCGCTGGACGTCGCCGACGATTTTCGTTCCCTCTATTGGTTGGCCGTCGGGACCGTCGCGCTCTGGGCCTCGGTTCGCATTGCACGTCCAGCGGCCAAGGGCTGATGCGACGGATCGCAGCACTCGCACTCTGCATCTCCGGCTTCGCCATGGCCTGTGGTCGCAGCAAAGTCTCGGCGTTCAGAAGCGCGCCGCTTGCCGGTGTCGTCGCGCGTGCCGGTGACGTCCAGATCCCGGCGGCCCTCGTGGCCGCGGTGGCGGAGGCGCGTGGGATCACCTCGGCGCGCGCGCTCGACGCGGTGATCGACGATGCTCTTCTCGCAACCGGAGCACGCGTTCGCGGACTCGACCAACGGCCCGATGTGGCCTGGGCCACATCGGCGGCGCTGGCGGCACGCATGTCGGATGCCCTCGTCTCCGATGCGCGCCGGCGTGGCGCACCATCCGATGACGAACTCTCCATGATCACCGTCGTTCACGCGGTGATTCTTCGCTCGCCCGGCGTATCCGAAGAACGAGGACGCGCGATCGCCGACACCATTCGCCAGGCGGTCGTCGGAGCGCCCGGCGCCGACGGCTTCGAGCAGCGCGCCCTCGCCGTCCCCCATGTCGGGGTTCACCTGGTCGTCGAAAAAGTCGGCCCGTTTGGTGCGGATGGGGTAACGAGCCAAGGGACCGCCATCGACCCGACGTTCGTCTCGGTTGCATTGGCTCTTCGATCGCCCGGCGACACGAGTGCCGTTGCGGAGACCCCCTTTGGATGGCACGTGATTCGCCTCGTCGTCCGCTCAGCTCAACCCGATGCATCCGACGCCCGGCGTCGATCGATGGAGGATGCCGTTCTTGGTCTGCGCGTTCGGCAGGAGCTGCAGGTCCTGCTTGCTGCCCGTCGCAATCGGGCCCGTGTCGAAATCGCCAACGGCGCCGAGTCGATTCTTGCCGCTGCGGCCGTGCGAGGCCCTTCGTGATCTCGCCGGCGGGGCCGAGCGACCGCCGACGCGGTGGCCCCCCCCGCGACATGTCGGAGACCCCTTTTGCCGCGATTTTGGGCGATCTGGTGCGTCGCGTGCCTGGCGGGCGCGCGGCCGCCCTGGTCGACGCGGAGGGCGAAACCGTGGACCACGCGGGGGGAGAGGACGCTTACGCGATTCGCGTGGCAGCGGCGCACTGGCGTATCGTGCTCGACGAGGCACGTACTCGTCCGACCGGGGCCGCGTGTGCTTGGATCGCGGTCCACGCGGCCGAAGGAAGCGCTGTCATGCACGCGCTCCCCTCGGGCTACGCGATCGTTCTCCTCCTTTTTCGCGGCGCTTCCTTTTCGATGGCGTGGAACAAGCCTCTCGCGGCGTGCGTGCGAAGGCTCGCCGAAGAAGCGGGATGGCCGCCGCCGGGAGGCCCACCTTGCTACGCGTTCGACGTCCTGACCGACCCCGACGGACGGCCCGCCCGCATTCGCACGGCGAAGGCCTACGAGCCGCTCGAGGTGATCGGCCGCCTCGTGGCGCGCGCCGATCGTCACGAAACCGGCTGGCGCGTTCGTACCCGTTCGGGCGTCGAGACGACGCTCATCCGCGAGCCCGGTGGCTTTTGGTACGGTGACGAACCGATCGATTCCGCTCTCGCGAACCGCTTCGCGTGAATCGGTTCGCGTCCGTCCTCGGGCATGCAGCGACTGCGGGACGGAGGTCGCGACCAAGCCGCCCCCTCCGGGGGCCGAAAAATAGGGCTCTTCGGTGCCCGAAAAAAAGAGCCCGACAAAGACGTTGACAGGGGGGCGGTTCTGACTAGATTCCGCCGCCCAACCAGCCGTTAGGGGTTCCAACGGCGCCGGTGGCGGGCGAGACACTCTCCATTTCCCACAGGAATGTCCGAAGGACAACCTGTGAATAACTGGGCAGAGCCGATCGACCGTTGGTCAAAGCGGCCTCGAGAAAAAGTTGGCTCGAACGCCTTGACCTCACAGAGTGGCGTTACTACAGTACTGCCCCCTGACTTCAGAGGAGCTTCTGGCTCCCTCGGTCCTTGAAAACTGAATCGTACGCTCGCTTTAGCGTGCCAGCCTCCGGCTCAGCCGGTCGGCAGCACGTATGACGAGTGGGTCCCAGGAGGCGCGAGGTTCGCGTCGGCCACTTCGGCCGCGCGCAATCGAAGCGACCTCCACATTTCCAAAAGCCAGAGCCCAGGCTCTGCTCGCGTTTACGCAAGCAACCTGGGGACTCAACAGATTCAACTGGAGAGTTTGATCCTGGCTCAGAACGAACGTTAGCGGCGCGCCTAACACATGCAAGTCGCACGAGAAAGGGCTTCGGCCCCGGTACAGTGGCGCACGGGTGAGTAACACGTGGGTAACGTTCCCTTGGGCGGGGGATAACCTTCCGAAAGGAGGGCTAATACCGCATATGACCACGGCCCCGAAAGGGGCTGAGGCAAAAGCAGGCCTCTGCACGCAAGCTTGCACCTAAGGATCGGCCCGCGGCCCATCAGCTAGTTGGTAGGGTAACGGCCTACCAAGGCTAAGACGGGTAGCTGGTCTGAGAGGATGATCAGCCACACTGGAACTGAGACACGGTCCAGACTCCTACGGGAGGCAGCAGTGGGGAATCTTGCGCAATGGGCGAAAGCCTGACGCAGCGACGC
>JBEKFX010000020.1:0-67619 GCA_050013115.1 Polyangiaceae bacterium
CGCGAGGGCGTCTTGCTCGGATTCGAATGCCTCGAGCGGGAAGCGGACGACGCGGACCTGCACGCGCTTCTGGCCCGCGCGGGCGCGGCGCACCATGTTCATGTCATCCTTTCGGCCAACGTCTTCGTTGCGCCGCTGCGCGCGCTCGCGCTCGCCTGCGCGGCGTCCCCATCGGTTACCGTTCGGCCGTCGCCGCGCGACCCTACGCTCGCTCACGCGCTGGTGGAGGCGCTTGCGGAGGACTCCGTCGCGGTCGTCGAAGTGCGCGATGTGGCTTCCGTGACGGCTGGCGAAATTCACGTCTATGGCCGCGACGCGACCATCGCGGCCGTGCGGGACCGTGTGCGCCCCGGCGTCGTCGTGCGCGGCCACGGCCCGGGCATCGGGGTGGCCGTCGTGACCCGAGCGGCCGATCTTCGGCAAGCGGCCAACGCGCTCGCCAGGGACGTCGTGCTCTTCGATCAGCGTGGATGCCTCAGTCCCCGCTTGGCTTTCGTAGAAGGCGACGACCGACGGGGAGAGGCGTTTGCCACCGCGATGCATGACGAACTCACCGACTGGGATTCGCACGCGCCGCGCGGCGTGCTGTCGTTCGAGGAGCGCGCGCAGGTCGCTGCCTGGCAAGACACGCTGACCTTCGCCGGTCGCCTCTTTCCCGGGACCGGGCACCTCGTCGGGCTATTGCCGCATGGGGCGCCTGTGTCTTGGCCTCCGGTGGGGCGACACCTGGCCGTATGGACGGCACCCAAAATCGAAGCTTTCGTCCACGCCATCGCGCCAACGGCGCCTTTTGTCGTGACCGTGGGCAGCGACGATCCGGACCGAGCCCGAGCCGTTGCGCCGATTCACGCGCGGATGACCCGTCTTGGTCGAATGCAGCGTCCGCCTCTCGACGGTCCGGTCGACCGCCGGAACGAAGGACAGCTCGGCCGTTCGGGCGCGATCTGACGCGCCCACCGGGCCGGACATCGGCACGGAGGGCGGCCGTGGACGGCGAGCAAAAGAGGACAGCCCGACGCTGGACGAACGCCTCGGTGGCACCGAACGATTGCGCCTCGAGCGCACGTCGAACGATGTTCCGTTGGCACTGCTCCTGGATTCCCTGGAATCATTCAGGAAATGCCCCCGCAGGCCGCTAAGCGCCGCGCGATGCGTTTCTCGGGGATCGAACTCCTGTCTTGGCGCATGATTAAGGGTACGCGATGGGGCTCGACAGCACGCTGACCCTTCCAGTCGCCGCGGGCGTCCACCACGGCTCGGCGGCCGACCGGACGCGCTTGCGCAAGGCGTTCGATAAGAACTACGTCCCGATATGGCGATTTCTGCGTCGAATGGGCCTGGCGCCCGATCGTGCGGACGACGCCGCCCAACAGATTTTCCTGATTGCTTTCGAGGCGATGGCTCGCATCCAGAGCGGTAGCGAGCGCTCGTTCTTATACGGCACCGCCGTTCGACTCGTTCACGGGATCCGACGTCGATCCAAGCGAGAGGTTGCGACCGATGGGTTGGAGTGGCTTTCCTCCGCCATGCCCCCGCCCGACCAACTGGCGGATCAGAAGAAGGCGCGCGACGTGCTCGATGCCATCATCGACAGCCTGGACCCCGACGCCAGGACGGTGTTCGTCTTGGCCGAATTCGACGGATTCACGACTCCCGAAATCGCGCGCCTGTTGGATGTACCCCTGGGGACCGCCGCGTCGCGTCTGCGGCGCGCCCGCGACAAGTTTCAAACGCTGGTGCGCGGGGTCTATGGGGACGAGCCATGACCGAAGCCCATCGGCTTCTCGACTGCGGCACGGCGCGCGAGCGCGCCCTGCTCCGGGCTGGCGTCGAGGAAGAACCCACCCGAGAGAGCCGGCGCCAGGCGGCCTTGGCGCTCGGGCTTGCTCCGAGCGTTGCCGTGTGGGTTCACGCGGTCGGAAAGCTGGTCAAGACGGCGAAGTCGTCTTCCATTCTCGCGTGTTCCGTCGTGCCGGCGACAGCCCTCGCAGCAGGGCTCTATGTCGTTGCGCATCGGTCCCCGGGCGCGGTGCCGATGTCTGTGTCCATCGTGTCGTACCCGATGTCTGCACCCTCGTTTGCCGGCTCGTCCGGGGTGATTTCGGAAGCCGCCTCCATGCCTAACTCGTCCTCGCCGCTGACCCCGGCGCCCAGGTCGGGTCGCCTCCCGCTGGCAAGCGCCCCCATACCGGCGTCGCCGCCGCTTGCCCCGGCGCCGGGCGCGGGTCATCTGCCACCGGCCCTTCGACTTCGTGAGACCTCCGACGCCGTACGACGTCAGGTGGCCATGATCGACCGCGCCCGCTCGTTGGCCTCGGCTGGACAGGGTGATCGCGCCGTCGACGTTCTCGACGAGTACGGGCGCCGTTTTCCCCATGGAGTCCTCGCGGAGGAGGCTGCGTTGGTTCGACTCGAGATAACCGTGAGGCGCGGCGATGGGGCGGGCGCGTCAGCGCTGGCGCAGCGTTTCTTGACGGATTATCCGCACAGCGTGCACGGTGACCGGGTGCGCGCGTGGGCCGATGCGCACTTCGAATAGCGTCGGGGCAGGCAAGTTCCGGCGCGCACCGCGTGAAGCTCTGGTCGTAGGGTGTTTCGGAGGGTGCTTGGCTCAGGCTGGTTGCGAAAGCATCCCGCAGTGGTGGCTCGATGCGTCGACTTTCACGCCGTGCAGCGGGTCAGCCGACATCGCCTGCAGCCCCTTCGGCGTTCCGCAGATCGTCTCCGAGCTCGTCGCAAAGGATGGAAACGAGAAGCCTACGCTGACCGCAGACGAGCTCGAGATGTATTTCCTGTCCGATGCGAACGGCGCGGATGCCGGTGTCGGCGAGGGCATCGTCAGCATCACGACGCGAGCTACGATTTCGGATGCGTGGGGTTCCCCCACCGCCCTGGATGCTGTGAACTCGTCATGGCGTCAGACGAGCCCCGCTGTGTCCGGCGACGGCCTGTCGCTCTGGGTTTCGTCGGATCGACCCGGTGGACAGGGCGGGCTGGACATTTGGCTTTCGACCCGGGGGGATGCCGGTGGTCCCTGGGCGGCGCCCGTGCCCGTGACAGCACTGAACTCGACGGCCGACGAGATTCCTAGGCCTCCGGGTGCGCATTCGTCGATTATGCCGCTCAGTCGTCGCCCGAAGAGCTCTGCGCCTTACCAGGTGTGGCTCGCCTCGCGCGTCGCCCCCTCGTCGAGCTGGGCGCCGCCCGTCGCTTGTTCGTCCGTTGATACGGCAAACCTCGACGACGACGGCTATTTGATGGATGACGGCCTGACCCTCTATTTCTCATCAGACCGTCTCACCGGATCGCAGGACCTTTTTGTGACCGAGCGCCCCGACCCCTCCTCGCCGTTTGCCGCGCCGGTTCCGCTCGCCACGTTGAACGAGAGCACTTCCTCTGAACGGGACCCTTGGGTCTCCTCCGACCAGCACGAGATCTACTTCACGTCCGACCGCACCGGCACGTTGCAAATTTATCGCGCAACGCGCTGAGCCGGCGCATCACCGGCGCGGCGGGCACCATGCCGGGACTCGAATGGTACGAAGTGGGCTACGCATGGCCACTTGGCTGGTGGCTTCGTTGGGTCGCGACGCGACCGCGTCCGACCCGCTGTCACGGCAAGGAGACGCCGAGGCCGAGCGTTCCCTGGCCAACGACGAGCGGTATCTCGAAGATATCGGCCTCTCCGATGAAAAACCGATTGCGCTCAAGCGTGATGTAGCCGTCGGCTGCAGCGTCCAATTCGAAGGGGCCGACCAACGTCAGCTCGAATCGCCCACCCGCACCGACCGCGGCCCATGGCCGCGTAACGGTCCGATCGCCGGCTGATGTCCCTGTCGCCACGATGGCTCCGTACTCCCCGGCCGCGCAGGGGCGGAGCCGAACGCGCTTCCGCATCGGGAAGGTGACGGGGCAGAATTCAATCAGCCCCGCGAGCCAGCGAAAGGACGCGTCGTCCGTTCCACTCGGACGAACGACCAGTGCGGCATCGGCAAAGCCAAGACGCAGCGATGGGCTCCAAGAGGAAAGCGGCTCTTTTAGGGTCGCGCCGGCGTAAACCGCAAATCCTCCCGAAGCGCCCGGAGCGGTGCCGACGGATGCGAATCCGCCGGCCGACGCTTGAAGCGTCCACTTCGCCCCTTCCGGTTGAGTTCTCGCCGGCCCAGGAAAAGGAAGAGGGGCGCGTCCGGACCCCGAAACCGCCTCGGGCGGATGTCCGTGCGGAGGCCCCGCACTCGAAGGCGATGTCTCTGCGCGCGGCCCGCCGGAACGCGATGGCTCGGACGGCCGGGACGTCGAACCTGACGGTTCGATGGATGACGCGGCGGACGATGACGCGGCGGAGGATGACGCGGCGGAGGATGACGCGGCGGAGGATGACGCGGCCGAGGATGACGCGGCCGAGGATGACGCGGCCGTGGGTGACGCGGCCGTGGGTGACGCGGCCGTGGGTGACGCGGCCGTGGGTGACGCGGCCGTGGGTGACGCGGCCGAGGACGCGCCAGTTGACGGCGGGGCCGGTCCTGCATCGATTGCGATCGAGGCGATGAGGGCGAGCGCCTCGGTCGCCTGCTCGCAGTCCGGGGCGTGGAGGCTCCGCTCGGTGCTGCGCCCGTCGGGTTCGACGAGCATCAGGTGTCCACTCGCCCCCGGGCGACTGAGAGCGACGGTTGCCCGAAGGTGACGGGGGGGCTCGCCCAATCTTGGCACCCGAACGGTGGATGCCCGCGCTTTGACCCGGCGCACGAAATCGGCGGCGTCCGGACATCCTTGTGGCCCCGTGAACTCGATCTCCACCGGGGGTGGTCCGTCCGCACGGGCTGTCGCAGATTCGCCGAAGGCGGTCAAGGCAAGGGCCCAGGCCGAACGACGTGCGAAGCGAACCTTCATCGCGAGGCATCGTAGCGATGTTCGGGGGCCGAACTCTGCTACCTCTGAGGTTCTGCCCCGTACTCCCTCGGCACATGGTTGGGCGCCCTACGCCCTCGTCGCTCTGGTCGCCAGCGCGCTGCACGCCCGCTCGCTTGCCTTTGCTTGGACCGGATTGGACGATCGCGACCTCGTGGTCGACGACGGGCCGTTCCTCAGCGGTCCGGACAGCCTGATCCGCGCGTTTACCCGATCGTACATGCACGCGGTCGACCGACAGCACCCCTACTATCGTCCGCTCGTGACCGTGAGTTATGCGCTCGACGCGCGTTGGAGCGGCGTCCGGCCTTTCGGTTACCACCTGACCAACGTCGTGCTCGACGTCCTCGCGAGCCTGCTCTGCTGCGTCCTCCTCCGCGCCGTCGGCTTCGACCGCGTTCTGGCATCGCTCGGCGCGCTTCTCTTTGCCGTGCACCCCGCGCTCGGGGCAGCTGTGGCATGGGTACCCGGTCGCAACGACCTTCTCCTGGCGGTCTTCGCCCTTGCGGCTTGGATCTGCTTTCTCCAGGATGCGCAGCGACCCTCGTGGCGATGGCGGCTCGCCCACTTGGGGTTTTTGGCGCTTGCTTTGCTTACCAAGGAAACGGCCGCAGTTCTACCATTCATCTTCGGAGCGCACGTTCTCGCTCTCCGGCCGGAGCGCGGTCGCATCGACTGGACCTGCGGGTCCATCGTCGGTCTCGCGCTCGGTTGGGCATCTTGTCTCGCGGTGCGCCTGGCGATTCAGGCAAAGCTTGGTTTGAGAAACGTCGACGGCCTGGACATCACTCAGATGGGCTCCCGCCTCGCGGCCACCCTCACTCAAGTTCTATTCCCCGTGAACCCCTCACTCGTGTCGGTCGTTTCAGATGTGCCTACCGCTCCCGGCCTCGTCGTCACGACAATGCTCGGCCTGACAGCGGCGTTCGCTCCGGGTGTCGTGCACCGTCGGGTCGTACTCGGGGCGGTTGTGTTTCTCGTTACCGCCGGACCTTTTCTCCTCCTTCCGGGTACGGTCCTTCTCGGACAGCGTCTCGTTCTTCCAGTCATCGGCGCGGTGATCGTGATCGCTGAAATCGCGCGGTCGGTCGGCCGCGATCGCCGGGCGCTCGTCGCGTTCTCGGGCGTGACACTGGCCTTCCTCGGACTGATGACCCTCGGCTCGGAATCGGCCTTTCGCAGCAGACGTGCATTCTCTCGTGCCGCCGTCGACGCGGCTCCGCACTCGCCGCTCGCCCATTTTTGCCTGGGCGAAAGCGACCAACGAGATGGTGCGTTCGACCAGGCACTCGCCGAATACAATATCGCGCTGTCGCTCGGCCCTCTCGAGGTCGTTCACAACAACATTGCGGTGATCTACATGGCGAGCTCCCGCTGGCATGACGCCGAGCGCGAGCTTCGCGACGATCTCGTCATCGACCCGCGCCATTCGCGTGCCCTTCGCAACCTCGGGGTCGTTCTCCGTCACGAAGGTCGGCTCGACGAGGCTGCTGCGGCCGAACAGCGTGCGCTTGATTTGGAAGGCACGGTCGACGATTCACGATGACCATCCGCGAGCCTTCCCGCTCCACCCGCAGAACGATGGTCAAAACGGTCGTCCTTGCAGGCGCCGGCCTCATGGTCGAAGCTTGCGCGGGCGTGGATCGCGCCCCTCCGAAACTCCCGCTTTGGCAGCCCCTCGCCGGCGGGCTAGACATCCGCGGGACGCGTTTCTTTCGCGACGGACGTCCTCTGTTGCTCAGCGGTTTCAATCATTGGGCCGCCGGGGCGCTCGCCCGCGAGGGAAACGACCGCGGGTGGGACCAGGTGAGGCGCGACCTCGACCAATTGCAAGGGCTGGGCGTCAACTCCATTCGCGTGATGGCAGCCATGGAGGGCCCCGACTCCGAGCCGTGGCGGGTCGTGCCTTCCATCCAGCCGTCGCCGGGTCATTACGACTTGGCTGGCGTGGCCGGGCTGCTCCGACTCGCCGATGAGGCTCGACGGCGGCGCCTGGTCGTGATCTTCACGCTCAACGACTTTTGGCCCTGGTCGGGCGGAATGGCGCAGTATGTCGCTTGGGCGGTCGGTAGCCCGATTCCCTATCCGCCCCCGCAGCCCGGCGGCAGCTTCAGCGCCTTCAGTGCCTTTGCCGCACGGTTTTACGTCACCGAACGAGCCAAGGCCATGTTCCGCGACTACGTTCGCTTTCTCGTCCCGCAGCTCAACGCGAATCCCGCTGTCATCTGGGAGCTTGCAAACGAGCCTCGTGGAATGATGAACGTCGGCGCCTACCGGAGCTGGATTGACGCAACCGCCAGGCTCATCAAGTCGCTCGCACCCGGCCAGCTGGTTACGACCGGAAGCGAGGGAGAGACGTCGAGTCCCGCAGAGGCGGGGCTCGACGTCGTCGAGGACCATCGCAGTCCGGCGGTTGACTTCGTCACCTGTCACCTGTGGGCTCAAAATTGGGGCTGGGTCGACGCGGCATGCGGAACCAAGGAGTTCGAGCGGGCGCTGCAGCTCGCGCGGGATTACGTCGAGCGGCACGCGGCCATGGCGGCGCGACTGGCGAAGCCTATTCTGCTGGAGGAATTTGGCTTTCCGCGGGACGCCGGCAGCTTCGATCCCGCCGCCCCCACCACGTTCCGCGATCGCTACTTCGAAGCGATGTACGCGCTCGTGGCGTCACTTGCGCTGGAGACGCCGATGCTCGGAATTTTTCCGTGGGCGTGGTCGGGCTCGAGCCGCCCACGCCGGCCGGGCGGCGCATGGAGACCCGGCGACCCGCTCACGGGAGATCCTCCGCACGAGCCCCAAGGCTGGTACGGCATCTACGAATCGGATTCGACGATTGAAGTCATCCGCGATGGTTGCGCCGCCCTCGGTCTCCGAGCGTAGCCGCGCGTCGCGGGTCCGTTCGCGCGCACGCTCGTTCGGTTCTGCGAGCCGGCGTTGCACGCGCGCCTCGCCTCGGTCGGTCCCGGCGCTCGGTGCGCGCGACTTCGATTCGATGAGCGAGTGTCGGAGGGGCGCGAGGACGGTCGCCGGGCTACGGCGCCTGGCGCGCCGTCTTCTCGGGAATGATTTGCACACGCCGTTGCGGTTCCTCGCCCATGCTCTCTGTCCGCACACCCTTGATGTCCCGCAGGGCCATGTGGACGATCCGCCGCTCGCGTGCACTCATCGGGTCGAACGTGATCACTTTGCCTTCGGCGGCCACGCGTTGGGCAAGTCGTCGGGCCATTTGGGCGAGTTGATCCTCGTGGCGCGCTCGGTACCCTTCGGCGTCGACGATGATGTGACGCCGCGGCTCCCCAGGGCGAACGACGACGCGTGCCGTGAGATATTGCAGCGCATCGAGAACGTTGCCCTTCTTGCCGATGATGCGCCCAGCGTCGGGCCCCTCGACTTCGATGCGAATCTCGTCGGGAGATCCCTCGCCGTCGTCCGGCGCGAGGTTCACCTCGACGTTCATTTGCATTTTGGCGACGACGGTGCGCACGAACGCGAGCGCCTTTTGCGTCTGCGCGTCGAGCGTGCTTTCGTCGATCTCCGGGGTCGAGTCGCGTTCCCGCACCCGCGGGCTGCCCTCACCCTCCGGCCCGGCGGCTCGTGCCTCGCTCTTCGCCGCGTCCGGCGGGTGTACGCCGGGCTTCGTCGACTGTCCCGATCCTTGCTGCTCCTCAGACACGAGCCTTTCCCTTTCGCATCGACGTTGCCGTGGTCGCTGTCTTGTCGCGACTGTTCGAATCGTTCTTCGTGCCCACGGTGGCGATGCCCTTCTCTTGGGACGAGGCGAGCGCGCGCGGGAACACCTTTTCTATCACGAGCTGCTGGGTGATTCCGAGCACGCTGTTCGTCAGCATGTAGATGCCCAGTGCGGCAGGCAAAAACAGCATCATCACGGTGAAGACCCCCGGCATCAACCAGGTCATCATCTTTTGCTGCACGGGGTCCATCCCTTGTTGGGGGACGATGCGTTGTTGCACGATCATTGCCGCGCCGAGGACGATCGGCAGAACGAAGAAGCGGTCTGGAGCCGATAGGTCGGTGAACCACAAAAACTTCGTGTGGTAAAATTCGACCGCAGTCTGGAGCGTCGCGTAGAGGGCGAACCAAATCGGCATCTGCACGAGTGCCGGGAGGCAACCGCCGAGGGGATTCACCTTGTTCTTGCGCCAGAGTTCCATCATCGCGAGATTCTTCGCCTGCGCGTCGTTCTTGAACGTTTCGTTCAGCGCGTCGATCTCAGGCTTGAGGCGTCGCATCGCGATCGTGCTCTGGATCTGCTTCCAGGTCAGCGGAAAGAGCGCGAGTCGCAAACCGACCGTCAGTGCGATGATGGCCAGCCCCCAATTCCCGAACGTCACGTGGGCGTGGATCCAAGCGATGATGGCGACGAGGATCTTTGCCACCGGCGAGAACGTGCCGAGATTGATGAGATCGCCGAGTCGAGGCCAGCCCCCCGCCGCCTTCGCGAGCACGTCGCGCTCTTTGGGACCGAAGAATGCGATCTGCCGGTAGCTCGCAGATTCGTGCGGCGCAAGCGTTCTCGGCGGGTACGTGAGACGCGCATGATAGACGTCGCCCGCCTGCTCATCGTCGGGCTTTTGGTCGGCACCGTACCAGGCCTCCGCCAAAATGCCGCAGACCGGCTTGTCTCCACCCCCGCCCGGCTCGGCTTCGCGCGGCACGAGGGCTTGGGCAAAATAGTAATTTGCGATCGCCGAATACCGATCGTCGAGCGGCTCCTCGAACCAGAATGGTGCCTTCTTGAAGGTGTCGTCATCCTTCGATTTGCGCTTGACGTCGCTATCGCGCGCACATTCGAGGTTCGTTTGAAACGGCGAGACCCGGCCGAGGTGACCTTTGACTTCGCCGTTCTTCCGCCACGCGAACGCCTCGACGCTCGTCTCGTGTTTTTTTGGTGCGTCGGACAGATTCGTCAGCTTTGTCTCTACGTCGAGCTCGAATGGGCGTGGGCCGGCCGCGACGGTCTTGACGATGTGGACCGAGTCGTCCTCGTAGGTGAACTCGCAGCCCGCGCCGCCGAGGGCCTTTAGCCGCCAGTTGAACCTGTCGTAGCGAACCTGATCGTCGGGGCCAGGCGGGGCGCCAGGCGTCAGCCGAAACTCGGTGCGCAGATTGCGCCACCGTTCGATGTCGGGTGTCGTCGATACGTCCGCTGCGTCTGATCGGGCATAGCGGGCGTCGGTGAGGAAAAAGTGCGTGAGCCCCGCTCCGCGCGTCGAGAGCTCAGCCCGGAATCGGATACCTTCGATGACGCACGTCTCACCTTCGGGTGGTGGTGGCGGCTGGGGCTGCCCCGCAAGGACGTCGATGACATCCGGCGGAAACCCGGGGGCATCGACGTACGTCTGGTACGGCGGCCCGGCAAAGTCGGTCCCGGACTTTCGACCGGCGAGCAGGTAATAGCCGCCGACGGCAATCACCGCGTAAAGGATCCAGCGGAGAATCGAATTGCGGTCCATGAATTCTCAATCCGTCGGGTGCGCGTGGGGCAGGACGTCCGAGGGCCGCGAAGGCGCAGGGCTCGAAGTGAGCCGGGGCGGAGGGGGAGGATCGTGTCCGCCGGGATGAAACGGGTGGCACTTACACACGCGTTGCAATGAAAGCAAGCCGCCCCGCAAGAGTCCGTGTCCTTCGACGCACGCGATCGTGTATTTCGAGCATGAAGGTTCGAAGCGGCAGACGGGACCCAGCAGTCGCGATACCGTACGCTGGTAGATGCGAATGGCGGCGATGACGGCGCGAGCGAGCATCTCGTCAGTTCCGGTGCGAGCCGCTGGTTGGAGGATGATTCGCCTTCTCGCCATGCGCCAGCGCTTCCATCGCGCGCCTTTGCAGCAGGGCACGCACGCCGAGCCACTCGCTCTGCACCTCGGCAAGGGAAAGCTTGTCGGCCCCTTGTCGGGCGATGACGACGAGGTCGACTCCCTTCGGCAGAAGGTCCGGCCAAGTCCGAAAGCATTCGCGGCAGAGCCGTTTGACCCGGTTTCGTCTCACGGCGTTCCCTATCTTTCGGGCAACGACGAGCCCCAAACGCGCAGGGTCTTGACGCTGTGCGCGAGAAGAGACGAGCAGCGTAAAATGAGCGGTCCCAACTCGACGGCCCGTTCTCTGCGCCCGAACGAACTCCGAGTGCCTTCGCAGCCTGCGCTCCGGCCCGAAACCAAACGCCATGGGCCCATGGCGAGCGTCTACTTCTTGTAAATCGAAGGCACCAGTCGTTTGCGACCCTTGCGTCGGCGGTTCGCAAGGACCTTTCGGCCGCCTGGCGTGGCCATCCGGGCGCGAAAGCCGTGCGTACGGGCGCGGCGGATGTTGTGCGGCTGATAAGTGCGCTTCATGGCTACGTGTCCTCGAGGGGCGCTGAAAGAAAGCACCTCCTCTTACTCGGGTCAAGCCCACGAACGAGGGCAGGGGTCACGGCTCGAAATAGATGCCGCCGCGTACCAAGCCGCACAAATACCGCAATTTTTCGCGCGCGCCTTTCTTGCCGCGGCAAGCCCAAGCAGTGTTCTATTCTTGCCGAGGTGGCGGTTCTCACTCGCAAATCCGGTTCGCTCTTCGCGCTTTCGCTCGCGCTGGCTGGTGCGCTTTTGGTGACGCGCTCTGCTGACGCGCAGCAGCAGACGTTTCACCTCGACCGCCTCGAGGTGCCGGGTGCGCCCGACGATGGGATCGTGCTTTTTCGCCCCGTTTCCGATCCGACGACCATCTTCTATGCCCAGCTCGGCATTGGTTATTCGGCCAACCCGCTCCGGATGACCGATCTCACGAACAACGCGGCGACCCTCCAGGCGTCGGCCATCAATGCGATCACCTCTCAGTTTTCGACGTACCTCTCGGCGGGCGTGGAGCTCTTTGGCCGCCTGACCCTCGGGGGCACATTCCCCGCAGCCTGGATTCAAACCGGCAACCAGCCAAACCCCCAGTACAGCCCGTTCGGCAGCAACGTGGCCGTCACCACGTTCTCGACGACGGGGCCGGCGGTCGGCGACACCCGGCTCGATGCGAGATACATCTTGCTCCGAAGCGACCATGGCGCGTTCGGCGCGGTTGCAAGCGTCGTCCTTCCGACCGGATCGGGCTCCTCGACGAACTTCGGCGGCGACGGCGCGCAGCTCGAGCCGATTCTCATGCTGAACGGCGAGTGGACGTTCCACCCCTTTCCTATCCCGCTGACCGTCGTCGGCAACATCGCGTACGCGTTCCGCCACGATAACTCGATTAACGATCCGGCCGGGCACTCCGGAGCGCCCGACGGGCTCGGCATCGGCAACGAGCTGCGGGTCGCGGTCGGCGCACTCATGCCGCTTTTCAAGGAGCGGTTTCGGCTGGGCTTCACGATCTTTGCTTCGACGGGCCTTCAGCCGGACGACGGCATCATCGGGCACACGTTTCTCACGTCCCAAAATACCCCTGTCGAGTGGCAGGCGGAGGGGCGGATGAAGCTCCCCGCGATGGGCCCGTTCGAACATTGGTTTGTCGGAGCGGGCATCGGAACACGATTGAGCAACGGCTATGGCGGTCCGGATTTTCGCCTCGTCGGTTTGCTGGGGACCTATTTGCCGATCGTCGACTCGACGCCTCGATCGCCGGAGCGCAGACAGGTTCGGGTGAGCCTTCGCGAGGCTCTCAAGGATACCGACGGCGACGGGATCCCCGACGACGTCGACGCGTGCCCGACTGAGCCTGAAGACCACAAGGACCCGGACCCCATGGACGGCTGTCCGGCTCCGAGCGATCGCGACGGCGACGGCATCCCCGATCAATTCGACAAGTGTCCCGACCAAGCCGAGGACAAGGACGGGATCGACGACGCGGATGGTTGCCCAGAAGACGACGCCGACAAGGACGGCATTCCCGACGCGACCGACGCCTGTCCGAAGGTACCGGGTCAGCCCGACCCGGACCCCACGAAGAACGGCTGTCCGAAGTTCATCCACCTCGAAGGTTCGCAGGTTCGCGTCCTCCAGCAGGTCCACTTCGAGACCGGGTCAGCCACCATCTTGGCCGATAGTTTTCCCATGCTGGGCGAGATCGCGGCCTTGCTCAAGGCCAATCCCGATATCAGGCAGATGCGAGTCGACGGACATACGGACAATCGCGGCGGGGCCGATTTGAACCTTGACCTGTCGAGGCGTCGCGCGGCCAGCGTTCGCCAGTGGCTCGTCGACCACGGTATCGAAGCGCAGCGCCTCGAAAGCGAGGGCTACGGGCTTACCCGCCCCATCGCCACGAATGACTCTCCCGAGGGCCGCGCGCTCAACCGCCGCGTGGAGTTCCAGATTGTCGAACAAGAGTCCGAGGGCAGCCCCGGCAATGGGACGAAGTAGGATCGCGATCGCTTCGGCCGCCTTCTCGCTCGTCGTGGATGGGGGCCCGGCGGCGGCCGGCCCGGACGACGTGGCCTCCTCGAGCAGATCACCGTTCGGGACGAGCTCGACGGAGCTCGGCCCGGTCGGACGTTCCGCCCTTCAGCGCTGCGGTCAACCTGACGAAGCCCTGCAATCGACCGCGCGCTGGGTCTTGGCCCGAAAACGTACCGACGGTGTGATGCCCGATGCCGAGGCTTTGAGCCGCACCCAGCGCGCGTTCGGCGAACCCCACCCCTGGGCGCGTGCGTGGTCGGCGCAAGGCGGCCCCATCGGCCTCGATGCGACGTGGAAGGTGCTCGACGAGTGGCTCGCGGAGGAAGGCGAGCCCCGGCTCCGCCGATGTGGGGTCGCCGACGGTTTGGCGCAGGACGGAGCCCCATTGCTCGTCGTCGTCGCCGTCGATGCCCTGGCCGACATGGCTCCGCTCCCGACGAGGGGACGCACGGGCCAATGGTTGACGGTGCGGGCCTGCTTGCGCACGGTGGCCCATGGCGCCTCGGTCATCGTGCTCGGGCCGACCGGGCCGCCCCGAGCGCTCCGCGGATGGTTCGACGAAGACATCTTGACGGCGCGCTTCGCCCTCGACGAACCGGGCGAATTCGTCGTGCAGGTGATGGCGGAGGTTGCCGGCGGTCCGCGCCCGGTCCTCGAAGCAAGGATATTTGCCGATGTGGAGCCACCGCAGCCCGGCGATCCGCCGCCTCGTCGCGAGGCAGACCGCCACGATGGCGAATCGGACGAACACGAGCTCGCGCGGCTCGTTTCCGCGGCCCGGGCGGCCGAGGGGCTTCGCCCCTTCGTCGTCGACCCCCTCCTTTCCATCGTCGCGCGACGACACGCCCAGCGGATGGCGCAGACCAAACGTCTCGCACACGATGCGGGTGATGGATCACCCGTCGATCGGATCCGCGCCGCGGGGCTCGACGTTCAGGACTTCGGCGAGAATGTTGCCCACGCGGCCACCGTCGCCATCGCCCACGAAGCCATTTGGTCGAGCCCATCGCACCGGGCCAATCTCGTCCGTTCGCAATTTGATCGCATTGGAATCGCGGTCGTCCGAGACGATCGTAGCGAGGTCTGGGCCGTCGAAGAGCTCGCCGCCGGACTTTGAGCGGCGCTGATCAGGATCGGCGGGCCCGCGCTCGTCGCCGCTCCGCTCGCTGGCGGCGCTGATCAGGATCGGCGGGCCCGCGCTCGTCGCCGCTCCGCTCGCTGGCCAATGGCGATCCCGGTGCGGAGGCCGAGGAGGAACGCTGCGAAGATCGAGAGCGCGACCGAAAGCACCTGCGCCTCAGTTGATCGAGAAGCTCTTTTTGACCGAAAACGGGCTTCCGCCGAACGCAGGAACGCGTACCGCACGGAAGTGGGCGGCCACGCAGCCGCCGGTCGCCGTTCCTGCGAACGGTTCGCCTTCGATCGACGCGGATTGAACGGCGCCGCTCGGTCCAAATACGACGATCACACGGCCTGTTCCAGTCGGGCCGCTTGGCTTCTTGCAAGACTGCACGGCGCCCGCGACCGCCGCCAGACGTGCCCTGGCTTCCCCCATGTTGAAAGGTTGGTCCGACTCGGCGGCCGCCCCATGAGGCGAAGGAGCCGAAGTTCCGCGACTGGGTCCCCCGGCCAAGGCGGCCGGCTTTCCTTCTCTCACCTCGGGTCTTGCCTCGGGTCTTGCCTCGGGTGGTTCAGCGGGGGCGGGCTGTGCGGGCGCAGCCGCGACCCCCCGCACCGTCGCCGAGGGTGTTTCACCGGGGGGGCTCGGGGCGGCGGCGAGGGGGTTGGCGCCGGCCGTGCCTTGTGTCGGCGTCATCTCGGCGGCGGAAGGGCTGCTTCGAGGCTTGTCCCGCGCAGCGACTTCATCGGCCTTGCCGTGCATCATCGCGACGGCGCCGCCAACGGCGGCAAGCACGACGAGGGCCCCCGCGCCCACCGCGAGCGCAATGAGCCGGCGCGATTTGAAGGCCGGCAAGAGGTTGCCGAGACCGGGCGCGTCCGACGTTGTTTCCACGGTTGGCGGAGCGAGGGCCGGGGCCGTTAGTGTCGGGCTGAATGCCCCGCCCCCGGACAAGTTCATGATGTCGTCGACACGGCTGTTTCTTCTCTTGCTTTCGACGTCGCCGGTCGCGATTTGCGCACTGAGTTGCCGGATGTCGATCAAACCCGAAGCCTCGGAATCGGGCGGCGGCGGCGGCCGGTTGCTCTTGCCAGTCATCGTCGGGAGTGAAAATAGGACGCTGTTCTCGTTGCGCGCGCCCGTCAGCCTCTGCGCGTCTTCGTGGGGAGCTGGCATTTTGGCCGGCGCGCTCGTCATGACGTCCTCGTCACCGCCCGCCTTGGCCACGCCGCTGAACAGGTCAGCCGCTGGCGCCCGCCCGCCGATCCGCCTCGCGGCGACAGGACCCGCTGTGCCCCCGGCGCCGTTCTGTCCCGTCGCCGTCGCGCTCGTCACCACGGAACGCGCAAAGAAGCCTTTCGCGCGCGCCGCTTTTTCATCCGGCTCCCCTTCGGCTTTTGCCGGTGCGGCCCCCGCCGGGCCGATGGCGCCTGAACACGCATCGTAAAGCTCAGGAATTTCGCGCAGTGGTGCCCAATCGGCCATGCCTTCTTTCCAGCAGTACGTTTCGTCGTCGATCACGTGCGACCGGTAGGCCGCGATGACCGCCGCGTCGTTCATCGTTCGCTGGTCGCCTTCGCTCACGTTGACGGTCCAGCCTTCCGTGCCGTCGCCCGCGTCTTCGGCTGCTGGAAGGTCGGGCGCGGCTGCGGTTGTGGAGGACGCGGATGCGTCATTTCCGTTGACGACGATGGTGGCTCCGCATTTTTTGCAGCGGATCCGAACGACCTTGCCGACGACCTTGTCGTCCGCGATCGTGTACTTGGCCTGACAGGCCTGGCACGTGATCTTCATCGGGGTAGCGAGTGTATCTTCTTTTGATGACGACGATCGTCCCCTGAGCGCCCCGCCGCACAGGCTCGTCGCGCCCACCCCATCCATGTGCGTCCAAGTGAGCGCAAGCCGGAACTGGGGAACGCTCCAATCATCAGTTCAAAAGCACCAACATCGTACCGTCCTTGCCGCAAAAAGCTGCGTTTCCTTCGAATCGGCCGCCGCACGTCGGGCAAATTTTTCCGCGGACGCCTGGCAGCCGGGCGGATGCCATCGCAGGAGGGATGAGCTCCTCGCCGTCATGAGGACAAGATTTGACACCGGGATTGAAGCCGCGCCGGCAACTCGGGCAGATGCCCCCCACCGGACCGGCGACGATGTCCTCGTGGCCGGCGAGCGCAACGAGGTGGTTGGCATCGAACGGACAAAACGCGGTTCCGGCGGCGAACTCGCGGTGGCACGAAGGGCAAAATACGGGGCCTGCCCCGGAGGTGCCGAGCGTCGCGGCGTCGGCGGTCCTGCGCTGGGCTCGCGCCACGCTCTCGAGATGAGCTCGGACGTCTGCAGCATGACGCTCCTCACGTTCGCGTTTCTGGCGCTCGTACTCGCGCAATTTCTCGGCGTGTCGCAGCTGCGCCGCTCGCTCGGCGGCATGCGCCTTGCGCATTCGGAGTGCGGCGAACGCGGCAAGCAGGCCCAGCCCGAGAACGAGGCTGCCGACGATCGCAATGAAGATCAATCGACGACGGCGGGCGCCATCCTCAGCGCGTGCTCGGGATGCGCCGAGCGAGGTCGTTGCGAGGATGGCGACCGACGGCTCGTCACGTTCGCCGTTCGGATCGAGCCCGGATTGCGCGAGCAGCGCATCGTAATTGGCCGCAGACGCGACTTCGACCGAAGCGCGTGCGCTTCGGTCGGCCGCAGTTGCCACGACGGCGAATTTCGCATCCAAGAGTCCACCCGGCGGGATGCTCAGCCGTCCAGTTGAGTCGATCGACGGCAGAAGAACGATGTCTCGGCCATCCTCGGACCGGAGCGCCGCAATGGTCCATTGAATGGGGGTCTCCGTCGGGCAGCCGTTCGCGTCGAGAACGATGGCGCGGAATCGATAACTGGCCCCCTGCCGAAGAAGCTTGCGCGACGGACGCACTTCGAGTCGTGCGGGTTCTCCGGGCGAGCTGCAGGCCGTATCGACAGACTTTGGACGCCCTTCGGCCGGCAAATCGGGCGTCGGCAGGGCCGCCGAAGGGGCATAGAGGCCGCTGCCCGCCTGTCCGGCCGCCGTCGGTGGCACTCGGTGCGCCGTAGCCTCGCGTTTGACGTCGGCAATGCAGCGGGCCCCTTCGATCATAAACTCATAGCGGCCCGTCTCGGCGATGCTGATCTCATCGCCACCGCTCAAGAAATAGGCCGTGTTGATCGTTGCGTGTCGAGGGTCCCGGGGCGGCGTCGAGCAGCGGGTACGCCAGGTTCGGCCATCCGAGGAGTGGGCGTCGTGCTTCAGCGTGGGCATCCCGTCGAGGCACTCGTCCGTGCGCAGTGTTCGGCCGCCGTCGTCGATGACGAGCTCATTGCCATCGCTTTGGACCGTGGCGGGTCCCGCGCGTTGCAGAGCGCGTGAGACAGGCGCCGGTCCGCAGCTTCCTCCCCATTCAAGAACGGTGAACGTCTCCGTCAACGCCGTCATGGTCCAGGGACCGTCCAGCGCCGGCCCATAGGCGTCCGACGGCCGCGCGGCGAGACTGCAGATCCAAAAGCAGCAGGCACAAATGCACAAGCGAAGAGCGCCGGAGGAGGCGACAGACGGCAAGGCACCGCGCAGCCGGACAATCACGTGAGCCCCGAACATCGTAGCAGAGAGCAGCCACTCATTGACCAGTGCGGCGCCGCTATGTGGTAGCCTTCGTTTCGCTGGGAGGTGCGCTGCCGAGAAGGCGCGCGTCCCCCGACGGAGCTTTGAATGATCCATGGTCTTGCTCGGCGGGTGCTGGCGCTCGGGGCATCCAGCGCTCTCCTGTCGATTTCCCCCGAGGCTCTCGCTCAGTCCACCCCCAACGGGGTTCCATCGACCAATGGGAGCGGGTTCGACACGCACCTTTTTCGGCCGGCGATGGACTCCAAGGGTCTTTTCACCGTCAACGGGACCGAAGTACTCGGCGCGAAGGATTATAGCTTCGGGCTGATCATCGACTATGCGCATGTCCTCCTGCGTGCCCCGTCGGGCGGACAGCTCATCGACCACTCGTTTCAGGGGACGCTACAAGCAAACTACGGGCTCCTGAACCAATTCGTGGTCGGGCTGGACGTTCCCATCGACCTGATGTCCGGGGGGGCGCGTTCCGATGCCGCCTACGCTGGCCTGTGGAGCACCCAAGAACTGCAGTTTCAAGGTGTCGGATACGTGGCCGCTCACGCGAAATGGCGCGCGACGCGGGTCGAGCGCGGTTTCGGAATCGCACTCGGCGCACAAGTCGGCGCCGGGCTGAGCGGTTCGGCTTCGAATGCGGCGGGCGACCCGGGATTCTTCTACTGGCCGATGCTCATGCTCGAGAAGCGCTTCGGGCCCATCGGCCAGTTTCGTATCGAGCTCAACGGCGGCTTCCGGGGACACTCGACGAGCAGCACCATCCTACCGCTCCGCGAAGGAAAGTTCGCAGACGGCAATCTCTTCACCTACGGAGGCGGGGTGGCCTGGCGGGTGCTCGAGTCTCTCGACCTCGTCGCGGAAACGTACGGGACCTACTTGCTGGCAAGCGACGCGGACTCGGGGGTCAAGGTGAGCACCGAGGCCGTTGGCGGCATCAAGCTCTTCGTCGAACGAAACTCGTACCTGATGCTCGGCGCCGGCGGACGGTACACGAAGGGTTTCGAAGCAGCCGACGAACGTGCGTTTCTTGGCTTCGTGTTCGAACCGTCGATCGGCGACCGCGACGGCGACGGGATCAAGGACGACGTCGATCAATGCCCGGACGATCCGGAAGACTTCGACGGATTCAAAGACGAGGATGGCTGTCCCGACCCCGACAACGACAACGATGGGATTCCCGACGTCGACGATCGCTGCCCGAACGTACCCGAAGATCGCGATGGCTATCAGGATGAAGACGGCTGTCCCGATCACCGCGACGGCGATCGCGACGGGGACGGAATCCCCGACTCGAAGGACAAGTGCCCCGACGAGCCCGAAGATCGCGACGGATTCCAGGACGAGGACGGTTGTCCCGACCCGGACAACGACAACGATGGAATCCCCGACAAAATGGATCAGTGCCCGAATGATCCGGAAGACAAGGACGGTTTTCAAGACGAGGACGGCTGTCCCGACCCGGACAACGACCGCGACGGAATTCCCGACGTCAAGGACAAGTGCCCCAACGAGCCCGAGACCTACAATGGCTTCGAGGACGAAGACGGCTGCCCCGACAAGGGGAGCGTCATCATCCAGGATAACAACATCGTCATCCTCGAGAAGATCCAGTTTGCGTACAACTCTGCCGAAATCCTTCCGGCGTCCGACAAAATTCTCGACGCCGTGGCCACGACGCTGGCTCACCACCCGGAGTTCACGCTGCTCGAGATTTCCGGGCACGCAGACGAGCGCGGAAACGACGACTACAACTTGCATCTGACGCAAGACCGGGTGAACTCGGTCGTGCGTGCGCTCGTCTCGCGAGGGATCGACAAATCCCGTTTGCGCGGCAAGGGATACGGCGAGTATTGCCCCATCGACCCCGGCCATAACGAGGCTGCCTGGGAGCAAAACCGCCGCGTCGAATTCAAGATCGTCAAGACGGAGGACGGCCCGACGGGAGTCGATCTCGGCTGCCCGAATGCGACTTCGCATGGGGTTACCCCTGAATAGGCGCGCTCACGGGCCAGCTTCGGGCCATCGCGGCGGGCCGGCTCGAGCCTTCGATGCCACCCGGTCGACTGAACTTCTCGTGCTCTACGGCAGGCCGGCTCCGTTGCCCGACTGAACTTCTCGTGCTCTACGGCAGGCCGGCTCCGTTACCGCGCACGAGCATGCCGCGCGCCTGCTGGACGCAACTTCGGTCGCCCAGGTCCTTGCACGTGCTGATGAGAAGCCGAATTTCGGCGTCCGATGCACGGCCGCCATAGACGCGCGATTCGAGCTGCTGCTTCAGGGCGACTTTTGCTTCCGTCGTACCCTGCAAAGCGAGTTGGCGTTCGCGGTCTTCGACGCTCGTCGGGCTCACTGTGTTTGGGCCGCCGGCGACGGGCGATTCGCCGCCAAGGGGGCTCTTGCGCGCGGATTCTCCGCGCGGTCCGGGCGGGGCGCCGTCTTCGGAGTGCGTTTTGGCCGGAGCGGTCGGCGCAGCTCCGACCGCGGCCTGGAGCTCGAGCGCGTTGGCGGGAACCGCCGTTGCGCTCGAGTCGAGCTGCTGCAGGCGATCCGCCGCAGCCTTGCGCCGAGGAGCGTCGACGCCCATCGTCTGGGCCACGCGCTGGTAGAGGCTCCGCTTGGCAGCGACGTCGGGGCTGGCGTCGGCTTGATCGAGAAGGACCTGCGCCCACTGGCTCTCGACGTCTTTGAAGTCTTGGGTGTCTCGCCAGCGAGAAGGCTCGGGAATCGTACGCTCGAGCTTCGTGTGGGCCGCTTCGCAGTTTCCGGTCGCGCAGAGCCTCTTGGCCTCCTCGATGGTCGTTTGCTCTTGCGCGACCACGGCGGCTGCCGAAATCGCCGGTCGTGCCCGAGCGCGCGCGTAGATCCACGCGCCTGCGGCGCCCGCGGCCACGACCACCGTGAACACGGCGAGAGGCAGCGCGGTGGCTCTGCGGCGTGTCTGCACGAGGTCGGCCGCCTCACGGTCGGAAATCGCCGAGAGCTGCTGGCTCTCCGTAGGCCTGAATACTTGCCCAGCGCCCACGAACTTGAATCGGACGTCGCCGAGCTCGATGACGTCGCCGGGTTCGACGATGCCCCGGCGCAGTTCGGCGCCGTTGACGCGAACTCCATTGCTCGATCCCTTGTCGACGATCTCGAAGCGCCCGTCGCCCAGGGCATGGACTTCGCAGTGGAGGCGCGACACGGAATTGTGATTGATGGAAATGCTCGCGTCTTCGGCCCGACCGATGGTGAGGCGCTCCCGATCCAGGGGAAACTCGGCAGCCGGCGTCGGGCCGGCGAGCATGACGAGTCGATTCGGGCGATCCAGCAGCTGGTCGGCGGCGCGTGCGCTCGGAGCGTTCGGAACCGTCCGCTTGGACTCGATCGTCTTGGCGAGGTCGGCCGAGTCTTCAACGCTCTCGTCTTGCAAGACGACGCGGTAGTCGCCGATTTGGACGAGGTCGCCGTGCGTGAGGTCCTGCGCGTGGCCGATCCGCAGGCCGTTGACGAAGACGCCGTTATAACTCGTCAAATCCTCGATCACGAAGACGGTCCGCCCGCTCGCTACGGTTCTCTTGAACAGCCGAGCGTGCTCGCGCGACACGTTGCGTTCGGTCAACCGAATGACGTTTCCCTCGCGGCGGCCAATCGAGTACTCATCGCGCGTGAGCGGCACGACGGTTCGTTTCGCTTCGTCGTCCTCGATGACCAGCTTCCACATGGGCGGTGAGCCCGCGCCCGCTGCACTCCCCCCACGGGACGGCAGGTGCGCCCCTTGGAAAAGGGAGCGCGGGGCAGCAAGCTAAAACGAGTTTAGCGACCTCGCGTCGCCGGATGCAAGCCGAGATGCGGAGCCGCCCCGGCCGGAAGAGCGATATAGTCCCTTCGGGCGTGGCCGAGCGGGCCGGTGGGGGGCTTCGTGTCGAGCTCCGCTCTCGACCGACGAGACCCGTGCCCACCTGAATTCAGCGCTGTTCGAGCGGGACGGAGGGGGGATTTCGATTCGAGCATGCGCCGCGGCCGCCGGGCGGGGCGCGTTCATTCGAGCCGCTGGGGTTCGCCCTGAGGCAAGAGTGCGACGAACGCGCTCTGCGCGGCCGCGGCACGCTCGGAATGAACGGCATCGAACGTGAGCTTGGTGACGTACGTCGGATCGCGCCATTTGGGGTAAGAACCGACCGAAACGTCTGGAAAATCGGCGACGATGCGGTCGAGGAGCGGCTTCAGGTCGCCTTCGTCCATGTTGACGTAAACTGCACGCGACACGAACGCAGGTCCGCCGGTCAGGTGCGCCACGACCACCGGAAGCTTCATCCGAAAGACTTCGGGGATTCCGGGCAAGAGCCACGTATTGCGCAAACGGATCGTCGGCCAGGTGATTTCGTGGGTGACTTCGAGGGCGGCGCCTTCGGGCACGAGCGCCATTCTCAAATGCCCCTCGCTGCAGCGTTCCTTGTAGTGACGCCGAAGCATCTCGACGAGCTCGGGCGAGGAAACGACGCGAACACCGAAGGCGCGCGCCACCGCCTCGATGGTCACGTCGTCGTGAGTCGGACCGACCCCGCCGCTCGTGAAGAGCCAGTCGTGCGTGGATGACAGCTCTTGCACTTCGCGGGCGACGGTCTCTACGTCGTCCATCACGACGACCACGCGGCGAAGGACGATGCCGAGGTTCCGGAGTGTTCGGGCGAGTACGCCCACGTTCGCCTCCTCGACCTTGCCGGAAAGAAGCTCGTCTCCGATGACAAGGGCCGCGGCGGTCGGTGCGTCGCCGTGAACCGATGCGCGGGGGCTATGCATGACGATCGGCGCCGGGGGTGCGAGCTGTCGTATGCGTCGTTTCGGCGCGCCCGGCCGCTGCCGACCGTAGACTGTTTCGGTTCGCGCCCCTTCTTCGTAGTACCCTACTCATGGGCGGGTCATGCGCAAGGTACTCATCGTCGAAGATTCGGTCTCGGCTCGAGCCTATGTCCGCGCTGTCCTCGAAGGGCACGAATTTCGTTCGCACTATGGCGACTGCCAGGTGGCAGAGGCCACGGGTGGCTTCGACGCAATGCGTCTTCTCCCGAGAGGACCGTACGACCTCATCATAACCGACATCAACATGAGCGACATCAATGGACTCGAGCTCATTCGCTTCATCCGCAACTCCGCCCATCATGCTGGAACTCCACTCGTCATCATCTCGAGTCTTCGGTCGGCCCAGGACGTCGAGCGGGGCCTGACGCTCGGCGCGAACGCCTACCTTCCCAAGCCGTTCACGCCCGACCAGCTGCTCGGTGTCTGCATACGTCTTCTCGAACCAGCTCGCGCGGAAGTCGGCGAGCCTCCCTCCGGCACCCTCTAGCGCCATGGTCGAGGGCGGCGGCGGGCGCGGAGACGGTGCGGACAAGGCCCGGGACGAGTTTTTCAGCGAGGCGCAAGAGCTCATCGACGTCTTGGGTCGCGATCTGCTCGCCCTCGACGAGGGGCTGAAAAAAGGGCGACCCGAGCCAGATCTCATCAACGACGTCTTCCGCGGCGTCCATACGCTGAAGGGCCTCGCCGGCCTCTTCGGCGCGACGAGGATGACGGGGCTATCGCACCAGCTCGAAGACACGCTCGACGATTTGCGCCTCGGGCGCATTGAGCTGACCAGCGGTGTGCTCGATCTTCTTTTTCACGCCGTCTCGCTTTACGGCAAGCTCCTCGCAGCGGAGAAGGGCGAGTTTGCCGACCCCGGTCAGGAGGTCGAGGAGCTGCTCCTCGCTCTCGGTCACGCAGCGGGGCGCGAGCTCGCCGAGAAAACCGAGGCCGTCTCGCAGTACGACCTCGACCCCGGCGTCTTCGGCGTTCTGACCGAGTACGAAGAACACCGGCTGCGAACGACGCTGCAGCAGGGCCTCAGGCTCTACCGGCTGCGGGTGCGCTTTTCACTCGTCACCATCGACAGCGCCCTTGATGAGCTCAAGGCCAGCGCGCGCCCGCACGGCGAGATCATCACGTACCTTCCGACGGGAGCAGGCGCCGACACAGAGACGATCGAGCTCGAGATCCTCATGGCCAGCCAGGCGAGCCTCGAGCGGCTGCGCGATGCCATTCAAATTCCCAACGTGCAAATCGAAGAGGTTTCTCGACGCACGCGCCGGACGGGCGGCGCCTCCGTGCTTCTCGAACCGCCCCCCGCGGCGCTTCCTACCGATCCCGGAAAGCTGCATCCGCCTCTTGCGGGCGAGGGCGGCGACACGGGCGACGTCGTCGAGGCCTTGCTCTCCAGGGCCGAACCGATGAAGCCGGTATCGGTCTCCGCGCCGGGCGCCAGCCGCCCGCGTCCCGCCGGAGTGCCGGCCGGTGAGATGTCGCTCCGGTCGATCAGTCAAACCGTTCGGGTCGACATTCGAAAGCTCGACCGCCTGATGACCATCGTCGGCGAGTTGGCGATCGTTCGAACCGCCATTTCGCGGCTGACCGAGCGAGCGCGAAGCCTGGCGACCGGACCCCGCGAAATGGCGATCGAGCTGCAGCGCTTGAACCGAGCTTTCGAGCGTCACCTGGCTCAGATGCAGGGAGGCATCCTCGAAGTTCGAATGGTGCCGCTCGGCCAAGCGTTCGACAAGCTCGCGCGGATCGTCCGGCAAATCTCTCGCGATCATGGCAAGGAAGTGACTCTCGTCGTCACAGGCGCCGAAACCGAGATCGACAAGCTCATCGTCGAAGAGCTGAGCGACCCGCTGATGCACATGATCCGGAACGCCATCGACCACGGGATCGAGCGCCGTGAAGATCGCCTGCGGGTCGGCAAACCGCCGGTCGGAACCATTGCCCTCAACGCATTCCAGAAGGGCAACCATGTCGTCATCGAACTCGAGGACGACGGCACCGGAATGGACCCCGCCGCCTTGATCTCCGCCGCGATTCGCCGTGGCATGGTCACAGAGCAGGAGGCTCACGAGCTCACACAACGCGAAGTTTTCGGCCTCGTCTTCATGCCGGGCTTTACGACGAAAGAGGTTGCGACCGACCTCAGCGGTCGAGGGGTCGGCCTCGACGTGGCGAAGACGAACATCGCAAAGCTCGGCGGCGTGGTGGACATCGCCAGTGACGTCGGCATCGGCACGAAGATGACGATCACGCTGCCAATTACATTGGCCATCATCAACGTCTTGCTCGTCGACCTCGACGGTCGTCTCTTCGGCGTACCCCTGGCCAACGTTGAGGAGGCGATCGCGCTCGACGAAACCCAGGTTCGTTCGATCGAATCACGCGAGATCCTCAGCGTGCGAGGCGCCTCGCTTCCCATCGTACGGCTGGAGCGCCTCTTCGCCGTGCGTCGGCAATCGGCCGCGCGGCGGTCCTTCGTCGTCATCGCGCGCGTCGCCGACCGGAGGCTCGGTCTGGTGGTCGACGAGCTCGTCGGGCAGCAGGACATTGTCATCAAACCGCTCGGTAAGTCGCTAAAGAGCGTGCGTGGATTTGCCGGCGCCACCGAGCTCGGGGATCAGCGCGTCGCGCTGATCCTCGACGTCGCATCTCTCATCGAGGAGGTCTTGGCGCCTGGCGAATCGCGATTTCTCGCCACCCACGAGCTGACGGAGTCGTCCCGGCGAATCGCGGGTGTGCAGAGGGCATGACGATGGCCGACGCAGTCAAAGGGCGAACGGAAAAGCGAGCGGCCCGACGCACCGGGGACGCCGGCAAAAGGACGGAGTACTTGGCATTTCGCCTCGACGGCGACGTCTACGCCGTGCAGATTGCGCATGTCGCCGAGATTCTCAAGCCGCCGCCGATCACCGTCGTGCCCCGGGCGCCGCGAACGGTGCTCGGCGTCATTAGCGTGAGAGGCAAGCTCGTCACGGTGGTCGATTTGCGGCGCCGGTTCCATCTCCCGGAGGCTCCTAACGATCGCCGCACGCGAATTCTACTTGCGGACGTCGGCAGCGGCGAGCAGGTCGGCCTTTTGGTCGACGAGGTCCAGCAGGTTTGGCGCCTCGGGCCGGAAGAGATCGAAGCGGCCCACGTGCTCGGCGCAGAGCAGCCGCCGCACATCGCGGGCGTCGGCCGTCCGGCACAAGGCACGCTGTTGATACTGCTCGACCTGCGGCCCATCGTGGAGTTGCCTTGATGGTAGCGGAGAGACCGATGCAGCATCGTCAGCGACATGATCCTTCGAAAAGCCTCGTCGGGTTCTCGGTCGGCGAGGTGCAGTATGCCGTTGCCATCGCACGCGTGAAGGAGATCACCAATCCGATGCGTTTGGTCGAGCTGCCACACGCGCCTGCCTCGGTCGTCGGCGTGGCTGACTATCGGGGAGAGGTCGTCCCGGTCGTCGATCTCAGATTGCGCTTCGGTTTGAGCCACTCGGCGGCGACGCGCAAGACGAAATGGATTGTGGTCGACGTCGCGGGTCGGACGCTGGCCCTCATCGTCGATGCGGTCACCGAAGTCTTCGGAACGGGCGGCGCCGATCTGCGAACGCCGCCGTCGCTCGGCGACGGTGACGATTTGCGCGGCATCGAGGGGGTCACGAATTTCGACGGCCGGCTCGTGTTCGTCCTCGATATCGCGCGCTTTCAATCGCTCACCGAATCGTTCGGGTCGACTGCGCAAATCGGTCCCGGGGTCAAGATTTCCGCTTTGCCACCAGAGAGGTCAGCTTGAGCGAGGCAAGCACTGCGGTCCGCTGGTTGCTCGAGCAAGCCGAGCCAGAAGCGCGACGGGTCGCCGTCCAGCAGATCGCCAAAGTCCGCGATCGACAAGCGCCGGACCTTCTGCTCCGGGCGCTCGGCGACGACGACTGGCGTGTGCGCAAAGAAGGTACGCTCGTAGCCCCCGCACTCGAGCGGCGGGAAGAAGTCATTGCCGCCCTCGTCGCCGCACTTGAGGAGGTCGTCAACATCGGCCTGCGCAACGCGGCGGTGGAAGCGCTCGTCGCCATTGGTCCTGACGCGGTTGGTGCGGCCATCGAAGCGCTGGCACGTCTTGACGAAGACGGGCGAAAGTTGGCGATCGAGGTTCTCGGCGGGGTCCCGGACGGGCGCGGAACCTCGGCTCTGACGGCCGCTCTGACCGACGACGATGCGAACGTCCGCGTCGCGGCAGCCGAGGCGCTCGGCAATGCAGCCCTCGCAGGGGAGGACTCGCGCGAGGCGGCCACCGAGGCCCTCGTCGGTACGTTGGCGACGAGCGATACCCTGTTGAAAATCGCGGCCCTGGACTCGTTGGCCCGGCTCGAATCCCGTCTTTCCTGGGACGTGTTCGAGCCTTGCGCCGCCGACCCTCTCTTGCGCCGTCATGCCATCGCCGCTGCGGCCGGGTCACGCGAGCCGCGCGCTGCGCGCGCGCTCGCCATGGCAACGGGCGACCGATCGACGACGATCGCGCGCGAGGCGCTACTCAGCCTGGGGGACATGCTCGCCGCCGGCTCCGAGGAAGATCCGCTCATCGACTGCGCACGTCGGGCACTCGGTCCCCTCGGCCACGAAAGCGCCCGCCGCGCAGCGATCGACGTCGAAGATGCGCGCGCTCGGGCCGGAGCCCTCGTCGTGCTGGGTCTCTTCCGATGCACCGCGGACGTTCCGATCCTTGTCGACGCTCTCGGTGACGACACGGTGGCGGAGCGCGCCGATCGTGCGATCCGTCTCTTTGGTCCGACGTCGGTGGCTCCGATGCTCGCGACGGCGCGCGAGTCGAAGCCGGACGTTCGTGCGCTCGCTCTCAGTCTGGCCGCGTCCCTCGAGGGAGCCGATCTCGATCAGGTCCGTCGCGCGGTGCGCGACGCGCTCGAGGGCGACACGGTCGAGGTCTTGTCCTCGGCGCTGGAGGCGCTTGGCGTGCTGGGCGACGACGACGACCTTCGACGTGCCGCGGGTCTGCTCTGGCATGCCGATGAACGGGTGGCTGCGGGCGCGACGAACGCGATTTCGCAGCTCGCGGCTCGTCACGTCGACGCGGCGCGGGCTTTGCTGCGCGACGCGCACCCTCCGGGCGATCCGCTCGTTCTCGGTTGCATCCTGCTCGGAGCCATTGCGAGGGCGCAGCCGCTCGCCGACGATGACGTGCGGCTGCTCGAACGCGCCATGGCACATGGTGATCCACAGGTTCGACGTGCCGCCATCGACGCCCTCGCCCAGGCGGGGGGCGAGGCGGCAGCGGATATCGTGGCGTTTGCACTGGCCGACGACGAACGGGACGTCAAGCTTGCCGCCGTCCGAGCCCTTGGGCGGCTCGGGCACGCCGATGCCCTCGTGAGCGTCGCGTCCGATGGGCGCGACCCGTCCCTCGCGGGCGCCGCCCTGCGCTCGTTGAGCGAGGCGGACCCGGCCGCTGCGCTCGAGGCGGCCCGGCCGCTCGTCAGTCACCCAGACGCCGCGCTGGCCTGCGCCGCGGTGGAGGCGATCGGTCAGCTCGATGCCTCGGCCTTCAGCACCTCCTCCGCCTACGACGCCTTTGCGCGTGAAGATACGATCTTTGCCGCGCTCGATCATCCTGACGTCGAGGTGGTCAAGCTCGCATTGTCGGTCGTCGGCGGGCGGCCGAGCGCCAGGGGTCTCGCACGTCTGGGACTCTGCCTCGACCATCGGATCTGGGAAGTCCGGCGCGTTGCCGCAGAGCTCCTCGGCCAGGACAAGAGCGCGGCCGCGCAAGGCCTTCTCCGTGCGCGCTACGAGCGCGAGAAGGACCCCATGGTTCGCGAGGCCATCGCGCATGCGGTCAGCCTCCGCCCCGTTGCCGATGCCCCGCGTCCTTCCGAGCGCGAGTCTGCGTCGCCGGGGTCCAAGGCGGGACTTTAGATTGCGCAAACTGCCCTCGATCGCAGACGGCATCGGGCTGAAGCCGGACGAGTTCCGCTTGTTGCGCGACCTCTTCGCCGCCCACACGGGGTTGAGCTTTGCGCCCGAGACGCGCTTTGCCCTCGAGCGACGCCTTCGCGAGCGCCTCGTCGTCCTCAAACTATCGTCGTTCGCCGAGTATCATCGCTACCTGCGCTTCAATCCCAGGGCCGACGAAGAATGGGACGAGGCCATCGATGCTTTGACCACGAACGAAACGTACTTTTTTCGGGAGGACCGCCAGCTTCGCGCATTTCAGCAGGAGCTTTTGCCCATTCTGTGCGAGCAGGTCCGCGCCGAGCGCCGGCTCATCCTGTGGAGCGCCGGCTGTTCGACGGGTGAAGAAGCCTACACCATCGCCATCCTCCTTCACCAGTCGGGCCTATTCTACCCGCGGCGGCGCCTCACCTCGGGATCGATGTGGCCGCGCCTCGCCTCCCCGGGCGCGGAGGAACCGCTCTCGTGGGACGTTCGAGTCTATGGTTCGGACATTTCACGTCGCTGTGTGTCGGCCGCGCGGCGCGGTGTCTTCGGCGAAAGCAGCTTCCGGGCGACGCCGCCGGAGCTTCGCGACGCGTTTTTCGAGGAGCGACCGGACGGATGGCACGTGGTCGATCCGATCCGGCAGGTTTGCCACTTCGCCCAGATGAACCTTCTCGATGACCGTTCGCGTTTGCTCGGACGCGCCGACGCCATTTTCTGTCGCAACGTGCTCATTTACTTCGATTCGCGCGCGCGCAAGCTGGCCATCGAGAAGCTCTACGAACGCCTGAACCCTGGCGGAGTGCTCCTTCTCGGCCATTCGGAATCGCTCCTGAACGTCTCGACGGCCTTCGAGCTGTTACACTTGAAAGAAGATCTCGTGTATCGACGACCGCTCACGACTCGCATTTCCCCCACCCTGGACGAATCGACGTGACCAACGCCGCGGAAAGGCCCATTCGACTTCTCGTGGTCGATGACTCGGCTTACAACCGCCGCAACATTGCGGATGTGTTTGCCGAGCACCCGGAGGTCGAGGTCGTCGGCAAGGCCGCAGACGGCGAAGAGGCGTTGAAGCTCGTCGTTCTCCTCAAGCCGGACGTCATCACCCTCGACCTCGAAATGCCGCGCATGGACGGCTTCACCTTCCTGCGCATCCTCATGGCCAAGGCTCCAACGCCGGTCGTCGTCGTCAGCAGCTACGCGCAGCGAGAAAATGTGTTCAAAGCGCTCGAACTCGGGGCGCTCGATTTCGTGCCCAAGCCCGACCGATTGACGCCGGAAGCCATCGAGGTGCGCGAGGAGATCCTGAAGAAGGTCTTGCTTGTTCGTTCGCTCAGGCCGTCGTACGTGCCGACCTCCATTTCGCGGCGCCAGACGAGCGGGGCCTTCACGCCGGAAGGCCAACCGACCGCCTTCGACGCGCGTACCTCACGGACTTCGGCGTACCGGCCGCCAAAGCACGTGGTCGCGATCGCCAGTTCGACCGGCGGGCCGAGCGCCCTCTTGCAGCTGTTCGCTCGCTTCCCCGCGACGACCTCGGCGGCTTTCGTCGTCGCCCAGCACATGCCCGACAAGTTCACGCGAACGTTCGCCGAGCGTCTCGACAAGCGGGGAGCGATTCGTACGGTCGAGGCGGGCGACGGCGATCTCTTGGGCCCTGCCACCGGCTTCATTTGTCCCGGCCGCAAGTGCATGGAGCTTGCTTCGCCAGGTTTCGAGTTGCGACTGCGGGTTGGGCCGGCCTCGCCGGGAGACCGTTATGTGCCGAGCGCCGACCGGCTGTTCAAGAGTGTGGCCCCGCTCGGGTCCCGCTGCATCGGCGTCATCCTGACTGGAATGGGCGACGATGGTGTCGAGGGGGCGCGCATGATCCGCGACGCCGGAGGCCTCATCATTGCCGAATCCCAGGAAACGGCGATCGTCAACGGGATGCCTGGGGCCGCGGTTCGGGCAGGGCTGGCGACTGAGGTTCTCCCGTTGCCGGCGATCGGTGACTATCTTGCCAAGCTCTGACGATGGCCAAGCGCGGCTCCACATCGATCGACTTGCCTGAGCCCGACCGCGCCATCGGCGCGGCACCCCAGCCGGACGACGGACAGTTCGATCGAACGCTTCGGCCGCGCACGTTCGACGACTACATTGGACAGACGAAGCACAAGGAAAATTTGCGGGTTTTCGTCGAGGCGGCCCGACGTCGGGGTGAGCCGCTCGATCACCTTCTGCTTTCTGGCCCTCCCGGCCTCGGAAAAACGACGCTGGCCTACATCCTCGCCCACGAGATGGGCGTGGAAGTGGTGACGACCAGCGGACCGGTGATCGAGCACAAGGGGGCGCTCGCTGCGCTCCTGACGACGAAGCTCGAACGGAACGACATTCTCTTCATTGATGAGATTCACCGCCTCAACCCAGTTGTCGAGGAGAGCATGTACCCGGCGCTCGACGAAGCGATCATCGACGTCATGACGGGCGAGGGCGCCTTCGCGAGCTCGGTTCAAATCCCCCTACAACCCTTCACGTTGGTCGGGGCAACGACCCGCACCGGACTTCTCACCGCGCCGCTGCTTTCGCGCTTCGGGCACGTGATTCGGCTCGATTTCTATCCTCCGGAGGATCTCGCTCGCATCGTCGCCCGGAGTGCGAAGTTGCTGAGCGTTTCCGTCGACGCGGACGCAACATTCGAAATCGCCCGGCGCGCCCGAGGCACGCCCCGCGTCGCCAACCGGCTTCTCCGCCGGATTCGCGATTTTGCTGAGGTTCTCGGGACCGGCCGCATCGATCTCGCCCGCGTGCGGGAAGCGTGCGGCCGTCTCGAGGTCGACGAGGCGGGTCTCGACGAGATGGACCGGCGCTATCTCTTCGTCGTGATCGACCACTATGACGGCGGCCCCGTCGGCGTCGATGCGCTGGCCGCCGCCTTGGCGGAGCCAAGAGACACGCTCGAAGACGTCGTCGAGCCATTTCTCATCCAGCAAGGATACGTGGGTCGGACCCCGCGTGGCCGTGTCGCGAACCGCAAGGCATACGAGGCGCTCGGCAAGAAGATCCCCGTTCGCGGAGGAGATGCGCAAGGCGACCTTTTCTAGCGGACGAGCTCCCTGCTCGAAGGTGACGGGTTGCCCCATCCGTCACGCCGCGGCTACACTTTTGTATCTTGCCAGGCGGTCCGGTTCTCGTCGTCGATGACGACAGCGTCAGTCGACATGTGCTCATCCAGGCGCTCACGGTCGCGAATTTGCCGCACGTCGCCGTGGCATCGGGCAGGGAGGCGCTCGAACAGATCGGCCACGTCAGCCCCTCGATCGTACTGCTCGACCTCGTGATGCCTCCGCCCGACGGCTACGAGGTCTTGCGCATCTTGCGATCGCGTCCCGAAACGCGCGACTTGCCCGTCGTCGTTCTTACGGCCATCGGAGGCGACGAGGAGATCGCAAAAGTCTTCCAGGCCGGCGCGGACGACTTCGTTCGCAAGCCGTTCAAAGCCGTCGAGCTCGTGGCGCGAATTCACGGACAGCTGCGCATCCGCGGCTTCGTCGAGGCGCTCGCCAAAAAGGAGCAAGACGCGCGGCTCGTGCTCGAGTTGACGCGCGCGCTCGCGTCAAACCTCGACTTTCGAGGGATCTTGTTCACCGTCGTGCAGCGCATCGCGGAGGTCGCACGGGTCGACCGCGTGAGCATCGTGCTCGTCCGCGAGTCGGGAGACGTCGGCTACGTGGTCGCCGCGAGCGACGACGAGCACCTCCGCGATCTCCCCATCGATCTCGTGAACTACCCCGAGATCCAGCAGGTTTTGACGAGCAGTGAACCGCTCGTCATCCCGGACGTGGCGACGCACCCGCTGCTCGAGATCGTGCGGCATGAAGGGCATAAGAGCGCCTTCAGCTCCCTCGCTCTCCTGCCCATCTTGTACGAAGGACGCCCGATGGGGGTCCTCTTTCTCCGGGCCAAACAGGCGTTTCCTTTCGGCGATCGAGAAATCGCGCTGTGCCGGACCGTGTCGAATGCGATGGCCATCGCGCTTCGAAACGCACGGGTCATGCAAACGTTGCGCGATCAGACCCAGCAGGTCACCGTGGCTCGTTTCGAGGCCGAGAGGCGCTTACGAACGCTGCAGCGATACGCGGACTTTTTCGAGAGCGCAGCCGATGGGATTATCGTCATCGACGCCGACGGCCACCTCCTCTTTTCGAATCCGCGCGCGCGGATCATCACCGGTTACAGCGAAACCGACCTTCGTGGCCGGCGGGTCGGCGACCTCTTTGCGGGCGAAGACGCCGCGCTGGCTCATGACCTGCGGCTCGGCTTTGCGCAGGGGCGATATCCGCAGAACGTGGACGTGCGCGTACGCAAGAAGGGCGGCGACATCGCGGTTCTCAGCGTCAACTTCAACTCCGTTCTCCGTGAAGAGGGGGTGACTTTGTGCACGTTCCGTGACGTGACCGCGGAGCGCGCGGTCGAGCATGAGCTCCTCAAAACGAAGGATTTTCTCCAGCGCATCATCGATTCGTCGGTCGACGCGATCGTCAGCGCCGACCTCCGCGGTCGTATTCTGCTCGCCAATCCCGCCGCCGAGCGTATCTACGGAATCCCGGTTGCGAGACTTCTCGGACGAGACGTGAGCACGCTGTACCCGCGAGGTGTCGCGCGCGACGTCATGCGCCTTATCCGCGCCGGCGGGGGCCGCGTACAGGGCTTGAGGACGGAGTTGCTGAATGCGAACGGCGAGCCCGTCCCCGTCTCCTTGTCCGCGGCGCTCATCCACGAGGGCGGCGCACCGGTCGGAAGCGTCGGCATCTTCACGGATTTGCGGGAAAAAGTCCGCATGGAGCAGCGCCTCGCCCAGGCCCAGGAACAAATCTTGGCTCAAGAGCGGCAGGCAATCGTTGCCGAGTTGGCCGGTGCGCTCGCCCACGAGCTGAATCAGCCGCTCACGAGCGTGATGGCCTATGCGGAGATGCTAAAGCGCAAACTCGACCGAGACGTGGCCGGGTCCTTTGAGGGCGACGAGTTGGCGCCCTACGCGGCCGTCGAGGTCATCTTCAAACAAGCGGAGCGGATGGCGGACATCGTGCGAAAGATCGGGAAAATCACGCGCTACGAGACCAAGTCGTACGTCGGACGGGCGCGGATTCTCGACTTGGACCGCTCGGCGCCGGCATCGACCCCGCCTCGCGCGGAGGAAGAGCTCCTGCCGGCAGAGGAAGACGATGGGGGTCTCGCCAATGGTCGCGGCACCAATGGGCACGGCAATTAGGCCCAGACCATGCGGAAACGAACGTCGCAGCCCGCAGGGCAAGGAGAAATCGGAAAGTTCGATGCGTTGAGCGATCCTGCGCCCGTGAGCGACACGGAGCTCCCGAGTTCGCGGCGGCGCGTCCCCGACGTGCCGACGGCGTGGCTCGATCAACTCCTCGTCGCCGCCATCGACCTGCCCGTTTCCAGCGGCGAGCGGAGCGTTCTCGAGGCCACCGTGAATTCTGTCGCCGCCATCCTCCCGACCTATGCGGTCGGCATCTGCTGGGTCCCGGACGCGGGGAGCGGACGTCGCGAACGAGTCATCCTGCGGCGATGGCCCGAGGGCACGCCGGAATCGGCCCACGGGGTGGATGCCGCCCGCATTTTTCCGAGCTTCGCCCACGAATACGTTACGCCTCTACCGGCCGGGTCGGCGGGATCATCCATCCACCTGGCCAGCGAGGAGGACGATCTCGACGCCCGCAGTGCTCCGGCCGCCCATCTGGTCGACCGTGCGGCAATCGTCCTCGGGAGAGCGCTCTCGCACGCGCGCGCGGCGGTGGGCCGTCAACGCAGCGTCCGCCAATTCGAGAAGCGGATGATTCAGGCGGACAAGTTGGCCACCTTCGGCCAGCTCGCGGCCGGCGTCGTTCACGAGCTCAATAACCCCCTGACCTCGATCGTCGCGTACTCGGAATACCTCATGCGCAAGGCGCTCGAAGGCGCCGGAATGGGCGACCCCGGAGACATCGAGCGGCTTCGCCGCATCGGCGAGTCGGCCAATCGCATGCTGCGCTTTACACGCGAGCTCGTCAGCTATACGCGCCCGTCGAGCGGGGTCACCGAGACGGTCATTCTTCACGAAGTCATGGACCAGGCCATTGCCTTTTGCGAGCACGTCCTCGCGGCGGCCGGCCTCCGGGCCGAGCGCCGGTACGCACCCGAGACGCTCCTCGTCCGAGGCGTGGGCGAGCAGCTCGTGCAGGTGTTCGTCAACCTTCTGACGAACGCCTGTCAGGCTGCGCCCCAGGCGGGCGGACGCGTCGTGCTGACGACGAGCCAGCGGGAGTCCGACGCCGGTCGGCGTGTCGCTGTCCTGGTCGCGGACGATGGTGCGGGCATCGCGCCCGAGCATCTCCCGCACGTATTCGTGCCGTTTTTTACGACCAAAAGAGATCGTAACGGCACCGGTCTGGGCCTTTCGATCGTCAAGAGCATCGTCGACGCGCACGATGGCGACATTCGGGTCCAGAGCCAGCTCGGGCGGGGAACCGAGTTTGCCATCGACCTCCCCGCGGACCCCGCCATTCTGTAGACGCCAGGGGTCCTTGGTCTCCCGTTCTTGACGCGCACCCCATCGTGCGCAGCTTGATCGACATGCCTGAACCCGCATGGGTGCTCGACTCGTTCGAGTCCCAGCCCGAACCGCTCACGATCCTTGCGGCCCCCGCGAACGACCCACCCCCGACTGACGAGCAGGTCCTCGACGCGTACTCGCGGGCCGTCGTGCAAGTGGTCGACGAGGTCGGCCCGGCGGTCGTGAGCATCGCGCGAAGCTCGCCGCACGGTCCCTCCGGTGCCGGGTCCGGCGTCGCCTTCACGCCAGACGGCTATATCCTGACGAATGCGCACGTCGTCGAGGGCGCTCAAAGACTCGAGCTCGGTTTCACCGACGGCACCACGGCCGGGGCACGACTCATCGGCATCGATCATGCGACGGACCTAGCGGTCCTCCGCTCGGTCGGCCCCACACCGCATCACGCTCGGTTCGGAGGTTCCGCAGCCCTGCGTGTAGGGCAGCTGGTCGTGGCGATTGGAAACCCGCTCGGGTTCAGCTCGACCGTGTCAGCCGGCGTCGTAAGCGCCGTAGGGCGCACGATGCGGGCGCGCGACGGGCGCGCCATGGAGGGCATCATTCAGAGCGACGTCGCGCTGAACCCAGGGAATTCAGGCGGTCCGCTCGTGGATTCGCATGGGCAGGTCGTGGGGATCAACACGGCCATCATTCTCGGCGCCCAAGGCATAAGCTTCAGCGTCCCCGTCGATACGGCCAAGTGGGTCGTCGGCGAATTGATGACACTGGGCCGGGTGCGGCGCGGATGGCTGGGCATTGCAGGACAAAACCGACCTGTCGGGCGCGATTTGGCGCGCTCGCTCGCGCTCACGCATCCGAGTGGAGTCGAGGTGACCGCCTTCGATGAGCGCGGACCCGCCACGGGGTCGGGCCTGCGCATCAACGACATCGTCGTCGGTCTCGCCGATCGGCCGATCGCGAGTGTGGACGACATCCACCGCGCGCTCCAGCGATGGCCTTCTGGGCAGGGCACGACGCTGCGGGTGATTCGCGATCGGACCCTCGTCGACGTGGAGATCACACCGGCCGAGGGGCCCGCGTGACTGCGCCATCGGCGGGGAGCCGAACGCTGAAGCACCCGAAAGCCGTTTACACCGCCTTTCGCGGTCAGCTACCGTCTCACCCCGGAGCTTCCAATGACCGACGCGACGCGCCTCCTGCGCTCCCGCCGTCCCACGACCTTCATCGCCCTTCTCATCCTCGCCTGTGCGGCCCTCGCGACGAAAACACGGCTCGCGGGCGCCGCTGCGGCGGGTCTGCGAGGTAAGGTCGTCGGCTGGGAGAGGCTTTTCCCGCAGGTGTACGTGGACGCCTCGAAGGCCGATGCGCATCGCTACACGTGGCGCGAGCCGTCGCCGACCGTAAAGCAAGATTTTCGAAAGCTCTCCTCGAATGTGTCGCGCGACGTGTGCGTCGTCGCGTTCTCGAACGGTACGGTCCAACCGCACGAACCGTTGCTCATCAAGGTGACCGGCGGACGAATCACCCCGTCCACCGTCGTTCTTGCGCCCGGGTCCCGTTTAAGCCTGAAAAACGTGGATCCCTTTCCGCACGTTCTTTATCAAGTGGGCGATAGCAAGTGGGCCGCGAACGCCGTGTCCCCCGGATCCTCCCGTGAATGGGCCGCAACCGTGCCTGGAACTTATGTGATCCGTGACCAGCTCTTTCCGAGCATCGCGATGTACGTTGTGGTCGATCCCACCGCGTTCGAGTTTGCGCTGCCGGACCACGAGGGCGGTTTTGCGATGTCGGTTCCCCCGGGAGACTACACGCTTAAGGCGTTTTTCGATGGTAAGCAGGTGAGCAGGGAGGCCGCCATCCACGTCGGCGCGGCGGGCTTCGACATGAGAGAGCCCATGACCGTCGGAGGCGGCGACCCGAAGTGATGATCCTGTCACGAGTCTGGTACGTGCTCCTCGGCGTAGCGGTCGCCGTGGCGCTTTACGTCGTCTATGTCGCCGTCGGGCAATTCAATCGGCAAACCACGCTTGCGCTCAAGGAAGGCCTGGCCTCCGACAGCCAGACGGTCGAATGGGCGCTGAAGATCGACGCGCGCCGCCGAATGGATGCCCTGCTCGTCGGCAGCCTCGACGCGACGCTCCAGCAGGCTCTTGTCTTGGCCAACGGAGCGAAGGACGGCAGATTCGCCGACAAGACCAAGACGGATGCGAAGCGGGCTTTGGCGACGATCAGCGAGAGCATCCCGCCCGACTGGCGTGACGATGCACTCTTTGCCGTCGACAGGGACGGGCACGTCCTCGCGGAAGTCGGCTACGAGGTCGCGGCTGGAAACGAGGACTTCGAGCTCGGCGGATATCCGGCTGTGAACGACGCCCTGCACGGCTGGATCCGCGACGACGTCTGGGCACTCGGTTCGCGCATGTATTGGGTCGTGGCCCGACCGGTGGAGTACGACGCCACGCAGCGACCGGCAGGTGCAATCGTCGGCCTGAAAGAGGTCAACAAGAAGTTGGCTGACGATCTCGCGAAACGGACTCGAACGAACATCGTCTTCTACGCGGCCGGCAAGAGCGTAGCGGCAGCCTCGGGCGTCGACGGCTTCGACGAGGAGAAGCTCGATGCCGTCGGCAATGATTTGAAGGAAGTGGGCGACAAGACCTACGGCGAGGCAGGACGAACCGACGCCCGCATGCTGCTGGACGGTGATTTCGGCGCCGTTTACGCCCGCCTGCCGGGGGACGTGTGGGCGCTCGGCGGTGGTTTTGCCGTCATGCGCGGCCGGACCGTCCTCAGCGGCCCGATGAGCTTTCTGAGTACCGCCGACGACAAGGACAAGGCCAACGTGCCGTGGGCTCTCCTCGCAGGGATCGTCCTGCTCGCTTCGCTCATCGGCATCGGTTTTACGCTCCTCGAACATTCGGCGCCGCTCCGCGAGCTCATCATGCAGGCCGGCCGGCTGAGGGCCGGCATGATGGAGACGCTGCAGGTGGCTCGCTTCCGCGGTGGCTATCGGTTGGCGGCGCAAGGGATCAATGAAGGGATTGAACGCGCCATCGAGAAGTCGGGCGGCATCACGCGCAAGCCGGCCGATCTCGAGTCCATTCTCGGGCCGACGCCGGCCCAGCCGGCGATGAGCGCTTTCTCCTTTCCTCTCGTGGGCGCGGAGGTGGCCAACCAGGCACCCGCGTCGGCCCCGATGCCACCGCGCCAGGTCACGGTTGCTGGACCCCAGCCCGCGGCGTTCGCCCCGGCCCCTTCTTTTGCACAAGGCACCGCCGCGGCACCTGACTCGCCGCTGCCCTCTCCCAAAACTCAGCAGCCGTTGCCTCTTCCTGCCCGCCCGGCGGCTCAAGGCTCACCGTTCAGCCATCTGCCGGCGATGCACGGGTTCACGCCGATGTCGGGGATCGCGCCGAGCGATGACGAGGACGCGACCATGGTGGGCGCCGTCCCTGCCGAGCTCATGGCCCAGGCTACCGGCGAGGGACGCCAGTCGGACGAAACCACCGAATGGCTGTCCGTGTACGACGATTTCGTTCGAACGAAGCGCCAATGCGGAGAAACGGTGGACGGCCTGACGTTCGAGAAGTTTTCTAGCAAGCTGAGATCGAACCGCGACACCCTCGTCGAACGGCACGGATGTAAACGAGTGAAGTTCAGTGTCTACGTGAAGGACGGCCGAGCCTCCCTGAAGGCCACACCCGTCAAGGACTGACGGCCCTCGGCCCAAGCGAGCACCCAGCCGGCCTTCGCCTGGCGGCGGAGGGCCGTGGCGGCTAATTTTTCTCCTTCGAGGTCCCATGAGCCATTCGGATGTGCGTAGCGTCATCGTCGTCGGTTCCGGCCCGGCGGGTCATACCGCGGCCATCTACGCGGCTCGTGCCAACCTCCGCCCCTTGATGTTCGAAGGGCTGACGCGCGGCGGCATTCCGGGCGGTCAGCTGATGATCACGAATGACGTCGAGAACTATCCAGGCTTTCCCGAGAAGGTCACGGGTCCCGAGCTCATGAAGTCGTTTCGAGAGCAGTCGATCGTTCAGGGCGTGGAGATCTTGACGGAAGACGTGAATCGGGTCGACCTGAGCAGTCGACCGTTCAGGGTTTGGGCCGGTGAGACGACGAAGGAACACCAGGCTCGAACGCTCATCGTGGCCACCGGGGCTCAAGCCAAGTGGTTGGGCCTCGAGACCGAGGCCGCCCTTCAAGGGCGTGGCGTCAGCGCGTGTGCCGTGTGCGACGGTGCATTCTTTCGGGGTCAGGACGTCGTCGTCGTCGGTGGCGGCGACACGGCGATGGAAGAGGCGACCTACCTTTCAGCGCTTTGCAAGTCCGTGACGCTCGTACACCGCCGCGACGATTTCCGAGCCAGCAAGACCATGCAGGAACGCGTTCTGCGAAACCCGAAAATCCGGGTGCTCTACAACTCCGTCGTCAGGGAAATTCTCGACGTCGAGCGAGGCGAGGTGACGGGGGCCTCCGTTCACAACGTGCGGACGAACCAAACCCTGACTGTCCCCTGCACCGGCCTCTTCGTGGCCATCGGGCACACCCCGAATACGGAGCTCTTCCGGGGTCAGCTCGACCTCCATGACAACGGGTACATCAAGACGAGCGCCGGAAGCACGAGGACGAGCGTTCCCGGCGTGTTTGCGTGTGGGGATGTGCAGGATTTCACATATCGGCAGGCCATCACCGCGGCGGGCACGGGCTGCATGGCGGCGCTCGACGCTGAACGCTGGATGAGCGTTAACGAGTGAGCATGACGGATGTAGGGTAGCGGCGTGTCGGTCCCCGTCTCCACGGACGCGAAGCTTACGGAGCGCGAAGCGCAGCTTTCGCGGGTGCCCTTCTTCGACGGCTTGACGCACGTTGCTCTTGCGCTCATCGCGAAGGTGACGACCGAGGAGATCCACGCCACCGGGACGAAGATCTTTCAGTACGGCGATGTCGGCGACAAGCTGTTCATCATCCTCGAAGGCAAGGTGCGCATATCGCGCGATCTGGCGGGGATGGGCGAAGAAGCACTCGCGGTTCTCGGCGCAGGTGAGGTGTTCGGCGAGATGTCGCTCATCGACGACGCGCCGCGGTCGGCCGACGCACGTGTTCACGAGCGCTGCCGCTTGCTCGTCATCACGAAGGAAGATTTCGACGACCTGCTCTTTCTGCGAAAGGACTTGGCTTACGAAGTCCTTTGGAACTGTGTTCGGATCTTGATGGCACGGTTGCGCGAGACGAACGACAAGCTCGCGTTTCTCACGACGAGCGCAAAGTTCTGACCTCCAGCATGACCGAAGAGACCTGTTCGCATGCCGGCGGAACGCACGCCCAGCCTGCCCGCTTCGGCCTCGCTGACGTACGCCCTCGTCGCGTGCGCCCGCTTGCCGATCCGAACGCACCGAATCGCCAAACGCGCCGTCGGCACGATCGGCACGAGAAGGCGTCCGTTGCATGGTCCGTGTCCCTCTTCAAGCAGAGCGCACGGGAGCACAGCGCGGACGGACAGCGGAGCGGCCATGGCACGGGCATTCCGGACGCTGTCGTGATGGTCGGTATGATTTGCAAGCACATTTCTTGACGATAGAACGCGCGTTCAGTAGCCTTCGCGCACGATGCAAGGGCTGACGCAGCGCCAGCAGATGGTTCTCGACTTCATCCGCCAGTCGATTCATGACCGCGGATACCCGCCGACGCTCCGCGAAATCGGCGCCCGGATGGGAATTCGATCGACGAACGGAGTGAACGACCATTTGCGCGCTCTCGAGCGCAAGGGCTATCTCACGCGAGAGGACATGAAGTCGCGTGCGTTGCGGCCGACGAATCTCGATACGCACGTCCTCACCGACGGCGACCCATCCGACCCCGCCAATGACGTCGACCTCATCGAGGTACCTGTGCTTGGTCGCGTTGCCGCTGGATTGCCGTTGCTCGCCGAGGAGCACATCATCGACACGGTCCGGATCGATCGCACGCTGATTCGGGGCGGCCGCGAGGTCTTCGGCCTCAAGGTACACGGCGACTCGATGATCGACGCCGGGATCTTGAGCGGCGATTACATTTTCGTGCGAAAGCAGCTCGTCGCAAGCCGAGGAGACATCGTTGTGGCCCTCATCGGTGACGAGGCAACCGTGAAATATTACTATCCGGAAAAGGATCACGTTCGCTTCCAGCCGGCCAATAAGACGATGGCTCCGATTTACGTCCGGGCCGCCGACTTCAAACCGACGATGCTGCTTGGCGTCGTGGTTGGTGTTTTTCGCCGGATATAAATTGCTTCGGGGCCTCGTGCCCGTGCCCGTGCCCGTGGACGGGTCGAGGCCACCACCTTGACCGTCCGTGACGGAGGATTAGGGTGGGGATTGCGATGCGAAATCGCACCCTCGCGATGGTTCATGCGCTTGGTGTTCTGGGCGGGTGCGGGGGTGCTGCGCCTTCGGTAGCGCTGAATGAAGCGGCTTCGCGGGTGGAAGAAGCACGGATTCTCGGAGCCGAGCAGCTCGCGCCTTACGAATACGATTCCGCCAAGGAGCACCTCGCCGAGGCCGAAGTCGAAGCCTCTCGAGCGAGCTATTCCAACGCCGTCCAACTCGCCGTTGAAGCGGGACAGCATGCCGACGAAGCGATCGCGCGCGTCCACGAGACGCAGCGCGCGCAACCATGAGTCGGCCGCCCTTTCCCCCGGGGCGAGGTGTCGAGCGAGCAGGCCACCTGGGCGGGAGTGGGGAGGGCCGCCCGAGAGGAGTGCATCGTCGCGCACCGAAAAGGTGATCCGTATCACTCAACAAATGCAGTTCGAGTTCAATCGGCCGGTCATCAAAGCTCGAATTGGCTGCGAAATTCTCGGACAAGTCGCCGGCGTTTTGAGCGAGAGTCCGAGAATCACGGTCGAGTTGCAGGACCCTACGGACGTCGGTCGTCCTCGCCGGCGCTGTCAACATGGGCCCGTCTCGATTGCGGGGCCGACGCCGTTTGCGCCTCTGTCGTCGAAGGGGCATACGGTCGACGCTCCTCCTGCCGAAGCGCTACGGCGTGGTCAGTGTCCTCTCGTGCCGAACTCCGACGATTCGAATCGCGCGCGCAATCGGCGCGTGCGATTCATTCGGACCGAGGGCTGCTCGCGAAACCGATGGATTCCTCGCACGTCGCTCCGCGTCCTGTTCTATGCTGCCGCGGCTCGGAGGAATACGACGTGCGACGCCCCGGTCTCGCAGCATTCGCGCGTCGCCTTCTGCCGTCCATCATTGTCATCGCAACCCTCGTCTCCGGAGCTCGGATGGCGATGGCGGCCGACGCGAGGGTGGAGCGGGAGGCGAAGGCGCTGCAAAAAAAGGCAATTGAAGAGGATAACCTCAACGTCAACTACGCTGCGGCTATTAAGAAGCTGCTGACGGCCGTAAGCCGGTGCGGCGGTGACAGGTGCAGCGCGCCTCTCCGAGCATCGCTCCTTCGAGACCTCGGCGCGATGGAGCTTTTGGCCGGCAGTGTCGAGGCCGGCAAGGGCCATTTCGCTCAGGCCCTACGGCTGGACCCCTCGCTCGATCTGGATCCAGCTTACAAGAACCCGATGCTCGAGGGGGTGTGGAACGAGGTGAAGTCAAAGGGCGATGGCGCCCAGCGTCCAGCGGCTGCCGCTCCGCCCTCTTCCGCCGGCGATTTTACCCACGCGCCTCCGACCGAAGGCCAAGTCCGGACACCCCTGGCGATTTACGCTGAGTACGCGGGCAGCGAACAGATCGCTCGCGTCATCGTGCGTTACAAGGGCGCCGGCGCCCACGACTGGAAGACGATCGATCTCAAGAAGACGGGCGACGGGTACGGGGCTCTCATCCCGTGCAAAGACGTCACACTCGGCTCGATCAGCTATTATTTGCAGGGATTCGACGACCAAAACCAGCCCGTCGCCATGGCTGGCAGCCGAACCGCGCCCTTTGCCGTCGATATCAAGTCGGAGATTTCGGGGGCGCAGCCGAGCCTGCCCGGACGTTCGCCACCGGCTCAGTGTGGTGGGAGCGGTGAGGCATCGTCGACCGAAGCGGAATGTCCGCCAGGCTTTCCGGGATGCAAGGAGCCGAAGAAGGACGTCGGGGACGATTGCGACAGGGACGAGCAGTGCACGAGCGGGTCGTGTGCCGCGGGCAAGTGCGTCGAGCGACAAAAGAAGGAAGGCGGAGAAGCCTGCGCGTCGAACGACGATTGCAAGAGCGGTGCGTGCTCAGAAGGCAAGTGTTCCGCGAAGAAAGGCGGCGGCGAATACTGTGAAAACGACAGTGAATGCACGAGCGGAAGCTGCGACGACAGCAAGTGTGCGGCCGTCGAAGGTCCCGTCTTCCACCGGTTTTGGTTGGGTGCGAGTGTTCAGGCCGATCTCTATATTTTGCCCGGGGCGAGCAACGTCTGTCTTTTGAACATGATGGGGACGAAGGTCGTCAACACCGCGGGCTATAGCTGCGTCGATCCCAACACCAACCAGAACTTTCCAGGCTCGAACGCCAGCGCGAATGCGTCCATTCGCCAAGGAGAGCTCGATTCGGTCGGGTCGGGTATCGGGTTCGCCAACATTCGTGCGTTGGCAACCTTTGACTACGCGCTCACCACGAACATGCTCCTTGGCTTTCGTGCCGGCTACATTGCTCGTACCGATCCGGCCCTCGGCAGGCCGGGCCCGGCGTTTCCTCCTTTGCACCTGGAGCTGCGCTTCACCTATCTCTTCGGGAGCGATGCGCTCACGGCCAGGACCATCTCGCCAATGGTCTTTGGTGCAGCCGGGCTCGGCGAGTTCGACGCCTTCGTGCCCATCTACGTCGTGACCAACGGGACGACGCAGCAACCGGAGAATGCCTGGCTCGTGGCGGGTCCAGCCTTCGTCGCTGCGGGCGGGGGCATCCGTTGGAAGCTCGGTTCGTCTCTCGCGCTCAACGTAGCCGCCAAGCTCGAACTTGGGCTCGGCGGCGCCGCTGGCTCACTCATCGGCATCGCACCGGAACTGGGCCTGCAGTACGGCTTCTAACGGACTTTTCAGGCGGGCGGATGGCTGGCGCCGATCCTGACGCGCGCCTTGCTGGTGAGAGCCGACGGGCTCGGTCCACCCGGTGGCACATGCCCCGACAGGGCGAGAGCGCACCAGACGCTTCGATCGCCCGGGAGCTCGGCTCGTCGGCGCGGCTCATGCCTACAGGAACGGCATGTCCAGCGGACGAAAGTCGACGCCCTTTGATGCACACGGAGCCGGTTCGCACGGCACCGCAACAAGTCCTTCCGTACAGGCCTCGCTCGAGGCGGCCAGGCTTCGCCTCGGGGGGCGTCCGGGCTCCCCCTCGTTGGGCGCTCCGGGGTCCTTCGTCGAAGCAAAGCTCCGAGATGGCATGAGCCATGCGGCCGTGCTGCTCTGGTCGTCGCACGATCGGTGCGACGTGTGGTGCGAGGATGGCAAAGCGTGGCGAAGTCGCGCCGACGCGGTAACGCCCCGGACTGGGCCCGTGCCCGAGACGCTCGTGCGCGTGGCGGGGGAGATTCGCGTGTTCTCCACAATCGCGGAAGGGCAGCGGGTGAGGTGGGTGCGGGGGACACTCGTCGTAGAAGGGCACGTTGCGGAGAAATGCCGCTACGGCGCATTGGTCATCACCTCGTCCGGGCGTTTGATGGCGGTCGGCTTCCGTATGCTGTGGCCCGCCGTCGTGTGCTCCGTCGCCTGAAGCCGCGCTGCCATCGAGGTCCGAAGCACGGGTCCGGCCGGCTCAGGGGCGTGCCAACCGTTCGATGACGCTGCGCAGGGCTGGCATGCGCGCCGACAGATCGCTACGCGACGGCATCTCGAAGTCGGCAAAGTCGAAGCCGGGAGCCACGGTGCACCCACACAGCGCGTAGCGAGGTCCTCGCACGACGGCTGCTTGCCAAATCCCGGCGGGTACGACGAGCTGAGGACGCTCGCCCTTGGTCCAGTCCGGTCCGAGCACAGTTACCGCGTGCGCTTCGGTCGTCGCATCGATCGTGTGCAGCTCCAGGGCATCGCCGTCGTAGTGGTGCCACACTTCGTCCGAGCGCACGCGATGCAGCGCCGAGACGCTGCCGGCCGGCAGAAGAAAGTAAATCGCCGTCGATGCGCAGCGATCGCCGTTGGGCGTGGGCACGGCGAGCGACGCACGAAACGTCTCCCGATAAAATCCGCCCTCGGGGTGGGGTGCGAGCGCCAACGATTCGATGAGGGCCCCGACACCGTCGCATACGGTCACTTGTTTCATGATTCGCGACGCCGCTCTGCCGCTCGTCCTGGGCCAGGGATGCACGTCGCTGACAGATCCCCCCAAAGGAACCTGGCCTGGAGCACGCGAGCAGTTTCAACCATACACGAGCAAACGACACTCGATCGCGCCATTGTAGAGGATGAAGAAGCGATCGGGCGGCCGCCCCATCGCGCGGGCGATGGCCGAGGTGCCTGCCAAGAGAGCCACCGAATGGCCGCGAAGGCTCTTTATTCCTCGCGCCATCTCGGCGTAGAGCGTGGGATCGAGATCGAGTCGCTCGCCGTAGGGCGGATTGCTGACGACGAGACCAGGTGGCTCGAGCGCCTCGATCTCCCCAACGCCCCTTCGCAGAGTGACGATGTCGACCCCGGCTCGCCGCGCATTGGCGCGCGTCCACTCGACGGCCCGAGGATCCGCATCGCTCGCCAAAACGAGCGGTCCATGATTCTTGGCGGAGGCGCGTGCGCTCTCGCGCAAATCGATCAAGGCTGCTCGAAGGGTGTCTCCGTAGCTCGCCCATCGTTCGAAACCGAAGCGACTGCGCGACAACCCGGGTGCGATCGAGCGGGCCAACGCCGCTGCCTCGATGGCGATCGTGCCGGCTCCACACATCGGATCCATGAAGGGCCGCTCACGATCCCACCCCGACAGCCTGACGACGGCTGCGGCGAGCGTTTCGCGGAGCGGCGCGACCCCCGCCTGCGTTCGCCAGCCGCGTTCGTGCAAGGAGGCGCCACCGACGTCGAGGTACAAGGTCGCGTTATCTCTGGCGAGACGAATGGCAACTCCCACGTCCGGATCGTCACGGTCGACGGAGGGTCGCGAGCCGAACTTGTGGCGCAGCCCGTCGACGATGGCGTCCTTTGTTTTCTGCGCGACAAAATGCGAGTGCGTCAGGCGGCTCGAACGGCACGTTGCGCGCACCGAGAGTGTGGTGCGCGGCGTCATCCACGCGTCCCATTCGACGGCGCGGACGCCATCGTAGAGGGGCCGCTCCCCCCTCGCTTCGAATGACGAAATTTCGAGCAAGACGCGCACGGCGACGCGCGACCAGAGGCACGCGCGCGCTGCGTCGACGAGGTCGCCCTCGAAATGGACTCCTCCGCGGTCGGCGCGCACGTGCGTTAGCCGCATCTCGCGAAGCTCGTCCCGAAGCGCTGGTTCGGTCCCCTTGGCGGCGGTGGCAAAGAAACGCAAGGTCCGGTCTCGCCGCTTAGGACGGCCCCAAGCTCGCGTGAAACTCTCGCATCCGTTGCAGGATGCGTGGCAACGAAAGCGCGAACGTCATGTGCCCCCCGGGCAGCCACTCGATGGGCGGTTCGCCCCATTGACGCCACTGTCGCTCCACGACGGCCGCTGGGATGTAGACGTCGTCGCGCGCCATGATCCAGAGCTGCCGGCTGCGAGAGAGCAGGGGCCGGAGCTTGTGCAGCCCGAGCTGTTCGAAAATCTCGGTGCGACGGCGCCGGTCGATTCCGAACCGCTCGAGATCCGCCCGCATTCGCCAAAAGATCGGAGCATCCTCGACGGCGTCGGAAAGCTGGAGGTGCCCGATGACGGGAACGATGTAGTCGGCAAGCGGAGCAATGCAGGCCGACACCATCGCGACCGAGGCGCCCATGCTGATCCCCGTGACGCCCACTTCCTCGTAGCCTTGGGATCGCAACCAAGCGATCAGCGTTCTCGCGTCCAAGCAAGATTGACGAACCGCTTCGATCGATCGCACGAGATCCGCTGTCCAGAAAAACTCGCCGTGAAAGAGCGCACTCCGGGGATTGCGTGACCCGTGAAACGGCAGCTGAAGGTGCAAAACGTCAACGTCGAGCGCCTCGTACAGACGAGGAAGAAAGAGCGCCTGCCATGGCGACGGCTCGAGCCAACCGTGAACGTAGACGAGCGCCCCACGTCGCTTCCCAATGGCCGGGTGCATGTAGCGGGCGGATGCGCTCTGATTGCGCCCGTACTCGCCCGCGTGCCGGGCGCGATAGTGCGGACAGAGGGGGACATGGGCGCTGTGCCACTCCAGGCGCTCGATCACCCGCTCGCCACGCCGTCTGATCCCCAATCGCCGACGGGTGAGGTCGCGCGGAACGACCGGATCGGGGAGCAGCACAGAGCGCGGAATGTCGAGGTAAGGACCAAGGTCGTCGACCGTGTTGACCTGCACGCTCCGAAGATGAAGCAGACGTGACAGGCCGCCGACCAAGCGATCGACGCTCCCTCCGATGGAAGCCATAGCGGCCCGAGCCTAGCATCGACCCGCCTTCAATGGCGGTGGGCCGCTCACCCGGCTCCGACGTTTTGCACGGCGCTGCGACGCCAGACGTTCCACGCGAGGAGGAGCACGCACGACAAGGCCGCGAGGCCGGCGCCCATGGAGAGTGCCACCTCGGCTCCGTGTGCCCGCCAGACCCACCCCATCAAGACCCCGGCGGGCAGTGCAGTGACGCCGACGACGAAGTTGTACGCGCCGTACGCCGCTCCGCGCGCGTCCTCGCGCGCGAGGTCTCGAACGAGCGCCTTCTCGACGGGCTCAGTCAATCCGTAAAAGATCCCGTACACGGCAAAGAGCGCCCACGCGTGCCACTCCGCGGTCGCGACGGCCATACCGAGATACACGCCCGCGTAGACCACCCAGCCCCCAGCAATGATGGCAGGTCTCGGCGCCCGGTCAGCCCAGTTGCCACCGATCTCGGACCACACGACTTTCGAGAGATTGAGCAGGGCCCACAGGACCGGGATGGCTAAGGTCGACAAGCCGAGCGACCTTGCGCGCAAGAGGAGAAATGCGTCCGACGAATTCCCGAGCGAAAAGAGGGCCAGGATGGCCAAATAAAGTCGCAACGGCTGCGAAATCCGGGGGGTTGCGGGCCGGGGGGCGAGCGCATCGTGGTGGGTCGTCGTCGGCTTTTCGCGGACGACGGCCACGAGCGCCGTGGCGACGATTCCGGGAACGATGGCGAGTCTGAACACGCGACGGACCGGCCACCCGGATGCAACGAGCAACGTCGCGAGCATGGGGCCTACGACCGCTCCGAGGTTGTCCATGGCTTGGTGAAAGCCGAAGGCTCGGCCAGCCCGATCGCCCGCGGCGTCGGCGATGAGTGCGTCGCGCGGCGTCCCCCGGACACCTTTGCCGATGCGGTCGCAGACCCGCACGGCAAGTACATGCCAGGGGTGGGTTGCGAAGGCCACCAGCGGCCTCACGGCGCTCGCCAGGCCGTAGCCGAACAAGACGAGCGGCTTCCGACGGTGGGTCGCGTCGGCAACGTACCCCGATGCGAGCTTCAACAAGCTGGCCACCGTGTCGGCGGCACCCTCGACGAGTCCAAGGTACGCGGGCCCGGAATGCAGAGTCTCAACGAGAAATACCGGGAGGAGAGGAAAGATCATCTCCGTGCCGACATCCGTGAAGAGACTCGTCCACCCGAGCAGTCGAATCGTCCTTGGCAGGGGCACGCGCGCCCGTTTGGGTGCTTCGGCGAGCATGCTCGCGAGGACTACCACGAAGCGCGGGCGTTCTGGACATGCTCACCAAGCGTCGGTTCGACGCCGCCGTGCCACGCGTTGCCAGTGCCACCGTGCGTAGTCGTCTTGACGGAGCCTCCCGGCCATGAACGGACGCACGAGCAGGGCGCCGGCGAGGAACCCACCCACGTGGGCCGCGAACGCGACGCCCCCCGTCGTCGTGTTGGCGACGGCATTCCAAAGATTGGCGCCAAAAAAGAGAAGGATGACGAACCAGGCCGGGAGCTGCAGGAAGAGCCCGAAAAAGAACCACAGGATGAACACTGGATTGAGCACCGTGATCAGAGATTGCGGATAAAGAAGCGCATAGGCGGCGAGAACCGCCGAAATCGCGCCAGATGCCCCGATCATCGGGACCCGCATCGCCGCCGGATCGTTCATGGAAACGAGAGTCTGTACCGCCGCTGCACACACACCTCCGACCAAGTAAAAAATCAAGTATTGCAAGTGGCCGAGGGCGTCCTCGACGTTGTCTCCGAAAATCCACAAATAGAGCATGTTGCCGGCGATGTGCGCCAGCCCACCGTGCATGAACATGCTCGTGAAAATCGTCTGCACTCCGCCCGTCGGATCCGCCAGCAGTCGAGCGGGAACGAGTCCGAACGCCATGGTCAGTGCTTCCGGATTCACGCCGTTCGCAAACTGCGATTCTTCCCACAAAAAGACGGCGATGTTTGCCGCGATGATCGCGTAGTTGACGAAAGGCACCGTGCGGGTTGGTAGGTGATCACGGAGGGGCAGCACCGAACGACTCTGACACGAATCCGCTCAGAGCGACCACCCCAGCTGCAAGAGCAGGCGGGGAACAAAGGCGGTGGTGCCGGCCATGCGAACGAACTCCAGGCCGGTCCCGACGCCGGCCGTAAAACCCCCCGGCAACACCTCTTGTTCGCCGACGTCGAGAGCGAGCCCCCAATAGCCCTGAGCCCGGGTGGCGTCTCCGACCGTTGCGTTCGTCGTTACGCCGAAGAGCAGGGCAGGGCCGGCGAACCAGCCGCGCAGTGGGCGAAAATCGCGTCGCCAGGCGTCGCTCCCCCAGTAGTGGTACCCGAGCTCGAGGCCGAAGCTCGCGGATGTCGGTGAGGCGAAGCCGTAGCCTTCCGACAAAAGATCGTGTTGTCCACCGCGGTCGGTTCGGTCGATGAGGGCATTCGGCGCGGCGACGAACGAATGATGGGGGCTGAGTTGGACCTCGGCGTTGGCGCTGAGTCGTCCCCAGAAGAGGCCGAGCGGGTTGAGCGTCAGCGCGACGGTGTGGGGCGCAGGTTCTGGCGACGCGACGACATCCTCCGGCGGTTCATGCCGACGTTTGCGAGCCGCCGCGGCGGTCGACCCCGGCGAACGCTTCGGCCCGGGCGGGGCGGCAGGGGCCGAGGGGGCGCGCGGCGGTACCGGGGGCGGCGGCAAGGATGGCACGTCGTTCGGTTCGCCAATGGGTGGAGGCGGAGGCGGCGGTAGATCCGGCTGCGCGCCAGCCGTTTGCGCGCGAATGAGGAGCGCCGACGCGGCCATTCGAAGGGCGACGCGCGGCAACGCTACTCGCTTTTTTTCGGATCGCTTTCGGAGGTCCTCGGACGGGCATCCGCCCCTGCAGCTGGCGGCCGCCCGTCTTTTCTTCGGAGCACCCCTCGCTCGAGGGTCGTGGCGACGTTCTCGATTGCGCGACCGACCTCGCGGGCGCTCGTCGACACCGCTTCCTCCAAGTCCTTCGTCGGCAGCCGCCGCACGACGGTGCGCGCTGCCCGGAAGAGAAGCCCCAAACCTTTGAGTGTGTCGCTCAGCGGATCCGGCCTGTCGTCGCCCATGCACCAAATGTTGCCACGGATGGCATGGACTACAATGGGTGCTTTGCAGCGTCCGGTATTCGGACTTGAAGACGACCGGCAGGCTCCTCGAGGCGATGTCAGAACGAACAATAGTCAGTTGGCGGCCGCTCGGCGCAGGGGGCGCCACGCCGTGGAGCGGTTTCGCCCGGACCGCTTCGATACGTAAAGCGCCTCATCCGCGGACTTGAAGAGCGACTCCCAATCGCTGCCCGCTTCAGGAAACGTCGCAGCGCCGATCGAGCAGGTCACCGACAAAACGCCTTGGGCGGTCCGGAACGAGGTTTTTGCGAAGTCTTCGCGAATCCGCTCCGCGAGGAGCATGGCCCCCTTCTCGTCGGTCTGTTCACATAGGACAACGAACTCTTCCCCTCCAAAACGGGCGACGATATCCGTCGTGCGCTTCTGACGGCGCAGGATGTCGCCGAGCCCGCGGATGACGATGTCTCCGACGTCGTGGCCGTATGTGTCGTTGACGCGTTTGAAGTGATCGATGTCGGCGACGAGAACCGACAGCTTTCGCCCGAAGCGTGCGGCCGCAGCGATCTTCTGGGCCGCTGCGTCGAGCATCGCACGCTTGTTGAAGAGCGAAGTCAACCCGTCCGTCGTGGCCATCATCTCGAGCCGGTGCACCATCCGCGCGTTCGATAGGCTGACCGCCAGGTGGCTGGCCAAGAGCTCCAGCGTGGGCCGAACAGAGTCGCCGAAAGCGTGGCGCCGCTTCGCGCCGAGGATGAGTGTTCCGAGGGCGCGGTCGCGCAGAACCAACGGCAACACCAGAAGGCTGGGGGTTGCCGGCCAAGGGATCCGCTTGCTCAAGACGATCTTGGGGATCCCCTCGTGCTCGCCTCGGTAAGGCAGCGGACATCGGTTCTGCACGACCATCGAGACGAGCCCCGCGTTGTGAGCAAAACGCACGCCGACGAGGTCGTCGATCTCGCCTCCGGTGCTCTTGGCCGCAACCACTTCGTGGGTCCGGGCGCTCTCGTCGAATACGGTGACCGCAGCGATGTCAAAGCTCGCAATCTCTCGTGCGGCCTGCACGCCAGCCTCGACGACGTCCTTTTCGCTGAGCGCCGCGCCGAGGGCCTGGGCGGCTCGATAGAGCTTGCCCTGCTCGACCTTCGATCGCTCAAGCTGCAAGAAGACCCGCTCATTTTGGATCGCCCGTAGGCAAAATCGCGTCGCTTGGGCGGCCATCTCTTGCTCATGTGGAGCGAACGGCGTGTTTTCCGTTCGGTCGAGCGCCAACACCCCCCGGAGTGTTTCGCCGTCGAGGACAGGCAACGCCACGACTGCGCGAATCGGGCAAGCTCCGCCGTAGTAAGGAAGATGAAAACTCGGCTTGAGATCGTGCAGCGATACCGGTGCTCGTTTGGCGAGCACCGCTCCCATCACACCGTCGCCCGCAGCGATCGGCGCGTCGCGCACCTCGTCCGAGCGGGTCGACAGTTCGCTGATGCGGAGATGCGTGCCCGCGTCGTTCAGCCACAAGAGAATGGCCGTATGCAAGTCGAGCGATCTCCGGAGCAGCTCGAGCGCATAGTGAACAGACTGGTGAATTTCTTCGACGCTGGCGCGCGCCAGCCGGTCTGTGCGGACCTCTTCGCGGAGCACCGGCTCCCCCGCGCCGAGAAGGCGATAGCTGCGCGCGTCCTCTTTGATTCGCACAAGCTCCGCTTCGATGCGCACTCGAGCGCGTGCCCGCACCCGCGCGACCTCGGCTCGTAGCAGCAGCAGATTGAGCAGCGCAAACGTGCCCACGAATCCCGCCCGGACTGCAAAGTCGTGCGCGCCGACGTCTGCGGTCCAAGGCCACCGGAGCAGTGCCTCGAGACCGATGACCCATCCGACGACTCCAAGGCAGGCCGCAGGACGGGCGAAGGCCGCCACGAATGCGACGAGCACGTAGATGGCCGGGGAGAATCGGCCGCCCAAGCCACCGTCGAAGCGAAGAAGAGCCGCTTCGACCGCGACCGCGGCGAGCGCCCCGATTTCGAGGTCCAGGATCAGGCGACCCTCGCCCGTCTCGCGGAGCCGACTTCGCACACGGGTCGCAAAGAGGGCAGCCCAGACGATCATCGCGAGCGCCTGGGTCAGGCCGTCGTCCGCTAAGGCCCCCCCCGAGACGAGGTAGGCTGCGAGCACACATGTGAGGGCCAGCCCATGGCCCCGCCGGAGCCCAGTGCGCAAGATGAGCGACGCGCGTACGAGCGGTTCCATCCGACCATCGCAACTACCGGACGCTTTTCGGCCCGGCAACAAAGCGGCTGGGATTAGCCCGGTGCGGCGAGCTGTCGTATGGGAAGACCCGTCGTGATCCCTCCCGCGCTGCCCCCCGTGCCTCCGCGATCCATTGGCTCGCCCATGCCCGACGAAGCCCGACTCGCTCCGCTCGGGTGGCTCGACGAGGCGCCGGTGACGCAAGCGCTGCTCTGGCTGAACGCCGCCATCTTCGCGATGGAGGCCGTCTTGGCGCACTCGGTGACGATCTTGCCTCAGCGAATCGCACTCGAGCTCGGCGCAAGCGAGAGCCTTGCCACGGTCGGGGAATTCCGGTGGGAGACCCTCGTGACCGCTTGCTTTCTGCACGATGGGTTGCTCCACGTCGGGTTCAACATGCTCGTGCTTTGGCAGGCTGGCCCGCTCGTGGAGCGCACCGTCGGTTCGGCCCGCATGGCGCCGATGTACCTCGCCGCCGGCGTGTGCGGGAATGCGCTGAGCGTCGCGTACAGATGGTTCAGCCATGCCGGGACTCTCGCCCGTGTCGGCTTCTTCGATCAGCCCGTCAGCATGGGGGCATCGGGCGCGATCGCCGGCATCCTTGCGGGCGCCGTCGTCCTCGGCTGGCGATTCGAGGGATGGCGCGGGCCGATGACGCAGGCGATGCTGCGCTGGGTCGGGATCAACGCCGTATGCGGGGCGTTATCGGCTTGGACGGGCGGCCACATCGACAACGCCGCTCACCTCGGGGGCGCCCTAACCGGTGGCTTGATCGCCCTCGGCTGGGGCCGACGGGCGATGGCCCCCCCGGCGGCGGGCATTCCGCTCGCGTGCTGCGCGGCTGTCCTGTTTGCGTCGATCGCCGTCGTGGCCGTCCGTGACCGCACCGACCGCTTCGCGGCCCTCACGCTTCAAGACCGCTACGATTTTACGCACGAAGCCCTGGCCGATGGTCGCTGCGCCGACGCCGAAGCAGGGCTTATGGCCGTCGAGCGACTGCGAGCAAAGATGGCCCCGGTGCGGTCCCTTCGAAGCTCGGTGGACGAGATCTGCGGCCACTCGATCGATCCGTGAGGCGGTTGGTCCCGGTCGCCCGTGTCCCGTGTCCTGTGCGACCCCCTTCCTTCTCCGGCCCCGTCATGTGAATCTCGGAGCCTCAAATGCCTTTCGAGCATCGGCACCACGTGCGATGCGGTTGCGCCTCCGCGGGCTTCGCCTCGCAGGGTTCGGCTGCACGCCCCTTCGCCCTCTCTTCAAGCACGCATCATTTCGAACGCGATCGTCCGTTCGCCATCGACCACCTGCTCCTCGAGGTGGAGCTTGAGCTCGCTACCCACAGCCTCCGAGCGACGGCGGCTCTCGATGTGCGTCGCGTCGATTCGAGCGCCGAGGAATTGGCGCTCGACGCCGTCGCGTTCGAGGTCGGCCATGTGTCGGTCGACGGGCAGAGTGTAGCGTTTCGCTATGACGGCGTCTCCTTGGCAGTCCCATGGGGCGACCGGGATCGAGCGCGCGTCGTGGTTGCTTATCGCGCGACCCCTCGCCGTGGGCTCTATTTTCTCGAGCCCGACGAGCACTATCCCGACCGACCCCGCCAAGTCTGGTCGCAGTGTCAGGAGGAGGACGCGCGCCACTGGCTGCCGTGTCACGACAGTCCGCACGCCAAGATGACGACCGAAATGGTCGCGAGCGTGCCGCACGGCTGGTACGCGCTCTCGAACGGCGCGCTCGTCGAGACCAAGCAGCCGGCGGCTGGTGCCTGGACGTACCACTATAAGATGGACGCGCCCCACGCCAGCTACCTCCTGTCCCTCGTCGCCGGCGAGTTTGCGAGCGTCGACGACGCGGTGACGATCGACGGCCGCACGATCCCGCTCTCCTTCATCGTGCCAAGGGGCCGTGAAGCCGACGTCCCGCGCACCTTCGGCCGAACTGCGGCCATGATCAGGCACTTCAGCGCCATCACGGGCGTCGCATACCCTTGGAACAAGTACGCGCAGATCGTCGTCGCCGATTTCATCTTTGGAGGCATGGAAAACACGACCGCGACGACCATGTACGAGCACATTCTGCTCGACGAGCGCGCCGCCATCGACATCGGCTCCGATGATCTCGTCGCCCACGAGCTCGCCCATCAGTGGTTTGGTGACTACGTGACTTGCCGCGCTTGGTACGAGGGGTGGCTCAACGAGGGATTCGCCACCTTTTTCGAACACATTTGGCGTGAAAAACACCTTGGCTCGGACGAGTACGCGTACGGGATCAAGGCTGACCTCGACGCCTACGTCGCAGAGGCGCACGGTCGTTACCGCCGCCCGATCGTGTGCCAGGATTACGATGCTCCGCTCGACCTCTTCGACCGCCACCTCTACGAGAAAGGGGCGCTCGTGCTGCATGCGTTGCGGGTCGAGCTCGGCGATTCGTACTTCTGGCAGGGCGTCCACCAGTATCTGGTGCAGCACGCGCTCGGCCTCGTCGAGACGCGTGATCTCCAGCGGGCGATGGAGTCCGTGAGCGGCCGGAGCCTGGGCCGCCACTTCGAGCAGTGGCTCTACAAGGCGGGCCACCCCGAGATCGAGATCGACGTCCGATGGGACAAGGGCGTCCTGTCGGTCGCCATCAAGCAAGTGCAGTCGACCACCGACGGCGTGCCCGCCGTCTTCGATGTGACGCTCGATCTTCAGATTGTCGACGCGAGCGGCTCAGCCGAGCGGCGGTCCCTTCACGTCACCGATAAGCAGCAATCCTTTGCCTTGCGGGCGGCGGTTCGGCCGGCGTTCGTCGTCGTCGACCCGGCCGGTCGAGTCGTCGGCGAGCTCCGGCTCAACGTGCCGAACGATATGCTCCGCGCCCAGCTTCGCGGGGCGGACACAGCGCGGGGACGCTGGGTGGCAGCCCAGGGGCTGGCGCGGTCCGACGCCCCGACGACCATCGAAGCCCTCGCGCGCGCGCTGACGGACGACGGCGAGTTCTGGGGTGTACGAGCCGAGTGTGCAGCCGCCCTCGGCAAGGTTCGATCACGCGAAGGTTTCGCAGCCCTGCTCAAGGCCGTCTCGACAGGACACCCCAAGGTGCGGCGATCCGTCGTCGAGGCGCTGGGTCAATTTCGGACTTTCGAGGCGATGGAGGCACTCAAGCCACGTGCGCTTCGCGACGACAGCTATCTCGTCGAGGCGGAGGCGGCCAGGGCGCTCGGTCGCACGAGGCAAGGGGCCGCTCTCGACACCCTCGTCGATCTGCTCGACCGGCCCAGCTGGTTCGACGTCGTGCGAGCCGGGGCGATCGACGGACTTGCCGCACTGCGCGACGACCGCGCGCTCGCCCACCTCAGCGCACGTGTTCGCTACGGCCATCCGCCGCGCGCACGTCGAGCGGCCGTGATGGGCCTGCCAAAGCTCGCCAGCGATCGAAAGACGCGCGAAGTGCTCGAACAGCTGCTCGATGACCCGGACCCCTTGCTTCGGATCGACGTCGTTCGTGCTCTCGGAGAAATGGGCGATCCGAAGGCCAAGCCGGCCCTGCGCGAGAGGTTGGAAGTCGATCTGGATCCGCGTGTTCGGCGTCGCATCCGCGAAACGATGCGAGATTTGGCCGAGCCGAAGCGCGGTTCAGAGCAGCTGCGTGACGAGCTCGATCGCTTGCAGTCGGAACATGCCGACGTGAAGGCGCGACTCGCGAAGGTCGAAGCCCTGGTGAGCACGGCTTCGGGCGCAAGACCGGTCGCGCGCGTCCGAAAGGCGCGATCCAAGACGCGTTCGCCCAAGACGTCGATGGGCAAGACGTCCGAGAAGAAAGGCAAGCCGCGATGAACGACGCCGCGTCCGTCCACGTCGACCAACGTGGCGCCGTCGCCGTGTGGACCATCGACCGTCCCGACCGGATGAACGCGCTCTCGCGCGGAACGCTCTCGGCGATCGGCAAGCTCGCAAGAGAGGCGCAGGGCAACGAGACGATACGGGCCGTCATCGTCACAGGCGCGGGCGACAAGGCTTTCTGCGCAGGCGCCGATCTCAAAGAGCGTCAGGGGATGAGCGAGGCGGACGTACGGGTGCAGCTCGACCTCTATCGATCCGAGCTTGGGTCGCTCGACCGGTCGGCGAAGCCCGTCATCGCAGCCCTCAATGGCCACGCGCTCGGGGGCGGCCTGGAGCTCGCCCTGTGCTGCGATTTGCGCATTGCCGCCGCGCATGCGCTTCTCGGGCTGCCGGAGACGTCGTTCGGCATCGTGCCGGGAGCCGGCGGAACGCAGAGACTGCCGCGAATTGTCGGGGAGGCGCGCGCGAAAGAAATGATCTTGCTCGGTCGACGTGTCACAGCGAAAGAGGCGCTGGAGTGGGGGCTCGTCAACCGCGTGACCGCTCCAGGCAAGGGCGTCTTGGAGGACGCGCTCGAGTGGCTGGGGCCGATCGCCCAAGGAGCGCCCATTGCCCAGGCAGCCGCGCTCGACGCGATCGACTGGGCCCGCAATGTGACGCTGGACATTGGCCTCGAACTCGAAAAGGTCGCCTACGAAAGGACTCTCGGCACCGAAGATCGGCGCGAGGCGCTCGCGGCCTTCGCGGAAAAGCGCAAACCGCGTTTTCGTGGCCGGTGATGTACACTTCGCGATCTTCGCACCCATGGCGGCCGATCGGACGTTGAAGGAAGAGGTCTCCCGCATCTCGATGGGAGGGGCCTCGAAGTATCATCAAAAGAACACCGAGCAGGGAAAGCTCTTTGTCCGCGAGCGGATCACGCGTCTGGTCGACGCAGACAGCTTCATCGAAGACGCGCTTCTCGCCAACAACGCCGACCTCGAGCTGCCGGCCGACGGCGTCGTGACGGGCACTGCGACGGTCGCGGGTCGGACGGTCGCCCTCATGGCGAACGATTCGACAGTCAAGGCCGGATCCTGGGGACGCCGCACCGTCGAGAAGATCCTGCGCATCCAGGAGGTGGCGCAGCGCCAACGCGTGCCGATGCTTTATCTCGTCGACAGCGCGGGCGCGCGAATCACCGACCAGGTCGACATGTTTCCGGGACGGCGTGGCGCAGGGCGAATTTTCTACAATCAAGTGCAGATGAGCGGACAGGTTCCGCAACTGTGTTTGCTCTTCGGTCCGAGCGCGGCTGGCGGCGCCTACATTCCAGCATTTTGCGACGTCGTGGCCATGGTCGAAGGCAACGCGAGCATGTATCTCGGCAGTCCCCGCATGGCCGAGATGGTCATTGGAGAAAAGGTCACTCTTGAGGAGATGGGCGGCGCCAAGATGCACTGCAGCGTCAGCGGCTGCGGTGACGTCCTTTGCAAGAGCGAGGACGACGCGATTGCGTTCGCCAAACGATACCTGTCGTACATGCCTTCGCATTTCGAGGGTCACCCGGCTCGCGCCGCGCCCCGACCTCCAAAGGCCAGCGGCAGCCGGCTCGAAGACTTGATCCCCGCGGACGAAAACAAAGCCTTCGACATGAACGCGGTCATCACGGAAATCATCGACGAAGGCTCCTGGCTCGAGATCAAATCGCTGTTCGCCCGCGAGATTCTGACGGGCTTTGCCCGAATTGACGGCCGCGCCGTCGGCATCGTGGCCAATCAGCCGAAGTGGCTCGGGGGTGTCCTCTTCGTCGACAGCGCGGACAAAGCGGCGAGGTTCATTTGGCTCTGCGACGCCTTCAACCTGCCGCTCATCTACCTGGCGGACGTGCCGGGCTTCATGATCGGTACGAAAGTTGAGCGTCAAGGGATCATTCGCGCCGGCGCGAAAATGATCGCGGCAGTCAGCGAGGCCACCGTACCGAAAATCAGCGTCGTCGTCCGCAAGGCGTACGGGGCCGGGCTGTATGCCATGTGCGGGCCGGCGTTCGAGCCGGACGCGTGCCTCGCGCTGCCCACGGCGTCAATCGCCGTCATGGGGGCCCAGGCGGCGGTCAATGCCGTTTATTACAACAAGATTCGCGAAACGCCCGAGGGCCCCGATCGCGACGCGCTCGTCGCCGAGTTGAGGGACGAATACAAGGCGGACATCGACATCATGCGCCTGGCGGCGGACATGGTCATCGACGCGGTCGTGGCCGGCGATCGGCTGAGGGGAGAGATCTCGGTCCGACTCGAACGCGCGCTCTCCAAAGGGGTCGGTCGGGTCCCCAAAAAACACTTGGTGCCCCCGGTGTAGTCTCGGGACCATGCGCTACGTCGCTGCCGTTGGCCATTGCACGGTCGTTCTCTCCGTCGCGTTTTCGGCCGGTGCGCAGCCGCGGAGGCCTGCGTCACCGGTGCCCGACGGGGCGGGGTTGGTCAGACTGCTCGGCCGACACGCCGCGGCTGCATTCGCCCCTCCCGGGGCGAAGGGGGTGGGCGCGCTCGTGCGCCTGCCACCGGGCGTCAGCGGCGCCGACGTAGGGCTGCGCGAGGTCGCGCCCGGGATCGGTCGGCTGTGGGGGTCGCCAGCGAGCCTGCTGGCCTTTGCGGACGCTCACGCGGAGCTGCCGGTCGAAGTCACGCCGCCCCTCCATCCGCTGCTCGACACCGCCGGCGTCTTCGTGGGGTCAGTGGAGACGACCTTGGCTGGGAACGACGGAACGGGCGCCGCGGTCGGAATCGCCGACACCGGGATCGATGTCACCCACCCCGATTTCATCGATGCGTCGGGCCACACGCGCATCGCGTGGTTGCTCGATCTGTCGTCGGCTCCGCTCGGCTTGCACACGGATCTCGAGGCGCAATTCGGACAGACCGACGACGCGGGCAATGTGGTGTTGGGTGCGGTCTGGTCGGCGCAGGACATCGATGCAGCCCGGGCTTCGGGGACGGGTGAGAACGCAGCCGGCCAGGCGGTCGCCCTGCCCGGAGATCCCGTCGGCCACGGAACCCTCGTGGCCTCCTGCGCCGCCGGCAACGGCTCTGGGGGAACCACGCCGTATCGAGGCGTCGCGCCGGGTGCCACGATCCTCGTTGCAGACATCACCGGCGCCGGCACCGACGCGATTGCCAGCGACGATTTGCTCCGTGGGGCGGCGTTTCTCTTCGACCGCGCCGATGCGCTTGGCCTGCCTGTCGTCGTCAACCTATCGATTGGCAGCGACTTCGGTCCGCACGACGGGACGATGGCGTGGGAGCAAACGCTCGCGAGTTCCGTCGGCCCGACCCATCCGGGGCACGCCATCGTCGCCGCGGCCGGCAACAGCGGTTCGATTGTCGAAACCCCCATTCACGAAAACGTCTACGTGAGCAGCGGCTCGACCATGCGGGTCCCCATACCGACGTCGGGAGCGCAGAACGGCGGTGTTCAAGTCTGGGTCGCCATGCGTTCGCAGACCGACCTCCGCGTCGGGCTCGATGGCCCTGACGAGACCTGGCTCGGCCCGGTCGGCGCCAACGACTCGGCCGGGAAGACGACGAGCGACTACAACGCAGGCGTGTATAACGGCAGTGGTCCGTCGAGCCCGGTTCCCGCACAATCGCACGGTGCCGTCGTCGCATGGCAAGGCAATTGGCCGGCCGGCACGTACTACGTGACCCTGGTTGGCACCGGAACCGCCGACCTTTACGTGGTGGGCAACGGCGACGCATCGAGCCCAGGGCTCGGGGCGGTGGGTTTTCAGTACGGGGTGCGCGAGAGTACCGTCAACCTTCCGGCGACGAGTCCGTCGATCATCGGAGTCGGCTGCACGATCAACAAGTCCTCCTGGCAGAGCATCGATCCCATGGAGATGGCGCTGGACCTTGCCGTACCGTTGCTCGACGCAGTGGGGGGCGCCCCCGCGCTGTCTCTCGCAACGCGGGCCGCGAACGCCGGGGAGCCGTGCTGGTTTTCGAGCGCTGGGCCAACGCTGACCGGGGTGGCGAAACCGGAAATCATGGCCCCCGGGGCCGCCATTGTGGGCGCTCTCTCGAGCGAGGCCATTCCGCCCGCGCCCCAAAGCATCTTCACGTCGGATTGTCCACCCGACGCGAACGGGATGCCCGTTGCGACCTGCCAGCAGATCGACGCCCAACACGGGGTCTCCGCCGGCACGTCGTTCTCTTCGCCCCTCGTCGCCGGTGCAGTGGCGGTCCTTTTTCAGCACGACCCGACCCTGACGCAGGACGCCATCGTCGCCGCCCTTCAAGGAGGCGCCCATCGTCTGCGCGGGTTGGCGCCGTTCGACGATCAGGCAGGAGCAGGCGAACTCGATGTGCCGGGGGCCCTCGGCGCGCTCGATCCGGCGTCGGGCGCAGTCACGATCCCCGACCCGAGTCAGAGCTGGCTGACGCTGGGCGCAGACACGTTTCTGGCGGATGGGTCGACTCCTTTGCAAGCGACAATCGAGTTGCGCGCGAAGTTGGCTGACGCGTCGCTCATCCCGGCCGACGGGTTCGGGGGCGGCCGCCTTCGGGCTTATGCCCTCATTGACGGGCAGAATTTCGGGGAATGGGCCTGCTCTTTCCAAGCGCCGCAAGGTGCTCCCTGCTGGCGTCGCGGCCCGGGTGTCTGGGTCATCACGCTGCAGCCGGGGGCCGGCCTTGGCGGTTCGAGTCTCACGGTCGGGGCGATGTTCGATGGGAGCGACATCGTCGCGCCGAAGTCCCTTCCGATTGCGACCGACACATGGAACGGTGATTATCCGCCCGCCGTAGCCGGGGGCTGCTCGACCGCGGAGCGTTCACTCGCGCGCTCACGTGGAGCAACCGTCGACCGGACGGCCACGGTTCTCCTGACCTTGGCCTTGGGGCTCCTCGTATCGCGTCATGGCCGCCGTTCCAAGCCCTCCCCGACCTCTTCTCGACGTCCCCTCCCGCCGATCCCGCCATGACGGAGCTCATTGCGCGGCGGACTGCTCGAGCGAGCGCTCGGCCTCTGCGATGGCGCCCGGTCCTCGAGCCGGTTCGAACGTGGGCCGCGTGCGGTCCATCTGCTCGAGAAGCATCGCCCCCGCCATGTAGCCGTAGCCGGCGGTGAAGAGCGCTGCGAACGGCGTTGCCACGAAGTGGCCGCTGTGGATCGACGCAATCGTGCTGGCCAGCGACACGACGCACAGAAGACTCTCTGCGATCGGCACGCTCAGACTGCTGCGATAGCGACTGGCCCCGGCCGACCCCTTCTTCGGGGTGCGGACGAACTCACCCGCCATGCTGCGGTAGCCGCGGACGAGAGCCCGGGTGACGAGCGGCGTGAGCCCCACGCCCATCCCGATGAGTGCAGGCACGATGATCAATGCATCTCGCGCCCGTCGCCCCTGGGCTCGCTCCGCCATGGCATAAAAGACGGCCAGGGATCCGGTCGTGCCGAAGAAGAGGGGAATGTCGATGGCAAAGACGGTGAGCGAGTTCGTTGCGGGCAAGAGAAGGACGAGCGGAAGCAAGATGACGCTGAGGAGCATGGTCAGCGGATAGGCAAAGTGCGGTGTAAGATGGAAGAACGCTTCCGTGCGCGCACCAAATGAAAGGTGCGATCTGAGCACACGCCTCAACAGCTTTCGCTGAGTCTGGACGGTGCCGGTTGCCCAGCGAAATTGCTGGGCGCGAAAAGCGCTGACCTCCTCCGGAAGTTCCGCGGGTGTGACGATGTCCTCGCGGTAGACGAAGCGCCAGCCCATGAGCTGTGCTCGGTAGCTGAGATCGAGGTCCTCGGTGAGGGTGTCGTGCTGCCACCCGCCGGCGCTTTCGATGGCGCGCTTCCTCCAAATACCACCCGTGCCGGCAAAGTTGAAAAGCCAGCCGGCGCCCGCACGCACGCGGTTCTCGATCAAGTGATGACCGTCGAGCATGAGGGCCGCAACACGCGTCAGAATCGAGTGCGAACGATTGAGGTGAACCCATCGGGTCTGCACCATCGCAACGTCGGCATCATCGAAGTGTGGAATGACGGCGCGAAGGAAGTCCGGCGGCGGGACGAAGTCGGCGTCGAAGAGGGCGACGAGCTCTCCCTTGGCCACACGGAGCCCGGCTTCGAGCGCACCAGCCTTGTACCCGATCCGATCGACCCGATGCATGAGAACGATGTCGAGACCGGCCGCACGGAGCCCGTCGACCGACCGTCGCGCGAGCTCGGTCGTCTCGTCGGTCGAGTCGTCGAGTACCTGGATTTCGAGCTTGTCGCGCGGGTACTCGATCTTCGATACCGTCTCGAGGAGTCTGTGGACGACGGTGGATTCGTTGTAGAGCGGCAATTGCACCGTGACGTGGGGCAGGGTGCTCCCTTCGACCATCCGCGACGGGGAGAGCGGAGGCACGCCCTTCTTCAGTTCTGCGAGGCGGACTCGGAGCCGACGCGCCATAAAGACGAGAAAGGAGCGATGAACGCCGTAGACAGACAGGATGGCCAGCACTGTCGCGTACAGCAGACACAAAGCAACGCTCATGCGGCCGACTGAACCACAGACGCGCCTGCTACATGTCACGAAGATGTATTTCTTCGCAAGGGAGTGTCGCATGGCCGCCCGCTCCGGTCCTCGTTCAAATGAAGGGCGGAGCGCCGCAACGGCCGCGCAGCCCGCGAGATTCTGATGCGGCAGTCCTCCGGGGCGCCGCGCCGCGCGGCGCGACACGCGACTTCACGAGAGGCCGCCTTCGCCGTCGTTTGGCTGCGCGTTCAGTGGTTCTCGGCGGATCGGGACGAGGAGGGGGCCTTCGCCTCGTTCGGCGCCGCGCCGTGGGCCGCGAAAGCTCCTACCCCAGCGCGCTCGTAGACGCGGAGGAGCTGGTCGGCCAGCCGCTTTCGGGCGAAACGTTGCGTCGCGGCAGCGCGCCCGGTTCGTCCGAGGACGTCGCGCCGCGACGGGTTGCGAACGAGCCCGACGATGGCCTCTGCCATCGCCTCGGGATCGCGCGGTCGTACGCCGATGGCCTCGACGCCGTCGCTGAACAGTTCTGCGGCGCCCCCTTCGCGGCACGCCACGACGGCCTTGCCGGCCGCCATTCCTTCGACGATCGTTCGGCCGAACGGCTCCGGGCGCGAGCTCGCATGCACGACAATGTCGAGCGCGCGGTAGACCTCGTCCACACGATTTTGGAATGGCACCACCCGCACGCTCTCGGCGAGGCCGAACCGATCGATGAGGGCCCGCAGCTCGCCCTCGCTGTACTGCGAGGCCGCGGTTTCATAGATGGGCCCTCCGATGATGTAAAAGCGTACGTCCGCCGCGGACAGGCGCGACCGCACGAGGCGCACGGCTTCGAGGAATACGTCGTGTCCCTTCCATCGAGCGTAGGTGGCGATGAGGCCGACTCGAACCGTTTGCGACTCGCACGGGTCACAACCCGCGAGTGCGTCGAGGTTCGCGATGGCCCCCGTAGGGGAAAAGAAGTCCGTGTCGATGGCATTGTAAATGACGTTCGATGCCAGCCGAGGCAAAAAGCGGCTGGCGTCAGCGGCGACCGCGTTCGAATTGGCGATGAAGGCATTGGCCCGCCAGGCGCACGCGCGCAGCGCGCGCGAGATGACGGGTCGCTCACCGATGAAATCGTGAAGGTGCCATACGAGCGGAGCGCCGTTTCGAGCCGCGGCGGCCAGGAGATGCATTTTGAGTCCGTTCGAATGCACGACCGACGGCGAAAAACTGCGTATCGCGGTCCGCAATTGAAAGACGTAGTTGGCCACGTCGGCGCTGGCTCGTAGCGCGCGTTCGGAAAATCCCCGCAGGGCACCGGAGCCGTACCAGCGCAGCGCGCTATCGCCCACTTCAGCCAGATGATTGCCGAAGCCGAGTCGCAGCACCCGCACACCCAGCGAGGACGCTTCCTGCACGAGCGGTCCATCGGCTGCGACGAGCAACCCGATCTCGGCTCCCGGCGCTCGGCTGAGCAGGGACGCCGCATAGTCCAGCATGCAGCGCTCGGCCCCGCCCAGATTCGCGGCAGGGCTCAAGAAGAGGAGCCTCATGCGTGTGAGCATGCGAAGCACGAATCGTGCCCGGTTGCCGTGTGCTTCGCGGAATGATGCCGGGTGATGAACGTGGGTCGCGGCGCGCTGCTGCAACCCTCTGAAATGGGTCGAATCAGGCGCGCAACCGCGCTCGGCCCAGCCGGATGGCTCGGGAACTTCATCGGTGTCTCGCCGAGCATACCCATGGCGGCCGCTCAGGCCAGCGCGATGAAGCTGCTTTCGGTCGGAAACGCGAAAGCAGGGCTCCGAGAGCCGTGCGCGGTTCAATGGCCGAGGGGCCCGTACCCGAAGAAAAGCGTCAACTGGCGCACGACGTCGATGTTCGAAGCATAGGCTTTGAGCACCGTCGCGGCGTTGGCGGCCGCCGCTCCGGCGTTGGGTATGGGGTTGCCCTGGGCATCGGTCGCATAGGTCAGCTCGCCCGAGACGGGATCGGGGGGGCCGGAGATCTCGTACGCCACCTGGGCGAGGGTGTTGGCTTGCTGGAGCATGCGAGCGCCTATGCTCTTGGCGACCTGGAAGCCGACGTTCGGATTCACGACTTCGGTCCCATAGTTCTTCGCCACGTACTCGATGCCCGTGAGCGGATCGCGATAGGCGACCTCCTGATCGACCGGCAAAGAGAGGCTGGCGGCGTCGCCCGGGGAAAAAATCCGCATTTGATCGACGAGGTCCATCGTCAGGGAAGTCGGCCCGAACCAGAAGAGATTGATGAGTGAAGGATACTGCTCTTCCCAACCGACGAGCGGGTCCAGCAGAACGGAGCCGGCGGGGTACGCAAGCTGCGTCGTGGTCGTGTCGGTCGGGTCGTACTTGTCCCACGGCAAATACTGAACCGACGTCATCGGATTGGGGTTGCTCGGGGTGGTGCTCGCGGGCATCGCGTACGGCGCCAGCGTGAAGATTTGGGCGACCGACCCGGACGCGAGCTCCTGGGTCGCACTCTGATTCGCCATTATATTCGCAAAGAGCCTGCGGATCTGATTCGGGTAGATTGTCGCATAGCTCACATTCTTGTAACGGCCGTCGACGAAGTCGTCCGGGGAAACTTGGACGAATTGGTTGTACGCTTCGGTGAGGTACATCGGGGCGAGGATCTTTTCGTAGTAAGCCCCCACTTGGCTCTGGTATTCGAACCACCAGTACCCTTGCGTATAGTCGTAGTCGTTTTCGATGTAGCGCCCCTCGCCGTCTCCGAGCGCCACGTTCACGGAGGAGGCGGGCGTCGATAGCAAGTTGCCGTCACCGACCTGCCAGGCGCTGCCCCAGGCGTTGGGCGGCCCCCCCGGAGAAGATGCCGGCGTGACGGTGTAGGCGCCGGGCTCTGGCCTCGTCATGGCGCGCACGAACATGGCGAAGCCGTCGTCGGCCCCCATGGCCAAAGGCATCAGAGACCCCGGGTCGCTCGTGGCCGTGGCAGGGCTGGTCTCGACTCCGAGAGCCAGCGTCTTCGTCAGCGCTTGGACCTTGTCGAAGTATCGGTCCTCGATGCGATTGACGACCGCGTCCGTGTTGAAAAGGACTTGGTTTCGCCGAAAGTTATTGAAAATGTAGCGATTTTCGTAAGTGGAAATAAGAAATTCCATTTGCTCGTACGAGTCGGCGCCTGCGTCGAACCGAAACAGCGGCACCTGACCGAAGTCGACGTACTCGTCCGAACCGAACATGTACGGATGTCGCACGCGCCCTTTGAGCGCAGGGTTTTGCTGCTGGCGCCAAATCGGAAGGCCGCTGTCGACGGCGAAGTTGGCGACGAGGTCGGGGCGAATTGCGGTCGTCGCCGCCGAGAATTTGTCGACTGTGAGCATGTCCCGCTCCGCGACGTAGTCGAGGTTCGGCCCACTGCACTGTTGGGCGAGTGGATCGCTCGGATTGCCGGCCCACCCTGGCCGTGCCGTACAAGTTCCGAGTATGGGGTATAGGTCGGCATACGTGCTGTAATGATTGCCGCCGATCGAGTCGCCGAAGACTCCGCCCCAGCCATCGAGCGCCTCCACGTAGTCGAGTCCACCGTGACCGCCTTGCGGCGTGCCCCCGGACTCGGTGTACGTCATGCTTTTCTCGACGTCGACGATGTCGGCATAACCGAAGCGCATCGCGGCTTTGTCGTAGAGCCCGATGTCGTTCATGTCTTGCGTCTGGTCACCCGGATAATCCATCACCGTCGTTGACCCCCATTTCCAAATGAGGTCGCTCGTCTCCTGGTCGGTGACGGGATCCACCCAGCGCGGTCCGACGCAATCGGTCCCGTTCGTGTGCGGCGTCGTGGCATCGAGGGGACCAGGATACCCGCAGTAATGCTCCGCTCCGTTTCGTGTGCGAAGTTGCCAATATTCGGTGTGGTAATTGAGCGCGTCGAAGCTGCCGGCGAAATTGTGGCGCAACCCCATCGAATGGCCCATTTCGTGGGCGATGACCGATTTGTGAAATTGCTGCCGAATCCATTCGTGCAGCGAATTGTCTCGTTGGTAGACCTCGGCCGCGTAGTTCGGGTCATTCGCGTTGGGCAAGGGATAGAGCTGCTGGGCCTGCTGCGCGAGCCCGAGGAGCGAATCGGGCTCGGGGGCGTCTTCGACGACGCACATGTTCTTGA
>JBEKFX010000021.1:0-86262 GCA_050013115.1 Polyangiaceae bacterium
CCGGCGGGGCGGGCGGGGCTGGAGCCGGCGGGGCGGGCGGGGCCGGAGCCGGCGGGGCGGGCGGGGCCGGAGCCGGCGGGGCGGGCGGGGCCGGAGCCGGCGGGCCGCGGGCTGGGCCTGCGGGGCCGGAGCTGGCGGCGGGGAGGGGCGGAAGAGACGGTCACGGCAAACGCAGGTTGGCGACGGCCAGAACGAGCTCACTCGGGTCGATCGGTTTGGGCAAGTGGGTCTGAAAGCCCGCCGCGAGCGCACGGACCCGGTCACGCGGGCGCGCCATCGCGGTCAGCGCGACAGCCGGCGTGCGGCCGCCGAGATCGCCCGGCAGCTCACGAACCTTGCGAATGAGGGCGTATCCATCTTCTTCGGGCATGGCGATGTCGGACACGATGACCTCAGGCTGCCATCCAATCACCGTTGCGAGAGCCTCCTGGGCGCTGCCGACCGAGCGCACCTCGGCTCCGGCCACTTCGAGCACCGCCGTCACGACATCGCGGGTTTCCCCGTCGTCATCGACGAGAAGAATGCGCATCCCGCGCAACCTCGTGCCAATCGGCGGCGCCTCGGCAGCGACGGGCGCGACGGCCGTTTCGAACGGGCTGACGGGCAGATCGATCCGCAGCTCCGCACCCCGACCCGGGCCATCGCTCCGCGCCTCGACGGTGCCGCCGTGGGCCTCGACGACGTGACGAACGATCGACAAGCCGAGCCCGAGTCCGCCGTGCTCGCGCGTGGCGCTTCCGTCGGCTTGTTTGAATCGGTCGAATACGTGCGGCAAGACGTCGGCCGGGATGCCGACACCTTCGTCCATCACGCGGATGCGCGCGACCTCCGAGACCTTTTCAAGGTACACATCGACCCGCCCGCCCGCCGTCGAAAACTTGATCGCGTTCGTCAGCAAGTTCCAGACGACCTGCTGCAGGCGGCGGGCATCGCCGACGACCGCCACCCCTTCGGCCGGAACGCAGACGCACAGCTTGAGCTCCTTCGAGACGAGCGCCGGACGGACCGAGTCGAGCGCGGCGTCGATGACCGCCGCCATGTCGATTTGCGCTGTCTCGAGCTCGAGCTTGCCGCTGACGATCCGCGACACATCAAGCAGGTCGTCGACGAGTCTGGCTTGCAGCGTGGCATTGCGTTCGATCGCCGCGAGCGCCCGCTCCCGCGCTTGCGCGCTTCCGAGCATCCCGCGTTTCAACATGCGTGCCCATCCGAGGATTGCGGAGAGGGGCGTGCGCAGTTCGTGCGAGACGATGCCGAGAAAATCGTCTTTGAGCCGGTTGCTCCTTTCGAGCTCTTCGCGCCGAATTTGCTCGAGCGCGTAGAGACGCGCCCGCTCGAGCGCCTGCGCGCACTGGTCGGCCGTGGCCTCGAGAAAGGAGCGCTGCTCGTCCCCTACGGCGGTGCCGTCGTCGAATTCCAAAGCGACGGCACCGATCGCGTGGCCTCGAATCAAAAGCGGCAGGCAAAAGAAATTCGCCGTCGACGAGATCCCGGCGCCGTTTTTCGCGCACTTTGCGATCGGAAGATCCGAGTCCAGGGGCAATCGGACATCCCGCACGCCGGCCTGCGTCCTGTTGCACTCGAGCAAGACGTACTCGCCCGACTGTTCGTCGACGCGAAGCAGGGCGGCCCCCCGGGCGCCGACCGAGTCGAGCCCCAGCGTCAAGACGACCTCGGCCACCTGGTTCGGGGTCATCGTCTTCGAAAGAGCGGCCGTCAGATCGACGAGCCGAGTCATTCGATCGAGCGCGGACCATTGCATGATACCCCCCCTGACAGGTGATTCGGCGCGGTCGCCCGGTCAAGCAGCCCGGGCCCGCGGCGTTCGGAACCGGGGCACGGCCGAGGCGAGCCCGTGCAGAACGAGGGGCGGAACGCTCGAGCGGAGTCAGCGGAAGGGCGGATAGGTGACGTCGCCAGGCGATCCGCCGAGCGGCGTGTCGGCGCCGAGGATGGCTGCGGGCCGCGAGCCGCGCGGCGTCAAGGCGGCACCGTTTTGCAGCGCCCGGTCGAGGTTTTCGACGTCGTCCAGGCGCGCGCCCGGGGCCGTCGCCGAGCGGTTCGCGATGAGCCGGGCGCGCGCCCGGCCGACCGCGTCGACCCGCGCGTCGATCGCCGCGCGGGTGCGCGTGCGGGTCGTTTCGCTCCGCATGCGCTCGAGATCACGGATTTCGAGCGCAGCCGCCGAGAGCAGCTCGTGCACCCGTTGCTCTTGGCCCGGCTCGGCCGCCTGCACGTTGGTCACCCCGGCGCGTACCGGGGGCTGTTCGGTTCGAGCGCAGCCGAACGCGGTTGAGCCGAAAAGGCCGAAGACGGCCGCCGCGAGGACCCGAAGGCTCTGCATGGCAATACCTCCAGCCGGAGAACCCGAGGCAAGCCGGAAACCAAGGGTGTCCGAGCCGCGCCGGAAGCCCAGCGGGTCCTCATGTCTGACTCCTCGAGAGGACGGACGTCATCGAGGCGACCCATACCCACCGCCGGACGACTTGACGACGACGAGCCATCATCGGCCGGCGCGTCGGAGCGGTCGAGCCGAAACCTGCCGGGCGGGACCGAAGATCACGTCCCGAAGCGTCGTCGGGGCCGCCCTCTTTCGTCCTGCGAGCCCGGCTCGACTTCTTGACGGATGGCCTTTCCGCTTCTCCTCGTCGCTTCGTGCGCTTCGCTCGGTTCGGCCGCCGGCGAGGGGGGCCGGTGTGCGGCTCTCGGCCAGCTGGCCCCGGACGTTCTCGAAAACTCTTCGAGCCCTTCGACGAGCCTTGCCTGGGCACGCGCGCTCCGGTCGATCGTTTCGGTCGCGCGCCGCACGGTCTCCGGGTCATCCGGACGTCGACGCAGGAGAGTTGTCCATCCGAGGATGGCACTGACGGGCGTTCGCAGGTCGTGGCCGAGCGCCCGCACGAGCTCATCCCTCTTCTGGCAGGCCCGTTCGGCGTCCTCGCGCGCCCGGGCCACGCCGCACACGGCGTCCTCGTAGGCTCGTCCAATCGCCGAAAGGCGCCCGTTCGCCCAGAGCGCCGTCACGGCACCGACCACCGCCACCATCGCGGCTCCGACGATTCGGGTGATCCCCGTCCCCCCGCACCCGATGACCGCGGCGCCGAGCGCGGTTGCGAACAGCAAAGGCGCCACGACCACGCCGCGGCGGGCGGGGGATGCGGATCGGGGCGAAGGCGAGGCGACCATTGCGCCCGTCTTCATGCATCTCCCGTGCAAAGTGGCTGAAATGGCGTTTTGGCTTGCCCGACCGGAATAAAGCCCCAACCCCGAGCGTCGGCGGCTTCGCGTGGGCGGCAAGCACGCGCTCGGGCGACGACCGTGTTACAAGACGCGCCCCCAGCGGTATCGGTGAACCTCGAGGAGACTCGCCATGTACGACGTTCGGGCCTTGAATGAGCTTGTTGCAAAGGAAAGTGCATTCGTCGACCGCCTGCTGAACGAGGTCGGCAAAGTCATCGTCGGTCAGCAGTACATGATCGAACGCATCCTCGTCGGCCTTCTGACGGGAGGACACGTGCTTCTCGAGGGCGTGCCGGGTCTCGCGAAGACGTTGACCGTTCGTACTCTTTGCGACGCCATCCACGCAAAGTTCGCCCGGATTCAATTTACGCCCGACCTCCTGCCCGCGGATCTCGTCGGTACGGTCGTCTACAATCAACAGCGCGGCGAGTTCACGTCGAAGCTCGGGCCCGTCTTCGCGAATCTCGTCCTCGCCGACGAGATCAATCGCGCCCCGGCCAAGGTGCAGAGCGCGCTGCTCGAATCGATGCAAGAGCGCCAGGTCACGATCGGCGAAAAGACCTACCCATTGCCCGATCCGTTCGTCGTCATGGCCACCCAGAATCCGATCGAACAAGAGGGTACCTACCCCCTCCCCGAAGCTCAAATCGACCGTTTCATGCTCATGGTGAAGGTTGGCTATCCGACTCGCGAGGAGGAGCGGAAAATCATGGACCGGATGACCCAGACGGAATCGGCGCATGCCGAGTCGGTCGTGACGCCGGTCGAACTCCTCGAGGCGCGCAAGGTCGTCAAGCAGGTCTACGTCGACGAAAAGGTCAAAGACTACATCGTAGACGTCGTTTTTGCGACGCGAGAACCCGCCAAGCATGGCCTAAAGGACCTCGCGCCCCTTGTCGAATTCGGGGCGAGCCCTCGCGCGAGCATCGCGCTCAACCTCGCCGCTCGCGCCCACGCGTTTCTCAGGCACCGCGGTTACGTCACACCCGAGGACGTCAAAGCCATCGGGCCCGACGTGCTGCGGCATCGTCTCGTCCTCACCTACGAGGCGGACGCCGAAGACGTGACGAGCGAGCAAATCGTTAAGCGTGTCTTCGAAGTCGTCGAGGTGCCGTAGAGCGCCTCGGCCGCCAGCGGAGCGAGAAAGGTCCTCCGAACTGCCCCCCAGAGCCAAACGGCTGCCACCCCACCCATGATTCCCAAAGAGCTACTCGCAACCCTGCGAGTCATCGAGATTCACACCGCGCGCTTGGCGAACGAGCAGCTGACGGGCACCTACAGCTCGAGTTTCAAAGGGCAGGGGCTCGCCTTTCGGGAGGTGCGGCCGTATCAGCCGGGCGACGACATTCGCGTCATCGACTGGAACGTCTCGGCACGGATGAACGACGCGTTCGTCAAGGTGTTCGTCGAAGAGCGCGAGATGACCGTCATGCTCGTCGTGGACCTGTCGGGCAGCGAACGGTTCGGAACCCGGCGCGCGACCAAGACGAGGGTTGCGAGCGAGGTCGCGGCGCTTTTGTCCTTCAGTGCCATTCGAAACAACGACCGGGTCGGTCTCATCGTGGCGACCGACAAGATCGAGCGCATCGTGCCTCCAAAAAAAGGAGAGAAGCACGTGATGCGGGTCGTTCGAGAAATTCTGGGATTCAAGCCGACGACCGACGGTTCCGACGGCCAGAAATCGGGGACGGACGGCGTCGTCGACGTGACGCGACTCGGAGCAGCGACAAACATCAAAGGAGCGCTCGAGTCGCTCGTCCACGTATCACGCCGGCGGAGCATCGCCTTTCTCGTCAGCGATTTCTACGACACGGGCTACGAACGCGCGCTCGCCCTCGCCGCCGCGAAGCACGACGTCGTGCCAGTCGTGCTCGTCGATCCACGCGATCGGGAGCTTCCGGACGTCGGGCTCGCGAGCTTCGAGGACCTCGAGAGCGGCGGAACCGTGCTCGTCGACACGGGCGATCCGCGCGTTCGCGCGTGGTACGCGGCGGCCATGAAAAAAGTCGCCGATTCGCGGAGGGCGATTTTCCACAAACTCGGACTCGATTCGGTCGAGGTGGAGACGAGCGGATCGTTCGTTCGTCCTCTGCGCGACCTGTTCGTGCGACGCGCGCGGGGGAGCCGTCGATGAGATCGCACTTCAGCCTGGGTATTGCGCTCGTGTCGACCGTCGCCGCCACATCGGCGCGGCCCGCCCGAGCCGAGTGCATCGAAACGGGCAACAGCGCGGAGCGGCCCCGGCTGTTCGACGTGTTTCCACCGCGCGCGACGAGCGGCTACGAGGCGACGCTTCACGTCGTCATCACGCATGGCAAGGGCGAGACCGTGCTGCCGCGGGGCATCGAGCTTCAGAGCGACAGCGAGGCCGCACGCTCGCTCAAAACCGCCGGGTTTCTCCTGCCCGAGCAACAGGGCGGGGCTGCGGCCAGGCTCAAGAGTGCCGATCTCGACCCGAAGGGCAAGCGCGAGACGACGCTCGAGCTGCCGTTGCTCGTTCTGCCGAAGGAGCCGGGGCGGCACACCCTCACCCTCCCTGCGCTGCCGATCGTCGTCGCTCGCGCCAGCGGGGACGTCGTCACCCTGTGCACGCGGCCCCATTCCATCGTCGTCGACGACCCCATTGCGTCGACCCCGCACGCCGAGCCCAGGCCGAACCCGGGGCCGCGCATGCAGCGCGAGGAGTGGGTCGCTCTCAAGCGGGCACTCGTCTGGGCGGCGGGGGGCGTGCCCCTGGGGGCCGCGATGGCGTGGCTCGCCTATCGTTGGCTCTCGCGTCCGCGGCCGGTTCCGCCCCCCCCTCCGCCGAGGCCCCCGTGGGATGTCGCGCTCGAGCGGCTCGACGAAGCGCGGCATGCGGGGCTCCTCGAGACGCAGCGTTTCTCGGAGTTTTTCGACCGGGTCAACGACGCCGTTCGCGAGTACCTCGGCGCCCGTTACGGCTTCGACGGGCTCGAATCGACGACCGACGAGACGCTGGCGGCAATCCGGCGGATGCCGCACTTCGGCCTTCCGTTGCCGGAGCTCGCCGGCTTTCTGCAGCAGTGCGATCTCGTGAAGTTCGCCGACATGACACCCGCCTTCGACGAGTGTCAGCGAGCCCTCGCGCAGGCCGAGCGCGTTGTCCGTGCGACGATGCCGACCCCGTCGGCCCCATCTTCTCCATCGGCGCGAGCGACCGCATGAGCTCCGCCTGGCCCAAGCTTGTGAGGGCGCGCTGGGTGCGCGGCGCCGGCGTGGTCCTGGCCACGTTTGCAGCGATCGCGCTGGGGATGGTCTATCCGGTCATGGCCCGCGGCGATGCATGGCGGTCGGCCCGATGGGCCACAAGCCCCGGAGCCCTCGGACCGCATCCGTCGACCGCCGATGTGCTCACGTGGGCTGCGGGCGCCGGTTTCATTGCGCTGCTCGCGGCTGGGCTCGCCGCCGTTCCCTACGTCGTCTGGAGGATGACCCTCGGCGCCGACGCCCGCGTTCCGCGGTTCGGACTGCCGACCCTCGCGCCGATGCTGGTCGGGCCCCGCGGCTTCCGAACGGTCCTTCGAGACCTGCCCGGCGTCCTGCGCGGCGCCGCGCTCGTGCTGGCGATCCTCGCGCTCGGCCGCCCAGAGAGCGCGCTCCGCGGCGAATCCGGCGAGGAGAAGGGGATCGACATCATCCTCGTGCTCGACTTGTCCGGCTCGATGGTGGCCGTCATGGACGCGCCGGGCCGCCCGCTCGCGCAAGGAGGGCGCGGGTCGCACGCACGCCCGACGCGGCTTGATGTGGCCAAGGACGTGCTCATCGACTTCGTGAGGCGCCGCAAGTCGGACCGCATCGGCGTCGTCGTCTTTGCCAAGGAGGCCTTCGTCCTGTCGCCGCCGACGCTCGATTACGACCTCATCGCTTCGCTCGTGTCGCGGATCGAGCTCGGCGTCATCGACCAGAGCAAGACCGCGATCGGGGACGCGGTCGGAACCGCCGTGGCCCGGATGCGCCGCAGTGACGCCCGAAGTCGAGCCGTCGTCCTTCTGACCGACGGGGATTCGAACGAAGGCGTCATCTCGCCTCCCTATGCGGCGCACCTCGCACAGGAGCAGGGGGTCCGCGTCTATACGGTGCAAATCGGCAATGGCGACGAGGTCGATGTGTATCGAGGCACCGATCTGTTCGGGCAGCCCGTCTACTCGCGCGAGCGCTTTCCGGTAAACCCCGCTCTGCTCCAGTCGATGGCCCATGACACCGGCGGTGAGGCGTTCATCGCGACCGACCGATCGGGCCTCGAAAAGAGCATGCACTCCATCCTCGACCATCTGGAGAAGACGAAGTTCGAATCGCAAGCGACGACAATGGAAGATCTGTTCCCGTTCCTGCTCTTGCCGGCGGTCATGCTCTTGGCGGCCGAGGCGCTCGTACGCCTCGCGCTCGTCCGGAGGTTCCCATGAGATGGGGGCACGACTTCGGCTCGCTTGCGGGGCTGCTCGTGGCGATCTCCTGCGCGCTCGCGTTCGCCGCGTATGCGGGCGCCATCGTCTTGTCCGGCATCCGGCAAAGCCGTTCCGCGAAGATTTTCGGCGACCCCAAGGTGATGGCTGGCCTCGTGACCTACGATGCGACGGGCCGCCGGGCTTTCAAAGCCGTTCTACTCGTCGCGGCGATGCTCTTTTCGTTCCTCGCACTGGCGCGCCCGAAGTTCGGGAGTGGGACGAAGATCGTGCCGGCCACGAACCTCGATGTCGTCGTCGTGCTCGACTACTCGAAGAGCATGTACGCGAGGGATATCGTGCCAAGTCGAATCGCCCGGGCCAAAGCGGAGGTCGCCCGGCTGATTCGCGGGCTGCCGGGCGCCCGGTTCGGCGCCGTGGCCTTCGCCGGGGAGCCCATGAGCTTCCCGCTGACGAGCGACGGTGCGGCTATCGCACAGTTCTTTCGCCAGCTCGAGCCGAACGACATGCCGGTCGGCGGGACCGCGACGGCGCGCGCGCTCGAAGCCGCGCGAGACATCTTCGCGCGCGATCCCAAGTCGAAGGACCACGTTCGCATCATCGTTCTCGTCACCGACGGCGAAGACCTCGAAGGCGACCCGGTGGGGGTGGCCAATAACTGCGCCGCCGAGGGAACGCGCATCGACGTCGTCCAAATCGGCGGCCGAACACCGGAAGTCATCCCGGAGGTCGGCCCCGACGGCAAACCGAGCGGCGTGCGAAAAGACGACGACGGCAAGCCGCTGACGACCCAGCTCTCGGCCGAAGGCGAGTCGCAGCTCGCCAAGCTGGCCGAAGTGACCGGAGGCAGCATCGTGCGCGCCGAGCACGGCGAGACGGGCATCGAGCAAATCGCGGCCGGACTTCAGCGTTTGATGCGCGAGGAGCTGAGCGAAAAGGTCGAGACGGTCTACGCCGAGGAGTACGCGTGGCCTTTGGGGATAGCCGTCGTTCTGCTGGTCGGCGAGTCACTCGTCGCGGAGGCGCCGAGGAGGAGGCGAACCGCATGAAGTTATGCGCGCTTTTCGCAGCCGCATGCGGGTGCGCGGCAATGGCCGCGTGTTCGGGTTGGAGCCCTGCGCGGCCGTTCGAAAGGGAGGCTCCGCCCGTACGCGAGGCCGTTGCGGCCTTCGATGCCGGCGATGCGGCGTCGGCGGCCCTCACACTCGAAGAGTACCTGTCGACCGGGGCGTGCAGGGACGGCAGCATCGGGACCCCCGACATCCTCAAGCGGCGGCCCGACGGCACGTTCGACCTCGCCCTCTCGCTCTTTCGGATCGGCGAGCAGTTCGGCCGGCGCTTCGGCGATGAGGAGGAGACGAAGGGCGCGACCGAAGCGCTGCACGCCCAGCGTCACGCCCAGGTCATTTGCGCGAAGCAAGTCGCGGAGGCCATCTCCGACGCGCCCGAGGCGAGTCTCGAGCTCCGCGCGCGCGCGACCTATCTCGCGGGCAATCTCGCCTTCCTCGACGGCGAGTACGAAGACGCCGTTCGCGCCTACGATCGGTCGCTCGTCCTTTCCCCCGGCGAAATGGATGGCGGCGACGCCGTCGGTCGCGATGCCGCCTGGAACCGGGCCATCGCGCTACGGCGCATCGAGGACAAGAAGGACGCCGGCAACGACGCATCGCGCGACGCGTCCGGCGACGCCGCGCAGGATGCGTCGGGCGGGGATTCCGGCAGGGGAGACGACGGCGGACGGGAGGCGGACGGTTCGCGCGGCCGGCCCGACGGCGGAGACGACGACGGGCGCGACGCCGCGCAGCCCCCCCCACCTCCGCCCGATGGGGGCGATCGGTCTCCGGACGCGGGGGCCCCGCCGCCTCTGTCGAACGAAGACGAGCGCATGCTCGATCAGCTGGAGAACGCTCCGACGCTCCAGCAAGAGGAGGCGAAGCGGTCCGGCAAGCGCCGGGTCAAGGGTGCGGCCGATCGATGAGGCGCGCGCTCGCCGTGGTGGTCGCCCTGATCTTCGGGCTCGTCGCGGCCCGCGCGCGGGCCCAGAGCGCTCCCGACGTTCGCCTTCAGTCCGACGTCTCGATCGCCGGGGTGGGCGATCTCATTCACGTCCAGCTGACGGCGAACAGTGCCGATGCGATGCCGAGCGAGCCGCGTCTCGGCCAAACCCCCGGCTTCACGGTGCGAGGACAAAGCACGTTTCCTTCGCAGCAGCACATCATTGTGAACGGGGCCCGCACGGATCGCTATACGCTCGTCGTCGATTGGGAACTCTCGGCCGTGCGGGTCGGAACGTTCAACCTGGGACCACCGAGCGTCGTCGTTTCGGGCGCGCGCTTGCGCGGTCAGCCTCTGGCCATTCGGGTCGTTCCGGCCGGGCAAGCGCCAGCACGACGGCCGGCTCCTTCGCAGCCCGCTTCACCCTTCGGCTTCTCGCCCTTCGATCCGTGGCGTGGTCTTTTTCCCGACTTTGGCGCAAGCGACCAAGCGCCACCGGCGCCGCCAGCCGTCGTCACCGACCCGAAGCTCTCGCTCGATACGCCCCGGGGGGCATCGTTTTTTTTGCACGCGACCGTCGATCGGGCCCATGCCGTCGTCGGCGAGCAGCTCGTTTGCACGGTTTACGCGTACATCGATACGAATTCGAGCGTCGACGAGAACGACGTGCACGAGGCGGCCGCCGACGACTTCGTCAAGCACGCTCTCCTTCGCGACGACCAGGAGCCCCCTCTCGCGGGCTACGCCTCGGTCGGTGGCCACGTCTGGCAGGTGCGTCTTCTGCGCCGTTGGGCACTCTTTCCACTCCGCTCAGGAGACCTTCGCATCGGGCCGATGAGCGTCAGCGTGACGGGAGCCCACGGCGCGAGTCCATCCAAGAGAAGTTCGGAAGAACTCTTCGTGCAAGTCTCGGAGCCGCCTCTCTCGCACCGGCCTCCGGGCTATGCGATCGGCGACGTCGGACGCTTCACGATGACGGCACGGGTCGAGCCCCGTAGCATCGAAGAGGGCGCGGCGGTGAGCGTACACGTCGAGCTCTCGGGCACGGGAAACCTACCGAACGCTCTGGCCGTGCCGGTGCGCGAAGGGCTCGAGTGGCTGCCCCCCGAGGTTCACGACAAGGTCGGGCCGGTCGGTCAGGATGGCTACGGCGGGACGCGCATGTTCGACTTCGTCGTCCGGGCGAAGCGGGCGGGCGAATTGGATCTCGGCGAGCTGACGCTCCCCTTCTGGAATCCCGAGACAAGGCGCTACGAAGTGGCGAGGGCCGATCTCGGGGCGGTGCACGTCGCCCCTTCCGCGTCGCCGAAAGGCGACGTCAGTGTGTCGGCCGAAGTGCTCGTCGGGCTGCCCCCTTCACGCGACGTCCTTGCCGGGAGCATCTCGGAATCGAAGCATCTGGACGACATGCCTCTTTTTTGGACGCCGCGGTGGCGCGCGCGCTCGAGGCGGCCATCGTGGCGCACGCGGGAATCAGCATCCGAGGGGCGGTCGGCGCCGAGGTCGTCTCACGGCTCGAGGGCGCCGGCGTCGCCCCCGACGCCGCGTCGCGCGTCGCGGAGCTGCTGCGCGAATGCGAAGTGGCGCGGTTCTCGCCCGGCACGGCCGACGGCGTGGCCGTGCGCGAGCGCTGGACCCGCGTCCAAGGCGCCATCCGCGGGCTGGAGAAGGCAGGATGAGCAGGATCGCGCTCTGCGCTGCGATCGTGAGTGCGGGGCTGGCCATCGTGATCTCGGCCGCCGCCGACGACAGTGAGGCGCCGAGCGACCCGGGCGCCCTCTTCGCGTCGGGAATCACGGCGTCGCATCGGGGTCGACCGACCGAGGCCATCGCGTCGTTCGAAGCGCTGGCCGACCGCGGAATCGTCGATGCGGTCGCAAGCTACGATCGGGGCCTGGCCTACGCGTCTCGCGTGCGGATCGGCGCCGAGCTGCCAGGCGATCTCGGTCGCGCAGCGCACGGCTTCGAAGAAGCGCGCGAGCTTTCTCGCGATCCACGCCTCGTCGAGGACGCGACGCGAGCGCTCGCAATCGTCCGTGGCGAAGTGGCTCGCCGTCGCCTCCGGGCCGGGCAGTCCATCGAGGTGGATCCAGGCCGATCCATCGCCCGATCGCTCGCGCGCCTCCTTTCCGAAGGTGCGTGGACACTGCTCTGCGCGGCGGCTTCGCTGGCCCTCTCGGCGAGCCTCTTCGTTCGCTGGCTGGCTCGGCCCGGGCCGCTGCGCGTCGGTGCCGGTGTCACAGCGGGGGTGTCCTTGCCGGTTCTCGCGCTCGCCGTCGCGATGACGCTCGCCGTGCGCCACGACCGCCTCAGCCTCCGCGAGGCCGTCATTGTGACCGCGGACGCGCGGACGATCGACCCGCGGGGGATGGCCATTGCCGGAGCGGCATCGCTGCCCGAGGGAGCTCGCGTCGAAATCGTCGACGACCGGGGCGCGACGATCCGCGTGCGCTTCGGGACGACCGATGCGTGGGTTTCGTCGGCCGCGCTGCGCGAGCTGGCCCGACGCGACTGATCGGGGCCTTTTGCGTCTTCTACCAGGCCGAGACCAGCGAAAGGCCACCGTAAGAAGGGGCCACGGCAGGCGCAACACGGACGTTGCCCCCAGATGGGGCGGAGAGCACGAGAACGAGCCCGGTGCCGGCCAGGGCGGCGCCTGCCACGAAGGCGACGGTCGATGCGACAGCCGCGCTTTTCGCGGCGTTCGTCTCGCTGATCCCTGCCCTGGTCAAACAGGTCGTTTGGTTGCACCCGCCGCCGCCCGGGCTCTTGGCCTCGTTATTTTTCGTGATCGCATCGAGGCCGAAGACCGAACCGACGATGAGGCCGGCCGCGCCGACCCCGACGCCGACCCAGCCGATCGTTTGCTGCGTTTTGCCGTTCGATGTCGCACCGTGTCGAGGCGCCGTGTCCGACTGCCCGTCCGCGTCGTTCGCCGGAAGGACGCCGGCGCCGGGCGATGTCGCGGCGACCTCCGGGGAGGCATTCGGTGCCGTCGCGGCGGCGGGGCCCGCGGACGTCTCGTCGACGAGCGACACCGACACACGTGCGTCGGTCTGTTTGGCCGCGACCTCGATCTGCGAAGTCCATGGCTTCTTCTTGGGTGCCGTGGCTTCGACCGTGTGCAAGCCGGGGTCGACTGGAATCGAGAGCCCGAACTCGGCGTGTCCGAGCAGGATGCCGTCGCGTTTGACTTCGAGGCCCGGAACGTCGCTGCCGGGCGCCACCCCTATCGTCAGCTTCGCCAGCGTGGGCTCGAGGGCGAGAGCGTGCGCGACGGCACTTCGCTCGACGTCGCCCTTGCCGGCTGCATTGGCTCGGGCCGCGACGTCCTTCCATGCTTCCCAGGCGCTGGCGGCCAAACCGACGTGTTCGTAGCACCCCGCCAAGTTGATCAAGGTTCCGCCGCTTGGCGCCAGCCGCTGGCTCTCGGCCAGCTTTGGGCACGCCTCGGCGTATCGATGTTGGGCCATCAGCGTGCGGCCCTCGTCAAAGAGCGCGGTGGCCGTGACCTCGGCGCCGTCTGCGAGCGCGGGCGCCGAGAGCGCCATCATGCCGCATCCTGCGAACCACGCGAGAAGTCCGCGCGCTCGACTCTTCATGATTGGCGAGTGTCGCTCAGAATAAGCTCCCCGAAAAGCTCGCGCGCCGAATCTCTTCGTTCACCAGTTCGTACGATAGCGTGGGGCATCTTCCGAGGGCGCGCCCGCGCTCGCTCCGGCGTCTCCACCCCCGCGCGCCAGCTGCGAAGCTGAAACGCCCGGCCGCCCGGCCGCCATCGCGCGGACGCGGGCCGCACCGGCGGGGGCGGGGACCGCCGTCGGCGACGCGGATGCAGGCAGCGGACCTGGACCGGGGGACGGCGCAGCCAGCGGCGAGGGACCTTGAGCCAACGGCGAGGGAGTTTGGACGATGAGCGCGGAGGCCCGCGCCGCGGGTGGCAAGGTGACGGTCGCTCGGTCGCCCCCGGTCGACGGGGTGCTCGGCCACGAACGGTCGCCGGCCGAATCGGCCGACCCGAGCGCGGCGGGGATCGCGTGCAACGCGAGGGAGGCTGCCGCCGCAGGCGCCGCCGGCGCGGGGGCAGGCGCCGAGGCTTCGGCCGCCTGGGTGCGTCGGGCGGACGCGGCGCCCGCGCTCATGGGGCGATCGAGGAGGAGCTTGGCCGCACCCCCGGCGGTGGCCGCCGCCAGCCCGACGATGACCGCAATCACGGCGGCCTTCTTGCCAGCTGACGGCGTCGTCGTCGAGCCGGTCCAGGTTGCCGGAAGTGTTCCGCTCGTTCGCGCGCCGACGCTGTGCGCATCATTCGGCATCGGGGCGCCTGCGCGGTTGGCGGGCCGCGGCCCCAAGGCGATCCGCGCGATTCGCGCGGCCAGGTCTCTCGTGTCCGGCGAGCCGAACCGCTGGAGTGCGAGGGACAGCTCCGCGATCGATTGAAAGCGGCCCGACGGATCCTTTTGCAGACATCGATCGATGACCCGCGCCAGTTCGTCGGGCACGCCCGAACGGAGCGACTGGATCGGCACCGGGGGATCGCTGAGGACCATGGCGGTCAGCTGCGTCACCGACTCGGCCTGAAAGGGGACCTGCGCCGTCAGAAGTTCGTAGAGGATGACGCCGAGGGCCCAAATGTCGCTTCGCTCGTCGGCCGCTCTCGACGCGCGGAGCTGCTCGGGCGACATGTAGTTCGGAGACCCCATGATCTCGCTCGTCCTCGTGAGCGATAGTTCGGGGCCGCCCGTCTTTTGCTTCGAGATTCCAAAATCGAGCACTTTGACGAGCGGGCGCCCGTCGTTTCGATGGGTGAGAAAAAGGTTGCGTGGCTTCAGATCGCGATGGACGATCCCGAGCGAGTGGGCTTCGGCGACCGCGTCGCAGGCCTGAAGCAGGTAGTCGACCGCCCCGTCGACCGAGAGCGGGCCCCGCGATTCGAGGACGGCGCCGAGATCGCTGCCCTCGAGGAACTCCATGACCATGTAGGGCGAGCCCGTCGCCATGGTCCCGACGTCGAGAACACGGGCCACGTGGTCGCTGCGCAGCCTGGCCGCGGCCCGAGCTTCCCTCGTGAAGCGCTCGACCAGAGGACCATTCTCGAGCCCATGCGGGAGCATGAACTTCAGGGCGACCCTTTGATCGAGTTGGATGTGCGTCGCTGCGACGACGACACCCATCCCACCGACGCCGAGAACGCGGTCAACACGGTATTTGCCCGCGAGAACCTCGCCCTCGGCGACGGGCAGGACACCGGCTGGCACGTTCTCGCGCTCGAGCATCAGGCAGTCCCCTCCGCGGACTTTAGCATGGCGGACGGCGCGACGTGCGAACGCGCGGCTGCGGGTCCGTCCCGCCGATCGGGGCGCGAGACCGTCACTTCTGTACGAGCTTCAACCCGTTGTTCATGAGAGGTTGAACGGGCGTGATGTCGGTGATGGGGGTGTCGGCGATGTAGAGGAACTTCAGGCTCCGGAGCCCCGAAAGCGGTGCGAGGTTCTTCACCTCTGTTTTCTTGATGCTGAGGCGCTCCAGCTTTTTGAGATTCGAAACGGGGGTCAGGTCGGACAAGGTGTCCTCATCGAGCATCAGCTCGGTCAGGTTGACCAGGGACCCTACGCGTTTGAGCTCTTCGTCGCCGACGAGCGTATGCGACAGATCGAGTCGGTCCATGCGCTTCAATCCTTCGATGGGGCGCAGATCTCGAAGGGGAGCACTCGATGCCCGAAGCGACTCGAGGGTCGTCAGCTTTTGAATCGGCGTGAGGTCGTCGTAGTCGCCGGGACCGAGGAATAGGTCTTTCAGGGAGGCGAACATCGGAAAAATGCACGGATCGAGCTCGTGAATTTGCTGCGCGCCTTGGGCGTTCGACAGGTTCAACGACTTGATCTGGGCGAGCTCCGCGGGCGTGATCGCCCCCTTGTCCTTGCCGAGCTTTCGGCGCACCTCGTGCTCGAGTGCCGTCTCGTCGCCGAAGTCGACGGTCGAGGGATGAGAGGGGCACTCGGAGGCCAACCTCTTTTTTCTCGGGGCGGTTGCGGAGGAAGCCGCGGTCGGCGAAGGCAACGGCAAGCTCGGCACGACGCTCGACGAAGAAGTCGTCGCAGCGGGCGCTTGGCTTTCGGACTTCGGTTCGTCGCAGGCCGGTGCGCTGCAAAGAAGGGCGAGGACGGCGATCGCTTGGAATTTCATCGCCGCGCGAGCTTAGCTCCGCGGGGGGCACGATTTCGAACGAATCGGTCCGGGGCGCGGAAGGCGGGCCGCCGCCCGATCTCACGCCATTTCGTCCGGCCGCCCATCGGCTTCGTCCGGCCGCCCATCGGCCGGCTCTTCGCCGAGTGCCTGGACGACCACGGCGGGCACGAGACCGTAGGCCTCGGCCGCCGCCAGCAGGCCGGCGTTTGCGGTCAGCTGCGTGAGAAAGGCCCGGCCATACGGGGTCGCCGACAGCCCGCCCAGCCGTTTGACGAGGCTCGGGACGCCCCGCGCGATCGCGTGCCGGGCCTCCCGGAGGTCGCCGAGATCGACGCACGCGTCGTGCAGGGCAAGAAAGACGGGGGCCTCGTTGAGCAAGCTCGGCAGACCGTCGTCGAACAGCGCGGCGGCCTCGCTGGCGAGTGCCCGCGCTTGCTCGGGCTGGCCGATGCGCCGCTCGGCGTCGGCCCAGAGTCCGAGGGCGACGGGCAGCACGTCGAGCATCTTGGTGGCGCGGTATCCGCGCGCGGCGATGCGGAGCAAAGTTCGGGCGTCCGCTTCGCGGCCGGCCGATCGCAAGATTTCCATTCCCCGATAGAAGAGGACACCGAGGGTCGCACGATCGTGCGGGACCCAGCTGCCGGCGAGCGCCGCGTCCGCCGTGGCTCGGGTCTCGGCGAGCGCCTCGTCGAGCGCGGGCTCCGTCCCGAACGTCGCGGCCCAGCAAAGAAGGATCATTTGCCCATGGCGCACGACTCCCGGTGAACCGATGGCCTCGCCCAAAGACAGTCCGCTCTCGATCGCGGCGCGCGCCTCCGCCCGGGCTCCGACTGTGGTCAGAGCGAACCCGACGTTGATCGTGAGCGTCGCCTCGCGGGCCTTCAGACCGGCATTGCTCGCGGCCCGCGCCGCGCTGCGTCGCGATTCGAGGGCTGCGCCGACCTCGCCGCGTGCTTGGCGCACGACCGCCAGCGTCTGCCACGCATCGACGGTCACGTTTGCGGCGCCCTGCCGCTCGGACAAGGCGAGCAGACGGCCGGCCGCTCGTTCGGCCGCATCGAGCTCGCCCGCGTAGGCATATCGGGCGGCGAGCGCCGCTGCACACCGAACCTCTTCGTCGGTCAGTCCCGCTCGACTTGCAGCCACGCGAATCTCGTCGAGCCGTGCGCTCGTGTCCGGCCCGCCGCCGCAGGCGTCCTCGTAGCGCACCCGAGCGCCCCGTGCGCGCACGTCACTGGCGGCATCGTAGACGGCGTCTTCCATGGCGCGCACGGCTGTTTCGCGCTCGGCGGCTCGCGCATCGAGCCTGTTCCACGCCTCGTCGAGGAGCTGGGCTCGGACGAACTGCGTCGGCTTGTCCTCGGCGAACGCCAGAGCCTTCTCGGCCAAGGCGACCGCGTCGGCAAGCGCGTGCGCGGCGAGCGAATGGCGTGCCGCCTTTTCGAGATAGCCCGCGGAGGCGCTGACTTCGCCACCGAGATCGAGATGGCGGGCCACGGTGGCGTCGTCCTCGCCCACCTTCGCCAGCCAGCGCCCGGCCCGTGCATGACCATCGCGCAGCGCGTCCTCCCCGAGCGACGCATAAGCGACTTCGCGCATCAGCGCGTGTTTGAAGGCAAACTCGCGCGTGCCGGCGAACCGTGCGTGCGCCTGCTCGACGAGAATCTCGGCCGCGGCGAGACCGCGCAGAACCTCTGCGGCGCCCCCGACTCCAAGGGCCTCGAGACCTCCGTCCCAACCGATCTGACCGAACACCGCCAGCTTGGCCGCTGCATCACGTCCGAAGTCGTCGAGCGCATCGAGGTGGACCTGCATCGCCGCCTCGATGGTGGGCGCGACGGAAGCATCGCGCCCCGCAGCGGCGATGCGCGCGAGCTCCTCGGCGAAGAGGGGCAGCCCCGCCGATTGCTGCGCGATCGAATCGGCCAGAGCCTCGCCCCGCTCGCCGCTCGCGCGTTCGCCGAGGATGGAGGAAGCGATCGCGCGCGCCTGTTTGCGAGAGAGGGGGCGGAGCTCGATGCGCACGTGGTCGCGTCCCTCGAACCGCGCGGGATCGTCACGCCAAAGCGTCGGGCGGGCTGCGGCAAGCACGTAGACCGGGAACCCGGAGGCGCGCGCGAGGAGGTGATCGATCCACGCCAGACTTTCGGCGTCCACCCATTGGGCGTCCTCGATGACGACGACGAGGGGGTTATGCCGGGCCCTGCCGAGGGTGATGTCGGTGAGGACCAGCCAGAGTGCATCGCGCGATCCCCGCGCGTCGTCCAGCTGCGGAAGGGCTTCGTTGGCCACGAGCCGAGCAAAGAGCTCGCGCGAGGCCACCGACCCGTGGACCTCGGTCGCTGCGAGCAGGGCGTCGGCGGCCTCGGTCGCTTCCTTCAGCGGAACGCCGCGGGCAATGCCAGTCAGGCCGCGCGCGATGTCGCCGACGGCGCCGAGCGGATGATTTTTCGCAAATGATTCGTTGCGCGAGACGATGACACGCGGGGTCGACGCGTGACTCGCTATCCGCGAAAGCGCCTCGCGCTGCAAGCGCGTCTTGCCGATGCCGGGTGTCCCGGTGACGGTGACCACGATGGGAGTCCTGTCGTCTGCGCAGCGATCGAAGGCGGCTACGATCTGCGCGAGCTCGGCTTCCCGTCCGACGAATGGCGCGCCCCCGGCGATTTCTTTGCGGCCGCGAAGGGGAACGCCGATGACGGCGCTTCCGTCGCCCCGAAGCTGCAGCTCGAAGCGTCCGCGCGTCATTTCGGTCGTGGTCGTATCGGCGAGGACCTGGCCGCGGCTCGAGTCGCGCGCCAGGGCGGCCGCTCGATCGACCACTTCTCCCGTCGGTCGCGTGCGGTCGACACGCGAGCGTCCGGTCGCGACTCCGACGGCCGCGCCGAGGCGCGCCATGCGCTGGCCGAGATCGAGTGCGCGGACGGCCTCGTCGCCGAGGGCTTTTCGGACGCCGAGATGGCACACGATCGCGTCGCCGCCGAGCTCGGTCGCGTCCGCGCCCCGTGCCCGCAGGTGGGTGAGCAAGCGGGCCCGCGGGGCGCCTTTGGGAACTTTCGTTGCGACGATGGTGGTGACCAGCCGCGTGCCACCGCTCTTTCCCGTGGTGGAGAAACTCGAGGGTGCGGGCTCGTACGCACCGCCGCTGCGCAGGGGGCGGTCGATCGGTTTTGCCGCAACCTCGTCCGCAATCTCGCGTAGGTCCCGTGCGACGTGCGCCGCGGAAGAAGGTCGGTCGGCCGGAGCCGTGGCAAGCAGCCTGCCCACCAAATCGTCGAGTGGCGGCGAGGCGTCCGGGTAGACCTCTGCGAGATGCGGCGCGGGCGTCGTCACGAGCCGAGCCAGAATGGCAATCGGCGTCGGGCCGACGTGGGGTGGCCTGCCCGCGATCATTTCGAAGAGCGTCGCTCCGAGCGCATAAAGGTCAGCTCGCGCTTCGATCTCGCCGTCGCCTCGGGCCTGCTCGGGCGCCATGTACGCTGGGGTGCCGACGATGGCTCCTGTGCGCGTCAGCTTGACGTCGCCCGCCGCCGCGACGCCGAAATCGACGAGTTTGACGTGCATGGGCCCGCTTTTGCCGGGCGCGCTTCCGACGAGGAAAACGTTCGACGGCTTGACGTCTCTGTGGACGATTCCGGTCGCGTGAGCCGCCGAGAGCGCATCCGCAACGTCTGCCGCGATGCGCAGGCACTCGACGAGCGACAGCGGAGCGCGCCGCAGGCGTTGCGCGAGGTCTTCGCCCTCGAGCCACTCCATGGCGATGTACGGCTGGCCTTCGTCGAGCTGGCCGAAAGCCACGACCCGGACGATCCCCGGGTGATGGAGGCCGGCGAGCACACGCCCTTCGCGTCGAAAACGTGCTTCCTCTCCGGCGTCGATGCCTGGAACGGCGATCACCTTGAGCGCGACCGGCTGGCCGCTGACCTGGTCGTGCGCCCGGTAGACGATGCCGACGCCGCCGCGTCCGACCTCGCGTTCGACGACGAAGCGATCGGCGAGCCTCTGCGCCGATCCGTCGGCCGTCATACGCGCTTCCCCGTTCCGATGACGAAGATCTCGGTACTGACTGCGCGCGTGCCTTCCGGGCGAACGAGGCGCTCGCCATCGTAGAGGCGGCGCACTTCGGTCCGTGCCAAAGGCAAATCGTCGCTCATGAAGATCTTGCCGACGAACGACCCTCCACGAGCTCCGAAGGTACCGGCAATCGCGAGCGCCCGCATGAAGAGGTCGTAGCTGCGCGTTTGATCGGTGATGCGGTTGCCCGTGGTTTTTGGAGCCATGTCGCTGAGGACGACGTCGTAGGGGGCCAGCCCGCCGAGATCCGCGTTGTCGATCGAGATCGCGTCGCCTTGGACAAACGAGGCATTGGGTGGAAGGCTGATGCGCAAGGGTTCGAGATCGACCGCCAGGATCTTGCCGTGGCCGATTTTCCTCGCCGCGTAGAGCGCCCAGCTCCCTGGCGCGGCGCCGAGGTCGAGGACACGCATGCCAGGTCGGAGGAGACGCACGCGACGGTCGATTTCCTCGAGCTTGAAGACGCTTCGGGCGGGAAAACCGGCATCTTTGGCGGCCCGGGTGAAGCGATCCGGCTTGGCATACGGGTTCTTGCGGGGCGGCATGCTGGGCGATCCGCCGTTCTTTATCGCACGCCGCGGCCGTGTGACATGACCCTCGGCGTAACCTCCGCGGAGCGAGCGCCGGTCCCGAGCCCGGGCTAAAGGTGTGGATCGTCGAACGGGAACGGGGGATCGCGCGGCGTGACCGCACCCGGGTCCCGACACGAGGCGCCCGACGGACCTCGCTCCCCGATCGGAAGAGTCACCGTCAAGCGAGCACCCTGGCCCTGCCCCGGCCCGCTTTCCGCGGTCACCCGGCCGCCATGGAGCTCGACCAGATGCTTGACGATCGCAAGGCCCAGGCCGAGCCCCTCGTGCGCGCGGGTTGCCGTGGCATCGCCTTGCCTGAATCGGTCGAACGCGTGGGGCAAGAACGCGGGGGCGATCCCGGGGCCGGTGTCGGCGACGACGATGCGGACGTGCCCATTCTCGTGGTCGACCGCAACCTCGACTCGGACGGTCCCCCGTTCGGGCGTGAACTTGACAGCGTTCGACACGAGGTTCCACGCGACTTGTTGCAGGCGCGCTCCGTCCCCCACGACGAGCACCGGAAGCCGCGGTCGCTCCCACTTGAGCTCGAGGTTCTTGCCATCGGCCGCCGGCCGCAGCGCGTCGACCGCCTCGTTGACGGCCTCCGAGAGGTCGAACGTGTCGACCTGCAGGTGCAGCCTGCCCGTAGCGATTCGTGAGACGTCGAGGATGTCGTTCACGAGGCGCGCTTGCGCCAGTGCGTTTCTCTCGATGGTGTCGAGCGCCCGGGAGAGTTTTTCGTCGAGTCGCTCGGTCCGCAGGATGCGCGCCCAGCCGAGAATCGCGTTCAGGGGCGTGCGGAGCTCGTGAGACACGGTCGCGAGAAATTCGTCTTTCACCCGATTCGCTTCTTCCGCTTGCTCGCGTGCGCGTTGCTCGCGCGCAAGGATCCGCGCCCGTTCGTGCTCAGCCGTCTTCTTCGCATCGATGTCGACGCCGACGACGATCCAGTGACCGTCGAGCGCACGATCGCCGTGCTCGGCCACGGCGCGCAAGATGTGCCACCTGAATGTGCCGTCCCGCGCGCAATGCAGGCGGCATTCGATTTCGAACGGCGCGCCCGATCGGGTTCCCTCGGACCAAGCCTCGTGCGCCCGTTCGAGGTCCTCCGGGTGGACCCAACGCGGCCCGACGAGCACACCCGTTTCGGCCGCGAGGGCCTCCGCATAATCGGTCCACGCCTGGTTGCAAACGTCGACGCGGCCGTCCGGATCGAGGCCCCAGATCGGAAAGGGAATGCATTCGGTCAAATCCTGGAACCGCTGCCGGTTTTGCCGCTCGAGGTCGCGCATCTCGTGGGCGTGCAGGCGGGCCGCTTGCTCGCGAATTTGCTCCTGCCTGCGTCCAAGCTCGAGGAAGACTTTCACCCGGACTCGCAAGAGCTCCGGCTCGACCGGCTTGAGCACGTAGTCGACCGCACCCTGCGCGTAGCCCTGGAACACGTGACTCGGGTCGCGATTGATGGCCGTGACGAAGATGATCGGAACATTCGAAAGCCGCTTGTGCGACCGAAGCATGGCGGCCAAGTCGATGCCGCTCATCTCGGGCATTTGGACGTCGAGAAGAACGAGCGCAACGTCGTGCTGAAGAAGACACCGGAGCGCTTCGGCTCCCGAAGTGGCCTTCGCGATCGGGTGTCCAAGCGGTTTGAGGATGGCCTCGAAGGCGAGCAGGTTTGCCGCATGATCATCGACGATGAGGATCGCGGGCGACGGCGCACGATGGGGCGCCACGCTCTCGCCCGCCGTGTCCGTTCCGCCGTTCATACGGTGCTCCGCGGGGTCTCGCGTCCCGCGACGAGTGTGTCGATTCGCTCGATGAGGGCGTCGCCGTCGATGGGCTTTGCCACATAGGCGTCCGCACCGGCTTGCATGCACCGCACGCCGTCCTCCGGCAGGGCCTTGGCGGTGACGGCGATGATGGGCAACCGGCCGTGGCGCGGGTTTCGGCGAATTTCCCGAATGGTCTCGTAGCCGTCCTTCTGGGGCATCATGATGTCCATCAAGACGGCATCGATGGCTTTCTCGCGTTCGAGCACGGCCATGCCGGCCTCGCCATTTTCGGCGTAGATGACCCGAATTCCCTTGGTTTCGAGGACGCTCGAAAGCGCAAACGTGTTTCGGACGTCGTCGTCGACGACGAGCACCGTGGCTCGCGGATTGGCACCGACGGGGCGATCGACGTATTCGCGCAGCCGAGCCAGTGCGCCTTCGAGCGCATCCTTGGTCACCGGCTTCACGAGGTAGGCGAAGACGCCTGGGGAGGTGCCGAGATGCTCGCGTTCTCGGACCGAAATAACCTGAACGGGGATGTGACGAGTCGACGGGCTGCTCTTCAATCGTTCGAGGACGGACCAGCCGTCGACGACGGGCAGTTCGACATCGAGCGTCACGGCATTGGGGCGAACCTGCGCCGCCAGCGCCAGGCCGGTGTCGCCCCGCGTTGCCACCACCACCTTGAAGCCGGTTTGCCGACCGACAAGAAGTAGAATTTTTGCGAAGGCTTCGTCGTCCTCGATGACGAGGAGCACCCGGTCGCCGGGGACGATGGCGGTGCGGTCGTCCTCGAACAGCGCGCGCGCCAGGGCGACGGCTTCGGGGCGATCGTAGGCCGGGTCCGCCTCGGGGGCCGTCGTCCACCGCCTCGCCGTCGGCCGAGCCGAACGGGCTTCACCGCCATCGTCCGGAAGAAAAAGAGTAAATCGGCTCCCTTTGCCCGGCGCACTCTCGAGCTGGATTTCGCCGCCAAGGAGCCCAGCGATCTTGCGGCTGATCGACAAGCCGAGCCCCGTGCCTCCGTACTGCCGGCTCGTCGTGCCGTCGGCCTGCTGGAACGCCTCGAAGATGAGGCGCTGCTTGTCCTCGGGAATCCCGATCCCGGTGTCGCTCACTTCGAATGCCATCACGCGACGGGAGGTCGCCAATGTTTCATTGGTGAGCGACGACCTCTCGACATGGTCGGTGATGCGGAGGGCGACCGTACCCTCTTCGGTGAACTTGAACGCGTTCGACAAGAGGTTCTTCAGCACCTGCTGGAGCCGCTGCGGGTCGGTCCAGATCGTCTCCGAGGTGCCCGTGACGACGTGGGATTCGAAGGTGAGGCCTCTCTGTTCGGCGACCGGCTGGAAGCTGCGCCGAAGCGATTGGGCGATTTCGCTGACCAGGACGGCGCGCGGCTCGATATGCATCTTGCCTGCTTCGACTTTCGAGAGATCCAAAATTTCGTTGATGAGCGAAAGCAGATCGGCGCCGGACGAGTAAATCGTTTCAGCGTACTGAACCTGCTCCGGGGTGAGGTTCGACTGTTGATTGTCCGCGAGAAGACGCGCGAGAATGAGGAGGCTATTGAGAGGCGTCCGGAGCTCGTGTGACATGTTGGCGAGGAACTCCGACTTGTAATTGGAAGCAAGCGCCAGCTGCTCTGCCTTCTCCTCGAGTGACGTCCGCGCCTGCTCGACCTCGCTGTTTTTTATTTCCACCTTCTCGTTTTGCTGGGCCAGGAGTCGCGCCTTCTCTTCCAGCTCGATCGCTTGCTTTTCGAGCGCAAGGTTCGTCCGACGGAGCTCGTCGCGCTGAACTTGGAGCTCCTGAGACTGACTTTGCAACTCTTGGGTCAGCCCCTGCGACTGAAGCAGGAGCTGCTCGGTCCGCATGCTGGCGGTGATCATGTTGAGGACGACGCCGATGCTGACCGTGAGCTGATCGAGAAAGAGCTGGTGGATATCGCTGAACGGATGGAAGGACGCGAGCTCGACGACGGCCTTCACTTCACCCTCGAAGAGCACCGGGAGCACGAGGATGTTGAGGGGCGGAGCCTCCCCGAGGCCCGAGTTTATCTGGATGTAATCGGGCGGCACACGGGTCAAAAGAATTCCCTTCTTTTCTCGTGCACATTGGCCGACGAGGCCCTCGCCGATGCGGAATCGATTGGCAACCGTCTTCCGCTCCCGATATGCGTACGTGCTCGTCAGAGCGAGGGCGGGAACGTCGGCCTGGGCGTCCATCATGAAGAACGCTCCGTGGTGGGCAGACACCAGCGGCGTCAACTCGCTCATGATCATCTCCGAGACCGTTTGCAAGTTTTTCTGCCCCTGCATCATGCTCGAGAACCGAGCCAGGTTCGTCTTCAGCCAGTCCTGTTCCGTGTTCTTTTCGGTCGTTTCCCGCAGGTTGCGGATCATCTGATTGATGTTGTCCTTAAGGAGGGCGACTTCGCCTTCGGCCTGGACGTCGATCGACCGCGTCAGGTCTCCCTTGGTGACGGCCGTGGCCACTTCGGAGATCGCGCGGACCTGGCTGGTCAGGTTTGCGGCCAGCTGGTTGACGTTGTCCGTCAGCTGTCGCCACGTCCCGGTGGCGCCCGGGACTTTCGCCTGGCCGCCCAGTTTGCCTTCGATGCCGACCTCACGTGCGACGGTGCTGACCTGGTCTGCAAACGTTCCGAGGGTGTCGCACATGCTGTTGATGGTGTCGGCAAGGGCTGCGATCTCCCCCTTCGCTTCGACGCCGACGAGCTTCTTCGACAAGTCGCCGTTGGCCACCGCGGTGACCACTTTGACGAGGCCGCGTACTTGCGTCGTCAAATTCGAAGCCATGAAATTCACGTTTTCCGTCAAGTCCCTCCATGTTCCTGCGACACCGGGGACTCGCGCCTGGCCCCCGAGCTTTCCCTCGATGCCGACTTCGCGGGCAACGGTGCTCACCTGATCGGCAAATGTTCCGAGGGTGTCGGTCATGTTGTTGATGGTGTCGGCCAGTGCGGCCACTTCGCCTTTCGCGTCGACCACGAGCTTTTGCTTCAGGTCGCCGTTGGCCACGGCCGTGACGACCTTCACGATCCCGCGCACCTGGGTCGTCAGATTGCGAGCCATGAAGTTGACGTTGTCCGTCAGGTTCTTCCATACGCCGGCGACGCCCGTGACTTCGGCTTGGCCTCCGAGCTTGCCTTCCGTGCCCACTTCCTTGGCGACCCGCGTCACTTCGCTGGCGAAGGAGTTGAGCTGATCGACCATCGTGTTGATCGTGTTCTTGAGTTCGAGGATTTCGCCCCGGACGTCCACGGTGATCTTTTTCGATAAGTCCCCGTTCGCGACGGCGGTCGTCACGAGCGCGATGTTGCGCACCTGCGCCGTCAGGTTCGAGGCCATCGAGTTGACATTGTCGGTGAGGTCCTTCCACGTTCCGGAGACCCCGGTCACTTCGGCTTGGCCGCCGAGCTTGCCCTCGGTGCCGACTTCCTTTGCGACGCGGGTTACCTCGCTGGCGAACGAGTTGAGTTGGTCGACCATCGAATTGACCGTCATACCGATTTCGAGAAATTCTCCTCGAAGGGCCTGACCGTCGATGTCGAGCTTCATCTTTTGCGAAAGGTCGCCTGCCGCCACCGCGCCGATGACGCGGGCCACCTCGATGGTCGGCCGTGTCAGATCGCCGATGAGCGCGTTGATGGCGTGGGCCGACGCGGCCCATCCGCCGGACTCGTTCGTGCCGAGCGACATGCGCACGCGAAGCCGGCCTTCGCGGCCGACCTCCCTTTCGATTCGAAGGGTCTCGTGCTCGAGCGCCTCGTTGCGGGCGACCAGCGCATTGAATGCGACGGCGAGGTCTCGACCGGATCCGCGAACACCAGGGACCCGCAAACGGACCGAAAAGTCACCCTCGGCCGCCGTGCTCAAGGCGCAGACGAGTTCGCGCAGGAACGCCTCGGCGAGGATCGATGACGACGGCGCCAGAACGTTCGCACGGGCCTCGGACGCCTTGCGGGGGCGCTTGGCCCTCTTCACTTTCTCGGGCGAAGATTCATTGAGGGCCAAGCGGCGTCTCCTTTCGAGGCCTCGACCGTCGAGACGGAAGGCGGCCGGCGGGAGGAGCCAGGCGATCCTCCCCTGCGGGGCGTGGTGGCTGCGGAGGGTGACGGCGAGACTGCCTCACGCGTGACAGCAAGTTTTATGCTCAGTCTCCAACTTCGATGGGGCCGCGAAGGATGGGCTCAGGCCCACGCCGGCCGGGGTGCGGCAGGCTGCGTGGGCTGCGCCTGCGATTCCCTCCGCACCACGCGACCGAGCGCGAAGGTCGAGCGGTGGGCGGAGCTCGAGCGCCGCGTCGCTGCCAGGCAAGCATTCGGTGCGTGCCTGCGCCATGCCGCCTCACGAGCTGGCAGCGGCGCCACAGCCGGGTGTGCCTGCGCCGGCTTGGTCCGCAAAAACAATTGATGAATCAAGCCATTTGGGCCTTTCCCGCGGGCCGGCCCCCCGTTTGCAGAACCGCCGACCACCCTCGAGCCGTTTGGCCGAACGCGCCCCGATCCATCTCTCTCTCTCTCGCTTTCTCTCGGGTGCTTTCGTGTCCACAGGCGGGAGGCTCCGGGGAGTGCGCCGTGGAGAGTCGATTTCGTCGGTCTCGAGCGCGCCACCGCCACCCAACCATCCACATGGAGATAAGCCGATGATCCGTCCTATTGTGCCGCTGACTCTGACTGCAGCCCTGTGCGCCGCGTTCGGCCTCGGATGCGACAAGCCGGGGGCCACAGAGCTCCAAAGGGAAGAAAAGGCGAGCGACCGCGTCACGCAGACGCGAAACGAGGCAAGCGAACAGGTGCAGAACGCCCAGGCGTCTGCCAATACCGACATCGCGCAGGCCCGATCGGACTTCGACAAGGATCGGGCGGACTACTGGCACGAGCGAACGACCGACCTTGGCGATCTCGACAAGCGGATTGCCGATTTGGACGCGAAGGGCATGCGGGCCAGCGGACAGGTCAAGGCGCGCTTGCAAGCCAACCTGGCGGCCATTCACGCGCAGCGGGATGCGTTTGCCCGCGATTTGCAAGGCATCCACGACCTGACCGCCGCGTCGTGGGACGAGTCCAAAACCAACTTGGATAAGGAGTGGGACTCTTTGAAAAAGGCCGTGGATCACGCCGACTAACCAAATGACCCGCGGGGGAAGCCACCCGCAGCGGACGAAGGCGGCCGCGACGGAGGAAACCAGACGACCTCGATGCCGGCGCGACGGGTGAGCCAGCCCGCGGCCACTTGCGATCGTGCGGAGGCTCATTTTCGCTCATGCGGCGGTCGGCGAATCGGTCGTTCGCTCGTGCCGGCCGGTGGTGTGACCCAGCGCGGGTGGCGGGTCGGACGGAAAGCGCGGGCGCTTACGCGCCGAGAGCCTGCGCGTCGCGCCCGCTTCCGCGCTCGTCCATGCTGGCCGGTGCCGACACTCGGATGAGCGAGGAGAACCGCCGCGTCATCGCAGCCGTCCACGGTGGGCCGCCCGCGACGGCCCGACGCGCGCGGGGCGGCGGCGCGAGCAACACGCGGAGGTGCAGCCCTGGTCGATGAGAAGCGTGCCCGTGATTTGCCGAGAAGGCCTTCGCTGAGAAGGAAGGTCAGCGCGAATTGGGCGACCGAGGTCGTGCGGGTCGGTCGCGACGCCGCGCTGCGCTGGTGGGACGACGGGTGCTACCGCTGGGCGGCGTCCCTCGCCTACTATTCTCTTTTTTCGATATTTCCGCTGGTGCTTCTGTGCATCACGGCGATCGGCTATGTCCTCGGGAGCGGGCCGGCGGTGCGCGAGCAAGTGCTGCAACGGGTGACAGGCGGCAGCGCACCCGAAGTGCGCGGCCTGCTCGACGGCACGCTCCAGAGCATGCAGGCGCACCGCGCGGCTCGCGGGCCGGGAGCGATCGCAGGCGCAATCGCCCTTCTCCTCGGCGCGAGCGGGGGCTTTTCCGAGCTCGAGGCGTCGCTCAACGCCGTCTGGCGCGTCAAACCGGGTGCGGCGCGCAACCTGTGGTCGACGATGTTCGCTGCGGCCAAAGCCAAGGCCATCTCGGTGGCCGTCGTTTTCTGTGCGGGTGCAGCGATCCTCGCGTCGATTGTTCTCAGCGCGGTGCTTGGGGCCATCGGCCGGGCGGCGACCGATGCGGTGGGCGTTGCGCTCGTCTGGCAGGTCCTCGAAACGGCTGGGTCAGCCGCCCTGCTCACGTTGGTGCTTGCTGCCGTGTACCGCACCGTGCCCCAGACCAAGGTCGACTGGCGGGACGTCGGATGTGCCGCATTCTTGACGGCGATGGTCGTGACGGGCCTCAAGCATCTGCTGGCGTGGTCGCTCGTGCACCTGGCGGCCTTTGCGGCTTATGGCGTCGTAGGCGCCGTGCTCGACATGCTCACCTGGATTTATCTAGTTGGCTTGTCGGTTCTCTACGGCGCCGAGTTCAGCCGGGTCTACGCCGAACGCTTGGGCTCTCTCGCACGAGGCGGAGACGATCGCGACGACATGACAACGGCGCCACAGCCGCGGCAGTTCACGACAGGGTAAGTACCCTCGTTTGCCGTTGCTTGCGGATGGCGATGGACGAGGAAGTCATCGAACGGAAAGCGTTCGGGACCGCACGCCATGGCTCGCATATTGCTGAGTCGGTGAGGGAGGAGAGCCGCTCGCCGCGGGCGGCCGCCGGTCCCACGATGGCTCAACGAACCTTACCGCTCGAGTTCGAGAAGCAGGCGCACTCGGTCGCTTGCGACCCCACCCTGAGCTCAGGCGACAGGGTGCACGACGCGACGGCCGAGCATGAGGCGGTGAGCACCGTTCCGACCGGTACGCTCGTCGGCAACGTCTATCGAGTCATCGGACAGCTGGGCAGCGGAGGCATGGGCGTCGTTCTGCTGGCTCACGACGCGACCCTCGACCGGCTCGTCGCCGTCAAGTTCGTGCACAACGACCTACGCGACGACTGCTTTCGCGAGCGCTTCATGGCGGAAGCGCGTGCCATGGCACGCGTCAATCACCCGAATGTCCTCCAGATCTACTCTTACGGTGAGCACGGCGGATCCCCGTATTTCGTCATGGAGCTCGTCGACGGTTCGACGCTGGAAGAATGGCTGGTGAGGAGTCGAGGGACGCCGGGTTTCGACGACGTGGCCATGCAAATTCTCGAAGGGGTCTGCGATGGGGTCGTCGCGATCCACAACGCGGACACGGTGCATCGCGATCTCAAACCGAGCAACATCTTGCTCGATGCTGCGCTGCGCCCGCGCATCGCGGACCTCGGTCTGGCCGTTCTTTGCCGGCAGGACCGCCCGAGCCAGCAGGAGCTTGTCGGAACGCCGGCGTACATGGCGCCCGAGATTGCATTTTCCGCGGCCGTCGAGCCCGCCCTCCAGGCTCGCGCCGACGTCTACTCGCTTGCGTGCGTCGCGTACGAGCTTTTCACCGGGCGTCCTCCGTTCGTGTCGGACAACAATGTAGACCTTCTGCTCCAACACGCGACCATGTCGGTTCCGTCACCGCTGACGTTCCGGGCCGACCTTCCAGAGGAACTCGGCGCCGCGCTTCTGCGGGCTCTCGCGAAGGACCCGGCCGAGCGAACGGCGTCGGTCGATGCATTCCGGCGCGAGGTCCTGGCGGCGCGCTGTCAAGAGCGCGGCCCGGTGCACATCCTCATCGCGGAAGATCACGAGGACTTCCGTGGTGCTCTTCAAACGATTCTCGCGACCGAATTCCCCTCTGCGGAAATCGAATGCGTCGGCGACGGTCCCGCGGCGCTCGACGCATTCGATCGTCGGCACCCGTCCGTCGCGATCCTGGATTTGCGCATGCCCGGCATCGATGGCATCGAACTGACGCGGCTCTTTCGGGAGCGTGACCAGGCGGCCACGATTCCCATCATCGTCCTCACGGCTTCGGGGGGCGCCGACGAGTGGCGGCGGGCCTCGGCGTACGGCGCCGATCGGTTCCTCGTCAAGCCCGTGGTTCTCGACGACGTCGTGACCCTCGTTCGACGGCTGCTGAAGGAGCGATCGAAACGGCCGGCGGCGCGATCGGTGCCCGATGCCGTCGGATGAAGGGGTTCGCGCGAACCCTTCGGACTTCGCGTGCGCGCCTGCTTCTTGAATGCGCCGGCGCGGCTATCGTTTGGTCGACTTTTTGGCCGCCTTGACCGCTTGCCGCACGAGCACGAACCCGTTGCGTGCCCCGGGGACTCCACCTTCGAGCAGGAGCAGGTGTTTCTCAGGGTCGACGCGGGCGACCTTCAAGTTGAGAATGGACACTGTCTCGTTGCCGTATTGTCCGCCCATTTTGAGGTTCGGCAGGGTCCGTCCAGGCGTCATGTTCGTGCCGATCGACCCGGGGTGGCGGCGGTATTCGTGCGTTCCGTGGGTCGAGACCGCGCCGGCAAAGCCCCAGCGGCGCACGACGCCGGTGAAACCGCGTCCTCGGGTCGTCCCCCGCGCGTCGACGCGCATGCCGGGCTGGAATATGGCGTCGAGCTTGAGCGGCTGGCCGAGCTCCCACTTCGCGGCGAAATCGGCGTCGCAGCGGAGCTCCTTGACGACGCGCTTGGGACTCGTGTTCGCCTTCTTGAAGTAGCCGGCCAGCGGCTTTTTCGTATGTTTTTCTTTTCGCTCTTCAAAGCCGAGAATGAGCGCCGAATACCCGTCTTTTTCGGGCGTTCGCTTACCGACGACGAAGGTGGGGCCGGCCTGGATGACGGTGACTCGAGTGACCGTGCCGTCCGGTTCGAAGAGCTGGGTCGAACCGACCTTTCGACCGATGATGCCTGGTTGGATGTTCATGAGCCGGCGCTCCTGTTCGCTCGCGCGATGCGGGATGATCGCCCGTCGGCGCACGCCGGCTACAAGCGACAGAGCCGGGTGGGCGGGGAGCCCACGGCGCCTTCAGGCGGGGCGCGGACCATAGCGATCCAGCTCGGATCGTCAAGGGACAAGGTCACGTTGACACGTGCCAGGCTGCGTGTCATAAGCCCGCTCCGCATTTCGGGGCTTCATTGCCGCTTTGCGCCTACCCACCATGCACACGTCACCCAAGCTCGCGGAGATCGAGAACTCCCTTCTTCGTGCGGATCTGCCCGATTTTCGCGTCGGCGACACTGTGCGCGTTCACTATCGAATCGTCGAGGGGGACAAGGAGCGCATCCAGGTGTTTCAGGGCGTTGTCCTCAAACGCCACCGGGCTGGTGCGCGGAGCACATTCACTGTGCGCAAGGTCAGCTTCAACGTGGGCGTCGAGCGGATCTTTTTGACCCATTCGCCGCGTATCGAGAAGATTGAAGTCGTCAGCCGGGGCGTCGTTCGCCGGGCGCGGCTCTTTTACTTGCGTGATCTCGCCGGCAAAGCGGCGCGCGTTCGCGATCAAAAAGACGTCTGACCGGGCGCAATCACGCACCGGCCGGTTGCCAGCGGGGGGGGAAACGCGTTCGCATCTCGCGCGCCCACCGGGCGTCGGGATCGAAGACGTCGCCTGCGAGCATCGACGTGATGGCCCGTCGCAGAAACGGGTGCTGAGCTTCGGCGAAAAGGTAGGAGACGAGCTCGCCTCGATAAAAGGCCTGTACGGCCCCGACGAACAGGTCCGCGCCAGTCCGAAGCTCGCGTTCCCAGGCGTCGAACCGCTCCGGGAGAACTTCGTCGTCGGCCAACGCGGCATGAACGGCCTCGGCGGCCTGCAGCGCGGTGGTCATCGCCAAATGGGCGCCGGTCGAAAAAAGCGGGTCGATGAAGCCGGCCGCGTCACCGACTGAAAGCCACCTTTCGCCTCGCACCGTGCCGACGCGAAAGCTGAAGTCGGCCGTCGAGCGCGCAGGAAAGAGCGTCGTCGCCTCGGCCAAAAGAGCGCCCATCGCGGGGGCACTCTGCACGGCGGACGCAAAGAGTGCCTCCGGGCCGCCTTCGGCGCGGTGAGCTCGGACCCACGCTCCGGAGACGACCGCGCCAACGCTCGTTCGGCCGTCGGCGAACGGGATGAGCCAAAACCAGCCCCGCTGGTCGGCTTGGCCGAACACGACGATCTGGATGTCGCCTTCGCGGTCTCCACGGTCGCGCCAAGCGCCTCGGACCTGGGTGAATAGGGCCGTGCGGTCGAGGGTCGGGATCCGTTCCAGCGCACCGCCCGCGCGCGCGAGCGCCGCGTCACGCCCGGTCGCATCGACGACAAACCGTGCGTCGATGTCGTGGACGGTGCCGTCCGGCCCACGAGCCTGGACGCCGATCGCTCGGTCGCCGTCACGCACAATGTGCGTACCCTCCCACCCCTCACGGGCATCGGCCCCGCATGCCTCGGCTCGTCGGAAGAGCAGTTCGTCGAACTCGTCGCGCGGGACTTGAAAGGCGTGGTCCCAGCGTGGATGGAAGGCTTCGGAGAAGGCGTAGCGGACGGCACGCCGATCGTCGGCGCCGTCGACGAAGCGAGCGCCGCGCTTGACCATGAAGCGGCGGCGGACGTCTTGCAAGACGCCGATCGTTTCGAGCACCCCAAGGCTGTTGGGCAAGAGCGACTCGCCGAGGTGAAATCGAGGATGGGACGCTTTTTCGAGGACGAGGACCTGACGTCCGAGCTGTGCCAGGCGCGCTGCGCAGACGGAGCCGGCCGGGCCGCCACCGAGGATTGCAACGTCGAACGAAGTCATGCGCACCGTCGGCGGTCAGGCCGGCCGCTGGTTCATTCGGCCGGTTTCGGGGGGGGACCGACCTGGATTCGCTCGCCCATGTACGCACCGATGAGCGTCAGCAAGATCCCGATGGCGGCGAAGATGAGATAAAGAAAAACCGGCATCGTCCGGACGGTCTGGCTCTGAATCAGGAGAAACGTGGTCGGGATGGCCACGAGGAGCGCCGCGACGGCGGGTTCGATGAAGGTACGTCCAGGCGAGACCATGCCGACCAGCAAGCCACCGAGAAACCAAACCGGGATGCAGATAAGCATTCCGTTTTGGCCTTCGAAGTCGAGCAGGGGCAGCACCATCGGAAGCCCGAAGACGAGGGCAGCCGTCAGCAAGCCTTGCACCAGGAACGCGATGAGCAGCCAGCGCATGCTGACGCCCTCCTGTTGATAGCGGCTTGCAAGCTCGTCCTCTCGCGAGCGTTTGGATCGGTTCAAGTCTTCGATTTTCGCGCCGCACGACGCGCAGCGCGCAGAACCGGGCGGATTTCTCTGAAAACCACACGAAGGGCAAACGACGGGCTTCGCAGCAGCCATCACTTCTCAACGTACCGCTCCGCACCGCTCGCCGCCAAGCGGTACCCGCGGGCGAAGCGCTTCTCTCGCCCGATTGCCCCGATTGCCCCGATTGCCCCGATTGCCCCGATTGCCCCCGATTGCGTCCTCCCTTGTCCCGCAGGCCGGTTGGAACGATGCGTTCGGCCTCGACCCAGCGAGGATACGAAGGGGATCGGGAACATCCGCCCGCGCAGTCCTGTCGGAGTATCTTGTGGGTGGAGCGACCGGTTTGCCGCACGAGTCATCGCCCCTTCGACCGCCGGGGTTTGTCCCATCGGATTCTTCGGCGGGTTCGGCGACCGGCGTCGAGGACACGGACCCCGAGATCGTTCGGCTGCCCAACCCGCCGCGGCGCGAGCGCGTGTTCACGCTGGCGGTCCTTTTCGCTGGTGCGATCGCCGGTCTTTCGCTCCTCTGTGCGCTCCGCCCGGACGTCGCCTACACATTGGAAAGCAACGTACCGGCCGAGATCGGGGATCTTCAGCTGGCCGCCTCTCGGGTGCTCGCCGGGTCCGAGAACAAATTCGTCCGAGGATCGGCCCTGCTCGGTATTGCTGACGGAGTTCGGTACGAGCGACCGTTTCGCGACGAGACTTTTCGAGCCCTTCCCGTCATCGGACGTTCGGAGGGCGGCGTCGGGCTGTGGGTCGAAGTTCGCGTTCGTCCAGGTGAGGAGAACGGCCGCTTCGCTCCCCCCCGAACGTTTGCAGGCCGCCTCATTCGGTTCGACTCGGCAGGACTGCGTCACCGCGGTCTAAAAGAGGCGATCGAGGCGGCAACACGGACACGGGTTCCACCCGGGTCGTTCTTGCTGCTCGACGGCGAGGACCCCGCGGGCGGGCGCTGGGCGCTGCTCTTGGCGTCGATGTTCTTCGGTCTCGCGGTGGCCAACGGGCTCGTCATCGCCCGGATCGTCCGGAGAATCGACTAGCGCCACGGAACCGGGTTGGCTGCGCGTGGTACTGTCGTCTCGCCGCCGTGCCCAGAAGGTTCGTGTCGAGGGGTCGTTGAAAGTCGCGGTCGTCGGAGCCGGAGTGATGGGATGTTCGACCGCGCTGGCTCTCGCCGAGCGTGGAGTCGATGTCGTCCTTGTCGAGCGAGCGGTCCCAGGGGCCGAAGCGTCGAGCGCGGCCGCGGGCATTCTCGGCGCCCAGGCCGAGCTCCACGCCCGGGAGGCCGACGCAGCCCTCTTCGTGCGCGCCCGGCAAGCCTGGGCTCTTTGGTCGCTCGCCTTGCGCGATGCAAGCCGCATCGACATCGGCTACCGAGTTTGCGGCGCGCTTCGGGTCGGCTGGACAGACGAGGAGGCCTTGTCGTTGGAAGCCGAAGCGGCCACGCACCGGCGGCTCGGCCTGCGCGCCGCGTTTTGCACGGCGAGAGAGGCAAGGGAAATCGAGCCCCAGCTGTCTTCGAAGATCGCGGCCGCGCTCCACTTCCCCGACGACGGTCAGGTGGAGCCCGCGGCGCTGCTTCGCGCTCTCACGGTGCTCGTCGCGCGGACCCCGCGCATCGTTCTGCGCGTCGGGTCGACGGTGCGCGAGATCACCGTCGAGCGCGACCGGTGCGTGGGTGTCCTGCTCGACGACGGTTCGGTGCGGGCCGATGCGACCGTGCTCGCCGCCGGGAGCTGGTCTTCGCTCGTGCCCGGGGTGCCCGCCGCGATTCCGGCCGTTCGGCCTGTTCGAGGCCAAATTGTCCTTATCGATGAACGTCCGCCGAGCGTTCAGAGTATCGTGTTCGGGGCCGGGACGTATGTCGTCCCGAGGGGCGACGGGCGGGTTGTCTGCGGATCGACGACCGAGAACGTCGGCTTCCGCAAGGAAGTCACCGCCGAAGGGGTGCGCGCCATCTTGGACGGGGCGCTCGCCAACGTTCCGTCGCTCGGGGCTGCCCAGGTCGTCGGGATGTGGAGCAACTTTCGGCCTCTGGCCGCGGGGGACGTACCGCTCGTTGGAGCATCGCCGCTCGAGGGCCTCTTTCTGGCGACGGGTCACTATCGCAACGGAATCCTTCTAGCGAAGGTGACGGCGGATGCGGTCGCGAGCGCGGTCCTCTCGCGTCCTTGACGAGGCGCCGAGTGCCGCGGTTCACCAGAAGGTCGCAGCCCCTGAAATCGAAACGATGGATCAAGCGATTTTTCGCGACTTGGCTCCGGGAAATCCAGGCCAGGAGTGAAGCTTTCCAAACCTTCAGGGCCGAGTGCGAGCGCCTACGGGTTGAAATCTTGGGGCGTTCGCGCCGCGGGGGCCGGAGAGCTCGGAGGTGCGGAAATCGGCGGTGGTGTCGAACTCGGAGAGGAGGGCGGCGATTTGGCCGGGCTCGCTTTGTGGGCCATCGTTTTTCGCGCTTTCCTTTCGTCCTTGTCAGGCGACACGTGCTCCGTCGGCGGTGGTGGCGCGAGCGTGTCCCCTTTGGTCACGTCGAACGACGGAGGCGTGTTCGGATCGCAGCCGGGCGCGAACGACGTCGCGTCGAAGTCGCTGACGATGCTGCCTTTGCCTTCGTCATGTCCGGCGGCATCCTTCAGGGTCGCTTCGATGCGGACTTCGTGCTTGCCCGCTCGAGAGGGAGAGCAATACGAGAGAAGATAAAAGCTCTTCGTCCGTTCGTCGACCTTCGCTCCCACTTGGTCGAACGCCTTGACAATGGCGGCTTGGTTCTCGGCCATGGCCGTTCCGCTCTTTCCAATCGCCTCGAGCTGCGACGGCTTGATCTCGGCGCCGAGACCAATCGCGAAGACGTCGAACGGCTTGTCTCGGATATGCTGGAGCATGGCGCTTTCGGGAACTCGATTGGCCCGATCCGTACCGTCCGTGAAGACGACGAGCGTTCCGAACCGGAGCGGCTGATGGGCATTCCCGAGCGTCGTGTCGAGCTGGTCGAGAGCCTTGATCACGGCACCGTTCAAGTTCGTACTGGGATCCTTCGGCTTGAATGTCGCGAGCTGGTTCAAGCCCGTCTTGGTGCTGCCCGGCTGATCGGTGAAAGAAACGATAGGGTAGAGGTCGGGGCTTCCGTCGAAGGCATAGATGCCGACCCTCTCATCCTTTTCCACCCGATCGGTGAAAGCCGTCACCGCCCGCACGAGCGCCTCGGCGCTCCCGCTCTCGCTGACGCTCCCGCTCATGTCGACGAGCAACAGCGTGTAGTGCACTGCAGCCACGGCGGGATTAAGAATCGTTTGCTTGCTCTCGTAGACCGAAACGAGCTGCCCGTCCTCGTAGATGCGAAATCGGTCGGCCGTCAGCCCGCCGACCGGGTTGCCGCCCTCGGTCTGCACTTTGAAGTAGATCGCCACGTTGCTTGGCCGCTGCTCGGCGGTCTTGATGGTCGTCAGCGTGAGGCCGGCGCAGCCGAACAGGGCGACAGACAGCGCTGAACCAACGAAAAAGAAAAAGGCTTTTGTCACGCGCGAAAGTCTAGCCCCTCAACGCTCGACCGCGAAGGAGTGGACAATTGCCTCGCAGGTGGAACGGTAGCGCTCGAAGGCTGCGGGCGACGCCGAACAGGTGACGACGTACCCGATGCCGCGTGATGCCAAGTCCGCCTGCATCGATCGGAAGGTCACGACCGGAGACCCCATCGACCAACGCGCTTCGAGCACGAGGGTCGGGTCGCCATCGATCACGTCTTCGCGGGTGGCTCCGACGGCCGCTCGCGCATCGTGGCGCGCGGAGTCTTCGGCCGCCTTCGCGTAGTCGTACGACTCGCCCACGTACGCTTCGGTGACGACGCTGACGTTGGCACGATAATCGTCGACGGCCTGTGGATCGTCGTAGACCCACGCGGCGCGCCCCTGCCCCGAAGCGGTCCAGGTGGCCGGGACCGCAATGCGAAACCCGCGCCCCGTTCGTTCGATGAACCCCGCAGGCAGCGTCGGTCGCAGGAACGATGAAACGCGGGCGTGACCCGAACGCTTGCAAGACGTCGGTCCCGCAGCGAAAAGCGCAACGAGAAAAAGGGCCGCACGCTGCAAAGGACTCATCTTGGCCTCTTTTTCCGGTGTGGCTCGGGCCCCATGGGCTCGAGCGGAGCGATGGGTTCCACGGCGGGGATCGTTGACGGCACGATGACGCTTCCAGGCGAGAGCGCGTCCGGCAAGGGGGCGGCCGCGTCGGCGACAAGCCCCCCTTCGGCCACGGCGTTTCGCTTGCCGCTGCCCTCTGCAAAGTGCGAGACGAGGGCCACGACGAGAAGAGCGAGCGCGGCGGACGCGATGAGGATTGCGACGAGGAGGAGACACGACGCCGGCCGTGACAGCGGAGGCCGCGATGCGACGGGGGCAGCGGGGGAGTCGAGCGGCCGGTTGGCGTACGGGGCATGCGAGGGGGCGCCTGCGGACGTCCGGTCCGGGAGGGTGTGAGCCGCCGGCCTGGGGCTTGCGGACGTCCGGTCCGGGAGGGTGTGAGCCGCCGGCCTGGGGCTTGCGGACGTCCGGTCCGGGAGGGTGTGAGCCGCCGGCTTGGGGCTTGCGGACGTCAGGTCCGGCACGGTCTGAACCGCCGGCCGAGGGCGCGACGGGGGGACGCCCGTTTGTGGGACCGTCGGGGTTGTGGCAGCCGCGGATCTCGCGACGCTTTCGCGTGCGCGAAGGACGAGAACGGTCACATTGTCGTGGCCGCCACGTGAGTTCGCGAGGTCGACGAGCTTTGCCGCCGCCTGAGCGGGGGGTTCGGCGCCACTCATGGCGAGAATTTCATGGTCTTCGACCAAGTCGGAGAGACCGTCCGAACAGAGTACGAAGGTGTCTCCGGTGACGTGGTGGACTGGCTGGGCTCGAAGGTCGACCTCGACTTCCTCGGAGATTCCCAGCGCGCGGGTGATGCGGTTCGCGTCCGGGTGGCGCGCCGCCTGCTCCGGCGTGATGAGGCCGCGGTCGACAAGCTCTTCGACGATCGAGTGGTCCTTCGTCAACCGAAGCACTTGACCCTCATGAATGAGGTAGGCGCGGCTGTCACCGACGTGCGCAACGTCCGTACCTTGCGCGTGCATGAGCACCGGCACGACGGTCGACCCAGGTCGTCCAAAGCCGATCTCGCTCGTCCGCACCACCTTGACGCGACGGTTGGCCTCTTCGATTGCGCTCCGCAGGACCCGCGCGTTCGGGGTCCACTCGGGGGCGCTCTCGAACACTTCGACGATGGTGGCCATGGCGAGCTCTGCGGCTTCGCGACCTGCGGCATGGCCCCCCATGCCGTCGCACACGAGACAAAGATGTCCGAATTTCGTCTCGAAAGTGCCCCAGACGTCTTCGTTGACCTGCTTGTTCGGGTCGCGACCGGGGTCCGATCGCGCGCCATGTTCCACCGCCGGGAGGGCGGTCGCCGGCTGCATGGGTTTTTCTCCGGATCAAGCCTCGAATTCTACCGCGAACTCGACGGGTCCAAAGCGGATCGGGCTCCCGGCCGAAACCGTGATCCACATGCCCGGCGCGATCCGTGCGCCCGAGACCCATGTTCCGTTGTTCGAGCTCTCGTCGCGTACCAGCAACCGGCCGCTTTCGAGCCGAAGTGTCGCGTGGACGCCGCTGACACGCGGTTCGCTTAGAAAGATGGGGCATTGCGCGGGGTCGCGGCCGACGCGAACCTCCGATGCGCCCCGAATCGTGAACTGGCCCGCGCCGCTGCGCAGTGTGGCCCCGGTCGCCCATCCGGCTGGTGGCGCAGAGGCCACATTTTGCGCGGGACCGGCCGACCGAAGCCTCGGGGCATCCGTGCCCCCACTTCCCTTCGTCACGTCGTGAGGAAGGGGTTGGCCACAAGCGAAGCACACCGAGGGCTGGCCGGGTGTCGCCATCGTGCCCATTCCGCAGGAAGGGCACCGGACCTGCACGATCGGCGGCCCCGAAGGCGAGCCCAACGCTGCGGCATCGCGCGGCGCCCCGGCCGGCGCATGAAGGGCAAGGGGCGGGGGAGCTTGGGTGCTGGCAGGGGCCGGTGAGGCGCTCGCACGCGAGCCGCCCGGCCCCCGCGCCGTGGCCGCCTGCGCGTCGGCCGGCGCCATCCGATCGCCGGCCGCGCTTGCACCGGCCGTCGCTGCGCGCAGGTTGGGCGGGAAAGGGGCATCGCCGCCCTGGGCGGCCCCGTCATCGGGAGGCGAAAGGGAGCTCCCGCCCGGAGGAGCGCCGTAGCCGCCCGGAGGAGCGCCGTAGCCGCCCGGAGGAGCGCCGTAGCCTGGCGGGGGTATCGGAGCCGGCGGCGAGCCCCCTCCGCGCCGGCGCCCTCCTCCGCCGCCTCCGCGGACAAGCACCCACGCCAACAGCGCAATGACGGCCAGCAATCCCGCGATACCCGCGAAGAGCACCAGCGACAGAGGCTTTTTCATGGCCTTCAGCGTGAGCACGGTCTTGTCATCGACCGCCGACGCGCGGTGGGCCTTGTTGTCGTAAACCACCAACCGCGCGACGGCGTTGTCGCCCGACCCGTCGAGCACCTTGTCGTCGTCGGGGACGATGAAGGTCACGTACCCATCGCCCGCCGCCGTTGCCGTCGCCAGCATGTGCTCGGCCTGCAGCTGCTGCATGACTTTCTTCGCCAGCTCCGGATCACGCGTATTGGCCTGGGTCGGTTTCGCGCCAGCCGGCACGAAGTAGGCCTCTGCGCGCTGCTTGTCCCCGCTCCAACAAAAGTCGCCGTAGACGGTGAACTGGCCGCCGGGGTAAAGCGGGCTCTCCTGCGCTGCTTTGACCGTCTTGGCGACATCGACGTCGAGCGGCCACTGGGTGGGGTCGATTCCGATGGGGACTTCCTTGAAGGAGCCGTCCGGCGCAATCGCCGGATGGGTGTTTTCGAAGACGAGGTCGAAGGTCTGATCGACGCTCGGGTTGATGCAGCTCATCGTCCAGTGGACGAGCCACATCGCGTTGAAGCGAGCGCGGACGAGGCCAATGATCGTCTTTGCCTTTTTATCGCCTTGACCTTCCTGGACGATATCGAAGAAACCGCCGATCTCAGGGTTGGCGAGCGCTTGCATGAACTGTGCTTCGTTGTTGCGATAGATGCTCTCGGTGAGGCTCGAACCGTTCGGCAACCAGATGGAGATCACCGGCAGAGGCGTCTTCGGAAGCAGCGTGTTTTCGTCCGGGAAGCGACCCCTGTCGAGGTACTGGTGGAAAACCTCGGCACTCGGGCTGGCGCTCTCGGGATCGCCGCGACCTGCGCCGTTCGAAAGCACGACCATGGCCTGGTGGAGCGGCACGGTGTCCGGCTGATCGGAGTTGCCGAGCGACCCGAACGCATCTTGCGTCATCGTCTTGATCTCGGAAAAAAGCGGGCGATCACGACCGTGGGACGGACTCGTGGACTTGAATTCATTCAGCACGTTGCCGAGATCGGCCCGCTGCCTGAACGTCTTCCAATGGGTGTCTCGCACGACCTGAACGTCGTCGAAAAACATGAGGTCCATGAGGTCGTTCGGTTGCATCTCTTCGATGAACGCGTGCGCGATCGCGCGCGCGTCGCCGAAGCGCGCGCCCATGCCGCTCGATGAGTCGACGGCGACGAGCCACGCGGTGCCGACGTTCGGCTGGCTTTGAGCCTTCCCCCACTGCGTCTTGTCGACAAACTTCGTCAGTTGATCTTCGCCTCCCACTTTGACGAGAAAACGCGCGTTCTTTTCCGGAAACGGGAATGGCGACCACAAGGCCCCCGGTTTCTCGAGCTGTTCGCTCCAGCACGAGAGGCTGGCAGCCCCCGTCGCGTTGGCGCATGGCTGCAAAGCGTCGCTCAGTCGCTTGAACTGCACGACCTCGACGACCGTGGTGAGCAGCGGCTTATTGTCCTTGACGCCCGTTCTCGGGTCGATTCGCAGGATGTGCGCTTCGGGCGTGGCCCCGGCGCTCCAGGCGACCGCCAAAAGAGCCATGTGCAACGAAGCGAGAAGGACGAACTTCGAGAGTCGCCGAACCATCTCTGCGAAACCTCGTCAATGGCAACGCGGGGAGCGCGGCCTCAAACGCGGCCAATGACCTTCACGACGGTCGTAAAGCCGCCGAAGCGGATGCGATCGCCGTCGCGAAGCTCGCGGCGGCCACCGTAGCCGATGTGCTCGTCGTTCACGAACGTGCCATTCGTCGATCCGGTGTCTTCGATGCTGACCGAGCCCGCGCCATCGACCACGATGGCGCCGTGGCGTGACGAGATGGTCGGATCTTGCAAGGCAATGTCGAGGCCGTCACCGGTGCCGAATCGGCCGACGATGAGGCGTCCACCGGTCAGCGGCCAGAAGTCGCCGCTCGGGTTCGATCCGTAGGTCACCAAGAATCCGCGGAGAACTTTGGCCGGCGCGACGTCGCGGCCGGCGTCGCCCTGGAACGCGGCGAACGTCGGCGGCAGCGGCTGCGGCGCGGAGCCGAACGCGGGTGGGGGCGGGGCGACGGGGTAGGCCGGCGCCGGCGCCGCTCCCGGGAGGGGAGCGGGCACACCATACGCGGCCGCATACGCCGCCTGCGGGGCGGCCGGTGCGTTGTAGGCGGGCGGTGGCGGCCCGTATGTCTGCGCGGGCGCCGGGTATGCACCAGACGGAGCCTTCGGCCCGGGGAATGGTTGAAGCCCAGCCGGTGGCCCGTAGCCCGCGCCGTACGCGTCCGGCGCGAACTGCATCTGATCGAGGGCGATGGGGTGGCCCTGCGCGCAGTAGCTTGCGCCTGGCGAAATTTCGTGGCCAAGCTGGCACCGCGCAGGCGCACTCGAGCCGCCGGGTGTGGGCCCGTAGGCCGGCGGAGGGGAGGCGGATGGCGAAGCGTACGGGGAAAGTCCCCCTCCGGCCGCGTAGTGGGGGCCCGCAGGCGACCCCGACGTGCCGGCCCGAATGGGGGTACCGCAGACGTTGCAGAACTTGTCGCCCGGTTTGACGACGGTGCCACATTGCGAGCATGCGCTCATGGTGACGCCCTTGTTGCCTTCTGCGCGCCAAACCGACGCGGCGGTCCAGTGCGCGTGGGGCAGCATATCGAAGTCGTGCGGGAAATAGCGAGGCCGGCGAAATCGCACCTTTGCGCCCCTCGCGCGCGCCTTTCGCTCATCCTTTCGCTCATCCTTTCGGGTCGCCCCTCTCCGCAGCCGCCGGGCCTCCAAAGGAGGACGCGCGCAAGAGCGCCGCGGCCGCGTCGTTCGCCGCCCGAAGCACCTCCCGCACAGCAACACCATGGGTGCGGGCAGCATCTCGGCACGCCTCGAACTCCGGCTTCACGTGAGGCGGCCCGAACGGGCCCCCGGCGACCTTGACGGCGATGGAGCCGTACGGGGTCTCGACCGTTTGCATCGATCGGGGCCGCTCGATGCGATCGACGTCGTAACAGCGCACTCCGACGCTCGTTGTTTCGCTCAGCATCACGCGCGCGATCGCGCCGGCGCGGTCGCTCGGCGCGAGAGCGGAGATCGTGATCCCGGGGCGTCCTTTTTTCATCACGATGGGCGTCATCCAGGCGTCCAGCGCGCCGGCGTGAAGCAGAGAATCGATCCAGGTGCCGGCGAGTTCACCGGTCGCGTCATCCACGTTGGCTTCGATGATCGTGCGCGTCGCCTCCCCCTTGGGGTCGGGCCGATCCCGGGACGGCGTTCCGAGCACGGCTCGCAAAACGTTCGGACGATCTTTCAAGTCGGTCCGGCCCGCGCCCCATCCGATGCGCTCGGGAATCATCGAAGGCCAGCGCTGTGACGACGCGGCGTGGGCGCCGACGATGGCGGCCCCCGTCGGCGTCACAAATTCGAAGTCAACTCCCGCGTCGAAGGTGGCGAGGCCAATCAGGCACTCGATCGTCGCTGGCGCGGGCAGTGGCAGGTTCCCGTGTCCGGCACGGACGAAGCCGCGGCCCATCGGCAACGGCGACACGGCCAATTCGGCATCGAGGTAGTCGAGGGCTGCGGCCGAACCGACGACGTCGACGATGGCATCGACGGCGCCGACCTCGTGAAAATGCACCTCGTCCAACGAAGTCCGGTGGACCTTCGCCTCGGCCCGGGCGAGCCGCTCGAACGTTCGTTCGGCCCGCGCTTTCGTTCCAGGCGAGAGCAGCGATCTCTCGAGCAAACCACGAATGGCTGCGTACGAGCGCGGCGGCTGTCCGTCCTCGACGTGCACATCGAGCGAGGCGGCCACGATGCCGCTCCGCACCCGCGTCCCGAAGTGCAGGTGAAAACCGCGCATCTCGAGCGCCGCCAGGGCCTCGGACACAACGCCGCGCGGTACCCCGAGGTCGACGAGAGCGGCGATGATCATGTCGCCGGCAAGTCCGCTCGGCGCATCGAAAAAGAGCAGCTTTCCAACCCCCGCTCTCCGCGTCAGTACGCCCGGGCTCGCGCGGTGTTCCCCGCCAGCGGGTGGTGCCTTGTCCGCGTCTGGACCGTGGCCGTGGGGGTCGTGGCCGTGGGGGTCGTGACCGTGGGGGTCGTGACCGTGGGGGTCGTGACCGTGGGGGTCGTGGCCGTGGGGGTCGTGACCGTGGGGGTCGTGGCCGTGGAAGTGGAAACGAGCCATGGTGGGGTGGCCTAATAGCGATCGCGTACGCGGAGAATTCTTGCCGCGGCGAAGGCGGCCCCAAAACCGTTGTCGATGTTGCAGACGGTGATGCCCGATGCGCAGCTCGACAGCATCCCCGCCAGGGCCGCCACGCCTCCAAAGCTTACGCCGTATCCGATCGATGTGGGCACAGCAATCACAGGACCCGCCACCATGCCTCCGACGACGCTCGGCAGCGCCCCTTCCATCCCCGCGACGACGATGACGACACTCGCCCGGTCGAAGGCATCTCGCTTGTGAAGGAGACGGTGGATGCCGGCGACCCCGACGTCGTACACGCGATCGATGGCGACTCCGAGCATCCGCAGCGTTTCAGCGCATTCCTCAGCGACGTGCAGATCGCTGGTGCCGGCGCTGACGAGCGCGACGGGTCGGCCGCCGAGTGGAGCAATTGCGGCCTGTTCGAGCGTCGCGACGCGAGCGAGCTCGACGTAGCGAATCTCGGGCATCAACTCGCGCACTTCACGGGCCTTGTCGGCGTCCAACCGGGTGATGAGGACGTTTTGCCCCGAGCGCGCGAGCTCGCGCGTGATCCCGACGATGTGCGCCGTGGCCTTTCCTTGGCCGAATATGACCTCCGGCGCGCCCTGGCGCAACGCCCTGTGGTGGTCGACTGTGGCATACCCGAGATCCGCGTACGGTAACTCCCGAAGGTCGCCGAGCGCCTCGTCGACATCGGTCTCGCCTCGTTGCACAGCCTCGAGAAGTTGGCGGAGCTTTTGGGGGTTCATGGCGGCCGGCTCGAGTCAAGGCTCGTCCGCACGACGTTCGTGCGGTCGCTCGAGTCGGACTCGCGCTATCAGGTTAGTACGGGTCAAGGAGCACACCATGCCGGTTCCCTTCGCACACCTCGGTGGTTTCGCGCTCGGGGCGGCGCTCGCCTGGGTTGCGGCGCCTGAGCTCGCGTCAAGCGAGTCGCCGGTCGTCGCTTCACGGTCCTTCGCCATCGTCTTGACGTTCGCCCTGGCGATCTGGGTTCCCATCGTGGGGTACTTCGTCGCATTCCACGGCGATTGGTCCTATCTCTATCTCGTGCCGTGGCGTCGCGTTCCGAGCGCGGTCGATCTCGGGCTGGTCCTCTTGGCGGGCGCGGCCGTACTCGGCGGGTTCGTCTGCGCCGTCCCTGCGGTGCGCAAACGCCGGTTCGCACCGGTCGTCGGTCTCGTGGCCATTCCAGGGGGGCTGGCCGTCGGCGGGCTGTCGGTCGTCGCGCGGAGGCTTGCACTGAGCGGCACGTATTCGCAATTCCACGGAGACTTCGGCACGGTACCGATCGCGGCCAGCTTGCTCGGTCGCGGCGTCCTCTTCATGGGCGTCGTGCTCGTCCTCGGCATCACCTGGACGGTGAGGATGCTGGCCCAGATGGCGGCGGAGGCCTCAGCTGAACAAAGCTGAAGTGTCGGGCGGAGCGGATGCGATGCCGTCGCATTGCGATCGACGCCCCTGCTAACATCGCGGCCATGTGGGTGAGAGGAGCCGCGATCCGCCCCGTTCCGCGGTATGCGATCCTCGACGCCGCCATGCTCGATCAAGTCGAACGCGAGCTGGCCGAGGATTCCCCATCGTCGCGCGAGGAGCTCGACCGGGCGTTTGCTCGGTTCGAGTCGACGCAGCCTCAACTCGCCGACGCCTTGTCGCGCATTCTCTCGAGGCCGCTCGATGATACGGCCCTTGCGCTCGGCTACTTTCTGACGATTGCGATCTGGCTTGCGTTCGAGAGGACGTTCGGGGCAACCCGCCTTCGCGAGGTCTCGCAGGATGCCCTCGAGTCCACCGAAGAGGCCATCAAGCTCGAAGAGGAACTGCGCGCCGCGCACGGCGACGAGCCGTTCGATCTCGACGACATCGTGTCGATCGAGCAGCCGAATTTGCTCGCTTTCGTCCACGAGCACGTCGACGCCGCCCTCGACCCGAACGCCCGAGGAGAGGACGAACTCGCTGGCGTGCGCGAAGGGGTGGATGTGGACGACGTCCACGTCGTCTATCGCGGGACCCTTCTTTTGACTTTGTGTCTGTCGCACGCCGTGCTTCCCGTCGACGGCGCCTTGCGAAACAGTCGAGAGCTCATGGCATGAGAACCGAGGCGGTCGTTCTGCGCGCACACGGCGGCCCCGAGGTGCTGGCGCGCGAAACCGTCGATCTCGACGAGCCGGGGCCCCGCGAAGTGCGGGTGCGTGTCCGCGCGGTGGCGGTCAACCACCTGGACCTCTGGGTGCGGCGGGGGCTGCCGGGCCTGAAGTTGAAATACCCCCACCGTCTCGGGAGCGACGTCGCAGGGGAGGTCGAGGCGCTCGGCGAGGGCGCCCGCCATGTTCGCGTGGGCGATCGCGTCGTCGTCAACCCGGGACTTTCGTGCGGGGTCTGCGAGGCGTGCTTGTCCGGGCAGGACCCCTTCTGTCGCGACTATGCGATTCTCGGCGAGCACGTCAGCGGGGGTTACTCACGCCACGTCGTCGTGCCCGACACGAATGTCGTGACGTGGCCGTCGGAGCTCTCGTTCACGGACATGGCTGCCGTGCCGCTCGTCTTCTTGACCGCATGGCAAATGGTGGTCGACAAGGGGGGCGTGCGGCCCGGGCAGACCGTGCTCGTCCAGGCTGCGGGAAGCGGCGTGTCGAGCGCGGCCATCCAGATCGCCAAGCTTCACGGCGCCACCGTGATTGCTGTAACGAGCACTGAATCGAAGGGCGAGCGGGCGCGCACCCTCGGCGCCGACCACGTGATCCACACGGACGAGCAGGACTTCGCGGCCGAAGTGAAGCGGATCACAGGCAAGCTTGGCGCCGACGTCGTCATCGAGCACGTCGGTGGTGAGGTGTTTGCCAAAAGCATCTTGGCGACGGCGTCCGGCGGTCGGATCGTGACGTGTGGTGCGACCGCCGGTCACCTGCCGCAAATCGATCTGCGTCACGTGTTCTTCCGCCAAATCGAGATCCTCGGCTCGACGATGGGGTCGAAGGCGCGCCTTTTTACGATTCTCGGGCACATTCGCTCCGGTCGTCTCCGTCCCGTGGTCGACCGGGTGATGTCTCTCTGGGACGCGCGCGACGCACACCGGGTTCTCGAGTCGCGCGAAGCCTTCGGCAAGATCGTCCTCGAGGTCGACGCCCGATGAACGAATTTCTCGCGGCGTCGCGTCGGGCTGCACTTTTGGCTTCGACGGCCATCGCTTGCACGGCCATGGTCGCGAGCGCTGTGCGCGTCTTGCCATGGCTGCTCGACCCGGCGGTTCCGTGGCGGGTCGCGGCGCCGTTCGCCCGGGGTCTTGCGTCGATTGCGATCGAGGCAGCGCTTCTCGTCGGCTGGCCGGTCGGCTGGACGTTCGCGTGCTTTCGTCTTGTCGAGACGGGCGAAGCGCGCGTGCTGCAGACGCTCGGAGAACGGCCCCTTTCGACCGTGTCACGCCTTGGCGCGCAAGGCGGCTCATTCGCAGTGGCCCTCGCCCTCATCGCTCTCGCGTACGGCCGAGACGCAAGCGCTCCAGGTCGGGTTGCCACCGAGCTCGTTTCCCAGGCGCGCAGCGCGTGTCGGTCCGTCCCCTCTCCGCGCACTTATTCGGTTCCGTTCACCGCGTTCACGTGGCTGTGCGCGCCCGGCCGCGAGCCGCGTCTCCTTGGCAGCGTTCCCGGGCCGCTGTCGCGCGCCACGCTGTCGGCGCGCGACGCGCGAATCGCGGGGGACTTTCGATCGGTCGAGTTCGACGACGCGCGCGTCGCCATCGCCGGTTCTTCGCCGGTGGATTTGCACGTTGGATCGCTCGTCGTGCGAGGCATGCCACCTTGGGCACAAGCTTCGAACCTTCCGCCCGTCGCGCGCGCCCTCATGTTGGCCGCTACAGGATGGATGGCCGCCTGCGCCGGGGCGTATGCCGCACTGCGTGGCGCCATTCGGTCGCGAATCGGCGTTCTCGCCGTGGGCTCCGCCGGGCCGCTGGCTGCCCTCGGCTTGCTGCGCATTTACGAGAGGGCCGGGACGGCCGCGTGGACTTTTGCGTCCGTGCCGATCGCAGGAAGCGCTCTGGCGTTCGCCTTTGCGATCGCTGCGCAGCGGTTGGGGCGCTTGCGAGACCCAAATCACGCTGCTAGCACAAGGACAAGGGTGTAACGCCATGGGCAACATCGGACCGATGGAGATTCTGCTTATCGCGCTCGTCGCGCTGCTCCTCTTCGGAGCGGGTCGGATTTCCGACATTGGCAAGGGTCTGGGTCAAGGAATCAAGAACTTCAAGCAAGGCTTGAAGGAAGCCGAAGAGATCGACAAGAAACTTCCGGAAAAGACGACCCCGAAAGAGGCCGATCAGCAGGCGAAAGCCTAGTCTACCCTCGCGCTCGCGCCGCCGTGCCGCCGCAGCGCGCTTCGGGCTTGCGCCGAGGCCCCGAGCTGCGACGGACCGGTTCGGAGTGCAGGGTCTGCCACACGCGCCCGGCGGGCTGGTTTGAATCGAAAAAATGCGCGGCGCGTGCCGCCCTTTGAATTGCGTCCCCTACGTTCCGTTCGCCGGGAACATGTAGGTGAAGTCCTGCCGTCACTCCGCCCGCTCGAGCTTTAGAACATCGGCTTTGAGTCGGTCGAGGGCGCCCGACTCGTCGGACGCGTAGTAACCGCGGAGATCGCCGCGGGCGTCGACGAGGACGAGCCAATTGCCATGGGTCACGTCATAGTCGTGGGCGCCTGCCGCAAACTTCGCCGCGGAGACCTTGAATCCGAGGACGACGGCTCGTTCGACGTCGTCGGCCGGGCCCGTGACGAACGCCCAGCGGGCCGAATCGGCGTGGGCGCGGGCGGCGTACGCCTTGAGGACGTCCGGCGTATCGTTTTCGGGGTCCACCGAGAATGAAACGAGGCGCGCGTGGCTCCCGACCCCATTCATCCACGTTTGCAGTTGAGCCATCGTCGACGTCAAACGCGGGCACGACGCGGTGCAACGCGTGAACACGAAGTCCACGACGCTGACTTGTCCAAGCAGCGATCCGGTCGTGAACGGTGCACCTCGCTCATCGATGAAACGAAAATCAGGAACATGTCCGTAGCGGGGAAGGGGCCGTCGACGATCGTGTAGGGCCGAGGCGGCGAAGGCCAGGGCGCACGCCGTGCAAAGGAGCCCGGCGGCGAGAATGATGCGCCCCGGCAACGGCGACCCGAACCGAGCGCCTCGTCGGGCCGGAGACGATGTCGGGTTGGGTGTGTGCGCGGCGGTCGTCATGTCTCATAGAGCAGATGAGGCGTCGGATGGGCGTCAGGCGGGGCGGCGGTCCGCCAGCACCATGACGAGCAGAATGGTCAAGTAGGGAATGGAAAAGGCAAAGACGCGCCGAGCCCAGCGTTTTGAGTCGAAGGGGGGCGTCGCGCGCAAACCGAGCACGGCGAGCGACAAGAAGGCGGCGCCCAAGAGAAGGGCCGCGCTTTCGTACCAAGCGCCAGCCAAGCGCAGCGGTGCAAACAAGAGCGACGTCGCAACGAGCAATCCGCTCCAGACGGCGATGAGCTCTCGGGTCGCCCGCTCGCCGCGCTGAACGCTCACCACTTGCAACCCCGCACGCCGGTATTCGTCGGCGCGAAACAGTGAAATGGCAGCGAAATGCGGAATTTGCCAGAGGAACAAAAACGCGAAAAGCAGCAGACCGCCGAGACCGATCGTACCGGTGACAGTCGTCCAGCCGAGGAGCGGCGGAATGGCCCCGGGCACCGCGCCGACGAGAAGGGCCATGTATGTGCGTCGCTTGAGGGGGGTGTAGACCGCCACGTAGGTCACCAGCGACAGCAAGCCCAAAGCGCCGGTTGCCAGGTTGACGAGGAACAACATCGGAACCGACGCCAGCGCCAGCGCCAATCCGAAGGCCAGGGCGAGGTCGGGTGAGATTCGGCCGGCCGGCAGCGGCCGGTTGCGGGTTCGGCTCATCTGGGCGTCGATGTCTCGCTCCCACCACATATTGAGGGCGTTGGCGGCGCCGACAATAAGCGCCGTTCCTGCGAGCGACAGCCAGCGCACCGAGGGCGTCGAATGACCGGGCGCCAAGGCCATTCCGACCGCAGCCGTGAGCAAGACCTGCACCGTGATTCGCGGTTTGGTCAGCGTGATCAATTCACGGATCACCCGAACCCCGTGCGCGCGCGGCGGCGCGCCCGCCGACTGCGCGGTCGCTAAAAGCTCACTGTTCGCCACGCTCGCAAGACCTCGCACTTTGGTTTGGGATGTAGAGTGAGCCGCGGCGCTGGGCAAGCACCGGCCGCGCGTTCGAGGCCAGAGCGACCGACCGCGTAGCAGCCGTCAGAGCCCTGTGTCAAGGAGCGCCCGACGGGGATTTCTTTGCGGCCGGCCGAGCCACTTCGGACACGCGGGCTTGCCGGTGCCTCGCCAATCCGGAGACGTGGGGCAGACCGCGGTCAGCGTTCATCGACCAGCCGCCGCGCTCGGTCTCCGATGAGCGCCCGCCACATCGCTCGGCTGTCGACGCTGGCGACCGCAATCCACTGCGCCGACACGACGGCGCAGAGCGCGCGCAACGGCGCGTCGAAAGCGCCGCGCGACACGAGGGCGAGGGCCATGGCCGCGACCGTCGCCGTCACGACGTTCGGCTGCACGGCCGTGACGAACGCAAGCAGCAGCGACGACGCGACAAGAAAGGTCGCGAAGGCTCCCAGCCGATAAGGCGGCGGGACGCCCGACGCGTCGGCGAGCGAAGAGTGGACGACCGCCTGCCAACTCGGTGCCCCCGAGTGGACGCCATGGGCGACTCCGTAGGTGAGCGCCACCGCGCCAGCCAGGGCGAGCACGAGGCCGAGGTGACCGGCCCAGCGCCCCCGGGTGCTCAACCAAAGGACCGCGACGAGTTGCCCGGCCGCTTCGAGCAGCACGCCGGTGGTCGCGAGCAGTCGGCTCGACCCAAAGAGAGAAACATTGGCCGTTTCGCCGGCGCGCGTCGCCATTTCCCAAGCACCGAGGCGAACGATCGCCGCAAAAGCCAGCGCAAGCAGGACACCCGCGACCGCTCGCGTGTGAGGTGCGCGGGCTCCGAAAAACGCTCCCGCCAGTGCAACGACAATCGACCCGCACTCGATGAGCACTGCAAAGGGCGGAGGAATGCGATCGCGGAGCGCTACGCCGGAAAGTGCCACGACGGCGGCGCCGCCGAAAACGAGCACGAGTCGCAGCGCGACCGGACGCTCTCGCAGCCGAAAGAGCTCGAGGCTGCCTTCCAGAAACAGGGCGACAAGAGCACCCATGAGAAAGCAGGCGAGCGCCGACGACGCGCCGTCGGCGAAGACGACGGCTGGCTCTCCTGCGTTGCCGCGAAGTCCGGGCGCGACGATGACACCGATGACGCCTGCGAGAACCGCCGAGACCGCCGCGGTGCGTAAGAGCCACGCGGATGACAGCAGCGGCGAATCGGGGTGGCCCTCGCTCGCAGGCGTTCCGCTCCCGCCCCCCGCGGCAATCTCGGCGCGCCTCACCTCGGCGATCGTCATGGGAGCGCAGAGACTAGCGCAAACGTAAGCTCGGCGGGCCCGATTGCGCGATCCGGCGCCGTCCGGTCAGCGGCGCGCGATCGTTTCTGCCCTCGCGCGCATCGTTCGGACTGGCGCCCGGGGAGTTCCGCTCCTTAACAGGCCCAGCCGGAGGGACCGGCGGGACCATGGGGTCTCGGGACGGACTCGGGTTATTCAACATGAAGGGCCGCGCCCCCATGGTCGAGCACGCGTACACCGCGTCGCGGTGAAATTCCCAATGCAAATAGACGTTCCCGTCCGGCGACACGATCGCCTTCGGCGCGGGCCCGAACGGCGAAGCGCGCTCGACCGAGTCGAGCGCTGCGATGTCGAACCTCGTGATCCCACTCGTCATGACCACCCCCATCTTTTTCAGATGACCGTCGCGCGTCAGCACGATCTCGAGTTTCGTCACCAGATGCTGGTCGTTCATCGGATCACTGGGGGGCAAGGCATCGAGCGATCCGAGAAACGACTCTGCGAAGATCGGGTGGATGCGCTCGTGCATGCCATTCAGGTACGTCGCAAACGGGACCTGCGCGGCGTTCAGCGCAGTCTGATTGCCCTCCTTGACGCTTGCGACGTAGTTCTCGATCGCGCTTTTCCAGCGATCGAAGTTCGACCCCGCCCAGGAGCCGCGGTGTTCGCTCCGGCGCCTTTCGCCGTCTGCCTCGCGCAATTTGCGCAATTGGTCCTCGCCCACAATCGATGCGATCTGGTTGGGCAGCAAGTTCAGGTTCAGGGTGCCTGGCGCCGACGGCTGCCCGAGTCCGGGCAGGGACCAAAGGCGTCCGCCGGGTCGGTTGGGATTGGCCACCCCCGCGTTCGGCTGAGGGGTCACGCCCGCCGCGCCGCCTTGGCGTGCCGGGTTGAAGCTCCACGCCCCCGAGGACGTGCTTTCGACTTCGGGCGAAGGCGGGGTGGCGCCGCCCGGCACGGGTTGCGGCGCGGTGTCCGGAGCGGTCGGCGATGCGGGCCTCGGCTCGCTGTTGACCATGTGGGGGGTCGAGGGGGCTTGGGGGGTGATGGCAGCGACCGTTCCGGCGGGCTGGGGCTGTGGCTTCGGCAGCTTCGGTTCTTCCTGCACGTCGACGTCGGTGCCCCGCTCGCCCGGGGCCCGGTTCTTCTCGCCCTTGTGCTCTGCACTGTCGGCGATCCGCGTCTTTTCGCTGTCGCCCGGCGATCGATCGGTCCCGTGATGAGCCGCTCCGGGCGACGGATGATCGTCGTCGCGATCGTGGGACGTCTGCGTCGCACGCGTCTCTTCGTTGACGTGATTGGCCTGGTCGGCGATGAACTTGGCGGTCGGATTGTCCTTCTGGTCCGGCGTCACATGTTGCCGCACGGCCACGCGGCGGTCCTTCGGGAGATCTTCCGGCAGAGGCTGGGTCTTTTTTTCCTCCGTCTTCTTGGCGACGAGAACTCGCTTTTCGGGTTTGGGCGCCTCCTTGGGCTTGGCCGGCGGCGGCGTCACCGGGGGCTTCTGGGAAGCGACCGGCGGAGGCTTTGGCGGCTCGGGCGGCTTTGGCGGCGGCGGCGGCGGGGCCGCGGGTTCGTCTTCGGTCGGCTCGCCGAGCGACACTTCGAAGGTTTGCTCACTTTGCTTGGCGAGGCTGCTGGCTTCGTGCGAAAGCTTCCAGAGCTCGGCGCGATCATCGTGCACCTTTGCGACCACCAAACCGCCGGACCCGAAGAGGAAATGCGCACAGATGGCTGCGCAAATCCACAGGGCAAGAGGGATGGTGACGTCGCGCGTCCGCATGGGTCGTTTCGGCGCCTCTACCTTGGGACGACGGACGCAGCCGCAAGGCCCCATCCGATTATTCAGGTTACTAGGGAAAGCCGACGAGTCGAGCCGACGGCGCACCGTACCACGCGCGGTACCGTCGGCCAGCGCCGGCTCGGCGACAGAGCGCCGCCTTTTTTCCGTTTCGCGTGCATGGCGGCGCCGCGCTCGCCGAGCGCCTCGAGCGCAACTGAGGCGGCAAGGGGCGAGGCGGCAAGGGGCGAGGCGGCAAGGGGCAAGGCGGCAAGGGGCGAGGCGGCAAGGGGCGAGGCGGCAAGGGGCGAGGCGGCAAGGGGCGAGGCGGCAAGGCCCTGGGAGCGCTGCTGTCGATGAACGTCTCTTACGAGATTCGGAGCGCCGTCCCCGCGGACGAGGACCAGCTGCTCGAAGTCGCCAAGCACCTCAACACGGTGAACTTGCCAGCGGACCGGGCCGAAATCCGCTCACTTCTCAGCCACGCCGGCGAGAGCTTCGCCGCGACCGTGAGGGACCCGCGCCGACGGGAATACGTCTTTGTGCTCGTCGACTGCGACCGCAAGCGCATCGTCGGCACCTCGATGATCATCGCGCAGCTCGGAAGGCGGGACGCGCCCTACATTTACGTCGACGTGTTCGAGGAGGAGCGATACTCCGCGACGCTCGACAAGCACTTTCGGCACGTCGTCCTCAAGATCGGCTACGCGTACAACGGTCCCACCGAAATCGGAGGTCTCATCGTCGATCCGGAATACCGAAAGAAGCCGGAGCGCCTCGGGCTTCTCATTTCGTACGTTCGATTTCTCTACATCAAGATGCACCGGGAGTCGTTTCGGGACGAACTCTTGGCCGAGCTTCTGCCGCCCCTCGAGCCAGACGGGACTTCGCATCTATGGGATGCCGTCGGACGCAAATTCACCGAGATGACCTACGCCGACGCCGATCGGCTTTCGAAGAAAAATAAGGAGTTCGTCAAGGGGCTCTTTCCCGAGGGCGCCATCTACGCGAGCCTCTTGCCTCAGAACGCGCAGGACGTCATCGGCAAGGTCGGGGCGCAGACGCGAGGCGTCGAACAAATGCTGCGACGCATCGGCTTTCGCTACGCGTGGCGCGTCGATCCGTTCGACGGCGGACCGCACTTCACAGCGGTCACCGACGAGGTCAGCCTCGTGCAACGTGCCCATCGCGCGCGCGTGCGGGGGTGGCTCGAGAGGGCGGACCTTCCGCCATCGACCGCCAGGATCGGTCAAGCTCTCATCGCCGTCGAAGCCGCTGCGCCCCCCTTCTTTCGGGCCGTCGTCAGCCATTTTCGAGAGGACTCCTCCGGCGTCGATCTCGGCATCGGGCCGGCCGAGCATCTCTCGGTTCGGGAGGGCGACGATGTCTGGATGTTGCCCATCGAATGACTGCCGAGCGCTTCCAGAAGCTGCTTTCGAGCTCCGAGTCGATCGAGATTCGTACGAGCGACGCGTGGTCTTTGCGGGCGGACGTTCGCGAGCCGCATGCGTCGCCGGTCGGCGTCGCCGTGCTCGCGCACGCGCTCATGGCCCGACGAAGCGAGTTCGAGCGCCCCCGAGGAGCGGGTCTGGCTCTCTTTCTCGCCGAGCGCGGTTGGCGTACCGTCGCGTTCGACTTCCGCGGCCACGGCGACAGCGCTTTCGGAAAGGGCAGCCTGGCTTACGACGACTTCGTCGGCCGGGATCTCCCTGCCGTCTGCGACTTTGCACGCTGGCACGGAGGCGAGCGAATGCGGGTCGTCGTCGTCGGTCACTCGCTCGGCGGGCACGTCGCGCTCGCGTCCGCGGCGAGCGGCGCCATCGACGTCGAGGCGATCGTCGGAATCGGCGCCAGCGTCTGGATTCGCGAGCTCGAGCCGTCATGGCGCCGTTTTTTGGCCAAGCGGGTCGTCGTCATCGCGGCGTCCGCGGCGGCTCGCCGCTTCGGCCGGATGCCGGCTCGCTGGCTCCGACTCGGCAGCGACGACGTGCCGGCGGGCGTCGTCGCCGACATCGCGCGTTTCGCCCGCACAGGCCGGTGGACGAGCGCCGACGCGTCCCTGGATTATCTGCGGCTGCTCGCTCACATCCGCACGCCGGTCCTCGAGGTCGTGAGCGATGGCGACCGTTTCGAGTGCCATCCCGCTTGTGGGGAGCGCTTCGCCGCGCGCTGTGGGGCGCGCCACGACGTCCTCCGCGTACGGTACGGAGACCGCGGGGCGCCGGCGCCGGACCATATGGGCCTCGTGACGAGCGACCGGGTGCGAACCGTATGGCAGCAAATCGAGTCTTGGGCGCGGGCGATCGTGGCGCGTTCGTAGGCCCCGACGTCAGCACGCTCGGTGGCCGGCCGTCGGAAAGATCTTGCCCGGATTGAGGAGGTCCTTGGGATCGAACGCGCGCTTGATGTCGCGCTGGAGCGCGATGAGATCGGCGCTCTGCTCGAGGGCGAGGTAGGGGGCCTTCGATACGCCGATTCCGTGCTCACCGCTCAGCGTGCCGCCGAACTCCACGGTCGCGCGCATGAGCAAGCCGATCGCGCGGTCTACGGCCGGGCGCTCGGCGTCCTCGTTCCAGAGGAAGTTGACGTGCAGGTTGCCATCGCCGGCGTGTCCGTAGGTCAGGTGCCTGACGCCCGTCGCAACGCCGATCTCGTCTGTCCGGTCGAGCAGATCGGCGATGCGGGTCCGGGGAACGACGACGTCCTCGCTCAATTTGTGTTTGGCGAGCCTGCGGGTCGCCTTCGAGAGCATTCGTCGTGCCGCCCAGAGGCGGTCGCGCTGGACGCCATCTTGCGCGACGAGGACGTCGATGCAGCCGGGCCGATTCGTAGCCACCTCGCCGACGCGGAGCAGCGCCGACTCGGCACTGGCTCCATCCACCTCAATGAGCAGCATGGCGCCTGCGCGCTCGTCGACGGCGACGCCCGCGGATCGGACCGCCCCCAAGGTCGCACCATCGAGCAACTCGAGGCACCGAGGGACGACGCCCGCTCCGATGATGGCCCCGACGGCTCCGGCGGCTTGGCGGACGTCAGCGAAGAGTGCAAGAGCCGTCGCGATGGCGGGCGGCTTGGGCACGAGGCGCAACGTTGCCTCGGTGAAAACGGCGAGTGTGCCCTCGCTGCCGACGAGCAGGGCGGTCACGTCGTAACCGGTCACGCCCTTGACGGTGCGCTTGCCGGCGCGAACGACGCGGCCGCCGATGAGGTTGGCCTCCAGCCCCAAGACCCAATCACGCGTCACGCCATATTTGAACGCACGAGGGCCTCCGGCGTTCTCCGCCAGATTGCCTCCGATGCAGCAGCTCTCGAGAGAGTTCGGGTCGGGCGCATAAAAAAGGCCCTCTTGCTCCACCGCGGCGTGGAGCGTTCCGGTGATGACACCCGGCTCGACCACGGCCACCAGATTGTCGCGGTCGATTTCCTTGATGCGGGCGAGCCGATGCGTCGCGAGGACGATGCCACCGGCGACCGGGACCGCACCGCCGGTCCGGCCCGTTCCGCCTGCCCTTGGCGTCACAGGGACGTCGCACGCGTCGGCGACGGCCAGCGCCGTCGCCACGTCCCCGGCCGACGCGGCGATGACGACCACATCGGGCCGGCGGCCCTCGACGTCGCTGTCGTCGAGCCCGTACGGGTCGCAGGCCTCGGCTGCCGTCAGCACCTTCGAGGGTCCGAGCCGCCGCTCGAGCTCGATCTTGGCGCGATCGATGGAGGCTCGAGTGGGCACGCGAACTTCCGGTGGACGCAGAAGCACGGGGCGGAGCCTAGCGCGTGCGCCCCGACCATCCAGGCGTTTCCCGATTGTTGCCTGCACGAGCGTGTTTCTTCGAACGCGCGTGGTGGGCTGCTCGCGTATGCAACGGGCGCTCTTCATTTGCGGTTCGATGAACCAAACGACGCAGATGCATCGAATTGCCGCGCAGCTGCCGTCGTGGTCCGCGTCGTTCACCCCTTATTACGTCGACGGGCCCCTCGAGCTTGCCCGTCGAGCCGGGCTCCTCGAGTTCTCGCCGCCGGGGACCAAGCAACGTTCAAGGTGCATCGCGTACCTCGAGCGTCATGGCCTCGCCATCGACGACAGCGGTCTTCGCGGGGACTACGATCTCGTGGTCGCGTGCTCGGATTTGTACGTCCCGCACAACGTACGCGGTCGTCGGATGATCCTCGTCCAAGAGGGTATCTTGGATCCCCTCGGTCTCCGCTTCGAACTGTGCCGCAGGCTGCCCTTTCTCCCCCGATGGATTGCGGGCACCGCCGCGACGGGTCTCAGCGGTTTTTTCGACCGATTTTGCGTTGCGAGTGACGGTTACCGTGACCTCTTCGTCGGCCACGGCGTCGACCCTGAGCGGATCGTGGTCACGGGCATCCCCAATTTCGACGATTGCGCCCAGTACCTCGACAACGATTTTCCTTACCGCGGATATGTCCTCGTCTGCACCTCGGACGCTCGAGAGACGCTGAAAATCCTCGACGACCGAAGGTCGTTTCTTCGCTGGGCCAAGTCCATTGCGGGGCGTCGCCCGATGATTTTCAAGATGCATCCAAACGAGAACGCCGAACGTGCGAAGCGCGAAATTCTCGATGTCTGCCCGGGCGCCCTCGTCTTTGCGAGCGGTTCCGCCGAGCACATGATCGCCAACTGCGACGCGCTCATCACGCAATATTCGTCGACGGCCTTCGTCGGCATCGCCCTCGGTCGGGAAGTCCACTCGTACTACGACCTTGCCCAGCTGAAGCGCCTCTGTCCGCTCCAGAACCGCTGCGCCGCCCAGCGGATCGCGGCCGTCTGCCAACAAGTGGCGGCTCCCGCACGAGGCCTCAGAACGGCGCGAGGTCGGGCACGGGTCTGGGGCTCACCTCTCGCCCGGCTCCGCACGCGCCGGCCGGCCGCGCCCTGAGCAGGCGACGACGGTCCGGTCCGTCAGCGATACCCGGCGGCCTGCAGCTCGAACATCTCGGCGTACCGGCCGCCGGCCAGGACGAGCTCGTCGTGGGTTCCTTGGGCCACGATGCGTGCGTTTTCGAGTACGACGATCCGATCGGCCATGCGCACCGTGGGAAAGCGGTGCGATATGACGATGGCCGTCCGGCCACTCGCGAGCGCGCGAAATCGCTCGAAGACGCGATGCTCGGCATGGGCGTCGAGCGCCGCGGTCGGCTCGTCGAGGATGAGGATGTCGGCCTCCTCGCGCATGAACGCACGCGAAAGCGCGACCTTCTGCCACTGTCCTCCGGAGAGCTCCATCCCGTCTTTGAACCAGTGGCCGAGCGATGTCTCCAGGCCGTGGGGCAGGGTCGCGATGACGTCGGCGGCGCCGCCCTCGTCAGACGCGCGGGCGATGCGCGCGTCGTCGTGTAGATGCGCGGCGTTGCCGAGGCCCACGTTGTCGCGCGCCGTCAGCTGGTACTGGTTGAAGTCCTGAAAGACGACGCCGAACCGGGCTCGCAGCACCGCTTCGTCCCAGTCGCGCAGGTCGCGTCCGTCGAGCAGGATGCGACCCTCGGTTGGTTCGTAAAGTCGAGTGAGAAGTTTGACGAGCGTCGTCTTGCCTGCACCGTTTTCGCCCACCAAGGCGAGGCTCGTGCCCGCCGGAACGACAAGGGATACGTCGCGCAACGCCCAGTCCGACTTGCCGGGATATCGAAACGAAACATGATCGAGGACGAGAGCCGCGCCCGTCCGCGCCGGGGGGGCGTGTGCCTCGATGGCAGGCTCGCGGGGCGCGGTCTCTGGCGCGCTCGGGGCTTCGAGGAACTCGAACAGATTCGCCATGTAGAGGTTCTGCTCGTAGATGCTTCCGATCGAAGCGAGAACCGCCTGGAACGCTTGCTGCCCCTGCCGGAACGCCACCACGTAGAGGGTGAGGTTCCCGATGGTGATCCGGCCGGCGGCGGCCGCGAGCGCCATGACCGCGTACGCCGAGTAAAACGCGAAGGTCGCCAAGAGCGACAGGGTCTGGCCGAGCGTCCGCCGGATCGCGACGGCTCGGTCTTCGTCGAAAAGTCGAGTCGAGAGCTGACGATATCGCTCGAGGAGCGGCGGCCCGAGACCAAAGAGCTTGACCTCCTTCGCGTGCTCGTCGTTCGCCAGCACGTGCTCGAGGTAGGTCAAACGGCGCCACTCCTGCGAGCGACGGTTGCGCAGCTGGAAGGTGAATTTCGACGCGTGCATCTCGGCCGCTGTCGCCGGGATGGTGGCAATCAGCAGCGCGAGGACCGCCCACGGGCTGAATCGAAGGAGCAGCACCGCGTAGCCGGCCAGGGTGACGACGCTCTGCGCCAGCCCGAAGCTCTCGCGTACGAGCTGCAGCGGACGCGTCGACGCTTCGCGACGCGCGCGCGTCATCTTGTCGTAAAACTCGGCATCTTCGAACGACGGCAGCCCCACCCGGACCGCCTTTTCGAGAATCGCAACATTCACGTCCACCGCAAGCCGCAGGCCCAGAATCTGGCCGACGAACGAGAGGCCCCGCTGCAAAAGCGCCTGGGCGGCGACCAGACCGAACTCGACGGCGACCCAGCGCATCGTCTCGTGCGATTGCCTGGCCACGACGGCGTCGACGATGCGCTTGCCCGCCCATGCCGTCGCCGGCGGTGTCGAGGCCGCAGCCAAGGTCATGGCCGCCAGCCACGCGGTGAGCGCGCGCGACGCGCGCCAGACCATCGCGATGGCCTTTGCGGCGTGCTCGGCGCTACGCCGGATGTTGCTCTTGCCTGACGGGATCGCGCTCGGTCCGTTCACAAGCGGACGTCGACGTACACGTTTCGTCGTAAGTCCATCAGCCACTGCCTGCGCGCTCGGTCCAATCCTTCGAGCAGCGCCTTCTGCATCATGTCGTTTTTCACTTCTTCGAATGCCGGTACCCGAGCTTGCCCGAGCGGCATGAGAATCAGGATCACTTGCTCCTGTCCGAGCGTCACTGGGATGGGATCGGAGATGCTTCCGGCCGACAGCGTCCGCATCGCTTCTTGGATCGGCGCGAGCAGGTTCGAGAGCGGCTGCGCGCCGTGCGAACCGCACGAGTCCTTGGTCGACACGTCGTCGCTGTATTGGGCCACGAGTTGGCAGAAATCTTCGCCATCGCGCGCGCGATGCGACAGGTCCTGTGCGAGGAGCATGCGCGCTTGGAGCTGGATCTTGGTCCCGCCGGGCGGGAGGCGCAGCGCCAGGATGCGCACGTCGACGGGCTGCTGATCGCGGATTTCCTGGGTCCAGTGCTGATAGGCGGCGTGGGCGTCGCTGTCCGTCACGCGCACGCGGGGACGGACGCGCAGCTCGATGAGTTTGCCTTCGAGAATCTGACGTCGAATTTCGTCGCGAAAGTCTTGCTCGGTCATTCCGCGCCGGCGCACTTCTTCGATGACGTCGGCGACCGTGACCTGCCGGCCCTGCTGCGCCTGCGCTTGGGTTGCGATGTTGGCGATGCCGCGATCGATCTCTTCGCTCGAGACGGTGACGTGGGCGTGATCGGCCTGCTGCGCCTCGAGTCGGTCGTCGATCATTCGGTCGAGCAGCTCCTTGTAGAGCTGCTGCTCTTGAACGCCGATGACGTTGGCGTCGCGGGTTTGCATCCGAATCTGGACGCGCCCCGCGAGCGCCCGGTGCAAAAGCTCCGTCCAGAGGACCGGCCGCTCGCCGATCACGGCCACGACCCGCTCCACGATGGCGCCTTGGGCCGCTGACGTGGCCGCAACGCAGGCGGCCACGGCGGCCGATCGCACGACCCAATTTCGGAACGTCGTCACGGCATCTCTCTTAGCGCGAAGCCCTGCCATCGCGAAGGCCTCGTTCGTCGATCCTCGAGCGGCCAAGGAAGAGCCGTCCCTGCGTTTGCCGTGGTCAAAGGCGAATTTGTTCCGGCGCGGTGGCGTCGGCTGCACCGGCCGAATCCGCGCTCAGCGCCTGCAAGGTCCGCTTCCAAGGCCTTCCTTGCGGGTTGGCCACGCCTTCTGCTTTCCCCGGAATCGAGGCGCTAGCGCTTGCTGTACTGGAAGCGCTTGCGTGCGCCCGGCTGGCCGTACTTCTTTCGTTCCTTCTTTCGCGCATCGCGCGTCAGGAACCCGGCACGCTTGACCGCGCCCCTCTTTTCCGGGTCGAAGGCGATGAGAGCACGCGAAATTCCGTGCCGCATGGCTTCGGCCTGAGCGCTCTTGCCGCCGCCGGTGCACGTCGCCCAGACGTCGAACTGGTCTTGCGCCTCGATGAGCTCGAGTGCCTGGCGGAGCACCATGCGCGACGTCTCGCGCTCGAAATATTCTTCCACGGGCCGGCTGTTCACGATGATTTGGCCGGTGCCAGGCTTGAGCCAAACCCTGGCGATGGCGGTCTTCCGCTTGCCGGTCGCGTACGTTCGAGAATCTGCGGTGGCCATATCTACTCGCTGTGGATTTACGGGGCTGCCGGATCGCTGTGGATTTACGGGGCTGCCGGACGCGTGCCGATCGGCAACGGCTGGGGCTTCTGCGCCACATGCGGATGATCCGGCGTCGTATAGGCCTTGAGCTTGGTCAACATCTGGCGGCCGAGCACGCCCTTCGGCAGCATGCCGCGGACCGCTTTCTCGATCGGGAAGGTGCCCTTTCGCGCGAGAAGCTGCCGATAGGGCTCGGCGCTGAAGCCCCCCGGGATGCCCGAGTGATGATAATAGAATTTCTTGTCGAGCTTGTTGCCCGTAAGCGTGATTTTGTCTGCGTTGACGACAATCACGAAGTCCCCGGTGTCTTCGTGGGGCGTGTACTGCGGTTTGTGCTTTCCGCGAAGTACGCGGGCCACTTCACTCGCCAGCCGTCCGAGCGGCTTGTCCGTGGCGTCGACGACCCACCAAGCGCGCGCCGCCTGGGCTTCTTGCTTGGTCATCACGTAGGTTCGCTGGGAACCGCGTGCACGGGATTGTGAAGGCGACGAGTCCATGACGAGCCAACAACCTTTCGAGGCGTTCCGACGGGCGCCAGCCCCGCCGAAGGGCCGCGAAAGCTAGGCGGCCCGCCCGCCTCTGTCAAGGCTCGAGATGAGCCCGCGAAGCCGCCGGCGCGCGGCGGCGCCCAGGGCATGGCGCCTTTCCGCCAAGCGCGTCCTTATCTCCATCTCCGGCTTCTCTCCGGCTTCGGCGCATGGGAAGGCCAGGGCTCAAGGGCGCGCCCGGCTGATGAGGCTCAAGGGCGCGCCTGGCTGATGAGGCTCAAGGGCACGCCTGGTGGATCGGCACGACGCAATGCCCACACCGAGACCATTTGCCACTCGCTGAGGCCGGTCCCCCTCACGGAAGTATCGGTGATCATTCATCAGTGCCCAGCGTGAAGCCTTGCCCGACCGCGCCACGGCTTTTGCCTTAACCCCTTGGCTCGCTTCCGCGTGTCCACCTCCCCCCACGGTATCGCGACCGACCCATGTCCCAGCGGTCCAGCCCTCCCTTGCCACACCTGCCACAGCCCAACCTGCCCGCGATCCGGACAGCTCAAGCATCGCCACGTGAACCCCCGAGCGGCCCGGTGGCGATTTCAGGTCCTTGCATGCGTGAGACCGACCCCCTGACCGAGCCGCTCGAAGACGTGCGCGCCGATCTCGTCAAGGCGAAACGCAGTCTTCGCATTCTCCTCGAGCTCTCACACGACCTCATCGTCGTCGAGCGGGGTGGGCGCATTGTCGGCATCAACCGGGTGGCGGGCCGTGCTCTCTCACTCAGCCTCGGCGAGGCCGATACCCTCGTGGGAACTCCGATTGAAGAGATCTTTCACGAGGGAGACCGAGCCGCACTCTCGGCCCGCCTCAGGGCGGCGCGGGAAGCCTCGGCGGAGTCTGCCCAGGCCAGTCCCGAGTCGTCCGAGCTTCGCTGGCTCCGAAAGGGGGGCGGTTACCGGACCACCGAGTCTTCGATCGCGACCGTGGAAGTCGACGGACTTCCGGCAACCATCATTTCAGCTCGTGATGTCACCGAGCGCGTCGAGTTCCAGCAGCAGCTACTCCAGCGCGATCGCATGGCTGCGCTCGGAACGCTCTCGGCCGGAGTGGCCCATGAAATCAACAATCCCCTAACTTACATGCTCGTCAATCTCGAGCACGTGCTTCGCCGCTTGCGAGCGGCCTCCGCGAGCGACGATCCGGGCCGCCAGATCGCGGGGTCCGCGGAGGCCACGGAAGGCCTCGCCAACCTCATCCAGTCACTTCAGCAGGCGATGGAGGGGGCGAACCGCGTTCGACATATCGTGCGAGATTTGTTGACGTTTGCACAGGGCAACGTCGAGCATCGCGGTCTCGTCGACTTGCGCGGGATCGTCGAAAGCGCGGCGCAGATGGCGTGGCACGAGATCCGCCACCGCGCCCGCTTGTCGCGCTGCCTTGCGGAAGTGCCGCCGGTCGAAGCCAACGAATCGCCGCTCGGGCAAGTGTTTCTCAATTTGCTCGTCAACGCCGCCCAGGCGCTCCCCGAGGGTCAGGCGGATCGCCATGAAGTGAGGGTCGCCACGCGGACGGACGAGCGCGGGAACGCCGTGGTCGAAGTCTCGGACACGGGCGTCGGAATCGCGGCCGAGCACATGCCGCGAATTTTTGATCCCTTCTTCACGACGAAGGGCGAGAGTGGAACCGGCCTGGGTCTCGCGGTCTCGCTCGGGACGGTGAAGAGCCTGGGCGGAGACATCCAGGTCACGAGCGCACCCGGGATGGGGACCACGTTTCGTGTCGTTCTTCCGGCGGCCAAGCGATGGCGCGGCGCCTTGCCGACGAGCTCCCACGAAGAGCGCGCCCTGCGGCGGCGGGTGCTCGTCATCGACGACGAGAAGCTCGTCGGCCTGGCCATCGCGCGGTCGCTGTCGGAGGACAACGACGTGGCCGTCGCGACGGAAGCGCGTGAGGCGCTTGCCCGCATCGCGGGGGGCGACGAGTTCGACGTCATTCTCTGCGACTTGATGATGCCCATCATGACCGGGATGGACCTCTATGCCGAGATCATGCGCAGCACTCCGCAAATGGCCAACCGCCTCGTCTTCATGACGGGCGGGGCATTCACGCCCCGGGCCCGGGCTTTTCTCGAGAGCGTGAACAACCCTTGGCTCGAGAAGCCGCTCGACATGGGCAAGCTGCGGAGCCTCGTCTCGCGCGCCGGCCGTCAGTGACACGGGAGCGGCGCGCCGGCTCACCCCGCGTTCACGCGGGTCGCTGCCAAGCGCCCTGGCTCAAGAGCTCGTGCGGGCGAAACGCGGCTTTGTACGCGAGCGATGGGCAGTTCGCAACCCGATAACCCAGGTAGACGTAGGGTCGGCCGCCCTTTCGCGCGTCGTCGATGAGCGCGAGCACGTTGGCCGTGCCGGGCGAGCATCGCGCGTAGTCCGGGTCGTGGAAGAAAAACGCCGCCGACAAGGCTCGCGGCGTCGCGTCGAAGAGTCCGAGGCCGACGAGGCGACCGCCCGCCTCGTCGTCGTAGAGCGCGGCTTCTCTCGCGCATGGATGGGGAAAGGCGAACTCGAGGGCGTAGCGTTCGCGCGACTGCGGATTGGGCTCCCAGCCTCGGCCGCGTTCGCGGGTCGCGTGCCACCTTGCATAAAGTTCCAGGCGCTCGTCGTCGATCTTCGGCGCTCCGACGACGCGGCGCAGACGGGCGCAGGACCGGGCCGCCCGCCTTTGGCTCTTCGTCGGCGAGAAGTCGGCCGCGAGCACCCGCAGGCTCACGCACTCCGCGCAGCGAGCGCAGGCAGGTCGGAAATAGATGGGGCCGAACCGGCGCCAGCCCAGCTCGAGCCAATGATCCGTTTCGTCCGGCGTGACGTCGAGCATGACGCGCACCTCGAGGCTCGCGAGTCGATCGGCGAGATAGGCGCACGCCCGCGGCTTTTCGACAAAACGTTCGAGAAGACGCATCGATAATTACGGGCTCCTTCGCGATCCTCGAGATGTCGGACCGGCCTTCGAAAACCGCGATGGAAGGCCTCGGGGACGCGCGCTGGCGCGTGCTAGTGTCCTCGCCCGCCGTTGAGCACGCCCGGTTCCGATAGCTCGATAACCTATAGCGTCGTCGTTCCCGTCTTCAACGAGGAGGGCAATGTCGAAGAGCTGACCGCTCGCGTCGTCGCCACGATGGAAGGGGTCGGCGCACCCTTCGAGCTTCTCTTTGTCGACGACGGATCACGGGACCGGACGGCCGAGAGGCTTCGTGCCCTCGCCGAGCACGACGCGCGCGTGCGGGTCGTGCGGTTCACGAGAAACTACGGTCAGGAGGCGGCCGTCGAGGCCTTGTACCTGAATGCTCGAGGACGCTGGCTGATTCAGATGGATGGCGACCTGCAGCATCCGCCCGAAGAGATTCCCAAGCTTCTGGCAAAGAAGGACGAAGGCTGCGACGTCGTCTACGGCGTGCGGCAAGATCGGAAGGACTCGCCCTTCCGCGTCGCTGCCTCGGCTGCGATGCAGTGGAGCATGCGCTCGCTCATGGAGGTCGAGCTTCCCGACGACGTTTCGACCTTTCGCGTCATGCGTGCTCCGGTGGCGCGGCTCGTCGCGGCCCTTCCCGAACGTCGCAAGTTCTTCAGCGCCCTCATCGTCTGGAGCGGCGCGCGTATCGGGACCGTCGGCGTGAGGCACGCGCCGAGGCACGCCGGGGTGACGCACTACAGCTTCACGAAGCTTCTAAACCACACGTTTGACCTTATCGTCGGCTTCACGAGCAAGCCGCTTCGCTACATCGGAGCCTTGGGCCTCTTTTTCGCCGCGGTCGGGCTGGCGCTCGGTCTCTGGGTTATCGCACGCAAGCTGCTCTGGGACTACGGGATGATGGGCTGGCCCTCGCTCTTTGCCTCGGTCGTCATCCTCGGAGGCGTACAGCTCATGGCGACGAGCGTCATTGGCGAGTACATCGCGAGGATCTACGTGCAAGCGCAGGCTCGGCCCCTCTACAATGTCGCCGAGAGGCTCAACTTCGAGGGCACTCGGGCGAGCGACGAGATCCAGCGATCGTCCGTCGTTCCGGCGCTCGCCGGGAATGGCTCGGTGGCAAAGGGCGCTTCGTGACGAGGATCCTGGTCGTCGGGTGCGGATTTCCGCAGCTTTCACTCGTGAGGGCTGCGAAGAGGCGCGGGCTGTACGTCGTCGGTGCGGATGCGAACGCCCGCGCAGTCGCCGTCAAACTGTGCGACGAGTTCGTCCCAGTCTCGACGCACGACGTGCGCGGTCTCTGCGAGGCGGTCCGGCGGGCACGATGCACGGCGCTTGCGACCTCCGGGAGCGAAATGGCGCTCAAAGCGGCTGCGTCCGTGGCCGCGCAGACCCGCCTGCCCTTTTATGCCGACGAGGAGACCGTCCGTCGCTGTCAAGACAAGGACGCCATGCGGGCCGCATACGAAGCGGCCGGCGTCCGGGTGCCGGCTTTCGCCCGCTGCGGCTCGGTGGGCGATGCTCATGCGTTTGCCGACCGATGCGGGTTCCCCCTCGTCGTCAAACCATCGCGCGGATGGGGCCAGCGCGGGGTCGCGCGCGTCGAGCGGCAAGAGGATCTCGATTCGGCGTTCGAAGAGGCTCGCATGCACTCCGCGCAGGCGGGCCTGCCGCTCGTCGTCGTCGAAGCGTGGATCGAAGGCCGCGAGTTTTCCGTCAACGGGTGGATCGAGGGCGGACGACTGGCGAGCTATTGCGTGACCGAGCGCATCACGTGGCCAGGCCGCCGACCCCTCGGCGTCATGATGGCGGAGGTCACGCCATCGGGCCTCTCGGCGGAGGAGGAAGATCGCATCGTCGCCGAAGCACGACAGGGCGCTGCGGCCCTCGGCCACGTGCGCGGTCCGTGCTACTCGCAGGTCGCCCTGGGTGAGCAAGGCTGCTTTTTGTTCGAAACGGCAGCACGCCTCGGCGGCGGTTTCGACGCGGACGTGACGCGGCTCGCAAGTGGGGTGGATCTCTATGACCGCCTCCTCGGAATCGCACTCGGAGACGCTTCGCTCGAGCACCAAGGGGTGGTTGCGCCCGCGCACCCGGCTGCGGTCGCAAAGTTCCTCGTCGCGGCGCCGGGCAAGGTGTCCACCATCCGCGGTCTTTCCGCCGCCCGCTCGGTCGATGGCGTGGACGACGTCGAGGTCTTCGTGTTCGAGGGAGGCCGCGTGATGCCGCTCACCGACAGCGCGAAGCGGGCAGCCTACGCGTTGGCTCACGGCAGCAGCCGAGCGGAAGCGGTCGGGCGGGCGGACGCCGCGCTCGCGCATCTTCGTATCGCAACGGACCGCGATGGCTAATGCGTCGGTCGCCTCCCTTGGATCGGAGCTCCGCGCCCGCTGCGCCCCTCGCGTTCGGCCGGAGCCCGTCGATCCGCCGCAACGGAGCGGCGGTGCGGCGCCCGACCTCGCGGGGAGCGTCGCGATCCGGTCGCGGCGTCGGGATTGGCGGTTTGACCAGTGCGGACCCGAGCGAGCAAAGCGAGCAGCTGGGACGGAGCGAAGAGAATGGGCGTGAGCACAACGACGAACGGAACGGGATCGGCGGGGCTACGGCAGCTCTTTCGAGAGCGTGCGGCTCGAGACGCGCTCTACGGAGCTTCAGACTACTGGGACGCACGGACCTCGGCCCGGCGAGGAATGGCCCGCTCGTTGTGGCCGTCGAACGCGTTCAACGCCGTGTGGGACGAGCGGCAGCGCGAGATCATCGTCCGGGCGCTCGGTCGTCTCGAGGGCCGTACGATCGTCGACATCGGGTGCGGCACCGGCCGCATGACGCGCTTTCTTGCCGAGGAACGCGGAGCACGAGAGGTCGTCGGAGTCGATTTTTCCGAGGCGACGGTCGAGGCGGCCCGCTGCGAGTCGGCTGCTCTCGTGTCGTCGGGCGTCGTGCGCTACGAGGACGGGGACGTCGTCGCCGGTCTCGATTCGATCGGCCTCGGACGATTCGACGACGCGATCGTGCTTGGATGCCTGTCCGTCGCGTGCAGCGACGCGGGGGCGCTCGATCGGGCGATGGGCAACGTCGCCGCGCTCGTACGGCCGGGCGGTCGCGTGCTTCTGCTCGAGCCGATCCACAGGTCGCCGCTGCTCCGGCGAGTCCTCGGCTTGGGGATCGAGGAATGGATCGCGTGCGCGAACCGCGCGCGTCTCGCGCTCATGTCGTGCGATCGCATGGGCTTTGTCCCCGCCCGTCTGGTTCTCAGCGTGCGCGAGCTTCCGCTGTCCGTCGTCGCGCCGCTCTTTCGAGCGGGCGAGCGGCTGCTCGATGCGGCCCCCTGGCTGGCGCCCCTATCGGACTACAAGCTACTCGTCTTCACCCGCACGGTTTGAGGTGCTGAAAGGAGCCTCGTGAACCCGGCGACCGCCGTTCTTCTCTTTTTTGCGGCCGTGGTCGGCGGGGCCATGAATTCGGTGGCCGGCGGGGGCAGCTTCGTCGCGTTTCCAGCGCTTCTCTTCGCCGGCGTCGCCCCTGTTCCGGCCAATGCGACGAACACGATTGCCCTTTGGCCGGGTTCGGTCGCGAGCGTCGTCGCATACCGTCGCGAGCTTCGCTTTGCGCGTGAACCGCTCGCGCCGCTGGCAGCGGCCGCGCTCCTCGGGGGGCTCGCGGGGTCGGTCCTCTTGCTCCGGACATCCGACCATACGTTCGTCCTCTTGATCCCGTGGCTGCTTCTCTTCGCGACGCTGCTCTTTTCGTTCGGCGGCAGGGTGCTCGGGCGGCTGAGGGGCGGCGCGCACGCGCCGCTCGGGGTCGCCGTCGCCGCCCAGCTCGCCATCAGCGTTTATGGGGGATACTTCGGCGGCGGCATGGGCATCATGATGCTGGCGGTGCTTTCGCTCCTCGGGTCGACCGACATTCACAGGATGAACGCGGTGAAGGCGCTGCTCACAGCGCTCGTCAACGGGCTCGCCGTGGTCGCCTTCATCGTCGCTGGCGCGGTGGAGTGGGCGCCAGGACTCGTCATGATCGCCGGCGGTATCACGGGCGGCTACGCGGGCGCGGCCGTGGCGCGGCGTGTGAGTCCACGCATCGTGCGCATCCTCGTCACCGCGATCGCCTGGGGCATGACCGCATACTTTTTCGCACGAACGTACGCTTGAGCCGACGTCAATCGAGCCACCGCAGTGCGCGCTCGGCGACCTCCTCACCGATGGCCAGAGAGGCGGTCGCAGCCGGCGATGGGGCATTGAGCACATGGACCATCCGTGGGCCTTCGGCGAAGGCAAAATCGTCGAGTAGGGTCCCGTCGCGTGCGACCGCTTGGGCGCGCACGCCCGCTCCCGCGCCGGCCAAGTCGTCCGCGGTGACCTCCGGGACGAGCGTCGCGCACGCTCGAGCGAAAGCACGTCGGCTCCACGAGCGCTCCTGCTCGCGGATGGCGGTCCGCCAGTGCGTGCGTGCCATCCGCCAAAAGCCAGGCCATCGCGCGAGGTCGAAGGCATCCCGGGCATCGAAGCTTGTCCGCGCGTACCCCTCGCGTGCGAGGGCCAGGACCGCATTGGGACCCGCTTCGACACCGCCCGCGATGCGGCGCGTGAAGTGGACCCCGAGGAACGGCAGCCCGGGGTCGGGGACCGGATAGACGAGGTTTCGCACGAGGTTGGCGCGCTCGGGCGCGAGCATAAAGTACTCACCCCGGAACGGCACGATCGCGACGTCGATCGCGAGTCCCGCCATTTTCGCCACCCGGTCGCTGGCGAGCCCGGCGCAGGCGACCAGCGCTCGGGCCTCCCAATCGCCGTCCGTCGATTCGACGACGATGCGTCCGGCGCGCGCGCGGATCGCCGTGACACGCGAGCCCTCGCGCAAGCGGCCACCGCGGCGCCCGAATTCGTCGGCATACGCGCGCGCCACCATCCGGTAATCGATGATTCCGGTCTCGGGGACGAGCAACGCCGCGAGCGCACGAACGTGCGGTTCGCGGTCTGCGAGCTCTTCGGGCGTCAACCTGCGAACCCCCACGATGCCGTTGGCACGTGCGCGCCTTTCGAGCGCTTCGAGCCTCGGAACGTCCTCGTGCTGCGCCGCGACGACGACTTTGCCGCATCGTTCGAAGGGGACGCCGTGCTCTTCGCAAAAGGCTTCAAGCAGCGCGCGACCGCGAATGCACGTTCGGGCCTTGGCGGAGCCGGGCTTGTAGTAGAGCCCTGCATGGATGACGCCGCTGTTGTGACCGGTCTGGTGTGCGCCGACCGCACGCTCTTTCTCGAGCACGAGAACCGAGAGGCCAGGACGGGCCGAGAGCAGGGCAAGCGCCGACGCGAGGCCGACGACGCCTCCTCCGATGACGACGACGTCGACGAGGTGAGCACCCACCGGGCGTGATCCGAGCGAGCACCGTAGCCCACTTTCATCCTTGCGCATTGGCCTGCTTGTCCATGGCGCGACGGGTGCAAGGTCGCCAGATTATGAAAGCCATTCGAATTCATCGATACGGCGGCCTCGACGTCCTTGCCTACGAGGAGGCGCCGGAGCCGCGCGTCGGGGCCGACGATGTCCTCGTCCGGGTCGACGCCGCGGGCGTCAACCCGATCGACTGGAGGGTTCGCCGCGGCGAGCGGGCGGACCGGCTTCGCCATCGGTTTCCGCTGATTGTCGGCTGGGACGTGTGCGGTACGGTCGTCGGCTGCGGGGCGAACGTGACGCGGTTCGAGCTGGGGGACGCCGTCTACGGCTGCGTCGACATGCTGCGCGACGGCGCTTACGCCGAGCGCCTGGCCGCTCGAGCGACAGAGCTCGCCAGAACGCCGACACGGTCGGATCCCGTCGTGGCTGCGGCCGTGCCGCTCGCCGGGCTGACGGCCTGGCAAGCGCTCTTCGAGGCTCCGTCCGGCTATCGCGGTGCGGGGTTACGGGCGGGTCAAAGCGTGCTCATTCACGCCGCGGCCGGAGGGGTCGGCTCGTTCGCGGTTCAGCTCGCGAAGTGGAAAGGGGCCCGGGTGGTCGGCACGTGCTCGGCCAACCATGTCGAGTATGTCCGTTCGATCGGTGCCGACGACGTCATCGACTATACGAGCACGCGTTTCGAAGACGCCGCGCGGGACCTAGACGTCGTCGTGGATCTGGTGGGTGGCGACACGCTCGCCCGATCATGGAACGTGCTGCGGAAGGATGGCATCCTCGTTTCGGTGGTGTCGCCGCCGTCAGAGAACGAAGCGGTCAAGCGCGGTGTTCGTGCCGGATACGTGTTCGTGCAGCCTTCCGCCCTGCAGCTCGACGAGCTGGCCACCCTGATCGACGCTGGAACGATTCGAGTCGACGTCTCGCACGTTCTGCCCCTCGCCCTGGCGAGCGAGGCGCATGCCCGCAGCGAGGCGCGCCACGTACGCGGCAAGATCGTACTCAAGGTTCGCGACTGAGGCGCCGCTCCGGCTATCCTGTGGGTACCTTGCATGTCCCACGAGCCCGGCGCATTTCGGCACGTGCCCCGTACGGGCGTCATTTACGTCACGACCGAGGCCCAGCGGCGCGGCTTTTCGACGATCAGCACGGAGTGGTGCAATCTTGGCCAAGGTCAGCCGGAGACGGGCGATCTCCCGGGAGCTCCGGCTCGCGTGAAGCGTGTCGAGATCAGCCTCGACGACCAAGAATACGCGCCGATTTCCGGGGTCTGGGAGCTTCGCGAGGCTATTGCCTCGCTCTACAACACCCTCTACCGGCGAGGGATGCCGTCGCAGTACACGGCCGAAAACGTGTGCGTGTCGGGAGGCGGCCGCGCCGCGTTGACTCGTGCGGCCGCGAGTCTCGGCCACGTCAATCTCGGGCATTTTTTGCCCGATTACACCGCCTACGAAGAGCTCCTCGACGTCTTCAAAGCGTTCACGTCGATTCCGATTCTCCTCGAGGGAGAACGCGGTTACGCCTTTGCCGTCGACGATCTTCGCCGCGAAATCCTCGGCCGCGGCTTCAGCGCCATCTTGATGAGCAATCCCTGCAATCCGACGGGAAAGCTCGTCGACGGCGAGGAGCTCGCTCGTTGGGTCGCCACAGCGCGGGAGCTCGATTGCACTCTGCTGCTCGACGAATTTTATTCCCATTACATTTACCGGTCCCCGCCCGGGCGCCTTCCCGTCGAGAGCGCGGCCCGCTACGTCGAGGACGTCGATCGCGATCCAGTCGTTCTATTCGACGGCCTCACGAAAAACTGGCGATACCCTGGCTGGCGTGTCACCTGGACGATCGCACCGAAGGCCGTCGTCGACGCACTCGCAAGCGCTGGATCCTTTCTCGACGGCGGCGGCAGCAAGCCGCTGCAGCGGGCGGCGATTCCGCTGCTCGCCGAGGATCATGTCTTCGCCGAGACCCGGGCGATCCAAAGCGCGTTCCGCGCCAAACGCGATACTCTGATCTCTCGCCTCGAGCGGCTCGGCATTCGCATCGATCGGACCCCCGACGGCACCTTCTACGTCTGGGGTTGCGTCGAGCCGTTGCCCGCTCCGCTGAACGACGGAATGGGCTTCTTTCGCGCCGCTCTCGAAGAGAAGGTCATCGTCGTACCCGGCGAGTTCTTCGACGTGAATCCAGGCAAGAGGCGCCACGGGCGCGCCTCCCGGTTCAAGAGCTACGTGCGTTTCTCGTTCGGTCCGGCCATGCCGGCGATCGAGGTTGCGGTCGATCGCATCGAGCGCCTGATCGCTAAAGCGTCTTCGCTGCCGCCACGACCGCCGCAGCCGTGATCCCGCGCTTTTCCATGACCACTTCGCCCGGCGCGCTGCTGCCGAACGCGTCGATTCCGATGGCCCGGCCCGCGAACCCGACGAACTTTTGCCAGCCGAACGTGACTCCGGCCTCGATCGACACCCGCCGCGTGCAGGATGGAGGCAGCACTTCGTCTCGATAGGCGAGCGGCTGCCGCTCGAATCGGGAGAAGCAAGGGAGAGACACGACGCGGGTGCCGGGCCCGAGTTCACGCGCGGCGGCGACCGCGTGCTGAACCTCGCTCCCAGTTCCGATGAGGATTCGATCGAGCGGAGTCGTTTCTCGCACGAGAACGTAGCCGCCGCGCCGAACGCCCTCGCGTTTGGCCTTGCCGTCCGCCGGAAGGACGGGCACGGCCTGCCGCGTCAGCGCAAGCACCGTCGGCCCCTCGAGCCGCTCGACCGCGACCACCCACGCCGCCGCGGTCTCTTCCGGATCGGCGGGGCGAATGACGTCGAGGTTGGGGATGACGCGAAGGCCCATGATCGTTTCGACCGGCTGGTGCGTCGGCCCGTCTTCGCCGACGCCGACCGAGTCGTGGGTGAACACGTAGATGACGGGCAAATGAGAGAGGGCCGCGAGCCGTATCGTCGGCCGCATGTAGTCGGCGAAGACGAGGAAGGTCGCACCGCTCGGGCGCAGGCCGCCATGGTAGGCGATGCCGTTGAGAACGGCGCCCATCGCGTGCTCGCGGATGCCGGCGCGCAGGTTTCGGCCGCCCCGGTGATCGCGATCGAAGTCGCCGCCACCGGCGATGTAGTTGAACGTCGAGCCGTAGAGATCGGCGCTGGCGCCGACGAGGCTCGGCACGTGTTTGGCCACGGCTTGCAGTGCGGCTTCGCCGGCTTTGCGCGTCGCGAGCTTCGCGTCGAGCGCAAATGCAGGGATTCGGTCCATCAAGTCGGCGGGAATCTTCTGACCGAGAGCCTCATCGAGCTCACGCGCCCGGTCCGGGTTTGCGGCGCGCCAGGACTCATAGCGGGCTTGCCATTCGGAGCGCGCCTTCGCGAGGTCCGCCTTCCGCGCAGAAAAGAAGCGGCCGACTTCGTCGCTCTCGGTGAATGGCTCGTTGGGCAGCCCGAGGCCGGCGTGCGCCCCGTCGACGAACTTGACGCCGGCTTCGCCGTGGGCCTTTTGGGTGCCGGCGACCTCGGGGATGCCTTTTCCGATGAGCGTGCGCGCAACGACGAAGCGAGGTCGTCCACTCGTCGATGCCTTGGCGCGCGAGAGCACCGCGTGGACTTCGCGGAGGTCGTTGCCGTGCTCGATTCGCATGACTTCGAAGCCGTAGGCCTCGTAGCGTTTGGCGGTGTGTTCGCTCTGCGAGAGTGCGGCCATCGCGTCGAGCGTGACGTCGTTCGAATCGTAGATCAGAATCAAATTGTCGAGGCGGAGGTGTCCGGCGAGGGCGGAGGCTTCCGACGCGACACCTTCCTGCATGCACCCGTCGCCAGCCAGACACCACACCTGATGATCGAAGAGCTTGGACTCGGGCGTATCGAAGCGCGCCGATAGCATCTTGCCGGCGATCGCATGGCCCACGGCGTTGCCGACCCCTTGTCCGAGCGGTCCCGTCGTCGCCTCGACGCCGGGGGTCAGATGAAACTCGGGATGTCCCGGAGTCTTCGAGCCCCACTGCCGGAATCGACGGATGTCGTCGAGCGTCAAGGCGTATCCGCTGAGGTGCAGCCAGGCGTAGAGAAACATGCTCCCATGGCCCGCTGAGAGGACGAACCGGTCGCGGCCGAGCCATTGCGAATCGTTCGGGTCGTGGCGGAGGAGGTCCCCGTAGAGCACAGCGCCTATCTCGGCGTCGCCGAGAGGAAGGCCAAGGTGGCCGGAGGCGGCTGCGCGAACTGCATCCATGGCGAGTCCGCGCGCGATGGTGCTGGCAGCGGCGAGCTTCTCGAAATCGGGCATGGTCATGGGCCTCCGGGCCGAGGATAGTACGGTCGCTTGAGCCGCCATGCTACAGGGGCGCGTCCGTTCGATGGGGTCACGCCGGTTCGTCGTCCGTCTCCTTCTTTTTCTTTCGCTCGCGGGATGCTCGGGCGGCTCGGGAGGCAGCTCGAGCGGAGAGCTCGGGGATCCCTGCCAGTCGAGCGGCGATTGCCTGAGCGGCGTATGCCTTTACCCGTTTACGCCCAATGAGGAGGGCCTCCCGGGTCTCTGCTCGACGGCGTGCACCGTGAACAGCGATTGCGCGAGCGGCGGGATCTGCCAGCCCGACCCGACCCGTACGGTCGCGAGCGCCGGCGCCTGTTGGCAATCCTGCTCGTCGTCCTCCGACTGTGCGGCCGGAGTCGCATGCATCTGGGTTCAGCCAGCGGCGAGCGGCCTTTGCGCGGCCGTTGCCCTCGATATCTGCACGGCCGTCGGAAATGCGAGCGGTTGCATCGGGTGCGCCGCGAACGAGTGCTGCAACGAATACACGGCTTGTACCGAAGACGTCGTGTGCGGAAAGGCGGCTGCAGCGTGCAGCGGGGGCGCTTGCATCGCGGCCCTGCAGGGATCCGAGGACTCGGCCGAGGCCGCTCTCGGTGCATGCCTCGCGTCCACTTGCGGCAACGTCTGCCAGTAGTCGGCGCTCGGCCGATTGCCGCGGACTCGCTGCGATTGGGCTGAGCTCGGGGGCCAGGATCGCGGAGTCGCTCAGGTTCGTTGTGACCGGCGAGACATCGTCAGAATCGCCCGAAAGACATCGGTCACGCCTTCGGCGTCGAGGTGACTCTCGGTCGCCCAACCTCGCCGCTTCGCGAGCAGCTCCGATTCGCGAGCCCCGTCGAGGACGGGTGCGCCAAGGGCGGCCTTGGCGCGTGCGGCGCGATCTTGCAGCTGCGATCGCTGGGTCAGCAAGCGGACAATCTCCCGATCGACCGCGTCGATATGATGGCGGGTTTCTTCGAGCTCGGGAGACCGCGCGCCGAGGTCGGGAATGGCGAATCGGGTCGCGTCGCGCCCCGCGCCCTCTCCTTCGGTCGCCTGGGCGTCGAGTGCACGATCGATCGCACCGAGGGCCTCGACAAGGCGTTTGCGAGCCTCGGCCGCGAAGGGGTTGTCCCGTGCGATCGCCGCGAAGAGATGGCCGCCGTCCGATCGGACGGCCTCAATGGCGCGGGACATGGCCTGGAAGCTGGCGGGTGCGAAGGGAACATCCAACCCTGCGCCTGCGTCGAGCATGCCCTTGGCCACGAAAAACGTGAGGGCGTGGGTGTGCGCCATGACCCGGTCGTGGGCCTCCGGCGTTTGCTCGATGACTTCGCAACCGATACGCTCGTAGAGCGTGCGAACGCGTGCGGCTGCGCCCGCGTGACCCGGTGCCGGACACAGGACGACCCGCAACGGTCGTTCGGCGCGCGCAAGACTCACGGGGCCGAAGAGGGGGTGGGTTCCGCACCATGCAACGGTGTCGCCGAGGACCTCGCGCAGGGCCTCGACGGGTCTAACCTTGACGCTGCCGACGTCGAAGACGATTTGAGCAGGGTCGAGCTCAGAGACGACCTCGAGGAGTGCGGCGCGCATCCGAGGCACGGGGACAGCGAGCACGACGAACGATGCGTCGCGGACGACCTCGCGCGGTGAGCCGGAACGATGCTCGTCGGGAACGGAACCGACCCCTTCGGCGAGCAGTTGTCCGAGCGCGCGGCCGAAACGCCCGTAGCCGACGAGGGCGACCGTGTCTTTCGCCATGACGCGGCACTCTATCAGGCCCGCCGAGCCGGCCGCACGCGCCATGCGTTTTCGCCAAACTCCCGACGTCCCCTGGGGCGGCTGCACCCGGGCAGCGGGTTCGCGGGTGACAACGGTCGCCGGCGTGCGATTCTGAGCTCATGGGTCGTCGGGTTGGCGCGGTCCTCGTCGCCGGTGCGGTCGGATGCGCCCCCGCTCCAGTCAACCTCGCGCCGCTGCCGCCTCCGGGACCGACCTGCCCGCTCGACGGCTGTAGCGGCACCCAAGCCGCGTCTGCGGGGGGCGGCGCCAACACGCCTTCTTGCTCCGATGCCGAGACGCAAAGCTGCGGCGGAGCAAGCGGCGAGCAGTGCCGGCAGCGCGCGCTCGACAACTGGAGCGAAAGACGCGACGGGCTCGCGGCGCCTTGTATCGCGCGGATGCTCTCGGAAGCGTGCGCATTGAAGGACGCCATGGCGTGTGGCCTCGCCGGCCGGCTCTGGCTCGAAGGACGGGGCGTCGCGCGCGACATTCGCAAGGGCATCGCCATGCTGGTTGTCGCTTGCGATGAGGGCATCGTCATCGCGTGCTCGTCTGGAGCTCGGTGGCTCGCCGACTCCAGTCGCGCCCGCGATGTCGAAGAAGCGGCCGATCTGCGCAAACGTCTCGACGTGGAGGGCGCGTGCGCACAAGCCGATGCGGACGCGTGCTTCCAAGTCGGCCGCGCGTTTCACGTCGGCCAAGACGGGTTTCCACAAGATTGGGGCCGGGCCGCTACCGCGTACGAGCGCGGATGCAACCTCGGCGACGCACGCGCTTGCAATAACCTCGGCGATGCGCTCGATTACGGAGACGGATTGCCGCGCGACGCGCAGCGCGCGGCAGCGCTCTTCGACAAGGCCTGCCACCTCGGCAACGCGCTCGGGTGCGCCAACCTCGGGACGATGGCCGAGCACGGCGAGGGCGTTGTTCGCGATGCGGCGAGGGCGCGCGACCTATATCGCGACGCCTGCCTGACGGGCGAGGTCTACGGCTGCCTTCATGCCGACATGATGGTGGCCGGGGGCGGCGCGGTGGCCGTCGACCCCGAGCGCGTGCTCGAACGGTGGCGGAGCGCTTGCGAGAAGGGCCGGGACGCTCGAGCGTGCGCGTTCGTCGGCATCCTTTATGAGGATGGACACGACGGACGCGCCCGCGACGAAGCGGCAAGCATGCGGGCGATGACGCGGGCGTGCGATCTCGGCGAGCGTCGCGCCTGCGAATGGGTGAAGGCTTCGTCGGACGATTGACGGCCCTGTCGGCGGCTCTAGGCCACAAGCCTCCAATGAGGTGCGGGCGACCGGTCAATTCGAAGGAGCAGGCCCTCGTCCACTTGGACCCAAGGCTCGGCGGTGATGTGCTCCGAGGCGACGAAGACGGCCGTGCGCCCGTTCGACCAAGGGGTCTCGTACGTCGTTCCGTCTCGGCTCGTTCGAGCCGGACGGACCGCGTCGAGGGGCCTGCGCTCGAGAAGGAACATCGAGCGCCCGAAGCGGTGGGCGTAGGTCGTGGCTCCGTCGGACAGAAGAAAGTTGAACGCCCCGAAGCTTGTGTGCGCGCGAGCCGCCGCGGTGGCCATCACGAGGGCTCGGTCCGTCTCGGTCGACGCCGGGCGGTCACCGACCCCCGCCTCGTCGAGGCATGTGAGCAGCCACGCAAAGAGGAGTTCGCTGTCGGTCTCACCGGTGATCTCGGCCTTTCGCTCGGGTGAGATACGCGCCTGCACCCACTCGATGTCCTTGATGGTCCCGTTGTGGGCGAAGACCCAGCGGCCCCGCTGGAATGGGTGGGTGTTGGCGATGGTTTTTTCGCCGACGGTCCGCTGTCGAACGTGGGAAATGAGAAGCTCACCGCGGCTTCCGATGGCCAGGCTGTGGAAACGCTCGTCTTCGCCCGCGGCCATGACGCCCTTGTCGAGCTGCCAACTTTGAAGCTGCGCGTCGAAGACCGCGATCCCCCAGCCGTCCGGATGCTCGCGAGACAAGGCCGCGAGCGAACGCGGCGCCTCGCGCAAGACAATCCGAAATTCGGTTGGCTGGTTGGCGGTGATGCCGAGCAATCGGCACATGAATGACGTCGATTGTAGCGCGTCCGCGGCGCCCTGGGGGGCGAACAGCACGAACAGCAAACGAAAGATCGACCGGGTCTTCGGGCAGTTTGTGCATGCAGGTTTCGCCAACGTTTCGCGCGCCCACGGACAAGGCCGCCGACCTGCGGCGGACGCGCGACCCCGCCCTGGCCCTTCGTCCCGTGTGGGTTCATGGCGGATCGAGCAGTACGCCCCTGCCGAACAACCAGGCGGTCTTGCTCCCGCCCCTGCCGAGGACTAGTCCTCGCTTCAGGTCATGCCTGACACATTCGCTTCGGTCGCCTCACTCTCGGTCGGCTCTGCCACCTACGCATACGTTCGCCTCGCGCCGGTCTTCAGCCGGTACCCGCAGGCCGAGCGGCTCCCGTTTTCGTTGAAGATCCTACTTGAAAACCTGCTCCGGACCGAGAACGGCGTCTCGGTCCGCGCCGAGGATGTCGAAGCGCTCGCGACGGTGGACCTCCTGGCGCAGCCGACGCGCGAAATCGCGTTCACGCCGGCCCGCGTCCTTTTGCAGGATTTCACGGGTGTTCCTGCGGTGGTCGATCTCGCGGCGATGCGTGATGCGATGAAAGCGCTCGGGGGCGACCCGAAGCGCATCAATCCGCTGCAACCCGTCGAGCTCGTGATTGACCACTCGGTTCAGGTGGACGCGTTCGGTTCGGGCGATGCGATGAAGATCAACGCCCAGCTCGAGTTTCAACGCAACAAGGAGCGCTATCAGTTTCTCAAGTGGGGGCAGACCGCGTTTCGCAACTTCAAGGTGGTGCCGCCCGACACCGGCATCGTTCACCAGGTCAACCTCGAGTATTTGGCCCGCGTCGTCATGAAAAGCGAGGACGGCCGGACCGTTTACCCCGACACGCTCGTCGGCACCGATTCGCACACGACCATGATCAATGGTCTCGGCGTGCTCGGCTGGGGCGTCGGGGGAATCGAGGCCGAGGCGGCCATGCTCGGACAGCCGGTCTCGATGCTGATCCCGCAGGTCGTCGGCGTGAAGCTCACCGGAGCCCTGCCCGAAGGGGCGACCGCGACCGACCTCGTCCTCACCGTGACGGAGCTGCTTCGAAGGAAGGGCGTCGTCGGCAAGTTCGTGGAGTTCTTCGGCGACGGTTTGGCGCAGCTTCCGCTCGCCGATCGGGCGACCATCGCAAACATGGCGCCCGAGTACGGGGCGACCTGCGGCATCTTTCCCGTCGATGCCGAAACGCTGCGTTATCTACGCTTCAGCGGACGCGACGAAGGGCAGGTGAAGCTCGTCGAGGCCTACTGCAAAGAGCAGGGCCTCTTTCATACGCCCGGTGCGCTCGAGGCGCGCTACTCGGACACGCTTCATCTCGACCTCGCGTCAATCGTTCCGAGCCTTGCGGGTCCAACGAGGCCGCAAGATCGGGTCAAGCTCAACGAGTCGAAGGCCAATTTCCACGCCTCGCTCGAAAAGATGCTGGCCAAGTCGCCCAAGGCGAGCGGGATCGACGCCAAAGGCACCGCGGCGCTCGAGAGTGGCGGGGTCGATCTCGGCCACGGCGCCGTCGTGATTGCGGCGATCACGAGTTGCACCAACACATCGAATCCAAGCGTCCTCATGGCGGCGGGCCTCTTGGCGAAGAAGGCCGTCGAAAAAGGTCTTTCCCGCAAGCCTTGGGTGAAGACGAGCCTCGCCCCAGGATCGAAGGTCGTGACCGAGTACCTCGAGAAGGCAGGCCTCGCCGCGTACCTCGAGAAGCTCGGATTCCAGACGGTCGGATATGGATGCACGACGTGCATCGGCAACAGCGGTCCGCTCCCCGAACCGGTCTCGAAGGCCATCGAGCAAGGCGGCCTCGTGGCGGCCGCGGTTCTCAGCGGGAATCGAAATTTCGAAGGGCGGGTCCATGCGGAGGTCCGCGCGAACTACCTCGCTTCGCCGCCGCTCGTCGTGGCCTATGCGCTCCGAGGGACGATGGACTTCGATCCCTACGCCGAACCCCTCGGCACGGGGAGCGATGGAAAGCCGGTCTACTTGAAGGACGTTTGGCCGACGCGCGCCGAGGTGCAGGCGGCCATCGACCGGTGCATCGACCGGGCGATGTTCGAGCGGGTCTACGGTCGGGTGTTCGAAGGTGACGACGAATGGAAGAAACTCGCCATTGCGACGGGTGATCTCTACGCATGGGACCCCGAGTCGACGTACGTCAAGCACCCGCCGTACTTCGACGGGATGACACGCGAACCCGCTGCCGTGACCGACATCGCCTCGGCGCGCGTTCTCGCGGTCCTCGGCGACAGCATCACGACCGACCACATTTCGCCGGCTGGATCGATCAAAAAGAGTGGGCCGGCGGGAGTTTATCTCGCCCAGCACGCGGTCGACTTCAAGGACTTCAACTCGTATGGCTCGCGGCGCGGCAACGACGAGGTGATGGTGCGCGGCACGTTCGCAAACGTACGCCTTCGCAACTTGCTCGCCCCCGGCACCGAAGGAGGCGTGACGCGTCATCTGCCGAGCGGCGATGCCTTGAGCATCTTCGATGCGGCGATGCGGTACGCGAAAGAAGGCGTCCCGCTCGTCATCCTCGCAGGCAAAGAATATGGCTCAGGTTCGTCACGGGATTGGGCGGCGAAAGGGCCGAAGCTGCTCGGCGTGCGTGCCGTCATCGCGGAGAGCTTCGAGCGCATTCATCGCAGCAATCTCGTCGGCATGGGCATTCTGCCGCTCGAGTTCGGTCCGTCGGATTCCGTGAACTCGCTCGGTCTCACCGGCGAAGAGACCTTTTCGATCGCCAACTTGGCCGCTTCCATCGCCGCGCGCAAGGTGTCGATTCGCGCGGCGCGCGTCGACGGGTCGGTTCGCGAGTTCGTGGCGACCGTGCGGATCGATACGCCGCAGGAGCGCGAGTACTACCGGCACGGCGGGATCTTGCAGTATGTGCTGCGCCAGCTGCTGAAGTCGCCGTAGGCGCTCGGCGGCGCAATGGGGCCACCGTCCGCCGAGCTCCGGTTGCCGGCGAGCCCCACGTCCTCACACCGCTGGCCGAAACCCACTCACCGTCTTTCAGAGCGGAGTGCGCCGCCGCTCGGGGTCCGGCTTCTTCGCCGCTCATTCGGGGCGCGGCGAGCCGCCATGCGACCTTGGAGCCATGGCGGCTCCGGGTGGGCGGGGCAGGGGCCTATCAGAGCACGGCCCGAACGATGTCGCCGGTGTACACAGCGCTCGGCACGACTTCGCACTCAGCCCAGCAGCCCGGGCACGCGTCGACCCAGCTTCGCGCCTGTTGAGCCTCGGCTGACCCCCACACGTTCTCGAAGGAATCGGCGCGCAGATCGCCGATCGTCTCGGTGTTGAATTGGCAAACGGGGACACGTCCGTCCGGCAGGAGCCTCAGGTGGCTACGGACGGCGACGCAGCGCGGTCGAGGCGCCGGGTCGGCGTCGCCGCGCAGTCGCGATCGCAGACCCCTCAGGTAGTAACGCTTGCCGATCCGCTCTCGTGGCTTCAGCTTCTCTGCCGCGAGAAGCTCGCGTTCGACGAACCCGAGCACGTCGGCCCCCTCGAGCGAGGGGTGAAGCGGATAGCCGCGCGGGACGATCAAGTGCTCTGCGCGTGTGCCGCGGAGCTTCAGCGAATACATGGCCGAATCGGAGTACGCCAGTACGGAGTGAACGTCGACGCCGAGAGGCTCAAGCTTTGCCCGGATGGCTGCGTTGTCTTCGAGCGAACGTGGCGAAATGACCGTGTGATTCACCGAGACGCGGATTCCGTGCGCAACGAGGACGCGAACGGTGTCGATTGCGCGGTCGAAGGTGACGTCTCGGCCGCGATTCGTGTCGTGCTCCTCCGGCATTCCATCGAGCGAGACCATAACGGCCAGGGCCTGCGCACGTCCGTCGGCCTTCAGGCCCTCGACCATGCCAGCCACCCGGTCGGGAAACGATCCGTTCGTCGTCACGTGCAGGACGAATGGTTGCGAGCGCGAAAGCACCGCCCGTGCGATGTCGAGCATGTCCTCCCGAAGAAATGGTTCGCCACCGGTCAGTCGAACGACGTCGAGCTGCCCGATCTTCGCAAAGACCTCTTCGATCTGGATGACCGTGAGCTCCGAGCCGGGCTTCAGGCGCCAGGAATCGCACATTTTGCAACGGGCGTTACAGCGGTAGGTCACGAGAAATGTACACCACGACGGCCGGGGAGGGACCCCGCCCCTTCGGTTCTGCAGGACGGTGAGGGCATATCGCGCGGCGCGTGGCCAACGCAGCCGATCGGCCTCGGGCCGGGCGCCGACCGAGCGCGGCATCGCCGCGGCGAGATCGGTCACGCGGGCCTCCACGCCCCGAGGGGCGCCGCCTGGCGCTTGCCGGCAAGCTCGCGCACGAATGCCTCGAGCGCCGCGATGGAAGCCTCGCGGCCATCGCGCCGCAAGCTGCGCGCGCGCTCGGCGTAGTCCCGCTCACCGCCGAGGAATCGGTGGATGGCCGTTGCCGCGAACGACGAACGGCGAACTTGTTCGCCGATGCCCAGGCGCTCGACGGCCAGCGCGTTCATCCTCTGCTCGGGGGTGTCTTCGGGCAGGACCAAGATCGGTTTTCCGAGGTGCATGGTCTCGCCGACGAGCTGGTTGCCGGCCGTGCTGAGAACCGCTCGGCAACGGGCCAGGTCGTCGACGAACTCCGGGTCCCCGATCTGCTTGAAGACTACATTTCCGTCGCGGCCGCGGTCTCTTCGTCCGTAGATGACGACCGGAAGCCGCAGCGCATGGAGCTCGGCCTCGATCCGCGGGGTGAGCTGGGCCTGCGCCTGGTTGAAGTAGACGAGCAGATAGTCGCCGCTACGCGGAGTGGCTCTCCGCACCTCGTCGCGCAGCAGGGGTCCGACGATCCGGACTCCGCGAGCGGGCCCGTCCGGGTCGAAAAAGCTCGACACAACGACGCGCTGAGGATGACCGTTTAGCGCTCGATAAGCGAGAACGTCGCGAAATACACGAAGGCGGTCGCGCCAGGCGATGGGCGGCCGGCAGTACGCCATGATCCCGAAGTGGTCGAAGCCGATTCTCGGGATGCCGAGCATCGCTGCAGCGCGGTGCGTCCACGGGTCGGCATCGCAAATGGCGACGTCAGGCTTGAAGTCGCGAATGCGGTCGACCACCGAGCGGAACGACTCACCCCCGAACGCGAGATCGGCGACGTGCCGCAGGTTGCGCTGCAGCGTCAGTCGGACGCAGCGTTCGCCCCGGGTGCCATATACGTATCGTAGGGTCGGGATGCGCTCGACCGGGAATCGTGTGCTCAGCGCCTCGTGGGCATCGCCGCCCACCAGGATCAAGAGATCGTGCCGCTCGCGCATCTCCGAAAGCACGGCCTCCGCCCGCGTGGCGTGGCCGCGCCCGTATCCGAAGATGCCGTAGACGATGCGCATGCTCGCGCTCCTTTCGTTTCCACCCCATGCTCAAAGCTCGATGTAGAAACGGAACGTCGGTTCAGCCTCAAACGTGTGACATTGCACCCGGTCACGAGGCTCCAAGGAAGGGAGATTCGCTGGCTGCTCTTCGAGCCCGAGCCTGGCGACTACTACTCCGGTCCCGAGCGCCTGACTTCGAAAAAACGTCACCGTCGGATCAGTGGTCACCGCGGATGGTCACGACGGGACGATTGGCCGTACGGACGACGTTCTCCGCCACACTGCCAAGCAGGGCGCGCGAGAAACCTCGGCGCCCGTGGGTGCCGATCACGATCAGATCGGCGTTCAAGATTTCGCCCATCGCGTTGATTTCCTCCCAAGCGGTGCCTTCGCGCAGGACCGAGTCGAGCGGAATGCCTTGGGCACGCCTGCGCTCGACCGCCGCCTCCAGCGCGGCCCGAGAGGCATCGGCGATGCGGATTGCCACGTCCGGGGTGGCCAGGACGGTTCCGTCGGGAAAGCCGATGATTGGAATCTCGTAGGCGTGCATCACGGTGACAGACGCCCCGACGCGCGCGGCCAGCGCGACGGCCCAGTCGAGGGCGTGCTCGGACGTCGGGGTGAAGTCGGTCGGAACAAGGATGCGGCGGAGCTCCGCTTGGACGGGTGCGCTCACCCGACCCTTCTACACCCCCAAACGCGACGGCGCATCCGCGATGACGCCGTGCCGGCCCCGCCCCGCCATCCAGGCCGCCCCGTTCAGGTCCTCGGCCCAGCCCGCCCGCGCTTGCAAGAGGCCGAGTTTCGTACGGCGGGGCCACCGGCCGTACGACAACCGCGGCTCCGCCGAAGCCGCTGCACGGCTTTTGCGATGGCTCGGACCGTGGCCAACCCTCGAGGACAGTGCGGGCTTCGAGGACGCCGTCGGCCAGGCCGAATGCGTTTCTTGCACACGCTGTTGGGGCTCGTCGCCTCGGCCGCCGTTGCGCTGAGCTTTGCGCCCCTTCTGATTCGCACGCCGTGGGTCCGTCATCGAATCTCGGACGCCATCGAGCGCAGGATGGCCCGCGCCGGCGTGACGGGCACATTTCGCGTGGCCGCGTCGGGGGTGCTCGGGCTCGCCCTCGAGGACGTTCATCTCGTTTCGAGCCGTGGGGTCGTCATCGTGGCCGACATCCCTCGGGTGGTCGTGCACCCGAGGGTCGGCGCCTTGATCGTCGGCCGCCTCGAGCCTGGTTCGATCGATGCCGATTCCCCCGTCGTCCGGTTGGCGGTCGCGCCGTCGGATCAAGGCGCCGCGGCGGACTCCCTGCGCCGGTCTGTAGCACTTCTCCCGAAGGCGCTCGGCCTTCCATCGATTCGAACGCGCGGCGGACGAGTCGAGCTCATCGGCAGGTCGGATCGACTCTGGCTCGCCGGTGTCGACGTCGATTGGAGGGCGTCGCCCGGACCGAGAGGGGCGCCCGCGGCGGCGGACGTCCGCGCCCGGATCGCTTCCGGCGGCGTCGATGCGTACACACCCGAAGGGCAGTCGACCCACGATGCGCTCTGTTCGGCCGCCGCCGTTATCCGAATAACCGCCCGCGAAGTCGATGTGCCGTCGCTCGTCGCGGACGGGGTCGCACAGGTCGAGGCATCGTCACATCTCGCGTCGTGCCGTCCGTCGGAGCCGGCGTCATCGCGCGTCGCCGTGTCGGTCACCGACGCGCGGTTCGCGCTCGATTCGTCCTCCGGCAACCCGGTGGCGCGCGCGCGGTTGAAAGCGGTTCTGCCGCTCGCGTTGCTGGACCGCACCGGGCGGCACCTCGGGATCAAAGGTCGGGCCGAGGTCTCCGGATCGGTCCAGAGCTCCGCGGGGTGGCGGTTGCCCGAGGCGGACGTGGACGTTCGGGCGACGGACCTGACCGTCGCCCGCCGCCCCTTGGGCCGCACGCTGGAGGCGCACGCGAACGTGTCGAGAGACCTCGTGCGAGTCCAAAACGCGATTTTGGATGCGCCCGCCGCTTTGGTCCGCATTCCCGACCTGGAGATCCAGCCGTTTTCCTCCGGTGTTCCGCTGACGGGGCAGATTGGCGTCAGTCGATTGAAGTTCGGAGGACTGCTGCGCGTCGTCGGCGTGGCCTCGCACCCCCACGTGGCATGGACCATCGGGAGGGCTGTCGTGTCGAAGGTTCGTGGGACCCTTTTCCCGCTCC